>NZ_JBSFVD010000030.1:0-52580 GCF_053592135.1 Streptomyces sp. NPDC002784 | reverse complement strand
TTCGGTCTTGCGTTTCCGACTCTATCAGATCCTTTTCCGATCCGATTTCCTCGGTGCTTTCCAGGTTTCCGCTTTCGCGTTTCCCTTTCCGGCGGATCCGACTTTATCAGAAGTTCCGGGCCTGCCTGACCGGCTACCCATTTCCGATTCATCGGGAGGGGCTTCTCAGTAATCGATTTGATCGATACTTCAAGAAGCAGCTAGATACTCGCTGTCGCCGACCGGAGCGTGTCCAGTCCAGGCAACTGTTCGAATCTACCTCCCCGATCCATCCGTGTCAACGGCTCTCTCGGGGCGAAGAGGAGACTAGCAGCTCATCAGGTGTGTCTGCACATCAGGCAGCCGTAGGCACAGTGGCGCCGCGCTCGGCTTCCTCGACGTCGCCCGTCTCGCCGGCCCGCGCGGCACGGCCGCCGACGACGTAGACGTATGCGAGGAAGGCCAGCTCGGCGACGACTCCGATGGTGATGCGGGCCCAGGTGGGCAGGCCTGACGGGGTGACGAAGCCTTCGATGGCGCCGGAGATGAAGAGGACCAGGGCGAGGCCTATCGCCATGCCCACAGCGGCTCGGCCTTCTGCGGCGAGGGCTGTGCGTCGGGTGCGCGGGCCGGGGTCGATGACGGTCCAGCCGAGGCGCAGGCCGGTGCCGGCGGCGACGAAGACCGCCGTCAGTTCGAGCAGGCCGTGGGGCAGGACCAGGCCGAGGAACGTGTCGAGACGTCCCGCGGATGACATCAGGCCGATCCCGACGCCGAGGTTGAGCATGTTCTGGAAGAGGATCCAGAGGACGGGCAGGCCCAGGAAGACGCCCAGGACGAGGCAGAGTGCGGCGGCCTGGGCGTTGTTCGTCCAGACCTGCGCCGCGAAGGAGGCGGCGGGGTGGCTGGAGTAGTACGTCTCGTACTGGCCGCCGGGGCGGGTGAGCTCACGCAGTTCGCTCGGCGCCGCGATGGAGGACTGCACTTCGGGGGTCGCGCCGATCCACCAGCCCAGGAGAGCGGCGACGAGAGTCGACAGGAGCGCTGTGGGCACCCACCAGTGTCGTGCTTTGTAGACGGCGGCGGGAAAGCCGTGCGTGAGGAAGCGGGTCGCGTCGCGCCAGGAGGCGCGTCGGGTTCCTGTCACGGCGCTACGCGCGCGTGCCACCAGTTGGCTCAGCCGCCCGGTCAGCTGCGGGTCCGGGGCGCTGGACTGGATCAGGGAGAGGTGGGTGGCCGTGCGTTGGTAGAGAGCGACGAGTTCGTCCGCCTCCGCGCCGGTCAGGCGGCGCTGGCGCTGGAGCAGGGTGTCGAGGCGGTCCCACTCGGCCCGGTGCGCGGTGACGAAGACGTCGAGGTCCATCTGCGTGCCTGCTCCTCGGCTGGTCGTCGGCGGCTCGTCGTGGATGTCAGCTTGTCGTACTGCGGCGCGATGTGCCCTCAGCTTGGCAGACTGGCCGTTCCGGGGGCAGGTCAGGGGAAGGACGGCGGGCGTGAGTGAGCTGGTGACGGGCGAGGCGGTGGCGCTGGAGTTGCGCCCAGCGAGGCTGCCCAGCAGGGCGCTTGCCGTGCTGCTCGATCTGATCGTGGCCGTCGCTGCTTATATCGCCGTGTCGCTAGGTCTGCTGGCGGCCACCGCGTCCCTGGACGAGGCGGCGCAGATCGCGGTGTCGATCGCGTCGTTCATTCTGGTTCTGGTGGGCGCGCCGATCGCGGTCGAGACGCTGAGCCACGGGCGCTCGCTCGGAAAGCTGGCCTGCGGGCTGCGTGTGGTGCGGGACGACGGCGGGCCGATCCGCTTCCGGCATGCGCTCGTGCGGGGCGCGATCGGCGTCATCGAGATTCTGCTGACGTTCGGGGTCGTCGCCTGTATCGCGTCACTGGTCTCGGCGCGTGGGCGGCGGCTCGGGGATGTGTTCGCGGGGACCCTCGTCGTACGGGAGCGGGTGCCGCAGACCCGGAGCGGCTTCGTGCCGCCGCCTCCGCCGTGGCTGGCCGGGCGGTTCTCGGGGCTGGATCTGTCCGCGGTGCCCGATGGGCTATGGCTCGCCGTCCGGCAGTACCTGACGCGGATGCAGCAGCTGGATCCGCAGGTCGGTCTGGCGATGGCGGAGCGCCTCGCGGCTGATCTGGCGGCTCGTACGGGTACGCAGGTGCCGCCGGGTGTGCCGCCGGCGGCGTATCTGGCCGCCGTGGTGCAGGAACGGCAGGCCCGGGAAGCGCGGCGAGCCTTCGCCGGCGGACCCACGGCGGCCCCGGCGCCCACCGCTGGCCGGCCCCAGCCTGCACCGGCGCCGGGTGCATACGGACCGCCCACCGGACCCCCCACCGGACCGCCCACCGCGCGACCCACCGCCCAGCCCGCCTTCGAAGCGCCGCCCGCCCCGAGCCCTGCGCCCCCGACTTCGCCCGTGCCGTACGAGGAGCCCTCCGCCGAGCGTCCCGGCACCGGCTTCGTGCCGCCTGCGTGATCGCCGCGGGGTCGCTCACACGAACGATCGTCAGGCGGACGTCCAGGCCGACCTTCAGGCGAACGAGGACGGCGGGGACTCAAGCTCCTCCAGCTCGATCCCGGGCGCCGCGAGGACCACGTCCCCGGCGATGTGCACGACGTGCTGCTCCCCCGTGTCCAGGGCTGTGACCTGGTATTCGTCCACGGTCAGAGGGGCGTTGTCAGTGGCGTGTGCTTCTCTTTTCACCAGGGCCCAGGACTGGTCGACGGTGCGTGGGGCGAGCACTGGGTCCGTGAAGGCGACGAGGCGTACGCGGGTGGCGGATCCGGAGGGGGTGAGGTTCAGCAGACGGGTGGTGGCGATCAGGAACGCGGGGGACGTGCCGGTGAAGGCGTGGGCGCGCACATTGCCTTCCGTCGCGTCGGCCCCTGCGGGGTCAGTACGGACCCAGGTGACGCCGTCGAGGGCGGCACCGCGCACCTGCCAGCCGCCGGCGTGGAGTTCGAGGCGGATGGGGCGGCCGAGTTCGTCGAGGGTGAGGTCGACGGATCCGCTGTGATCGCCCGACGGGGTGGTCAGCTGGGAGACATAGCGCCAGCCGGAAGGGCCGGGCGCGCAGTGGAAGTGTTCTTCTGCGAGGAGGGTGTGATCGTGCGGATCGTGGAGCGAATACCGGCCGCGGGGCATGGGGGTCCTGAGTCTTGACGGGCTGCTGCGGCCACTGAGGGCCGGACGGGCAGGCCCCCGGCACGGGGGTGCGGGGGCCTGCCCTGAGTACCTGCTGCCGGTGAGCGCGTCAGTGCACACGCGCTCACCGGGAGTCCGGACCAGAAGGTGTCCGGATCAGTAGGTGTCCGGATCAGTAGCGGTAGTGGTCCGGCTTGTAGGGACCCTCGACCTCGACGCCGATGTACGCGGCCTGCTCGGGGCGGAGCGTGGTCAGCTTCACGCCGAGCGCGTCCAGGTGGAGGCGGGCGACCTTCTCGTCGAGGTGCTTCGGCAGGGTGTAGACGCCGATCGGGTACTCCGACTGCTTGGTGAACAGCTCGATCTGGGCCAGGGTCTGGTCCGCGAAGGAGTTGGACATCACGAACGAGGGGTGGCCGGTGGCGTTGCCCAGGTTCAGCAGGCGGCCCTCGGAGAGGACGATGAGCACCTTGCCGTCGGGGAAGGTCCAGGTGTGGACCTGCGGCTTGACCTCGTCCTTGACGATGCCGGGGATCTTAGCGAGGCCGGCCATGTCGATCTCGTTGTCGAAGTGGCCGATGTTGCCGACGATGGCCTGGTGCTTCATCTTGGCCATGTCCGAGGCCATGATGATGTCCTTGTTGCCGGTCGTGGTGATGAAGATGTCGGCCTTGTCGATGACCTCGTCGAGGGTCGTGACCTGGTAGCCGTCCATCGCCGCCTGGAGCGCGCAGATCGGGTCGATCTCGGTGACGATCACCCGGGCGCCCTGGCCGCGCAGGGACTCCGCGCAGCCCTTGCCCACGTCGCCGTAGCCGCAGACGACCGCGGTCTTGCCGCCGATGAGGACGTCGGTGGCGCGGTTGATGCCGTCGATCAGGGAGTGGCGGCAGCCGTACTTGTTGTCGAACTTCGACTTGGTGACGGCGTCGTTGACGTTGATCGCCGGGAACAGGAGGTGGCCGTCGCGCTGCATCTCGTACAGGCGGTGGACGCCGGTCGTGGTCTCCTCGGTGACACCGCGGATCTCGGAGGCCAGCTGGGTCCACTTCTGCGAGCCGTCCGTGATGGTGCGGTGCAGGAGTTCGAGGATGACGCGGTGCTCGTCGGACTCGGCGGTGTCGACCGAGGGGACCTTGCCGTCCTTCTCGTACTCGACGCCCTTGTGGACGAGGAGGGTGGCGTCACCACCGTCGTCGAGGATCATGTTCGGGCCGCCGGTGGGGCTGTTGGGCCAGGTCAGCGCCTGCTCCGTGCACCACCAGTACTCCTCCAGGGTCTCGCCCTTCCAGGCGAAGACGGGGACGCCCTGCGGGTTCTCGGGCGTGCCGTTCGGGCCGACGGCGATGGCGGCGGCCGCGTGGTCCTGGGTGGAGAAGATGTTGCAGGATGCCCAGCGGACCTCGGCGCCGAGGGCGACCAGGGTCTCGATGAGGACGGCGGTCTGCACGGTCATGTGCAGGGAGCCGGTGACGCGGGCGCCGGCGAGCGGCTGGGCCTCGGCGTACTCCTTGCGGATCGCCATCAGGCCGGGCATCTCGTGCTCGGCGAGGGTGATCTCCTTGCGGCCGAACTCGGCCAGGGAGAGGTCGGCGACCTTGAAGTCCTGTCGGTTCTCGACAGTCGTCATTGCGAGCTGCTCCTCGGGGTGTGGGTCGAGGTGGGTAGGGCTGGTCTGCGCGGCGGCGGACACAGGGGTGCCCGAAGAGGACACAGGCATGCCCGCGTGCGCGCAGCGCAGTCCGTCGGAGGCCCTCTCTCCCTCGGCCGGTCCGTGTCGGGACCGACCGACCGCCATCAGCAGCGACGTCTGGCTCCCACCCAAGCTACACCGGACGACCCGGCCACCCCAGCCCGCCTTCGTGGGGACCGGGCTCTCGCGGGTGGCTGCGGGGGGCTGGCGGGCGGGGTCGGCGGCGGGTCCGACAGGAGTCGCAACAGCGATAACAAGACACCCGCGAATGGCAAGGCATGCAGGGCAGGCAGGGCATAACGGGATGTCATCGGGCTTTTGCCCTTTGAGCGGGCGGGAGGTGTGCAGGATGCGGGGTGGTCAGAAGTGCCGAGAGATCGGACGTGCTGATCGGTCTTGCGGGGCGTCCGGGACGGCGTTCCGAAGTGACGAAGGCGTGAGGAGATCGACGTGACCAGACCGGCCGGCCCTCCCCCCACGGGCGGCGACGGCGCGCAGCGGCGGTTGAAGCTGCTCGCGGTGACCGCGTGCCCGGCCGGCATCGCCCATACGTACATCGCGGCGGAGAAGCTCACGCAGGCCGCGGCGAGCCGTGGCATCGAGATGAAGGTGGAGACCCAGGGATCCATCGGGGCTGAAAACATCCCTGATGACAACGATGTCAGCACTGCGGACGGCGTCATCGTCGCCGCGGACAAGGACGTGGACCTCAGCCGTTTCGTCGGCAAGCGAGTCCTCACCGTCGGGGTCGCCGAGGGCATTCACCACCCGGAGCGGCTGATCGAGCGGGCGCGCTCGGCGCCCGTGCGGGCTGCTGATCGCGATCTCGCTCTCGCTCGGCGGGCACACCGACCCCTCGGGCGGCCTGGTCACCCCGGAGAACTCCTTCTGGATGGACGTGAACGACATCGGTGTCATCGGCTTCACGCTGATGGTGCCGATCCTGTCCGGGTACATCGCCTATGCTGCTCGGGCTCGTGCTCGCGATCGGGACGCGGGTGGTGCGGCGGCGGCCGGCGCAGGAGGCGGCGCTGTGGCCCGAGCGTCTGTGACGCCCGTGCCGTACGGCGAAGGGGTCCGCCAAACCACTCGGCGGACCCCTTCGTCGTGACGGGTCGTCAGTGGCCGGTGCCCTCGTGGGACGGGCCGCCGGGCGACGCCTCGCGGTCGGCGCCGCGGGCCGCCTCGGCCTCGCTGTAGACGTCCGGCTCCAGGTAGATCACGCGGGCGATCGGGACGGCCGCGCGGATACGCGACTCGGCGGCGTCGATGGCGGCGGCGATCTCGGTGGCCGTGTCGTCGTGCTGGACGGCGATCTTGGCGGCGACGAGCAGTTCCTCGGGGCCGAGGTGCAGCGTGCGCATGTGGATGATGCGGGTGACGGTGTCGCCGTCGACGACCGCGGCCTCGATCTTGCGGACCTCCTCGACGCCCGCGGCCTCGCCGAGCAGCAGCGACTTGGTCTCGATCGCCAGGACGATCGCGATCAGGATGAGCAGCACACCGATGCAGAGGGTGCCGATGCCGTCCCAGACGCCGTCACCGGTGGCGAGGGCCAGGCTCACACCGGCGAGCGCCAGGATCAGGCCGACCAGCGCGCCGAGGTCCTCCAGCAGGACGACCGGCAGCTCGGGTGCCTTGGAGTGGCGGACGAACTCGCTCCAGGACTTCTTGCCCCGCAGCGCGTTGGACTCCTTGATGGCGGTGCGGAAGGAGAAGGTCTCGGCGATGATCGCGAAGACCAGGACGCCCACCGGCCAGTACCAGTGCGTGATCTCGTGCGGGTGCTTGATCTTCTCGTAGCCCTCGTACAGGGCGAACATGCCACCGACCGAGAAGAGGATGATCGAGACGAGGAAGGCGTAGATGTACCGCTCGCGGCCGTAGCCGAAGGGGTGTTGCGGGGTCGCCTCGCGCTTGGCCTTCTTGCCGCCGACGAGCAGCAGGCCCTGGTTGCCGGAGTCGGCCAGCGAGTGCACCGACTCGGCAAGCATCGAGGACGAGCCACTGAACAGGAACGCCACGAACTTCGCTACCGCGATTGCGAGGTTGGCGACAAGTGCCGCCACGATCGCCTTGGTGCCGCCTGACGCGCTCATGTGTTCGCGTTGTCCCTTCGTACGCCGTCCCGGGCAGAGCCCCTTGTGGCTTTGCCCGTCCTTTGCCGGTGCGCCATTGTTGCAGCCTTGCCCGGGTGCGGCGCGTCATGCCTCCACAACGCCGGTCATACGATCACAGTGGCGCGGAAGACCGTGCCCGCACCGCTCACCTCGGCCCTCTCGCCCGCGGGAACGAAGACCGACTGACCGGGGGTCAGCTCGTGCTCCCCCGCCCGGACGGCACCCGCCGTGCACAGCAGGATCTGCGCGGTGGCGCGGGTGAGGTCGTGGACGGCGGTGCCCTCGGGCAGGACGTAGCGGGAGAGCCGGAACTCGTCGATCGGGGTGTCGTAGACCTCCTCGCCGTCCGGGGACGCCTCCGGGCGCAGTACGCCCGGGTCGGCGGCCTCGAAGCGGACGATGCGCAGGAGTTCGGGGACGTCGACGTGCTTGGGGGTCAGTCCGCAGCGCAGGACGTTGTCGGAGTTGGCCATGATCTCGACGCCGAGGCCGTTGAGGTAGGCGTGCGGGATGCCGGCGCCGAGGAACAGGGCCTCGCCGGGCTGGAGCCGGACGTGGTTGAGGAGCATCGCGGCGATGACGCCGGGGTCGCCCGGGTAGTGGTGGGCGAGTGCGGCGTACGGCGTGTAGGCGCCGCCGAGGCGGGCGCAGGCGGCCGTGGCGTCGGTGACCGTGCGGGTCATCTCGTCCGGGTCGGCGGTGAGGATCGCGGTGAGCACCTCGCGCAGGGCCGCGTCCTCGGGGTGGGCGTGCAGCAGATCGACGTACGGCTTGAGGGAGTCGACGCCGAGGCCGTCGAGCAGACCGGCGGCCTGGACCGGGTCACGGAAGCCGCACAGGCCGTCGAACTCGGTGAGGGCGCAGATCAGTTCGGGCTTGTGGTTGGCGTCCTTGTAGTTGCGGTGGCCGGCGTCGAGGGGGATGCCCCGGCGCTCTTCGTCGGCGTACCCCTCCATCGCCTGCGTCAGGTCGGGGTGGACCTGGAGGGAGAGCGGGGCGCCGGCGGCGAGGAGCTTGAGCAGGAAGGGCAGCCGGGGCCCGAACTTGGCCACGCACGCGTGCCCGAGCTCCCGCTCCGGGTCCGCGTCGATGACGTCCACGAGCGTGCCCCGGCCGGTGCGCGAGGGAGCGCCCGGGTGGGCGCCCATCCACATCTCCGCCTGCGGTTCGCCGGTGGGTTCGGCCCCGAGCAACTGCGGGATCGCGGTGGTGGAACCCCAGGCGTAGGGGCGGACGGTGTTGTCGAGGCGGTCCATGCGGTTCTCTCTGCGTACGACGCGGGTTTCCTCCGCGTACGACGGTCAGGGCGTCCTGGCCAGATCAGACGCCCGAAGCGAGCGACAGGTAAACGGCGGTGAAATCCGTGAGGGCGATCAACTCCGCGAGGGTCTCCAGCTCACCGCCGGCCTCCGGTTCCAGTTCGCTGATCGGCGTGTCGTGGCTGAGGGCCAGCTCACGGGCGGCGGACGCGGCGCTGAGGCCGCCACTGGGACGGTCCCGCAGCAGCACCACGCGCGCGTGCAGCGCGGGGGCCTCCTCCACCCGGTCGCGGAAGAAGTCGTCCGGGTCTGCGGCGGCGGCCATCCGGCCGGCGAGCAGGGCGCTGTGCGCGGCGAGCGCTTCGGGCAGCTCGGAGACGACTCCGGGGCGGCCGGCGAGTTCGGCGAGGGCGGCGGCGAAGCGGCGGCCCGCCGGTCCGGCCGAGGTGCCCTCGGTCCAGATCACCGGGAGCGCGTCGGCTAGCTCCGTGGCCAGGGTCTTGGCGGGGTTGCTGTACGTCGCGACGGCGGGTCCGCAGCGCTCGGCGATCGTGTCGAGGCGGTCGGCGACCTTCTCCAGGGCGTCGGCCGGGGCGGCCAGCAGGCCGATGCGGTCCAGGAGCACGAGCAGCGGGGTGAGCAGCGCCCAGAGCACGCCGGGGGCCGAGGCGGCGGAGAGGGGGGTGTCGCCCTCTTCGTAGGGGGCGGTCGCCATCGGCACGAACAGACCGTGGGAGGCCTCGAGGGCCTCGGCGAGGGGGGTGTCGGCCGGGGCCACGGCCACGACGGTGCAGCCGCGGCGGTAGGCCTGCTCCGCCAGCAGGGACAGGCCCGGCTCGGTGCCGTCCGGGGTGGCGATCAGGAGCAGGTCCACGGAGCCGGTCCAGCCGGGCAGCTCCCAGCGCAGGGCTCCGGCGGCCGGGGCCACGCCGGTGGGGGCCAGCCGGATGACGGGGCTGACCGCGCCGGCGAGCGTGCCGAGCAGGTCGGCGACGCAGACGGCGGCGGCGCCGGGGCCCGCGATGAGGACCGCGCGGGGGCGGCCGTCGGGTTTGAGGTCCGCCACGCCGGCCTCGGCGGCGTTCCGGGCGGCCGTACGGACGCGGGCGCCGGCTTCGGCGGCTCCGCGCAGCAGGCCGCGGCGGTCGGCCTCCGAGAGGGCCTCAGGGGTGTCGAGCAGTGATTCGTCGAGCACGGTCGGCAGCCTCCGTGGCGGGGTTTACGCGGGGCGTCGGGCCTCGTCGACGAGGAGGACCGGGATGCCGTCGCGGACGGGGTACGCCAGGCCGCAGTCCTGACCTGTGCAGATCAGCTCCGCGTCCTGCTCCTTGAGGGGGGCGTGGCAGGCCGGGCAGGCGAGGATCTCCAGGAGACCGGCTTCGAGCGGCATGGGGGTCCCTTCGGGGGCGGGTGGGTGTCGCGGATGTGCCTGGTCAGGTTACCGCCGGGGCGGGTGGCTTGGGGGGCGGAGGGGGTTGGCGTTGCATCGGACCGCCCGCGCGGGGAGCCCCGCGTCAGCCCCGGATGATTCCCAGGACCTCGTCCCGCACCTTCGCCATCGTCTCCGCGTCCCGTGCCTCGGCGTTCAGCCGCAGCAGCGGTTCGGTGTTGGAGGGGCGGACGTTGAACCACCAGTCGGCGGCGGAGACCGTGAGGCCGTCGAGGTCGTCCAGGGTGACATCGTCGCGGCTGCCGTAAGCCTCGCGGACCGCCCGGAGGCGGTCGCCCTGGTCGGCGACCGTGGAGTTGATCTCGCCCGAGCCCGCGTAGCGGTCGTACTGGGCGACCAGTGCCGACAGCGGGCCGTCCTGGCCGCCCAGTGCCGCCAGGACGTGGAGCGCGGCCAGCATGCCCGTGTCCGCGTTCCAGAAGTCGGCGAAGTAGTAGTGCGCGGAGTGCTCGCCGCCGAAGATCGCGCCGGACTTCGCCATCTCGGCCTTGATGAAGGAGTGGCCCACGCGCGTGCGGACCGGGGTGCCGCCGTTCTCCCGCACCACCTCGGGGACCGACCAGGAGGTGATCAGGTTGTGGATGACCGTGCCCTTGCCGCCGTGGCGGGCCAGTTCGCGCGAGGCGACCAGGGCCGTGATGGCGGAGGGGGAGACCGGGTCGCCCTGGGCGTCGACGACGAAGCAGCGGTCGGCGTCGCCGTCGAAGGCGATGCCGAGATCGGCGGACTCCTCGCGGACGCGCCGCTGGAGGTCGACGAGGTTCGCCGGGTCGAGGGGGTTGGCCTCGTGGTGGGGGAAGGTGCCGTCCAGTTCGAAGTACATCGGCACGAGGTCCAGCGGCAGGCCCGCGAAGACGGTCGGCACGGTGTGGCCGCCCATGCCGTTGCCCGCGTCGACCACGACCTTCAGGGGGCGGATGGAGGTCAGGTCGACGAGCGAGCGGAGGTGGGCCGCGTAATCCTCCAACGTCTCCCGGCGGGTGACCGTTCCCGTCGTCCGCGCCGGCTTGGGGGCGCCCGAGTCGCTCCACTTCTCGACCAGTTCGCGGATCTCCGTCAGGCCGGTGTCCTGGCCTACGGGGGCCGCGCCGGCCCGGCACATCTTGATGCCGTTGTACTGGGCCGGGTTGTGCGAGGCCGTGAACATCGCGCCCGGGAGGTCCAGCGCGCCGGAGGCGTAGTACAGCTGGTCCGTCGAGCACAGGCCGATCTCGGTGACGTCGACGCCCTGTGCGGCAGCCCCGCGCGCGAAGGCCGCCGCGAGGCCGGGCGACGAGGGGCGCATGTCGTGCCCGGTCACGATCGCGCTCGCGCCGGTCACCCGGGCGAAGGCCGCGCCGAACAGCTCGGCGAGCGGCTCGTCCCACTGGTCGGGTACGACTCCGCGCACGTCGTACGCCTTCACCAGCTGTGACAGATCAGCAGCCACGGCCAACCTTCCTGAAAGTCCCGTCGGTCTGCACAAACTACCCGTACGGACGGACACCGCGCTGTGCGATCCCCGAGCGGGCCCTCAGCCGTGATCCGGGTGACGTGGCGTCAGTTGTCCGGGGAGCGCAGCACCCTGAGGTGGCCGCGGCGCGCGACCTCCATCGGGTCCGCCGAGCGGGCTCCGCCGCCCCCGGCCTGCGCGGTGCGCTGCTGCGGGCGGGCCGCCTCGCGCACGGCGTTGGCGAGCGCTTCCAGGTCGTCGCCGCTGGGGCGGGCCGGGGCGGAGGCGTCGAGGAGCCGTACGACCTCCCACCCGCGCGGGGCGGTCAGGCGCTCGGAGTGCTCGGCGCACAGGTCGTAGCAGTGGGGTTCGGCGTAGGTCGCGAGCGGGCCGAGGACCGCGGTCGAGTCGGCGTAGACGTACGTCAGCGTCGCGACGGCGGGACGGCCGCAAGCGGTGCGCGAACAGCGACGTACAGGGCTCACGACGTTGGACGGTACCGCACTCTTGAGCGGGCCGCGACGACTCTCCCTCAGGTCACTCCACCGTGTCGTGGTGTGAAACGCCCCACACATCCCTTCTGTCCCACCTCACTGACCTGCGACGACGCCGGTTTCCAGCCGATGTGACAGGAGGGGATCCGGTCAACACCCGGTACAAACCCCGTCAATTGCCTCGACAGTGCCGGTCTTCGAGAGATACGGAATCGAGCCCAACCTTGGCCGGAACGGTCATCCGGCGACAGGGGGTGCGGAGCCGGTGGACGGCGGCTCCGATGCCGTGTGGAGCCGGGCGCCCGGTCGCCGCGAGGACTACGCTTCACCAGTGATGGACAACCCCGTACCACCCCGTGCCGCCGGCCCCGGGCCCCGCCGTCGCGATCGCCACGGCCGGGGCATGCGAGGGCCGATCGCGCCACCGCAGGTGCCGCTGGCGGCGAGCCGTGCCGAGGCGTTCGCCGACTTGGTGCAGGACTCCGTGGAGCGCCTGGAGCGGCGGTGGCCGCAGCTGGCCGACATCGACTTCCTGGTCCTGGAGGTGCCGCCCCTGAACGGCGCGGGCCAGGGCTGGAACGACGAGGCCGTGCCGCTGGGCGGGTCCATCGCGGCGCGGGAGGGGCGGCCGGCGCGGGTGGTCATCTACCGGCGGCCCGTGGAGATCCGCACCAAGGGACGCGACGAGCGGGCCGCGCTGGTGCACGAGGTCGTCGTCGAGCAGGTGGCGGACCTGCTGGGGCTCACTCCCGAGACGGTGGATCCGCGGTACGGGGAGGACTGAGCCCGCCTGCTCCTGGACTACTCCTGGAGCACCGACAGGTCCTGCTCCGCCTCCGGGACCTTCACCGTCCCGCGGTCGTCCGGCAGGGTCTGGACCGTGAAGGCCGGGACGCTCCCCTGGGGCGAGGACAGCGTCCGGGAGCCGTGGACCGGGCCGCCCGAGACCGTCTCGACCGTGAGCGCGTACGTGCCCTTCAGGCCGTCCGGCGCCGGGAGGTCGACGTCCTGGGTCGTGCCCTTCTTGATCGTGTACGTCCGGGAGGCCTCCGTGCCGCCCTCGGTGCCCGCCGATGCCGTGACCTCGACCTTCGCCGTGGCGGTCGGGGCGGTCAGGGACAGGGTCGTGCCCTTCGCGGTGTTCGCCGCGGCCGTCGCGCGCGTGCCCACCGGCCTGGTGGCCGGGATGAACGCCGTCTCCTGGTCGGCGCCCTTGCCCCGGACCACCCGGAGCGCGGCCACCACCGGCACCGAGCGGTCCGTGGGGGTCAGGACCACCGAGCCCGCCTCGCCGCGCGTGATGTCGCCGAGGTCGATCGCGGACGTCATGCGCGACTTCACATGCAGCGTCTCGTTCCCGGCCGGGGTGATCAGGCCGGACGGGGAGGCGAGCTGGACCTTCAGGTCGGCATCGGAGCCGCCGGGGGTGAAGGCGACCAGGCGTACCGCGGTGGCGTCCTTGGGGATGCCGGGCAGCACCAGGCTGCCCGTGGGGTCCGCGGAGGCGGCCAGCCAGTCGCCGCCGAGCTTGTCGTCCAGGGCCTGCACCGCGGCGCCGACGCGGCCGCTGCGGACGCTGACGTGCGCGGTCAGGTTGGTCTGCTTCTCGTCGACGAGCGTGGACAGCAGGACCGGCTCGGTGGAGTGCGGCGCGACCGTGATGCCGTCCGGGACGGTGGTCTCCAGGGGCCCGTCCTTGCCGTACAGCTCGATGTCGACGACGGCCGCGGAGTCGTCCGGGTTGGTCAGGTGCACATAGTCCGTGCGGTCCGTCGCCGTACTGGCGCCCGGGAACCAGAACTCCGTGTCCGGGGCGGTGCAGTTGACGCCCTGCAGGCCGCGTCCGGTGCCGGCGGTGACCTCCGTGGTCTGCTGGACCGTCCAGCCGGGGGCGGACTTCCCGTCGGCGGTGCCGATCAGCGCGGGCGAGTCGGCGCCGGAGGCGTCCGAGGCGACCGGCTTGCCAGGCTCCTCGGCCTCCAGGACCGGCTTGCCGTCCGCCTTCTTGTCGCTCTTCTCCTGTTCCTCCGCCGACTGCCCGGCCGCGGCGGAGAGTTCGGCCTTGCCGCCGCTGCCGGTGCCCTTCGTGACGGGCGTGAAGGAGGTGTACGCCGTCTCCGCGAGGTCGGAGGTGCTCGGCGACGGGCAGAGCAGGCTCGTGCGCTCCACGGGCAGCACGGCCGCCGCCTCGGCGCTGTCCCTGCCGGATGCCTCGGGGGCGCTCAGGGTGGCGTATCCGGTGACGGCGGCGAGCGCGGTCACACCGGCGAGCAGGGAGAGGGTGGTGCGGTTCACTGCTGGCTCCCGTCGGGACGCTCGGCTCCGTGCTGCGGCTGCTGCGGCTGCTGCGGGTCGTAGCCGGGGTCGTAACCCTGCTGGTACGTCTGGTCGTACTGGCCCTGGTCGTACGTGCCCTGCTGGTGCTGTCCGCCGTGGGCGTACGGGTCGTACTGGCCGGCCTGGTACGGATCCGCCTGGTAGCCCTGGTCGTAGCCGTTCGCCGGGTACGCCTGGCCGTTCTGGTACTGCTCGCCGTAGCCGCCGTACTCGGGGGCGCCCGCGTAGTGCGGGGTGTCGTACGCGCCGTAGGGCTGCTGCTGCGGGACCGGGACGGGGGGCGCCTCCTGCGGGGGAGACGGGAAGTCGTCGGGGCGGCCCTGCTCCTCGGCCTCCGCCTGGGCGCGCAGGCGGCGGGCGCGGCGGCCCTCGCCGGACACGGCCTGGGCGGGGATCGCCGGCTCCTCGGGGAGGTCGTCGTCGACGTCGCGGCGGCGGCCGGGCAGGGCGAGGACGACGAGGACGACGGCGAGGGCGCCCTGGACCCACAGCCAGGCGGTGTGGCCGACCGGGTCCTCGAAGGTGACGTCCAGCCTGCCGCCGGAGGCGGGGAGTTCGAAGCCCTGCGCCCAGCCGTCGACCGTGGTGGGCGTCAGTGGCGTGCCGTCCAGGGTGGCCGTCCAGCCCTCGTCGGCGGTGTCGGCCAGCCGCAGGGTACGGCCGTCGGCGCCCTCGGGCACGGTGGTGTGGATCTCGACGGGGCCCGCGGCCACGGGCTGCGGCTCGCCGGACCCGGTGACGATCGTCGCGCGGGCGACCTCCTGGTCGACCCGCCACAGCGCGCTGCCGTGCTGCTGGCTGAGCCGGCTCAGACCGGGCGTCGCGTCCAGCACGCGCGTGACGTCGCGGGGCGCGCCCTTGTGGACGAGGACGTAGGCCACGGCGAACTTGCCGAGCTGGTCGGACTGGTCGGCGCCGGACCCGGCGACGAGGTTGGCGACGATCTTGTCGAGGCCCTCGTTCTCGCCGTCGGCCGCGGCGAGTTCGCCGTC
This sequence comes from Streptomyces sp. NPDC002784, assembly GCF_053592135.1. Taxonomy (NCBI): domain Bacteria; kingdom Bacillati; phylum Actinomycetota; class Actinomycetes; order Kitasatosporales; family Streptomycetaceae; genus Streptomyces; species Streptomyces sp. NPDC002784. Next base: position 37,684 of record NZ_JBSFVD010000030.1, on the reverse strand, counting down.
GCCGAGGCGGGCGCCGGAGCCGCGGACCAGGGTGTAGCTCACGTGGGCCGCGGAGTCGCTGTCGAGGACGAGGGTGCGGGTCTGGTCGCGGTTGCCGCTCTCCTCGGCGACGAACGCGGGCACCTGCACCGGGTCGCGCCGCTCCACCGGCCCGTCGGCGCCGTCGATCATCCAGCCGGCGGCGACCAGCAGCGGGCCCACGGCGGCGGCGAGGGCGATCAGCGCGGCGACGGGCTGGCGCCAGCCGAAGCTCTGCTCGGCCACGCGTGCGCGTGCCCCGTCGGCGCCGAGCAGGGCGGCGGCCAGCAGCGCGATGCCGTAGACGAGGGTGGCGGGGCCGGCCCAGGTGGAGCCGTTGGACAGGACGGCGAGGACGAGGCCCGTCAGGGCGACCGCCCAGGCCGTCCAGATGCCAAACTGGCGTTCCGAGCGCAGCAGGGCGGCCAGCGCGGCCAGCACGACGCCGATCAGCATCAGCCCGCTGACCGTGCCGGGGCCGCCGGGGCTGGCGCCGAGCAGGTCCAGGGCGCCGGCGGCCGAGGAGCCGTACTCCAGGCCGGCCTCGTCGAAGAAGCCGAACGGGAGCAGGGTCAGCGACCAGGGCGCGAGGACCAGCAGCGGGGTGCCGAGCTGCGCCAAAAAGCGCAGGCCGTAGGCGGTGATGTCGGTGCGGCGCACGGCGAGCAGGGCCACGCCCAGCAGCAGCGCGATCGGCCACACGATCGGCGTGAAGGCCGTGGTGACGGTCAGCAGCAGGGCGTACGCCCAGGTGGCGCGCCAACTGCCGCGCGCGCCGGAGCTGTTCGCGAGGCCGGCGGCGGTGACGCCCGCGCGTGCGGCGAGCGGCAGCAGGACGGCCAGGACGGCGGTGCCGATGCGGCCTCCGGCGAGGGCGCCGGTCGCGGCGGGCAGGAAGGCGTAGGCGACGGCCGCCCACGCGCGCAGCAGGCGCGAGGGAACGAGCGGGCGGGAGGCGAAGTAGGCGGTGAGCCCGGCCAGCGGCACCGAGCAGACGAGCAGGACGGTCACCGCGAGTTCGGCCGAGCCGAACAGCACCGAGGCGAGCATCGCCACGAGCGCGAGGTACGGGGGCGCGGACGCGGTGCCGCCGGTCCCGACCGGGTGCCAGGAGTCCAGGTAGTGCGCCCACAGCTCCGCGGCGTCGGCCGGGGCGGGCAGCAGGGCGCCGCCCGCGAGGGCGCCGGCGCCGAGCAGCTCGCGGCAGGCGGCGAGCGAGACGAGCAGCAGCACCAGGAAGAGCACCGGGCCGGGCTTGCGGGCGATGCGCTTGAGGCGGGCGAACTGCTCGATCTCCAGGAACTCCGCGTCGTCGCCGCCGGGTCCGGACTCGATGCCGCCGCCGTGCCGTCCGGCACCGGCGGTGGCCTCGGCGTCGGAGCTGCCGAGGAGACTGCCCGCGGCCTGCTCCACGGTGGCCCGCACGGTCGCGCCGGGCGGCGGGAACAGCGGCCGCAGCTCGTCCTTGTCGACGACCGGGCGGCCCCGGACGCGCCGTCCGGCGATGATCCGCTCGGGTCGCAGCAGCACGCCCAGCAGCCCGCGGATCTCGTCCAGGGCCTGTCCGGGCACCTTGCCGACGAGATAGGCGACGGTCCGCAGCAGGGTGCCGAGGATCACGCGCAGCAGCACCCAGGGCAGCACGGCCGAGCGGCTGTTGACGAGCAGGGTGTAGACGGCGCCGGCCTTGTCGACCTTGTGCGGGGAGGCCGTGGTGCGGCCCGCGCAGTCGACGGTGCGGCGCTCGCGGGAGGCGGCCTCGGCATGGCGTACGACGGCCTCGGGGGCGATGAGGACGCGGTGGCCGGCCGACTGGGCGCGCCAGCACAGGTCGACGTCGTCCCGCATCAGGGGCAGGCGCCGGTCGAAGCCGCCGAGCCGTTCGAAGACATCGCGGCGGATCAGCATGCCGGCGGTGGACACGGAGAGCACGGACCGGACGTGGTCGTGCTGGCCCTGGTCCTGCTCACGGCGGTCCAGGCCGGTCCAGCGGCGGCCGGAGTGGGCGATGGAGACGCCGACCTCCAGCAGCTGCCGTCTGTCGTACCAGCCGCGCAGCTTGGGGCCGACGACGGCGACGTCGTCGCGGCCGAGCTCCAGCTCGTTGTCGACCACCCGCAGCAGCTGGGCCAGGGCGTCGGGTTCGGGGGCGCAGTCGTCGTGCAGCAGCCACAGCCACTGGACGGGCTCGCCGTGCGGGAGCTCCGGCATGTCGTAGGCGTCGTCGCGCCAGCTGCGCGTGACCGGGTCCCAGCCGCTCGGCCGCTTCAGGTACGGCAGCTCGTCGGGGGTGAGGACCGGCGCGGTGCGGGCGGCCTCCTCGACGGCCTGGCCGAAGCCGGTGCGCCGGGCGAGGTGCAGGACACGGTCGGCGCCGAGGGCCTCGGTGACCAGCTGGGCGGAGTCGTCGGCGCTGCCGGTGTCGGCGGCCACAACGGACTGGACCGGGCGCTCCTGGCCGAGCAGCCCGGCGAGCGCGTCGGGCAGCCAGCGGGCACCGTCGTGGGAGACGAGGACCGCGGTCACCACGTGACGCGGGAACTCTGGCGAGGCAGCCGGGTCTTGCTGGGCTGCCGAGTGGCTGTGCACGGACATCGAGGTACGGGCCCCGGTTCGGTGGACTGCGGTGGACGCCTGTGCCCCTGGGGGACAGCGGGGCGTCTCGGACGAGCGCCCACACTATCGGCTGGGCATGCGGACGGCCCGCCGCCTGTGGACAACCCACGTGCGACGGGCCGCTGATCGCGTGCGGCGGTGCCGTCCGGTCAGACGGCGGCCTTCTTCAGGCGGCGGCGCTCACGCTCGGACAGACCGCCCCAGATGCCGAAGCGCTCGTCGTTGGCGAGGGCGTACTCGAGGCACTCGGAGCGGACCTCACAGGCCAGGCAGACCTTCTTGGCCTCGCGGGTGGAGCCGCCCTTCTCGGGAAAGAAGGACTCGGGGTCGGTCTGGGCGCACAGTGCGCGCTCCTGCCAGCCGAGTTCCTCGTCCGCGTCGTCGACCAGCAGTTGCTGCACCGTCTCGGTCATGTGCGCCCCTCGTCCGTCTTTCGCGTCCCCGTGATGTAGCCGTTACCGATTCCGGCTGAACGACACGAGTGAAATTACAAGTGTGCTGCTCCGGGCGAGTCAAGCCGAGATCTGCTATTGGGCCCCTTATTCACTCTGCGGAACCAAGGCCTAGCGGAAAGTGTTCAAATCGGCATAAACCTTGACACGCGGAGAGGACCCACGAGGGCCTCCGGCCCGTACAGGGCTAGTACGGACAAGGACGCCCAGGAGTTCGATCTCGTTCCGACGCGCGCGCCGAAGCGAACCGGATCACAGTCGGATCACGGGACGGCAACGAGGCTTGTGCGCCCGGTAGAGCGCCATGTGTCCCGGGTGCCGCGTGCACAAACCTTTCGTCAGCCAGATGAACCGGATGAGGTGAACCACGTCCCACATACCGGGGGTCGGGTTGACAGTGAAGGTGTGAACCGCTGTCCTTGTGGGCATGCTCGCGAACTTGGCACTCACCTCGACCCGCACCGCCGGGTCCCTCGGTGCTGTCCACGCTCGCCGCGGCTGTTGTTGCTGTCCCAGCTGTTGAGCCGTTCCCGCTCCAGCTGCAGGCCGGGTCCCGTCCCCAGCGACTCGGTTCCTTGTTCCCCTCTGACCTTCTTTCACTGAGGAACCACCCCACCCATGAACAGCGACAGCGACCTCCAGATCGCCGGCGACATCCTCGAAGTCCCGCACCTCCTCCAGGCTCCGCGCGAGCACCCGGCCACCGTCTCCGAGTTCGTCGGCCTGGCCCGCTCCATCGCCGCCGACCGCTCCCAGTGGGAGCACCTCGTCCGCTACGACGCCACCTCCCGCTGGTACCACCGGCTGCGCACCGGCCCCGGCTACGAGGTCTGGCTGCTGTCCTGGGTGCCCGGACAGGGCAGCGGACTGCACGACCACGGCCCCTCCTCCGGCGTCCTGACCGTCCTGGCGGGCACGCTGACCGAGCGCACCGAACGCGGCACGCGCGCGTTGGCGCCCGGTGCGCAGCGGGTGTTCGCGCCGGGCTACGCGCACGAGGTGGTCAACGACGCGCTGGAGCCGGCGGTGAGCCTGCACGTCTACTACCCGGGACTGACGGAGATGCCGATGCACCCCGCCCCGGCCTGCGAGGTCGTTACCGCCTGACGCGTTGTCGGACCCGCCTGCCATGCTTGCTCCATGCGCATTGTGGTTCTGGCAGGCGGCATCGGCGGTGCCCGGTTCCTGCGCGGTCTGAAGCAGGCCGCGCCGGACGCGGACATCACCGTGATCGGCAACACCGGCGACGACATCCACCTCTTCGGGCTGAAGGTCTGCCCGGACCTCGACACGGTGATGTACACCCTCGGCGGCGGCATCAACGAGGAGCAGGGCTGGGGGCGGGCCGACGAGACCTTCCACCTCAAGGAGGAGCTCGCGGCCTACGGTGTGGGGCCCGAGTGGTTCGGACTCGGTGACCGGGACTTCGCCACGCACATCGTGCGGACCCAGATGATCGGCGCCGGCTATCCGCTGAGCGCGGTCACCGAGGCGCTGTGCGACCGGTGGCAGCCCGGCGTCCGGCTCGTCCCGATGACCGACGACCGCGTGGAGACCCATGTCGCCGTCGAGCTGGACGGCGCGCGCAAGGTGGTCCACTTCCAGGAGTACTGGGTACGGCTGCGGGCCTCCGTCGCCGCCGAGGCCGTCGTGCCGGTCGGCGCCGAGCAGGCGAAGCCCGCCCCGGGCGTCCTGGAGGCCATCGCCGAGGCGGACGTCGTCCTGTTCCCGCCGTCGAACCCGGTCGTCTCCATCGGCACGATCCTCGCCGTGCCCGGCATCCGGGAGGCCATCGCCGACGCCGGGGTGCCGGTGGTGGGCCTGTCCCCCATCGTCGGGGACGCGCCCGTGCGCGGGATGGCGGACAAGGTGCTCGCGGCGGTCGGCGTGGAGTCGACGGCCGCTGCGGTCGCCGAGCACTACGGCTCGGGGCTGCTCGACGGCTGGCTCGTCGACACCGTGGACGCCGCTTCGGTGGAGCGGATCGAGTCGGCCGGCATCCGCTGCCGGGCCGTACCGCTGATGATGACCGACCTCGACGCGAGCGCGCGGATGGCGCGTGCGGCGCTGGCGCTGGCCGAGGAGGTGCGGGGGGTGTGAGCGAGGTCTCCTACCGGGTCTGGGCCGTGCCCGGACTCCCCGAGGTCGCGGCGGGCGAGGATCTCGCCAAGCTGATCGCGGCGGCGGAGCCCGCGCTGGCCGACGGAGATGTGCTGCTCGTCACCTCCAAGATCGTGTCCAAGGCGGAGGGCCGGGTCGTGCGCGCGGCCGACCGGGAGGCCGCGATCGACGCCGAGACCGTACGGGTCGTGGCGCGCCGCGGCCCGCTGCGGATCGTCGAGAACCGGCAGGGCCTGGTCATGGCCGCGGCCGGGGTCGACGCCTCCAACACCCCGGCCGGGACAGTGCTGTTGCTGCCCGAGGACCCGGACGCGTCCGCGCGCGCGATCCGGGACGGACTGCGGGACGCCCTCGGCGTCGACGTCGGGGTGATCGTCACCGACACCTTCGGGCGCCCCTGGCGTTCGGGGCTCACGGACGTGGCGATCGGCGCCGCCGGGGTGCGGGTGCTCGACGACCTGCGCGGCGGCACGGACGCGTACGGCAATCCGCTCGCCGCGACCGTCGTCGCGACCGCGGACGAACTGGCCGCCGCCGGTGACCTGGTGAAGGGCAAGGCCGCCGGACTGCCCGTGGCCGTGGTGCGCGGGCTGCCGCACGTGCTGTCGGGGGACGACGGCGAGGGGGCGCGCGCCATGGTGCGCGGCGGGCGCGACGACATGTTCCGGCTGGGGACCTCCGAGGCGGTGCGGCTCGCGGTCACCCAGCGCCGTACGGTCCGGGCCTTCACCGACGAACCCGTCGACCCCGGGGCGGTGCGCCGGGCGGTCGCCGCGGCCGTGACGGCGCCGGCGCCGCATCACACGACGCCGTGGCGGTTCGTGCTGCTGGAGTCGGCGGAGTCCAGGGTGCGGCTGCTCGACGCGATGCGGGACGCCTGGATCGCGGATCTGCGGCGGGACGGCAAGAGCGAGGAGTCCATCGCCAAGCGGGTGCGGCGGGGGGACGTGCTGCGCAACGCGCCCTACCTGGTGGTGCCGTGTCTCGTCATGGACGGATCGCACACCTACGGTGATCCGCGGCGGGACGCCGCCGAGCGGGAGATGTTCGTGGTGGCCGCCGGGGCCGGGGTGCAGAACTTCCTCGTGGCGCTGGCCGGGGAGCGGCTCGGGTCGGCGTGGGTGTCGTCGACGATGTTCTGCCGCGAGGTCGTGCGGGACGTGCTGGGGCTGCCGCAGGAGTGGGATCCCATGGGGGCCGTGGCCGTGGGGCATCCCGCGGAGGAGCCCCGGCCGCGTGCCGGGCGGGACGCCGGGACTTTCATCGAGGTGCGCTGACGTACGGCGGCTTCGGCCTACCCTCGTAGGGTTCCCCTCCTCTCCCTAGGACACCGATCGTGGCTGGACGTTTCGCTCCTCGGCCCACGCGTACGACCGTGCGCGGGGGGCAGGCCGGTGTGCCCGCCGGTCTGCCGCGGCAGGCCGCGGTGGCGGGGCGGGTGCGGACGTATGTGCCTCCGGGGCCGCTCGATCTGGGTCTGGTGCTCGGGCCGTTGCGGCGCGGGCCCGGGGATCCCACGTTTCGGGCGATGCCCGACGGGTCCGTGTGGCGGGCCAGTCGTACGCCCCTCGGGCCCGGGACCTTGCGGGTGGCCGCGCAGGGGGCGGGGGTCCGGGCGGAGGCGTGGGGGCCCGGGGCCGAGTGGCTGCTGGAGCGGGTGCCGGAATTGCTGGGTGCCGCGGATGATCCCGAGGCGTTCGTGCCCCGGCACCGGGTGGTGGCGTTGGCCCGGCATCGGCGGCCGGGGCTGCGGCTGACGCGGACCGGGCTGGTGCTGGAGTCGTTGATTCCGTCGATTCTCGAGCAGAAGGTCACGACCGATGAGGCGTATCGGGCGTGGCGGTTGCTGGTGCGGAAGTTCGGGGAGCCGGCGCCCGGGCCCGTGCCGGGGCGGATGTGTGTGATGCCGGATGCGCGGACGTGGGCGTTGATTCCGTCCTGGGAGTGGCATCGGGCGGGGGTGGACAACAAGCGGGCGTCGACGATTCTGCGGTGCGTGCGGGTGGCTGCGCGGATGGAGCAGGCGGTGGGGATGGCGCCGGAGGATGCGCGGGCGCGGCTGGAGGTGGTGCCGGGGGTGGGGCCCTGGACCTCTGCGGAAGTGGTGCAGCGCAGTCATGGGGCGGCGGATGCGGTGACCGTGGGGGATCTGCATCTGCCGGGGATCGTGGGGTTCGCGCTCGCGGGGGATCGGGACGCGGATGACGCGGTGATGCTGTCGCTGCTGGAGCCGTATGCGGGGCAGCGGCATCGGGCGGCGCGGTTGATTCTGCTGAGTGGGAGGGTGCCGGGGCGGCGGGCGCCGCGGATGCCTGTGGGGGATATCGGGCGGTTGTGACGTGGGTGCGGGCGGGGGGTTTCCTCGCCCCCGCCGCCCCTACCCGTCCCTCCCTGGGGGCTGCGCCCCCAGACCCCGCTGTCGGCCCTGAAGGGGCCTCGTCCTCAAACGCCGGACGGGCTGGAGGTGCCGGCCGGATTACTGGTCCGGGGAGAAGCGCAGGGATCCTGGGGGGATTTGGGCGTCGCACCAGACTCGGGCGCCGTCGGTCAGTTCGTTGTCGGGGCCGATGACGGCGCCGTCGCCGATGACCGTGCCGGTGAGGATGGAGCGTTCGCCCACTCGGGCACGCGTGCCGATCAGGGAGTCCGTGATGACCGCGCCGGGTTCGATGACCGCGCCGGGCAGGATCGTGCTGCCGAAGACGCGGGCGCCCTCCGCCACGAAGGCCCCCTCGCCCACCACCGTGCCGCCCGCAAGTTTGGCGTCCGGGGCGACCCGGGCCGTGGGCAGGACGAGACGGTCGCCGCAGCGGCCGGGGACCGCGGGGGACGGGGCCCGGCCCAGCACCAGGTCCGCGGAGCCCCGTACGAAGGCCGCCGGGGTGCCCAGGTCCAGCCAGTACGTCGAGTCGACCATGCCCTGGAGGTGCGCTCCCGCGGAGAGCAGGCCGGGGAAGGTCTCGCGTTCCACGGAGACCGGCCGGCCCGTGGGGATCGTGTCGATGACCGAGCGGCGGAAGACGTAGGCGCCCGCGTTGATCTGGTCGGTGACGATCTCCTCGGGGGTCTGCGGCTTCTCCAGGAACGCCGTCACCCGGCCCGTCTCGTCCGTGGGGACCAGGCCGTACGCCCGCGGGTCGGTCACCTGCGTCAGGTGCAGGGAGACGTCCGCCCCCGTGCGCCGGTGGGTGTTCACCAGCGCCCTGATGTCCAGGCCCGTCAGGATGTCGCCGTTGAAGATCAGGACCGGGTCGTCGGGAGCGGAGTGCAGCCGGGAGGCGACGTTGCGGATGGCGCCGCCCGTGCCGAGCGGCTCCTCCTCGGTGACGTACTCGATGTGCAGGCCCAGCGAGGCGCCGTCGCCGAAGTACGGCTCGAAGACCTCGGCCAGATAGGACGTGGCCAGGACGATGTGGTCGACGCCCGCCGCTCTCGCTCTCGCGAGCTGGTGGGTGAGGAAGGGGACCCCGGCCGCCCGGACCATGGGCTTGGGCGTGTGCACGGTGAGCGGACGCAGCCGTGTGCCCTTGCCGCCGACCAGGAGGATCGCTTCTGTCACCTGTTGTCTCCGCTTCCTGCCGGGACCGGCCGAACTGTCTTTCGGCCGGTCAGTGTATGCAGACCGTTGCGTACGGACCGTGTGCGGTGCCCTCGACGGCAGTGCGGCGTTCGTCATGGATCCGCCTTCCCCCCGATGGCGGTGAATGTGTTCCTCCGGCGGCGGCGCCCGGTCAGCGGCCCTGGAGTTCGGCCGCCGTCGCGCGGGCCGTGCCGAGCTTGCGGTACATCTGCCAGCCCGGGCACTCCGTGGCGAAGCCGTCACGGTGGCCGGAGATCACGTTCAGTCGTACGTTCCTACCTTTTGCGTAGAGATTGCCACCTCCGGACTTCAGGTATGTCTTTCCGCGCGGATTGGCGCCGTAGAGACCGAGTTTCCAGGCGGTGAGCCGTGCCACGGCCTTCACGGCGGCACCGGACGGCTTGCTGCTGCCGTGGCTGCCGAGGAGGGCGATCCCCATGCTGTGCGTGTTGAAACCGAGGGTGTGGGCGCCGAGGACGGGCTTGGCCACGCCACCGGCCCGGCCCTCGTAGATGTTTCCGCACTTGTCGACGACGAAGTTGTAGCCGATGTCCCGCCAGCCCATGCTCTGCACGTGGTAGCGGTAGATACCGCGGATGACGGAGGGCGCCTGCGAGCACTTGTACCCGTTGCCGGACGCCGTGTGGTGCACGAAGGCCGCCTTCACCTTCTTCGTGTAGACGAACTTCTTCTCCCGCCAGCTCTCGTTCGCGCCCCAGCCGCGGCGGGTGACGATGCCGGGGCGGGGGCCGATGTACGGCTTCGCCTTCTGCTCCTCCGTCAGGTCGGCGCCGCGCAGGGTGAGCAGTTCCTCGCGGGTCCGTTCGGGGGTGAGCTCCGGGATCTCCAGGGCGCCCAGCGGGGCCAGTTCGGCGTTGGCGGCGGAGGCCGCCGCCGCCTCCGCGGTCAGGGTGGTGGCGGGGGTGTCCTCGGGGGCGGCGGCCCGGGTGGCCGGGCGCCGGGGCTCCTGCCGGCCCGGGTCGACCAGTTCCAGGCGCAGTCCCGCCGGGAGGGGGTTGGTGTACGGGTCTTCGGCCTGGTCCGCTCTGACGCGTACCTCCACGCCGTCCGAGTCGCCGACCCACAGGGGGGCGGTGGAGCCGCGTACCCGGCCCGAGGTGCGTTCGGCGGTGTCCGGGTCGGCGGCGTGTTCGGCGTTGTGGGTCTCCAGGTCCTGCCAGCCGGACCAGGTGCCGGTGGCCGTGGCCCGGGTGCGGACCTCGACGCGGCCGTGCAGTTCGGTGTCGGGGTCGTCCCAGATGACGCCGACGAGGGAGAAGCGGCGTACGTCCCGGGGGGGCAGGCCCTGTTCGGGGGCGGTGGGGGTCGCTCTCGTGCTGGGGAGCGTCGTCAGGGGGAGGGACTCGGTGTGGCCGGGGGTCGATCTCTCGCCGGGTGCGGTGACCGCTTCCGCCGTCGGCGCTGGGCTCATGGGCGCCGCGGCGGCGGATGGGGCCAGCGGAAGGACGAGAGCGGCCGCGCAAGTTACACCGATCGAGGAAGCAAGGAATCCACGCATGCCCCTGATGTTGGACATAGTCATACATATCTGTCCATCGGGGACTTGACGGGGCGTCGAGCGATGCTCGGCCGAAACGGTGGTGGGCGCGGGGGTGCGGGGGGTGGTGGGCGCGTACGCTAACGCGGGTGAATGCCACCGATCGCACCCCTGCCGACCTGCTGCGTTCCGCGCTTGCCGCGGACCCCGGGCGTCCCCTGGTGACCTTCTACGACGATGCCACCGGGGAACGCGTCGAATTGTCCGTGGCCACCTTCGCCAATTGGGTGGCCAAGACCGCGAATCTCCTCCAGGGAGATCTGGGCGCCGGGCCCGGGGACCGGGTGGCGCTGCTGCTGCCGGCGCACTGGCAGACGGCGGTGTGGCTGCTGGCCTGTTCGTCCGTGGGGGCCGTCGCGGATGTGGGCGGCGCGGATGTGGCCGCGGCCGACGTCGTGGTGAGCGGTCCCGGCACGCTGGAGGCGGCACGGAGCTGCGGCGGGGAGCGGATCGCCCTGGCGCTACGGCCGCTGGGCGGGCGTTTCCCGCAGGCGCCGGCCGGGTTCGCGGATTACGCGGTGGAGGTGCCGGGGCAGGGGGACCGGTTCGTGCCGTTCTCCGCGGTGGACCCCGAGGGGGCGGCGCTGATCGTCGCCGGGCGGGAGTTCAGCGGGGCGGAGGTCGTGGAGCGGGCGCGGGACGAGGCGACGGGGCTGGGGCTGACCGGGCCGGGGTCCCGGATCCTGTCGGGGCTGGGGTACGACACGTGGGAGGGGCTGAACGCCGGGCTGTACGGCGCGCTGGCCACCGGCGGGTCGGTGGTGCTGTGCCGGAACCTGGCGGAGCTGAGCGAGGAGGCCCTGGCCCAGCGGATCGAGAGCGAACGGGTCACCGCCGTGGCCCGGTGACGTCCGCGGGGTGAGGCCCGCCGGGCCGGGGCCCCCTCCCCCGTTCGGCCCATCACCGCTCACCCCCCTCCCGCCGTCCCCGTCATGGTCGTAAGGGACACCAAGGAGATTTTCGGGCCGCACGCCATGAGGGGTGGACGGACACGTGACCGAAAACGGAGCCGGGGCCTCGGGGTGGGGAGCCCGAGCCAGCGGGACGGGGCTCATACGCCGGCGCCGGCGGTGGGTCCGCAGGACTTCGCTCGGGGTGGGTGTCCTGGCGCTGGCGGCTCTCGGGGCCGGATGGGCGGTCTACGCGAAGCTCGACGGGAACATCACCCCGGACGAGGCCGCCGCCGCCGAACTCGCCCGCTACGAGAACGAGCGGCCCAGTTCCCTGGTCAAGAGCGCGCGGAACATCCTGGTGATCGGGTCCGACACCCGCTCCGGTGGCGAGAACCGGCGGTACGGGCGGGACTCGGGCACCGAGCGGTCCGACACCACCATCCTGCTGCATCTGTCCGCCGGCCGGCGCAGCGCCACCGCCGTGTCACTGCCCCGGGATCTGATGGTCGACGTGCCGTCCTGTCTGCGGCCGGACGGCGAGCGCACCGAGCCCGTGTTCGCCATGTTCAACTACGCCTTCGAGATGGGCGGCTCGGCGTGCAGCATCCGTACGGTCGAGAAACTCACCGGCGTGCGGATCGACCACCACATGGTCGTGGACTTCCGGGGGTTCAAGAAGATGGTCGACGCGGTGGGCGGCGTCGAGGTCTGCCTGAAGAAGCCCATCAACGACAAGGCCGCCAAGCTGCGGCTTCCCGCCGGGCGGGTGGAGCTCGACGGGGAGCAGGCTCTCGGGTACGTACGGGCCCGCAAATCCCTGGGGAACGGCAGTGACACCGACCGCATGGACCGTCAGCAACGCTTTCTGGGGGCCCTCGTCAACAAGGTGCAGAGCAATGACGTCCTGCTGAATCCGGCGCGATTGTATCCCGTTCTCGATGCCGCCACGTCCTCGCTGACCACCGATCCGACGCTGGCCAGTTTGCGGGGTTTGTACCAACTCGTCCGGGGTGCGCGCGTCATCCCCACCGAACGTGTGCAATTTCTGACCGTTCCCCGGGAGTCGTACGTCTACAACGCCAATCGCGACCAGCTCGTGGAACCCGAAGCGGAAAGGCTGTTCGAGCGGCTGCGGAACGACACGCCCGTCGAAGTCAGCCAAAAGGGTCGACCGGGAGCGAGCGAAGCGGACGCCCGCGACCGGCGCGCCCCCTCTCGCGCCTCCTCCCCCGCCCCCACCTTCTCGGGAAACACCGCCGCCCAGGACGGTTGCGGGTAAAGGGCACGCCAAGGCGACGAACACCGGTTCACGGAAATGCTCCGTATTGACCGGTTGTAGGGGCGTGGAATTTGTCACCGTCGTCGCTCCACGTTGAACTGGGCGGATAGTGTGAGCGACCCGGTGCACCTGGCCACGCCGTTCCACCCTGGTACGTCATGGGGTCGCGCACTGTTTGACCGAGACCCGAGCGCCTTGGTGGGGGAAGGCGCCGCGTGGCCCCGACGGAGGATTCGGACAACCGTGGACGCGCAAGGCCGTGGGCGGGCGGAGAACATCGATCCCGCCGACCAGTGGGTGCTCAATCCGAACACCGGCGAATACGAATTGCGACTGGGCCCATCCGCAGCGCAGTCGGCCGTCGCCGCTCCCCGCAGATCCGCCACCCGGACCGCGACGCCCGTGCGCGCGCCGCGTCCGGGGCGTGCGGTCCCGCCACCGCGGCGGCGGCGCGGAGCGCCCGAGGAGCCCCTTCCCGGGCGCCGCGGACGGCGCCCCGGGAAGAAGCCGTCCAAGGCGAAGAAGTTCCTGCTGTGGACCGGCGGCAGCATGGCGTTCCTGCTGATCGCCACCGCCGGGGCCGGGTACCTCTACCTGGAGCACCTCAACGGCAACATCGACTCCATTTCGGACGACGGCGCCGGCACCGGTGGCTTCAAGAAGGACGAGGCCATCAACATCCTGCTGATCGGCACCGACAAGCGCACCGGGTCCGGCAACGAGGGCTACGGCGACTCCGGCAGCGCCGGGCACGCCGACACCACGATCCTGCTGCATGTCTCCAAGGACCGGTCGAACGCCACCGCGCTGAGCATCCCCCGGGATCTGGTCGTCGACATCCCGGACTGCCCGACCACGCAGGGGGACGGGTCCACGAAGGTCATCCCCGGATCGAGCGGCGTGCGCTTCAACACCAGCCTCGGGCAGGGCGGCCGTACGCCCAGTTGCACCATGCGGACCGTCACCGAGCTGACCGGGATCACCCCGGACAACTTCATGGTGGCCGACTTCAACGCGGTCAAGACGCTCACCAGCGCGGTCGGCGGGGTCGAGGTGTGTCTGGCCAAGGACATCGACGACCCGGACTCGCATCTGAAGCTGTCCCAGGGCACGCACACCATCGAGGGCGAGCAGGCACTGGCCTTCCTGCGTACCCGGCACTCCGTGGGCTTCGGCGGCGACCTGAGCCGGATCGGGCTGCAACAGCAGTTCCTTAGCTCGCTGATGCGCAAGCTGAAGTCCAACGACACGCTCACCAGCCCGACGAAGATGGTGAAGCTGGCGGAGGCGGGCACCGAGGCGCTCACCGTCGACTCCCAGCTGGACAGCATCGGCAAGCTGAAGGACCTGGGCCTGGAGCTGGGCAAGCTCAACACCAAGAACCTGACGTTCACCACGGTTCCGGTGGTCGACAACCCCAACGAGACGGTGAAGTCGACCGTCGTCGTCAACGAGACGACGGCTCCCGAGGTCTTCGACATGATCCGGAACGATGTGTCGTTCACCGAGGTCAAGGCGGAGAAGAAGAAGGAGGCAGCCGCCGTCGCCGCCCGTCTGAAGGGCGCCAAGGCGGACCCCTCCGAGGTGCGCGTGCAGATCCTCAACGGCGGCGCGGAGACCGGCAGCGCCCAGGAGGTGCTGACCTGGCTGCAGACCGAGGAGGGCGTCACCAAGTCCGAGAACGCGGGCAACGCCGGTGCCGCACAGGCGAAGACGACGCTGGAGTACGCGCCCGAACAGGCCGACGAGGCGCGGCGGTTGGCGGACCTGATGGGACTCGCCGGCTCCGCGATGAAGCCCGGCGAGAGCGTCACCAACGCCCAGGGGCTCCCCACCATGACGCTCACCCTGGGCAAGGACTTCAAGGGCGCGGGCGTCCCGCTCACCGGATCGTCGTCGGGAAAGACCCCCGAAGGCGTGGACAAGTCCACCGCGGATCAGGTCCAGTGCGCCAAGTGACCCCGGGTGACCGGTCAGTTCACCGATCGGTCAGGGAAATGGAACGAATTGACCGCTTGTAGGGATGCCTCATTCGGTTGTACGCACGTGGAATTTCTCACCGACGTCGCTCGACGCCGAAGTGTGCGGATAGTGTGAGCGATCCGGTGCATCGGGCCCCGCGGCGACGTTCCGCGCGGCGCCTTCCCGACGGAGGATTCGGACAACCGTGGACGCAGGCCGTGGGCGGTCGGAGAACATCGACCCCGCAGACCAATGGGTGCTCAATCCGAACACCGGTGAATACGAACTGCGACTGAGCACTTCCGCACCGCAGTCACCCCGCTCCCCCGTCCCCGGCCCGCGCGGACGCTCCGCGCCCCGGCCGGACGGCACCACCGCGCGGCCGGCGCAGGCGCCGGGCCGCAGGGTGCCGCCGCCGCGCAGACGCGGGGCCGAGCCCGAGGAGCCGCCGGGGCGGCGCGGGCGCAGGCCCGGCAGGTCGAAGACGAAGCGGGCGCTGCTGTGGACCGGCGGCTCGATGGCGTTCGTGCTGGTGGCGGTCGCCACCGGCGGCTATCTCTACCTCAAGCACCTCGAGGGCAACGTCGACACGATCGACGTCGGTGACGCGGGCGCGAGCAGCTTCAGGAAGGAAGAGGCCTTCGACATCCTGATCCTCGGTACGGACAAGCGCACCGGTGCGGGCAACGAGGGCTACGGCGACAAGGGCAGTACCGGGCACGCCGACACCACGATCCTGCTGCATGTCTCCAAGGACCGGTCGAACGCCACCGCGCTCAGCATCCCCCGCGACCTGATCGTCGACATCCCCGACTGCGAGACGGCGCTGGAGGACGGGTCCGAGGAGACGATCCCCGGGCTCCAGGGCGTCCGCTTCAACCGCTCGCTCGGAGAGAGCGGCCGGGACCCCGGCTGCACCATGCGCACGGTCAAGGAGTTCAGCGGCATCGAGGTCGACCACTTCATGATGGCCGACTTCAACGCCGTGAAGACGCTGACGACGGCCGTGGACGGGGTCGACATCTGTCTGGAGCGCGCCGTCGACGACGAGGACTCCAAGCTCAATCTGCCCGCGGGTGAATCGACGGTGGAGGGCGAGGAGGCGCTCGCCTTCCTGCGGACCCGCAAGAGCTTCGGCAACAGCGGTGACCTGGACCGGATCAAGGCGCAGCAGCAGTTCCTCGGCTCCCTGATGCGCAAGATGTCCTCCGGCGACACCCTCACCAGCCCGACCAAGCTGCTGAAGCTCGCCGAGGCCGCCACCGAGGCGCTGACGGTCGACAAGGCCATAGGCGGCGTGGGCACGCTCAAGGACATCGCCCTGGAGCTGAAGAAGGTACCGACGAAGAACATCACCTTCACCACCGTCCCGGTCAAGGACAACCCGGCCGAGGCGGTGAAGGCGACGGTCGTCCTCAACGAGGCAACGGCACCCCAGGTCTTCGACATGATCAAGAACGACGTGTCGTTCACCGAGGTCAAGGCGGAGAAGAAGAAAGAAGCGGCCGCCGTCGCCGCCCGCCTCAAGGGCCCCAAGTCCGACGCCTCCGAGGTGCGGGTGCGCATCCTCAACGGCGGCGCCGCCTCCGGCAGCGCGCAGGCGCAGCTCGCCTGGCTCCAGACGCAGGCGGGCGTCGACAAGTCCGAGAACGCGGGCAACGCGGGCGTGGAACAGCCGAAGACGACGCTCGAGTACGCTCCTGACCAGGCAGATCAGGCACGCCGGCTGGCGGACATCATGGGTCTGCCGGGTTCCGCGCTCAAGCCCGGCGAGAGCGAGCTCAACGCTCAGGGTCTGCCGACGATGACCCTGATCCTGGGCAAGGACTACAAGGGAGCGGGCGTGAAGCTCGACTCCTCTTCGGTCAAGCCGCCGGACGTGGAGAAGTCGACGGCGGACAAGGTCCAGTGCTCCGGTTGAGCCACTGAGGCGACCTGACGGGCCTGCCGGGCGTCTGACAGGACGTACGGCGGGCCCGTTCCATGGCGCAGGGGTGGGGCGGTTCGATCGGTATGGGTGGGGAGGACGGGCAAGTGACGCAGAGCAGTGTGCGCGAGGCCGCTCCGGGCGCCGCGGGGGGCGGCGCCCGGGTGGCCGACGGCGGGGAGGGCCGGGGCCGCCGCAGAGCGCCGGAGGCGCGGGGGCGGCGGGCCATGAAGTGGTCCGCGACCGTGCTCGCGGCACTCATCGTCGGTACCGCCGGGGTTGGGTATCTCTACTACCGGCACCTGAACGGCAACATCAAGCACGACGACCTGAACCTGGGGGACAACAAGGTCGCCAAGCCGACGCCGAACGCCGCCGGGCAGACCCCGCTGAACATCCTGCTCATCGGCTCGGACGCGCGGGACACCAAGGAGAACCAGAAGCTCGGCGGCGCGCGGGAGACCTTCGGCACGCCGCCGCGCGCGGACGTGCAGATGCTGCTGCACCTGTCGGCCGACCGCACCAACATGTCGGTCATCAGCATGCCGCGCGACACCCTCGTCCAGATACCGAAGTGCACCGACCCGGACGACGACGAGGAGTACCCGGCGAGCAACGGCCGGGTGACGACGAACCTGAGCCTGCGCAACGGCGGCCCGGGCTGCACGGTGGCCACCTGGCAGGAGCTGACCGGCATCCACATCGACCACTTCATCATGGTCGACTTCGCGGGCGTGGTGTCGATGGCGGACGCCGTCGGCGGCGTCCCGGTGTGCGTGGACGCCAACATCCACTCGCGCGACAGCGAGGGCCACGGCTCCGGTCTGAAGCTGGAGGAGGGCACCCACCCGGTCAAGGGCGAGCAGGCCCTGCAGTGGCTGCGCACCCGCTACGGCTTCGAGGACGGCAGTGACCTCGCCCGGGCCAAGGCCCAGCACATGTACATGAGCTCGATGGTCCGGCAGCTGCGGGAGAACGCCACCCTCAGCAACCCGCTGAAGCTGCGCAGGCTGGCCGAGGAGGCCACCGACGCCCTCACCGTCGACCCCGGTCTCGACGACGTGAAGAAGCTCTTCGAGCTCAGCAACGAGCTGCGGAAGGTGAAGCCGGAGCGCATCACCATGGCCACGATGCCGAACCGGTACGTGGGCGCGCAGGTGGAGCCCACCGAGGACGCCGAGCAGCTGTTCCGGCTGGTGCGCGAGGACATCGCACTGGACGGCAAGGGCAAGAAGAAGGCGAAGACCGAGGAGAAGCTCTCGGACGACCCGGCGGCGCCCGACGGCGAGATCGCTGTCCAGGTCCAGAACGGCACCAGCAGCGACACCCTGGGCGCGGTCGGCGGGCGTGCGAACACGGTGACCGGGCTGCTCCAGGAGGAGGGCTTCACGCAGGCGGTCGCCGATCAGTCGAAGCTCCTGAGCGAGGACCGTACGCTCGTCCGCTACCCGAGCGCGGAGCTGGAGGGCGACGCCCAGCGGGTCGCCAAGTCCCTGGGCATCCCGCTGAGTTCGGTGAAGCGGTCCACGGAGGTCACGGGGGTGACGCTCGTCGTGGGCGGCGACTGGCGCGAGGGTACGGCGTACAAGGCGCCCGAGAAGGACGACAAGATGCCCGACGCCGACAAGGCCCTCAACGGCGCCGACGAAGGGGCTTGTATGCACGTGAACCCGGCCTTCACGTTCTAGGCCGGGTTCATCTGGCTGCCGTGCTCAGTTGCTGGTGCTGAGCACGGCGGGGCGCCGGGAGGCGATGACCTTGCGGGCCAGGGAGCGCGGGCTGGTCAGGAAGCCCCAGCCCCAGGACATGTGCATGGTGGCGAGGGCCACCGGGATCTGCAGCCGCGCCTTCAGCGGCAGCCCCTTGCCCGCCGGGATCGACCCGAGGACGATCGCCGCGAGATAGCCGCCGGGGATCACGAACCCGAGCGGGTGCAGCGCGGCGCCCACGACCAGCCCGGCCACGATGGCGCACACCGCGGCCGGCGGGGCGAGGTAGCGCAGGTTGATGGAGCCCTCGTGGTAGCGGGCGACGACGTGCCGCCAGCGGCCGTAGTCCTTGTACTGCTTGGCGAGTGCCTTCACGCTCGGCCGCGGGCGGTACGAGACCTTCAGCTCGGGCGAGAACCAGATCAGCCCGCCGGCCTCGCGGATCCGGAAGTTCAGCTCCCAGTCCTGGGCGCGGATGAACTCCTCGTTGTACCCGCCCTGCTGCTCCAGGGCCTCGCGGCGGAAGACGCCGAGGTAGACGGTCTCGGCCGCCTGGGCCTCGCCGCCGGTGTGGAAGGCGGCGTTGCCGACCCCGATCCGCGAGGTCATCGCGGCGGCGACCGCGTGCTCCCAGTCGTTCTCGCCCTCGGCGTGCATGATGCCGCCGACGTTCTGCGCGCCGGTCTCCGCCAGGAGCAGGACGGCGGTCTCGATGTAGCCCGGCGAGAGCATGCCGTGGCCGTCGACGCGGACGACGATCGGATGGCGGGATGCCTTGATCGCGGCGTTGAGGGCGGCGGGCGTGCGGCCGGTCGGGTTCGGGACGGTGTGGACGCGAGGGTCCTCCCGGACGAGCTGGGCGGCGATCTCGTCCGTGCGGTCCGTGGACGGACCGAGGGCGATCACGACCTCCATCTCGCCGGCGTACTCCTGCGCGAGGATCGCTTGGACGGCTCCGCGCAGATGCCGCTCCTCGTTGAGGACGGGCATGATCACGGAAACGGCGGGGAGCTGCACGTCGGGCATGGCGTTCATAGGGGCCTCACGTTACCGCGAACGGGGGACACCGGTGCGCCCCGCCCGGGGCGGTGCACCGGGCCGCAGATCGTATGGGCCTACGGTGCTCACGGATCCCACGTCCCCGCTGTACGGCCTTCGCGGAGGTGTCGCCGTGCCCGCATCCCCCGCAACCCGTTCTCCCCGTCCTCCCCGGCGCCGGCCGCCGCAGCCGTCCGCCCGGCGCGGGAAACCGCGCTGGGCCATGCGGGCGGTGACCACGCTGTCCGTGGTGGTGCTGGCGTCCGCCGGGATCGGGCACGCGGTGATGACCAGCCTCGACGCGGACATCGCGCGGGTGGACCCCTTCAAGGACATGAAGAACCGGCCGCAGGCCGGGCACGGCATGAACGTGCTGCTGGTCGGCACCGACGGGCGGGACCGCATCTCCGAGGCGCAGCGGCGCAAGTACCGGCTCGGCGGTGCGCCCTGCCACTGCACCGACACGATCATGATCGTGCACATCTCGGCGGACCGGGAGCGGGCGAGTGTGGTGAGCCTGCCGCGGGACTCGTACGCGATGACGCCGGCGCATGTCGACGCGACGACCGGGGAGCGCCATCGCGGGCATCCGCTGAAGCTGAACGCCGCGTACGCGGAGGGCGGGCCGCAGCTGACGGTGCGCACGGTCGAGGCGATGACCCGGGTGAAGATCGACCACTATCTGGAGGTCGACTTCACCAGCTTCATGAAGACGGTGGATGTGCTCGGCGGGGTGAAGGTGTGCACGGCCGAGCCGCTGAAGGACTCCTACACCGGACTGGACCTGCCGGCCGGCACCCATGCGCTGAACGGCGGGGCGGCGCTCCAGTACGTCCGCGCCCGGCATGTCGACGGGGCCTCGGACCTCGGGCGGATGCAGCGGCAGCAGCGCTTTCTGGCGGCGCTGGTGGAGCGGGCGACGTCGTCGGGGATCCTGCTGAACCCGATGAAGTTCCGGGACGTGACGCGGGCCGTGCTCGGGTCGGTGCGCGCCGACAAGGGCTTCGGGACGAATGAGCTGCTGGCCCTGGGGCGGGCGATGCGGAACTTCTCGCCCTCGTCGTCGGAGTTCACCACCGTGCCGATCGGGCAGATGGGGTACGAGGTGAAGGGCGTCGGATCGACGCTTAAGTGGGACCCCGCGAAGTCGTCCCGGCTGTTCGCGGCCCTGCGCGAGGACAAGCCGCTCACCGTGCACCGGCAGCGGAGCGAGGCGCAGATGGTGGACGTGGCCCCGCAGCAGATCCGGGTGCAGGTGGAGAACGGGACGGCGACGGAGGGGCTGGGCAAGCGGGTCGACTCGGCGCTGGCGGCCACGGGGTTCCGGACGAGCCGGGCGCCGGTGAACGCGGCGCAGCGGACGGTGAAGCGGACGGTGGTGGCCTACGACCCGGGCTGGGACCGCTCGGCGAAGTCGCTGGCGGCGGCCCTGCCCGGCAGTGAACTGCGGGCGGTGAAGGGACTGGGACCGACGCTGAAGGTGATCGCCGGGGCGGACTTCGAGCGGGTGCGGAAGGTGCGGGCGGTGGACCCGGCGCAGGGCGAGTCCGGGGTGGTCCGCGGCGACGAGGTGGTCTGCAAGTGACCTGCCGGCCGGGAGGGGGGTCCGCAAGTGACCTCCGCCGGGAAGTGGTCCGCAGGTGACCTCCGCCGGGAAGTGGTCCGCAGGTGACCTCCGCCGGGAGGTGCTCCGCAAGTGACCTCCGCCGGGAGGCGGTCTGCAAGTGACCTCCCGGCCGCCGCGGAGGCGAAGAGGTTACTCCTCGATACCCGCCGCCGCGGGGGGCAAGGAGATCAGTCCGCGATGACCGCCGCCGCGGGGCGAGAACGTCAGGCCCGATGCCCGCCGCCACGGAGGCGAAGAGGTCAGTCCGCGATGTCCGCCGCCGCGGAGGCGAGGGCGTCAGTCCTCGATGCCCTCGGCCGCGCGCTTCTCGCGGAGGTCCAGGATGGCCCTGCGCCGGGCCAGGCGGTGGGTCCGGCGGATCTGGGCCTCCTGGTAGCGGCGCTTGTCCCGCTCCGATTCCGGGACCACCGGGGGAACCCGGCGCGGCTTGCCGTCGGCGTCCACCGCCGCGAAGACCAGGTACGCCGAGCCGACCTGGGTGGGCGGGGCGGATTCGTTCCAGCGCTCCGCCAGGACCCGTACGCCCACTTCCATCGACGTCTTGCCCGTCCAGTTGACCTGCGCCTTCACATGGACCAGGTCGCCCACCCGGACCGGCTCCAGGAACGCCATCTCGTCCATGGACGCCGTCACCGCGGGCCCTCCGCTGTGCCGGCCGGCGACGGCGCCCGCGGCGTCGTCGACCAGCTTCATGATCACCCCGCCGTGCACGGTGCCCAGGAGGTTGGTGTCGCTGTGGGTCATGATGTGGCTCAGCGTGGTGCGCGACGCGGACGTCGGCTTGCCCGGGATATCCGGAGCGTCCGTTTCCGCGGTGGAGACCTGGTCTGTCATGGCCTCCACCTTATGCCGAGCGGCAGAACGCGGACTTTGTGTTGGGTTCGCAACAGCCGGGCCCCTATTTTCCACCGACCCTTGTAAGTCACACAGCCGTTCCCTGCACACTGGGGCGCATGAACAACTGGCCCGAGGGATGGTCCGACGACAACCGCGGCAGCGGCGGCTACGGACACGGCAGTGCAAGCGCACGGCCGGACGGCGCGCGCGTCATGCGACAGGTCCGCCGCGGCTCGGCGGCACCGTCCGGCGGGAGCCAGGCGGCACCGCCGTACGGCGTTCCGTCCCAGCCGTCGTACGTCGACGGCCAGGGCCATGACGGCTACGACAGCGGCTACAACACCGGACAGGTCTACGGCTCGCCCCCGAGCGGGCCCGGGGGCCCCGGTATGCGCGAGCCGCGCGATGCGCCGGACTGGCGGCGCCGGTTCAAGTGGACCGCGATCACCGTCGTCACCGTGCTCGTGGTCACCACCGTCGGCACCTACTTCTGGGCCGACTCCAAGCTCAACCGCGAGGTCGACCTGTCCAAGGTCATCGACCGGCCGGAGGCGGGCGAGGGCACGAACTACCTGATCGTCGGCTCCGACAGCCGCGCGGGCATGTCCGCCGAGGAGAAGAAGAAGCTGCACACCGGGTCCGCCGAGGGCAAGCGCACGGACTCGATGATGATCCTGCACACCGGCAGCAACGGCGCGACGCTGATCTCGCTCCCGCGTGACTCGGACGTGGAGATCCCCTCCTTCGTCGGCTCGGAGTCCGGCAAGACCTACCCCGGCACGGGCCGGCACGTGAAGCTGAACGCCGCCTACGCGGAGGACGGCCCCGAACTGCTGGTGCGGACGGTGGAGTTCAACACCGGCCTGCACATCGACCACTACGTCGAGATCGGCTTCGCGGGCTTCGCCAACATCGTGGACGCGGTCGGCGGCGTGGAGATGGACATCCCCAAGGGCGGCATCAAGGACTCCAAGTCCGGGGCCGACCTGGAGGAGGGCAAGCAGACCCTGAACGGCGAGGAGGCGCTCGCCTTCGTCCGCACCCGGTACGCGCTGGCCGGCTCCGACCTGGACCGCACCAAGAACCAGCAGAAGTTCCTCGCGGCCCTCGCCAACCAGGCCGCGACCCCGGGCACCGTGCTGAACCCCTTCAAGCTGTACCCGACGATGAGCGCCGGTCTGGACACCCTGATCGTCGACAAGGACATGGGCCTGTTCGACCTGGCGTCGATGTTCTGGGCGATGAAGGGCGTCACCGGCGGCGAGGGCACGTCCATGAACATGCCGATCTCCGGCTCCTCGAACGGCAACCTCGTCTGGGACAAGGCGAAGGTGAAGACCCTGGTGGAGCAGTTGAACAACGACGAGAAGGTCACCGTCTCCGGGAACTGAGACCACCGCTCGCACAGCGAGGCCCCCGGCGGCTCACGCGCACCGGGGGCCGACCGCCTTGGACCTACGGCAGGTTGCGCGCCATGACGATGCGCTGGACCTGATTCGTACCCTCATAAATCTGAGTGATCTTGGCGTCGCGCATCATGCGCTCGACCGGGTAGTCCCGGGTGTAGCCGTAGCCGCCGAGGAGCTGGACGGCGTCGGTGCTGACCTCCATCGCCACGTCCGAGGCGAAGCACTTGGCGGCCGCGCCCAGGTAGGTGAGGTCGGCGTCGCCGCGCTCGGAGGCGGCGGCGGCCTGGTAGGTCAGGGCGCGGGCGGCCGAGATCTTCATGGCCATGTCGGCGAGCATGAACTGGATGCCCTGGAAGTCGGCGATCGGCTTGCCGAACTGCTTGCGCTCCTGGACGTAGCCCTTGGCGTAGTCGAGGGCGCCCTGGGCGATGCCGAGGGCCTGCGCGGCGATCGTGATGCGGGTGTGGTCCAGGGTCTTCATCGCGGTCGCGAAGCCCGTGCCCTCCTCGCCGATCATGCGGTCGGCGGGGATGCGGACGTTGTCGAGGTAGACCTCGCGGGTCGGGGAGCCCTTGATGCCGAGCTTCTTCTCCGGGGCGCCGAAGGAGACGCCCTCGTCCGACTTCTCGACGACGAAGGCACTGATGCCCTTGGAGCGCTTCGCCGGGTCGGTCACCGCCATCACCGTGTAGAACTCGGAGACGCCGGCGTTGGTGATCCAGCGCTTGACGCCGTTGAGGACGTAGCTGTCGCCGTCGCGGACCGCCTTGGTCTTCATGCCGGCCGCGTCGGATCCGGCGTCCGGCTCGGAGAGGCAGTACGAGAACATGCCCTCGCCCTTGGCGAGCGGCGCCATGTACTTCTTCTTCAGGTCCTCGGAGCCGGAGAGGATCACCGGGAGCGAGCCCAGCTTGTTCACCGCCGGGATCAGCGAGGAGGACGCGCAGACGCGGGCCACCTCCTCGATCACGATGACCGTGGCGAGCGCGTCGGCGCCGGCACCGCCGTACTCCTCGGGCACGTGCACGGCGTGCAGGTCGTTCGCGACGAGCGCGTCGTGGGCCTCCTGCGGGAAGCGGGCTTCCTCGTCCACCGCGGCGGCGTACGGCGAGATCTTCGCCTCGGCCAGGGAGCGGATGGCGTCGCGGAGCATGTCGTGCTCCTCGGACGGGCGGTACAGGTCGAAGTCAGCCGATCCGGCCAAGGTCTCTCACGCTCCAAAGACGCTGTGATGCTGGCGCTAATTACCGTTAAGTAACCCCAATTTTAGAGGTCCGCCCTCGCGGGTGTTACGTGAGCTTGGCGACAGGGGGAAAAGTGCCCGGTGGGGAGAGGTCCCACGCCCCGACTATGCTCGGGCGCGCACCGCCGCCGTACCAGTCAAGGGAGTCCCCATGGCCCTCAAGATCACCGTGATCGGCACCGGCTACCTGGGCGCCACCCACGCCGCAGCCATGGCCGAGCTCGGTTTCGAGGTCCTGGGTCTCGATGTCGTGCCCGAGAAGATCGAGAAGCTCCAGCGCGGCGAGGTCCCGATGTTCGAGCCGGGCCTGGAGGAGCTGCTGCGCAAGCACGTGGCCGGCATCGAGGGCTCCAGCGGGCGGCTGCGGTTCACCATGGACTGGGCCGAGATCGGCGCGTTCGGCGATGTGCACTTCGTCTGTGTGAACACTCCGCAGCGGCACGGCGAGTACGCGTGCGACATGAGTTACGTCGACGCCGCCTTCGCCTCGCTCGCCCCGCACCTCAAGGGCGCTGCGCTGGTCGTCGGCAAGTCGACGGTGCCGGTCGGTTCCGCGGACCGGCTCGCCGCCTACCTCGCCGAGCACGCGCCGGCCGGTCCGGACGCCGAGCTGGCCTGGAACCCGGAGTTCCTGCGCGAGGGCTTCGCCGTCAGCGACACCCTGCACCCGGACCGGATCGTGGTCGGCGTGCGCAGCGAGCGGGCCGAGAAGCTGCTGCGCGAGGTGTACGCGACGCCGGTCGCCGGCGGCTCCCCCTTCGTCGTCACCGACTTCCCCACCGCCGAGCTGGTGAAGACCTCGGCGAACTCCTTCCTCGCCACGAAGATCTCCTTCATCAACGCGATGGCCGAGATGTGCGAGGCGTCCGGCGGCGATGTCGCCAAGCTGGCCGAGGCCATCGGGCACGACGACCGGATCGGCAGGAAGTTCCTGCGGGCCGGGATCGGCTTCGGCGGCGGCTGTCTGCCGAAGGACATCCGGGCGTTCATGGCGCGCGCCGGGGAGCTGGGCGCCGACCAGGCGCTGACCTTCCTGCGCGAGATCGACTCGATCAACATGCGCCAGCGCGGCCAGATGGTGGACCTGACCCGGCAGGTGCTGGGCGGCGGGTCCTTCCTCGGCAAGCGGGTCGCGGTGCTCGGTGCGACCTTCAAGCCGGACTCCGACGACGTACGGGACTCGCCCGCGCTCAACGTGGCGGGGCAGATCCACCTCCAGGGCGGCCAGGTCACGGTCTACGACCCCAAGGGCATGACCAACGCCCGCAGCCTCTTCCCGACCCTCGGCTACGCCGACTCCGCGGTGGAGGCGGTGCGCGGCGCCGATGTCGTGCTGCATCTGACGGAGTGGCGCGAGTTCCGCGAGCTGGATCCGGCGGCGCTGGGCGAGGTGGCGGCGGCCCGGGTCATCCTGGACGGCCGCAACGCCCTGGACCCGACGGTGTGGCGGGCGGCCGGCTGGACCTACCGGGCGATGGGCCGCCCGACCGCCTAGGCGCGGTCCTAGGGGGCGGACGCGCACACGCCGGGAATCGGGCGACGCCGCTTCGGCCGAGGCTCAGTCGGCCGAAACGGCGTCTGTCCGCATTCTGCCGCACCTGAGGGCCCGGGGCCCAGGAGTGCTCAACGGGCTCTCCTGTCACGCTACTTGGCGCGGTACCGGCGCATCTTCGCCCGTGCCCCGCACACCTGCATCGAGCACCAGCGGCCGCGTCCCGCGGGGCTGCGGTCGTAGTACGCCCAGTGGCAGTCGGCGGCCTCGCACGCCTTCAGGCGGGTCCAGGTGCCCGCCACCAGGGACTGGGCCACGGCCGCGGCGACCCGGGAGACCAGGGAGTGGGCGTCCGGGGGCGTGAGGGTGGCCGAGCCGTCGCCGGCGTCCACCGTCAGCCGGAGCGGGGCCCGGGAGAGCAGGTCCGTCAGGGGGGTCACCGCGCGGTGCGGGGGGTGCCCGGCGTGGGCCAGGAGGGTCGCCCGCAGTGACTCGCGCAGCTCCCGGGCGGCCGGCACCTCGTCCTCCCGCAGCCCCAGGGGCGCCCGGCCCTCCGGGGTGTCCAGCGCGTCGGCCCCCGACTCCAGGTCCAGCGTGTTGACCAGGGCCTGGACCAGTTCCAGACCTCCGGGGGCGGGGGAGCGCGTATTCATGGTTGCGACGTTACCTCCAATGGGACAGCATGCAGTAACGGCGTTACCGCATACGCGCCTTTGCCAGTAACCACGAGATCGCGGAGGAAGTCATGGCTCTCGCCACCCTGGACGTCGTCGTCCTGGACTGTCCCGACCCGCACGCCCTCGCCGAGTTCTACGCCGGTGTCCTCGGCGGCACCATCGAGGAGCAGGGCGAGTGGGTGGACCTCAAGCTGCCCGGCGGGCGGCAGCTCGCCTTCCAGGCCGCCCCCGGCTTCGTACCGCCGCAGTGGCCGCGCGCCGACCTGAACTCCCAGCAGTTCCATCTCGACCTCAAGGTGGCGGACCTGGACACCGCCGAGAAGGGCGTCCTGGAACTCGGCGCCAAGCCGCTGGACGCGGAGGACCGCAGCCGGACCTTCCGGGTTTACGCGGATCCTGCGGGGCACCCGTTCTGCCTCTGCGCCGGATGACATCTGCGCGTCCGCTGAGACAGGAGGGCCTCCCGTGACACCCGTGGCACGTTTCCGTTCCGTCGTCATCGACTGTCCCGACCCGCACACGCTCGCGGACTTCTATGCCCGGATCGGCGGCGGCACGCCCCGGGCGGAGGACGACGACTGGGTCGTCCTCCAGGTGCCGGGCGGGCCCCGGCTCGCCTTCCAGCGGGCGCTCGGCCACACCCCGCCGGATTGGCCGCGGGCCGACGGCAACTCCCAGCAGTTCCACGTCGACTTCGACGCCGGGAGCACCTGGGAGGAGGTGGACGCGGCCGAGGAGACGGTGCTGGCGCTGGGCGCGCGGGTGCTGGACCGGGAGGACTTCGAGAAGAAGGACTTCCGGGTGTACGCCGACCCGGCCGGGCATCCGTTCTGCCTGTGCCGGATCCCGGCGGGGCAGTAGCTAGGCGTCCAGTTCCGCGATCTGTGCCGTCGACGGGTCGCGGCGCTGCTGGGCCGATCGGGCGGCGGAGTCGGCGGTGCGCAGGACGCGCTGGACGTTGCCCCAGGTCAGCAGGGCCAGGTCGGTTTCCGTCCAGCCTCTGCGGAGCAGCTCGGCGACGAGGTTCGGGTAGCAGGAGGCGTCGGCGAGGTCCTGCGGATGGGCGGTGCCGGCGTCGTACGTGCCGGACAGGCCCACGCACTCCGGGCCCGCGACCGCGCGGACATGGTCGAGGTGGTCGGCGACGTCCCGGACCGAGGGGCCGGTCTGCTCGGCGGTCAGCGGCACCATGCACAGCCCCTTCGCGGCGCCCAGCTCCGTGAGCAGGTCGTCGGGGAGGTTGGCCGGGTGCGGACGCAGTGCGCGGGCGGCGGAGCGGGTGCACAGCACCGGCGCCTTGGAGGAGGCCAGCACGCGGTGGATGGTCTCCTCGGAGGCGCCGGAGAGGTCGGCAAGGACACCGAGCCGGTTCATCTCGCGGATCACTTCCTCGCCGAAGCGCGTCAGCCCGGCGTCGCTGGCCCAGGATGTGCCGGTCAGCGTGAGCACGCGCAGCCCCAGGCTGTGCAGCACCCGCAGGATGGCCAGCGAGTCGTCGAGCGCGGCGGCCGTGGCGGGGCCGAGCAGCACCGCCGCGCGTCCGCAGTTGTGGGCGTCGATGACCTGGCCGGCGGTGCGGGCGAGCCGTAGCCCTTCGGGGTGGGCGGCGATCACCGTGCGGACCAGGTCCAGCTGCTCCAGGGTGGCGGCGACGGCCCGGTCCGCGGCCAGCCCCTCCGGGAGGTGCAGCGAGCAGAACAGCGCCGCGACATGGCCCTGCCGCAGCCGCGGCACATCGGTGTCGACGGCGCTCTCGCCGACCTCCAGGTCGTACCAGGGCAGATGGCGCAGCGCCCAGGGCAGCCCGCTGTAGCCGTCGGCGACGGGGTGCGCGGCGAGCAGGGCGTGGGCACGCTCCAGGGGCCCGGCGTCCGGATCGTCGTCGAGCGGGAGGGGCGGCTCGTCCGGGAAGGGGTCGGCCAGCGGCAGATCGTCGAGCGCGCCTGCCTCGGCGGCGGTGTGCAGGTCGTCCTGGAGATCGGCCATGGCGGGCTCCGTACGTGCGAGGCGATCGCTGTACGGCCACCGTCGCACGCGGCACGGACCCCTTCCTGGTGAACGGGGCGTTCGGGGGTCCGCCGGTCCAGCGACCCCGACCCGCGCCTTCGATTCCGCCGCTTCAGCGACACCGACCCACGCCTTCGAATCCGCCGCTTCAGCGACACCGACCCGACCCGCCGCCACTCACCCCACCCGGACGGAGTCCTCCGCCTCAACCCCCCGCGCAGCCGCGATCACCTCGTCCAGCGTCTCCCGGGAACGCACCAGGTCCGCGATCATCCGGTCGATCCGCTCCCGCTCCTCCGTCAGGTCGTGCACCAGCTTGGGCGTGGCCACGGCCGAGGGGCCGCCGTCGGTGTCGCGCATGCAGGGCAGCAGCTGGGCGATCCGGCTGCTGTGCAGGCCGGCCGCGAACAGCTCCTGGATCCGGATGACCCGGTCGACCGCCGCCTCCGGATAGTCGCGGTGCCCGCCGGGTGTGCGGTCGGCCCGCAGCAGCCCCTGGGTCTCGTAATAGCGCAACGACCGCTCGCTCACCCCGGTGCGCCGGGCCAGTTCACCGATCCGCATGCTCACCTCACCTTGAACCTGACATGGACGTCAGGTTCTACGGTACGGGCATGACGAACTTCCTGGAACCCGCGGCCCTTGGCCGACTCCCCCTCGCCAACCGTCTGGTGATGGCGCCCCATGACCCGCAACCGGGCCGCCGCCGACGGCACCCCGACCGACCTGATGGCCGAGTACTACGCCCAGCGCGCCCCCGCCGGCCTGATCATCGCCGGGCCGCGACCCCGAACGCGGTCGGCCGGACGTACCCGAACATCACCGCGATCCACACCCCCGGGCACGTGGCGGGCTGGCGGCGCGTCACCGACGCCGTGCGGGAGGCCGGCGGGCCGATGTTCCTGCAGATCCAGCACGGCGGCCGGATCGGCCACCCGGCGACCAGCGGCCACACCCCGCTCGCGCCCTCCCCCGTCCCGCTCCCGGACACGATCTTCACCCCGGACGGGCACCGGCCGGCCGTCGTCCCGAGGGAGATGACGGCCGGCGACATCCGCGCCACGGTCGCCGACTTCGCCGCCGCCGCCCGCCGGGCGATCGAGGCGGGCTTCGAGGGCGTGGAGGTGCACGCCGCTGACGGCTATCTGCTGCACCAGTTCCTCGCCGCCAACACCAACCACCGCACGGACGCCTACGGCGAGGACCGCACCCGGTTCACGGTGGAGGTCGTGGAGGCGGTGGCGGCCGCGATCGGCCCGGAGCGGGTGGGCGTGCGCCTCTCCCCCGGCCGCACCGTCAACGGCATCGAGGAGGGCGACGCCGAGCGCCTCTACCCGGCGCTCGTCGCGGCCCTGCGCCCCCTCGGCCTGGCCTACCTGCACCTCGTGTACGCCGACCCCGAGGCGCCCGTCTTCCGGCGGATCCGCGCCTCCTGGCCGGGCCCACTCATCGCCAACCCGGTGCCGCCGGAGCTCACCACGCGGGCCGTGGACACCTCCGCCCGGTGGCTGCTGGACGCCGGGGCCGACCTGGTCGCGCTCGGGCGCCCCTTCCTCGCCAACCCGGACCTGGTGACCCGGCTGCGGCTCGGGGCGCCGCTGAACGAGATCCGCGACCGGTACCTGATGTACGTGGGCGGGGCGACCGGCTACACCGACTACCCCGCCCTCGACGCTCAGGCGTCCAGCGCCTCGATGGTGGCGTGGGAGGGCGCGCGCGTGGTCTGAAGCTCCCGCGCCACGTCCTCGGCCGCGCCCAGCACCCGTACGGAGTTGCGCCAGGTCAGCTTGGCCAGGTCGGCGGTGGACCAGCCGCGGTCGATCAGCTCCGCGATCAGGTTCGGGTAGCCGGAGACATCGCTCAGGCCGTCCGGGGTGAAGGCCGTGCCGTCGTAGTCGCCGCCGATGCCGACGTGGTCGATGCCCGCGACCTCGCGCATGTGGTCGAGGTGGTCCGCCACCGTCGCGACCGTGGCGACGGGACGCGGATGGCGCTCCTCGAAGGCGCGGTGCACCTGCATCGCCTCGGCGGTGCCGGAGAGGTGGTGGAAGCCGTGCTCGCGCAGGTTCTCGTCCGCCGCGGCCGTCCAGTCGACCGCCGCCTGGAGCACGAACTTCGGCACGAACGTGACCATGGCCACCCCGCCGTTGGCGGGCAGCCGCTCCAGGACGTCGTCCGGGATGTTGCGGGGGTGGTCGCACACCGCCCGCGCCGAGGAGTGCGAGAAGATCACCGGCGCCGAGGTGGCGTCCAGCGCGTCCCGCATCGTCGTGGCGGCCACATGGGAGAGGTCGACGAGCATGCCCTCGCGGTTCATCTCCCGTACGACCTCGCGGCCGAAGGCCGACAGGCCGCCGACGCCCGGCTCGTCGGTCGCGGAGTCCGCCCAGTCCACGTTGTCGTTGTGGGTGAGCGTCAGATAGCGCACGCCGAGCGCGTACAGGCCGCGCAGGGTGCCGAGGGAGTTGGCGATGGAGTGCCCGCCCTCCGCGCCCATCAGCGAGGCGATACGGCCCTCCCGCCGCGCCGCCTCCAGGTCGGCGGCGGTCAGCGCGGCCCGCAGGTCGGACGGGTAGCGGTCGATCAGCCGCCGTACGCAGTCGATCTGCTCCAGCGTCGCGGTGACCGGGTCCGGCAGGTCCGAGCGGACGTACACCGACCAGTACTGCGCCCCGACCCCGCCCGCGCGCAGGCGGCCGAGGTCGGTGTGGAGCCGGCCGCTCTGGTCGGCGGCGATGTCACGGGCGTCGAGGTCGTAGCGGACCTGCTCGCGCAGCGCCCAGGGCAGGTCGTTGTGCCCGTCCACCACGGGGAACTCCCGCAGCAGTTCCCGGGCCGCCGCCAGGGAGCCCACCGCCGTCACGTCCCGAAACCGAAGCCGTTGGACCCCTCGACCTTGGTGCGCAGGCGCTTGCCCTTCTCGGTCGCCTGGTCGTTCAGTTCCTGCTGGAACTCCCGCATCCGGGCGAGCAGTTCCTCGTCGTGGGCGGCGAGGATCCGGGCGGCGAGCAGACCGGCGTTGCGGGCACCGGCCACCGAGACGGTGGCGACGGGGACCCCGGCCGGCATCTGCACGATGGACAACAGGCTGTCCATGCCGTCCAGGTACTTCAGCGGCACCGGCACGCCGATCACCGGCAGCGGGGTGACGGAGGCGAGCATGCCGGGCAGATGGGCGGCGCCGCCGGCCCCGGCGATGATCACCTTCAGGCCGCGGTCGGCGGCCTGCTCGCCGTACGCGACCATCTCGCGCGGCATGCGATGGGCGGAGACGACATCGACCTCGTACGCGATCTCGAACTCGGCGAGCGCCTGCGCGGCGGCCTCCATGACCGGCCAGTCGCTGTCCGACCCCATGACGATGCCTACAACCGGGCTCATTCGGTGATCGTGCCTCTCAGATAGCCGGCAGCGTGACGGGCGCGCTCCAGCACGTCGTCCAGGTCGTCGCCGTAGGTGTTGACGTGGCCGACCTTGCGGCCGGGCTTCACGTCCTTGCCGTACATGTGGATCTTGAGCTGGGGGTCGCGGGCCATGCAGTGCAGATACGCGGAGTACATGTCCGGGTAGTCGCCGCCGAGGACGTTGACCATCACCGTCCAGCGGGCACGCGGGCGCGGGTCGCCGAGGGGGAGGTCGAGGACCGCGCGGACGTGGTTGGCGAACTGGGACGTGATCGCGCCGTCCATCGACCAGTGGCCGGAGTTGTGCGGGCGCATCGCGAGTTCGTTGACGAGGATGCGGCCGTCGCGGGTCTGGAACAGCTCGACCGCGAGGTGGCCGACGACGTCCAGTTCCTTGGCGATGCTCAGCGCCATCTCCTCGGCCTTGAGCGCGAGGTTCTCGTCGAGGTCGGGAGCGGGCGCGATGACGGTGTCGCAGACGCCGTCCACCTGCCGCGACTCCACCACCGGGTAGGCCACGGCCTGGCCGTGCGGCGACCGTACGACGTTGGCGGCGAGCTCGCGGACGAAGTCGACCTTCTCCTCGGCGAGGACGGGGACGCCGGCCTTGAAGGGGGCCTCGGCCTCCGCCACGCTGTCGACCACCCACACGCCCTTGCCGTCGTAGCCACCACGGACGGTCTTCAGGACCACCGGGAAGCCGTCGCCCTCCGCCGCGAAGGCCGCCACGTCCTGGGGGTCCGCGACGATGCGGTGCCGTGGGCACGGCACGCCGATCGCGTCCAGTTTCGCGCGCATCACCCCCTTGTCCTGGGCGTGCACCAGCGCGTCGGGGCCTGGGCGCACGGGGATGCCGTCCGCCTCCAGCGCCCTGAGGTGCTCGGTGGGTACATGTTCGTGATCGAAGGTGATCACATCGCACCCGCGCGCGAAGTCACGCAGCGTGTCCAGGTCGCGATAGTCGCCGACGACGACTTCACTCACCACCTGGGCCGCGGAATCCTGCGGGGTGTCACTGAGGAGCTTGAACCTGATGCCCAGCGGGATGCCTGCTTCGTGTGTCATACGAGCGAGCTGGCCCCCGCCGACCATGCCGACTACCGGGAACGTCACACCCCTAGGGTATCGGCCACTCCGGGGCGGCCGGATTCCGCACCTGTGTACCGGTCCGCAGGCAATCGCGCGGAGGGGTGGTTAGCATGGCTTGGTTGACGAAACCGACCGACGGGGGCTTTCACTCCATGGGACGTGGTTCCTCCGAGCTGGTACGACGCTATGTGCACGAGGCCGTGAAGTTCGGCGCCGTGGGCGGTGCGGGGCTGCTCGTCAACCTCGGGGTCTTCAACCTGGTGCGGCATGTGACGGACCTGCCGGTCGTGCGGGCCAGTGTCGTCGCGACGGTGGTGGCCATCGCCTTCAACTACGTGGGCTTCCGCTACTTCACCTACCGGGACCGCGACAAGACCGGCCGCACCAAGGAAATGACCCTGTTCCTGCTGTTCAGCGGGGTGGGCCTGGTCATCGAGAACGGCATCCTGTTCGTGGCCACCTACGGCTTCCACTGGGACAGCCCGCTGCAGAGCAACATCTTCAAGTTCGTCGGCATCGGCATCGCGACGCTCTTCCGCTTCTGGTCGTACCGCACCTGGGTGTTCCGCGCGCTGCCGGCCCGGGAAGCGGTGGCGAGCGCGGAATCGTTCCTGGAGGCGGCGGCGCCCACCCCGCCGCCGGGCCCGCGCCAGGGCCGGGCCCCCCAGGCCGCGGGCCGCCGCCCGTGACGCCCTAGCGGACCGTGGGTGTGGCGTCCCCCGTCGGCTGGGTCGGGTTCCGCGACAGGAACAGGCCGAAGACCGGCGGGGACGCCTGCAGCATCTCCAGCCGGCCGCCGTCCGCCTCCGCCAGGTCCCTGGCCACCGCCAGGCCGATGCCCGTGGAGTTGCGGCCGCTGATCGCGCGCTCGAAGATGCGGGCGCCGAGGTCCGCGGGGACGCCGGGGCCCTCGTCCGTCACCTCGATGACCGCCTGGTTGCCGGTGACGCGGGTGCGCAGGGCCACCGTGCCGCCCCCGTGCATCAGGGAGTTCTCGATCAGGGCCGCCAGCACCTGGGCCACCGCCCCCGGGGTGCCGACCGCGTGCAGGTGCTGCTTGCCCGAGCTCACGATCGCCCGGCCCACGCTGCGGTACGCCGGGCGCCACTCCGCCAGCTGCTGCTGGATGACCTCGTCGAGATCGAAGGTGACGGCGGAGCCGGTGCGCGGGTCGCGGGAGTTCGTCAGGAGCCGTTCGACCACGTCCGTCAGGCGTTCCACCTGGGTCAGCGCGATCATGGCCTCCTCCTTCACCGTCTCCGGGTCGTCGGTGAGGGTGATCTCCTCCAGCCGCATCGACAGGGCCGTCAGGGGGGTGCGCAGCTGGTGCGAGGCGTCCGCGGCGAGCCGGCGTTCCGCGGTCAGCATGCGCGCGATCCGCTCGGCGCTCGCGTCCAGCACGTCCGCCACCCGGTCCAGCTCCTGGACGCCGTAGCGCTTGTGCCGGGGCCGCGGGTCGCCGGAGCCGAGGCGTTCGGCGGTCTCGGCGAGGTCGGTCAGCGGGGACGCGAGGCGGTTGGCCTGGCGCAGCGCGAGCAGCACCGCCGCGATGACCGCCAGCAGCGCCACCGCGCCGATGATCAGCAGCGTCCGCCCGACCTCCTTGGTGACGGCCGAGCGGGGCTCCCCGACGGTGACCGTCTCGCCCTCCTCGCCGAGGCGGGTGGCGCTGATGATGTCGCCGGCCGGCTTGGTGCCGATCGTGATGGGCCGCTCACCGGGCACCCGGATGACGGCGTAGCGGTCCTTCGGCACCTGGTCGCGCAGCATGTCCGCGGTGACCGCCCCGGTCGCGAGGAGCCTGCTGTCCACGATGGACGCGAGCCGCACCGCCTCGGAGTCCACCCGCTCCTGGGCGGTGCTGCTGATGGTGCGGGTCTCCACGATGACGAGGGAGACCCCGAACACGGCGATCACCACGAGCACCACGGCGAGCGTGGACTGGATCAGACGGCGGCGCATGGACCCGTACTACCTACTCACTGTTCTGCGCTCGGTTCACCACTCGGGGCTCAGCTCTTCTCGAAGCGGAAACCCACGCCCCGCACGGTCGCGATGTAGCGGGGGTTCGCCGCGTCGTCGCCGAGCTTCTTGCGCAGCCAGGAGATGTGCATGTCGAGCGTCTTGGTGGACGACCACCACGTGGTGTCCCAGACCTCGCGCATCAGCTGGTCGCGCGTGACCACCCGGCCCGCGTCCCGGACCAGGACCCGCAGCAGGTCGAACTCCTTGGCCGTGAGCTGGAGCTCCTCCTCGCCCATCCAGGCGCGGTGCGACTCGACGTCGATCCGCACTCCGTGGGTGGCCGGCGGCTGCTGGGGCTCCGCGGCGCCGCGCCGCAGCAGCGCCCGGACCCGGGCGAGCAGCTCGGCGAGGCGGAAGGGCTTGGTGACGTAGTCGTCGGCGCCCGCGTCGAGCCCGACGACCGTGTCCACCTCGTCGGCGCGCGCGGTCAGGATGAGGATCGGGACGCTGTGGCCCTCGGCCCGCAGCCGGCGCGCCACCTCCAGGCCGTCCATGCCGGGCAGCCCGAGGTCCAGCACGACCAGGTCGACACCGCCCTGCATCCCGGCGTCGAGCGCCGAGGGTCCGTCCTCACGCACCTCGACCTCGTACCCTTCCCGGCGCAGTGCGCGGGCCAGCGGCTCCGAGATGGACGCGTCGTCCTCGGCGAGCAGTACACGGGTCATGAGCAGATGGTAGTCCGCCCATGACAAGAGCCGGGGCGTGATGGTCAGGAGTGATTCTCACCTCGCGCCTACCCGGCTCTTACCTTGGTCTGGACCAGTAGGTCCGAGGTGTCATCCTGGTGATGACCTTCGAAAGGGTGTGCACGGTTCCGTCGACACCTGTGATCCGCGTCTCAAGTCCTTCCATTTCTGGCAGTGTCCTGACGTATGGTGATTGAACGCCTGTAGCATCGCGGGGCCCTTGGGCGAGCATTCGTCGCTGAGGGTCTCTTCTGTGTGCGGGCTGGTTTCCGCCAGCCCGAAAGGAATGACCTGTGGCCGGGCCCCAAGGACGGGGCGTGGATCCCGGTGGTCGGCGTCCTTCGCTCCGTGACCCGGAGCGGACTCCCCTGGGCGTGGGGTGGACGGCCCGCCTCGCCGGTGCCGGCCGCCCCCCACCGGGCGCGCAACGCTCTCCCCGCGCGTCCCGACCAGCAAGGAACGACCATGGCGTCCAGCCTGACGAAGGACTCGGTCACCCCGGGCACCCCCGGTTCCGAGAAGACCTTCTTCGGCCACCCCCGCGGACTGGCCACTCTCTTCATGACCGAGATGTGGGAGCGGTTCTCCTACTACGGCATGAGGGCTCTGCTCCCGCTGTACCTCGTGGCGCCGGGTGGTCTCCACCTCGACGCGGCCACCGCCACCGCGATCTACTCCGTGTACGTGTCGCTCGTGTACCTGCTCGCCATGCCCGGCGGCTGGTTCGGCGACCGGGTCTGGGGTCCGCGCAAGACCGTCGCGGTCGCCGGCGCGGTGATCATGCTGGGCCACCTCACGCTGGCCCTGCCCTCCTCCGGCACCTTCTTCGCCGGTCTGGGCCTGGTCGCCATCGGCTCCGGTCTGCTCAAGGCCAACATCTCCACGATGGTCGGCCACCTCTACGACGGCCCGGACGACCCGCGCCGCGACGGTGGCTTCACCGTGTTCTACATGGGCATCAACCTGGGTGCCTTCGCCGCGCCGCTGATCATCGGCACCATCGGCGAGAGCGTGAACTGGCACCTGGGCTTCGCGCTCGCCGCGCTCGGCATGGCGCTCGGCCTCGCCCAGTTCCTGATCGGCAGCCGCCACCTGGCGGAGCGCTCCAGCGTCGTCCCGACGCCGCTGTCCGCCGCGGAGAAGTCCAGCACGCTGCGCAAGGCCGCCGTCTGGGCCGGTATCGCCGTGGTCTTCTACGCCGTCGTCGGCTTCTCCGGCAGCTACACGCTGAACTGGATCCTGGTCCCGCTGACCCTCCTCGGCGTGATCATCCCGACGATGGTCCTGGTCCGCATAAAGCGCGACAAGGACCTGGACCGCACCGAGCAGAAGTCGATGTCCGCGTACATCTGGTTCTTCGTCGCCGCGGCCGTCTTCTGGATGATCTACGACCAGGGCGGCTCGACCCTGTCGATCTTCGCCAAGAAGTCGGCCGAGAACAGCGTGCTGGGCTGGGAGTTCCCGGTCTCCTGGTACCAGTCGGTCAACCCGGTCCTGATCATGGCCCTGGCGCCGGTCTTCGCCTGGTTCTGGCTCGCGCTGAACCGGCGCGGCAAGGAGCCGAGCACGGTCGTGAAGTTCGCCTCGGGTCTGGTCCTGGTCGGCGCGTCCTTCTTCCTGTTCCTCGCCCCGCTGTCGATCGCCGAGGGCGGTCACAAGGCGGCCGCGATGTGGCTGGTGGCGATCTACTTCGTGCAGACCGTCGGTGAGCTGCTGCTGTCCCCGGTGGGTCTGTCGGTGACGACGAAGATGGCGCCGGCGAAGTACGCCTCGCAGATGATGGGCGTGTGGTTCCTCGCGGTCACCGCCGGTGACGCCACGACGGGGCTGCTGTCCATCGCAGGGGTCGACCTGAACAAGAC
The DNA here is from genome assembly GCF_053592135.1 of Streptomyces sp. NPDC002784. NCBI lineage: Bacteria > Bacillati > Actinomycetota > Actinomycetes > Kitasatosporales > Streptomycetaceae > Streptomyces > Streptomyces sp. NPDC002784. The sequence continues at coordinate 173 of NZ_JBSFVD010000030.1, read as the reverse complement.
GGGCGTCGTCGCCCTGGAGGCCACCCTCGCGGTCGCCGCCGGTGCGGCGGTGTGGATGTACCGCAAGAGGGTCAAGGAGCTCATGGGCGGCGTGCACTGACGGTGCCCGCGGCGCTCGGGGCCGCGGGGGGCCCCGCGGGGGGCGACCCGCCCCCAGGTTATGGCCCCCAAAT
>NZ_JBSFVD010000029.1:0-54650 GCF_053592135.1 Streptomyces sp. NPDC002784 | reverse complement strand
CGCCGAGCAGGCGACAGCCGAACCAACGAATCTGAACACCCATCAACCCCTGCTGACCAGCTGATCAGCACCTCCCGCATGACGGGGGAACCTCACACCGCAAGGTCCGCGCCCGCGTCGAGCATGCCTTCGCCCGTATCAAGACCTGGAAGATCCTCCGCGACTGCCGTCTCAAGGGCGACGGTGTCCACCACGCCATGCTCGGCATCGCCCGCCTGCACAACCTCACCCTCGCCGGATGACAAAGCAAACAGCCAGGTCAGCAGGCATACCCGAAGCCATTTACGGGACAACGCTTAGGGGAGGCCACTGACAACGGTCACCGGACGGGCCGTCTCAGTTTCCGTCTCATTCAGCCCGGTTCACCGCCGTTCAGCCAAGCCCTAGAGCCGATCCCAGCCTAATGGCCATCCGCCAGTGAACGCAGGTGAATGCCCCTGCACGCACCCCAACGCCCCAACAACACAGTTGGAGAGCGTGTTGGCGAGGCGGATCCGACTCGGACACAACGGTGAGAGTGTCAGACCCCGATGACAATGTGTCCGGCATGGAGACACCCAATGCCCCTGACAGCGGGGATGAGGAGCACGCCGTCATCGCACACTTCCGGCTTGCCAGTCACGGTTTCGGCGATGTCGACCAGCGCGAGCGAATCTACGAAGCTGAGCAGGCGATGGAGGCAGCGACCGAGACGGCCGGCGTCGGGGAGGTTGACGGGAACGAGTTCGGAGGAGGCGAAGCCGTCGTGTACGCCTACGGCCCCGATGCCGATGCTCTATTCAAGGTCCTGGAGCCGACTCTGCGCAGTCTGCCGTTCCGGCCGGCGCACGTCCTTCTCAGACGTGGCGACAGCGAGACACGTGTGGATCTGTAGAGGCGCGCCGAGTAGCGCGAGGCGTCGACGAACGCACCACAAGCGCACCAGATATGGCGGGGAGCAGAGGGGAACCACAGTGAAAGCAGCCAAGCCCGACGACCCCACAGCGCAGGCCTTCGCCCAGGTCAGCACCCGAACAGGCCTCAAATGACCGCAGCTTCCCAAGCTGAGAGCGCGAGGTCGATTCTCGTCACTCGCTCCAGATAACCCCCAGGTTGAAGACCCGGGGGTTCCCTTTCTGGACCAGTGGACGAACAGGCGGACGTGAGGGTCATGGCGGCGAATTCCGCACCGGTGCGCCGCTGGTGACGCCGACGCCGGCTACGGCGGTGCCCGCGGCCCCTGCGGGAGGATCCGGCGGTCTGAAGCTGGGGCACGGCTCCCGGCGGTCGCCACAAGCTAGCCTCGCCGCATCGGCGTCGTGGCCGTGTCACAGGCTCTCATGGTCTCTTGCTGGACCACCTGCGGCTCCTGTTGAATCCACTGGATCCACGTGGGTGGAGCGGACGGGTTGGCGGTCGAACGCTAGGGGGATGGCCCATGGACGACACGGGGAGAAGTGGCGGCCCGGCGGGCGTGAACACGAAGCTGTATCTCTCCTCGCTGGGTCTGGCCGCCGCGCTGCTGATCGTCATCAGGCTGTTCGCGTTGCCGCACCTGGGCGGGGCGACGAAGGTGAGTCTCAGCGACACGATCATCTCGATCGTCGACTCGCTCACCGGGGCCGCAGTGGCCTCCTTGTGCGTCTCACTGCTCGTGGTGTTCTTCTACGGCATGAAGCGGCAGAGACCGATGGAGGTCCAGGTCACCGACCCCGGATCGATCTCCACCGAGCTGAACAGGGCCGCAGGCGCCACCAACTCCTGGGACTACCGGGGGCACACGGCTCGGTATTTCAGATCGGCGGTCCTGCCGACCCTTCTCCAGCGCGCCGAGCGGCAGGGACACTATCTCTCCGTGAACGTACAGGTGCTCGATCCGGACAACGTCGAACTCATGGACTTCTTCGCCGAGTACCGGAGAAACGCGAACCCCGACCGGCAGGACTACTGGACCCGGCGGCGCGCGCAGGCGGAAATCGCCGCGACCATCATCAGGCTCCAGCTCCTGAGTTACCAGTTCTCACGGCTCAACTGCCGGGTGTACCTGGCATCCACCGTTTCACCGTTCACAATCGACCTGTCCGACACCTGCGTGATCGTGACCCGCGAAAAGGCTGGCACGGCCGCGTTGAAATACCCGGTCGGCTCGTCCTTCTACGACTCGACCAAAGAGGACATGCGGCTGAGTAACCGCCAGAGCACGGAGCTGCCTCTCCCCCGGTCCGCCACCGAGCTGGATCCTGGTTCCGTCGCGGACCTCAGAGATGTCCTGTCCGTGCTGAACATACTCCAAGGGGCGGACGACGAGCTCGTGAGCATGACGCTGGACGCGTACCGGAGGCCGGTGAACCCCTATGCCAACGCGTGAGGCGATCGGCTCGTGGATGACCCGTCAAGAGTGGCGGGACCTGCGGACGTTTCTGGACGACTCGCCCTCATACCTACACCCCTACGGATTCCTCGTGTTCCGCCTCCCCTTGGACACGTTCCCGGAGTGGGGCATCCGCGTACATCTGTGGCCACCCGCCGGAAAACGGAGAACGGACTCCGACCCCTTCATCGTGCACAGCCACGGCTGGGACCTGCTGACACGTTCCGTCGTGGGCTGTGTCCGGCACGCGATGTACGACGTGGATGACGGCTCGACGGCCGCCTGGTACGACTCGTTCACCGTCGAGAACTCGCCCGGCGCCGGAGTCAGCGTGCTCTCGCCGGAAGGAAGGTCCACCAGTGTCCGCATGGTCTCGGAATGGGACGCCACACCGCAGGAAAGCCCGCTTTACATTCCTGCCGGGAGGTTCCACAGCACGACAAGCCCGCATGAAGCTGTATGGGATTCCTGGTCCGTGACCCTGGTCGCCACCGAGCACGTGACCAGCAACGACTCAAAGGTACTCGGCCCCTCGAATGGCAGTGCCGTGGTCAACGAACGAGCCGCGATCACGGATCCTGGTGTTCCGCTTTCCGCCGTCGACCACGCGTACGAGCAGCGGGCCAACGGATCCAACCTGTGGACCTCCTTCGTCTTCCTGATCGACTCGGGAAGAATCCTGCTCGCGCGGACTCGCCGCTATCCCAGGTACTGGCATCCCGTCGGGGGCCAGATGGAGCCCTGCGACGACACGCCCTTGGACACCGCTCGCCGCGAGGTGCGGGAAGAGCTGAGCATCGACCTGGACGCGAGGGAGATGATCTCACTCGGGTGCCTCCCCAGGGACGAAGGGCCCGGAAAAATCCACGCATGGGTCTGCGTCGGAAACTTTCCCGCGCATCCCGAGCTACAGGAGGAGGAAATCCACGAGGTCCGGTGGACGACGCTGGACGAGGCCCTTCGGGCGGACTCCCTGGCCGCGTCACAGAGCTTCCTCACCACCATCTCGGACCGGCGGCGCGAGTTCGACCTGGAGATCTGACCCTGGCCCCGAAGACGGCGCCGGGCCCACGGGAACGCCCCACGGACTCAGGGCACCTGACAACCCCGTACAGACGACATGGCGTACGCGTTCGCCCACCGTCAGACGCATGGACAGCTTCAGACGACGCAGACACTTGATGAGACGGAAGGGGAGTTGGTGGCGGAGAAGGAAGCGGTGGCACGCGTCGTGGCGCAGTTCGCTGACCATGTGCAGTGGGTGCGGGAGTGGCCGGACAAGCCGACCTGGCGTGACCGACTCCGTCGATGGGCATTCCCCGAGTCGTACCGCTTCGACGAGTCCGCCACACCAACGAGACCCTGGGTCGACCGGCCCGCCGGGCACTATGAGCGGACAGGCTGGCGCATCCGAGCGGCCTACTACAGATCCGACCTGGCTTTCGAAGTCGAGTACGTGGTGTGCGATCAGTGCAAGATCGGCTGGGTCGAATCGCCCTACACCTACGACGGCTACAAGCGCTGCGGCCTGGCCTCGGCCGCTCTCCGGTCCCTGCGCCGAGCCTATCCCGCGCTTCAGTGGCACACGGGTGGCGGACACTTCCGCGAGTCCAAGCCCTTCTGGGATTTCGTCAGCGTGGATGTTCCCGGGGGCTACACCCGGCGGGAAAGATGTCATCACGTGGAACCACACCGAGCGCGGTGAGCCCCTTCCGGCAGAAGCCACGGGGCGACCACTCACCCGTCTCCTGCCCCAGCGCTTGGCGCCGCTCCCCGCCCATCGAGCCAGGGCGACTCCGCTAAGAACTGGAGCCCCCGGAAGCCGACCGCGCGCTGCAGACCCCCAAGTCTGGCACTGACAACGGTGGCACCTGATCCGGGCGCTACATGCCCGAGTGGGAGGCGAGCCGCATGAGTTACCGGCTCCCCTCCCACTCGGAAAAGTGGCATCAAAGGCGCAATGTTCGAGTGCGTCCTTCAACGCCCTTGCAGCTCACCCACTGCCAGAAGATGACCGCGGCTGGCAGCCACGTGGAGAACGTCTCGGAGAGCTCCGACCAGTTCTCTCGCCAGTCGCTCCACCACCGCCGGGTCGACGTCCCGGTCAGCAAGGGCGTCCGACGCCTGCTCCAGCAGCTCAGTTGCGGTTCCGAGCTGGACCGCTTCAACGTTGTCCGCCAGGCGGGACATGTAGCCGTCTTTGTCGTCGGTGCTCAGGTAGCAAGGCTTGCCCTCAGGGCCCGTCCATGGCAGAAGCCGCAGTCCGTTCGACGTTGTCATCCCTGAGTCTGCCTCTCATCGGTCACATGGTGGACGGTAAAGACGGCATCGACGCGGTCCCCTGGGAAGGCCAGTAGTGCGGCCTCAACGACCCGGCCCGCAGCATCGGTCGCGAGGCGAGTGATCCCTAATACGGCCGTCGTGAGGCCGATACGGAGAGCCGTTGCTTCCTCCGGCGTCGGAGGGCGAGCGCACACCGTCTCCCGAACTGCGGCCGGCGGCGGACCGAGAATGGCGAAGCGTGTGACCGCCTCTCGGCGGCCGGAGTCGTCGTCCAGTACGCTGGCCGGGGCCAAGTCTCGCGGCATATAGATGCGGGCCAGCCCGCGCGGTGACTCCCCTTCGAGGCCGAGGCAAGAGAACTCCGCCAAGGGACTCCCCGACGGGACTCTCAGGAGCGCCGACAGACTCCCAACAGCTTGAACAGTGGCGTTGCGAACCGTGACACGCAAAGACGGCTCAGCGGCGGTCCAAGGGTCCAGAGTGCCCCAGCCGCCCACGTAGGTGATCTTCCGTGGAGGGCGGCGAACATAGTTGCCCTTGCCGTGGATCTTCTCCAAACGTCCCTCGCCCTGAAGCACTGCGAGGGCCAGTCGCAGGGTGACCGTGCTGACCGCGTACCGCTGGGACAGAGCGGTTTCCGACGGCAGCCTCTCGCCCGGCTGGAGACGACCGTTCGCGATCTGTTGCCGAAGGTCGTCCGCAATGTCGTTGTGGCGTGGAGGCACGAGATCGCTCACCGCCTTCTCAGCATCCGCACGGCAAGCAGCCGGGTACGCGCGTGAATCGTCAGCAGCTCACCCGAGTCGAAAATGAGTTGCTTCGCACCCTGTGAAAGCTGGAAGAGGTCTCTCACCCGGCAAGCCCGACCACCAACTTGAATCACGTCACCGCGCTGAACAGTGGTCGCCGTGATCTCGACGTTGGTCACCAGGGCGCCGCTTGGAATCCGAGCGATCACGACGCCGCCCCCGTAAGTGCGGACGGGCCGGCCGTCGAATGGCACGAGCAGTCGCACGCTTCGTAGATCACAGGCACGTCGGACGGTGCTGCCGCCGGATCGGACTCGGTGCAGACGGGATGCATACCGATCCGACAGGCAACCGAGCGGTAGGGGATAGGCAGCGAGTCTGTGGCGTGCGGCTGTCGGCCGGGAGCCATCAGCGGACCCCCATGACAGCCGGAGGCCACGCATGCTTCGGCATGTTGGGCGTCACGATGACCGTACGAGCCCGCGTGCGCCTCTCCCAGGCCAGCACATACGGCCTGACGAGCGCGACGTCCTCACCCGGCCACAGCGAACCGCCAACCGCCCCCAAGGGCGCCTGGCGCAAGGTCAGCGGCGAGTAGCCAATGGGTACGGGTGAGGCGGCGGCTGGAGACTCCGGACGTGCCGAAGCTAACGGGCGGCGGTGCCTGCCCCGGGAGACGGTCCGCACCCCGGTGAGGGCGAGGGCGCGGCGGATACGGTTGAGCACGCTGAATCAGCTCCTATCGCTGATGGCCCGGTCCCCCGACATCGCCCGTCGTGGGGACCGTTCTGCGTACGACCGCCCAAAGGGTGCGGCCGTTCAAGCTGGTGGCGAGGAGCCCGAACCGGTCGGCTTCAGCCACCACGTCCAGGACCGCCCGCCATAACTCGGCGGAGAGCCCCTCCGGGACCTCCGCTTCGACCGACGTGTGACGGTCTTGTTCCTCCACTCGCGTGGGAAGCCCGAGGGCGGACAACCGGGCGGCGATGGCCGCCGCGCTAATTCCCGAAACGGGCACAGGGCAGCCTCCGTCACCAGCGATCACTTTGAGTGAAGCTAGTTAACTAGATTAGAGCTAGTGGACTAGATTTTCCATATGCCTGAGCAGCCGCCCTATCTCCGCATCGCCGACGAACTCCGGCGCCGCATCGCGGAGCACGTCTGGGAGCCGGGCGACCGCCTGCCCTCCCGTGCCCAGATCGGCCAGGAGTGCGGAGTGGGCGAGAACGTGGTCCGCCGGGCGCAGGAGTTGCTCATCTCGCACGGAGTACTGGAGGGCCGTGCCGGGTCGGGGACTTACGTCGCCGAGCCCCGACAGCGGGTGCGGGTCGTACGGTCGTCGGCGCGGGAGCACCCCAACGAGTCGCCCTTCCGGACGGACATGAGGGCCGTGGGCAAGCAGGGCGATTGGGAGAGCCGTACGGACGCCAAGGTGCCGGCACCTGCCGACATCGCCACCCGGCTGGGGATGGCCGAGGGCGAGCTGTGCGTCAGAACGACGTACGAGTTCCTCGCGGACGGCAAGCCGGTGCAGCTCTCGACGAGTTGGGAGCCCTACGACCTCACCGCCGGTTCACTCGTCGTCCTCCCCGAAGGAGGCCCTCACGCCGGGGCCGGCGTCGTGAACCGTATGGCCGCCATCGGCGTGAGTGTCAGCCATGCCGTCGAGCAGCCTGAGCCTCGGACGGCGACCGCCGAGGAAGCGTCCCTGCTCGGCATCCAGAAGGCCGCACTCGTGACGCACATCCGGCGGACCTACTACAGCGACCAGGGACGCCCCGTCGAGACGGCGGACATCGTCGTGCCCGTCGCTCACTGCGAAATCGTCTACGAGATCCCGATCAACCGTTAGCCGATCGCCCTCACGGCAAGACTCGCGACCCTCGCCCGTATCGTGCACGCATGGGCAATGAGCGGCATGACGAACGGCTGTCGGACGACGAGTTGGAGCTGTTCCTTCAGTACCTCCACCGGTTCGCGAACCATGACCTTGACCTCTTCGCCCTCATGCAGGTGGGCGATCCTGAGCATCCCGCCTATGTGAGCATCAGCAGGGATCCCCAAGACGGTGTCGATCCATCGGCCTACCGGCGCCCGTAGCGAGCTTCAGCGAGGCCGTGTCGCATGCGTGTCGAAGAGCGTCCGCCAGGCCAGACCGTCCCAGGGAATGGGCAGGTCAGAGTGGGTACACCCTGCGTCGCACCCAGCGCCTTCTAAGCGCTTGGCCGCAGGTTCGAGTCCTGCCGGGGGCGCCAGTCTCCGCCCTCCCTCCGGGAGGGCTTTTCCGCTGGACATGAGGGCCGCGGCTTCCCGGCGGGCGCCCCTACCTTCGACGGCGGATGTACCAGGCGGCCGCCACCACGATGAGGATGGCAACCACGAAGGCCAGCAGCGTCGTTGGGCCGTGGTACGAGCGGTACGTCGTCAGAGCGAGCATGTACGGACGGATACCCGGAGTCGGCCCGGTCAGCCGACCGTCCCCATATGTCCGAAATGGCGTTCGGGCATACCCTGGAAGTGGGTCCGCGCACTCTCACGTGCAGCGACCCGGAAGGGCGGTCCCGGTGTGCATACGCCGGGACCGTTGAAACAGCGGCGCGCATTGTGGCGAAGATCGCCGGGTCGGCGGCCCGGGATGTGCCGGGCGGGCATGCGAGGGGCGGTGGAGCAGTCCGTTCGGCTTCTTCGGGGAGTAGCGTGACAGGTCCGCGCGATGTCCGCGACCACCACCCGCTCCCCGCCAATGGCATTCCCCTTCCGGGCCCCGCCCGCACGCCTGGCGCTGAAGTCCGCGAGCCCTTCCGCAGGACCCGCTGGGCTGGACGGCCGCCCGGCTGATGACCGCCGCAAGTGCGGACACCGGGCCGCCGAGGACCCCGTCCGCGCTCCTTGCGCCGGAGCGGCTTCGCCGTGGAGGCGGAGAGGGCGCCGGCGCCCCCTCAGCACACGGACGGCGTCAGCGGCTCGCCGGGCGGTGTGACTCGCGCGTGGGCACGGCGTGCAGTGCCCGTCACACCCGACCGCTCGCCGCCGCCATGAGCGGTTCCGCCGCCTCCGCGGTCGTATCCGGAGGGACCACCAGCAGGTCCCAGCGGCCCCGGCCGGGCGAGAGCAGGACGATGGTGTGCGCGGCGGATGGGGCGAGGGCCCGGTGCAGTTGTACCGCCTGGTTGGAGACGAGCATCCGGCCGGGCACCGCTGACCAGGTGGTCCCGTTGACGGTGGCGCTGGTGATGTGACCCCATGCCTGCGGCAACCCCTCGAGCAGTTGGGGGAGTTCGGTGAGGAGGTCGTACGAACGCGGCCACCACGCTCCGTCGATGGGCCGCGGCACGGTGCTGTGGGATGCGAGACGCAGCCGCAGGAGGGGTTGGGAGGGAAGCGGGGGCTGCAGTGCGGTGGTCATGGTGGCTCCTGCCAACTGCCGTGCACGGGTGGGGTGGTCGATGTCAGGCGCGACGGGCCGCGACCCGCTCCTCGGTCGGCCAGCGCACGTCGTGCACCCAGCCGAGGCGTTCGAAGAGGCGGATGACGGCGGCCGAAGGGTCGAGCTGACCGCGGTCGACGCCGTGGCGCGCGCTGGTGGGGTCGGCGTGGTGCAGGTTGTGCCAGCTCTCGCCGAAGGAGAGCAGGGCCAGCGGCCACAGGTTGGTGGCCCGGTCGTGACGCCGGGTGCGGAACGGGCGCTCACCGATCAGGTGGCACAGGGAGTTGACGCTCCAGGTGACGTGATGGAGCAACGCGATGCGCACAAGTCCCGCCCACAGCAGGGCGGTCACGCCGTACGGCCAGGTACCGCCGATGGCCCAGCCCAGCCCGAACGGCAGGGCGAGCGTGAGCACGCACAGCACCGGGAAGGCGCGGGAGACGGCGCGGATGTCGCGGTCGGCGAGCAGGTCGGGGGCGTAACGCTCCGGCGGCGTCCGGTCGTTGCGGAACAGCCAGCCGACGTGCGCGTGCAGCAGCCCGCGCAACTGGCCGCGCAGGTGCGTGCCGTAGCGGTACGGCGAGTGCGGGTCCCCCGGCCGGTCGGTGAAGGCGTGATGGCGGCGGTGGGTGGCGACCCAGCCGATGACATCGCCCTGGAAACTCATCGACCCGGCCACCGCGAGCGCGATCCGCACGGGCCGGACGGCCCGGTAGCCGCCGTGGGTGAGGCCGCGGTGGAAACCGACCGTCACACCGAGGCCCGTGATCGCGTAGAAGACGAGGGCGAGCACGATGTCGGCGGGGTGGACGAGACTCCCCCACAGCAACCAGCCGGCAAGACCGAGCGCCACGAACGGAAGGACGACGATCGCCGCGGTCACCGTGACGTACAGCCGGTCGCTGCCGCTGCGCGCGGGCGCCGGGCCGTCCGTCGGGAAGGGGGACGTCCCGTCGTAGCCCTGAGGTGGCGGGGCGGGGTCCGGCGGCGTGCGCCTCGTGGACGTGGTGGGACTGAGTGGCATACATGACTCCTCGGCCTGGATGCGGATGCGCGGCCGGGGTCACGGGCTGCCCATGGAGGGACGTCGCGAGAACGGCGCCGGTTCGGAGACCGGCACACGAAGGGCCCTCGCTCCCTCCACCGTACTCCGGCACGCTCCGGGACGAGGCGGGCCGAACCGAGCCGGGACGGCGTACGACCGCACACGCGCTCACCTTTCGATCGGCGAGTGCTCCATATTCGGGCGGCCACTTCTCTCCGCCGAAGCGGGACGCGGAGTAACATGGACATTACCGAGGGCACTTCGCACACCGGCTTCCACGCCGGGTCGTCCTCGGTGAAAGATGAAACCCGGGCCGCCGTAGACGCGGCCCGGAGACGGGTCCGCATCATGTCGGCGACCTTGCTTCCTCCCCTGCCGCATCCCGAGCCCGTCGCAGCCCCGGCCGCGCGTCTCGCCCTGAAGCCCGGGGAGACCGACGGCACCTCCCGTGGACTCCTGGACGGTGCCTGGTGGCCCCGCTCCCGGGATCTGCTGAGCGAACTACCGGCGCTCACCGACACGTTGGACCCCCTGTGGGGCCGTATCACCCGCATCGCCGTCAACCCGGAGCACTGGCCGGTCATCCCCCGCAAGGTTCCGGTGGACGGTCACATCGTCAAGGTCGGCTGGTTCACGCGGGAGCTGGACCCGCACAAGCTGCTGCTGCTCTCCTACGGTGCCAGGCGCTGGGACCTGCTGGTCATCCCGCCCGAGACCGACGCGGAGACGGCGGCCCGGCTGATGGCCGCCGCGTCCGGGGACGACGGTCCGCCGCTCACCGCGAGCGCGCTCATCGCCGCAGACGAATCCCGGCACGGCGTCTCCGGATCCGATGCCCCGCCGAGCCCGGACGACAGGACCAGTACCCCGCCCAGCCCGGACGACCGGACCAACACCCCGCCCAGCCCAGCCGAGGCGTGGGAGGCCGAGGGCGGCGCCTCCGCGGAGTCCGCGGCCGTGCCGGCGCAGACCGGTCCGCTCCATCGCGCCGGCCGCATGATCACCGGGATGTGAGGTGGCCACCATGAATACCTTCCTGACAGCCGCAGCCCTCGTCGTGCTCATCGCGGCGGGCGCGTACGCGATCCACCGGCTCAACCTCCAGCACGCCGACAGAATCGCCGTGCACCGGTACAGCGACCCCCTGCCCGGCCGCGGCGGCCGCAACACTCCGCAGCCCTCCGGACCGGACCGCTCCGAGTCGCCGCCCACCGGCGAACCGCGGGACCCCCGCGAGGGACGCGGCCGCTTCCCTCCGCGCCGCCGCAGCCGTACCCCTCACCACAAGTGACCAGCCGATCCGCTGAACGGCCCCCTGCCCGGCAGGGGGCCGTTCAGCTCGGCAGGTGCGGCTGAACACGCTCCCCCAGTGCGCCGCCAACCGCACAACCCACCGCCCCTCTATCGGAATTAGGCTGCTTCGAACCCGTCCGTCACCCGCCGCGAGGACTACGCTGCTGGGGAGACGTCCCAGACCCCGGCGGCACACTGTTGCTGAACACGGATGGCTGCGGGGTGCGGACTCCTGGTCCGCCACCGGCCGATTCCCTGGAGGGCACGGGTGGGTCCTACGTCCGGCCGCGCAGGCTGCCGGACCGGCCGCCGCTCTGCCTCCGCCGCACGTACGCCCCTGCCGCAAGCGCGCCCGGAGTGCCGTAACTCCGGCTCACCGGGCCGCTGCCGGATGGCTTCCGAACCGAGGCGTCATGCCCCTCTCCCAGCTCACCGTCCACCACCATGGCCACCGGGAACAGGCGTTGATCACCCTGTACGGCGAGATCGACCTCGACTCCGCGCCGCTGGTGCGCGAGTGCCTGGAGCGGTGCCTGCGGGACGGCATCCGCACCATCGCCGTCGACCTCTCCCCCGTCACGTTCTGCGACTGCAGCGGACTCAACGTGTTCCTCTACGCCGCGCAGCGGACCGCCGTCGCCGGTGGAACCCTGCGCCTGCACCATCCGCCGGCCACGCTGGCCCGGATCGTCGACCTCGTCGGCTGCGGGTACCTGCTCCTCGGCCCTCCGTCCGGCCGGCTGCCGCCCCCGCTCGGCGGCACCCCGCCCGCGCCCGCTCTCTCCGGCGACGCGCGATGACGGCCCGACCGGGGCGGGGACCGTCACGGCGGCCGGGGGCCGACGAGCTGCACGCGTCCGCCGCCATCCTGCCCCGGCCGCACGCGCGGGACCGGGAAGCCGCCCGCCGAGTGCGGGAGCGGCAGTTGACCCTCCGTCAGGCAAGGCCCGGCGCAGGCGGTGCCCCGAGTGGCCTCTGACAGGCGATCGGCCCGCATCCGGATGCTGGTGGCCGAGCAGGCGGTCCGACGAGGCGCACCGGTGAGTGTGCTGGACGTGTGCACCGCTGCCGTGGCCGCGCTGCCGGTCAGCGGGGCCGGGCTGTCGGCGATGTCCAGGGCCGCGGTGAGCCATCCGCTGTGCAGCACCGACGCCATCAGCGAGCAACTGGAAGAGCTCCAGCTCACGTTGGGCGAAGGGCCCTGCGTGGACGCCTTCGTGCGCGGCTCGGCCGTCCTCGCGCCTGATCTGCTCACCGCCGAACTGCGCGACCGGTGGGCCGTGTTCGCCGACGCGGCCCTGAAAGCGGGAGCCCGCGCGGTGTTCTCGCTCCCCCTGCAGATGGGGGCGATCAGCCCGGGAGTCCTGGACCTCTACGCCGGCGTTCCGACCGTACTGGACGCGGAGGAGCTGGCCGACGCGCTGGCGTTCGCCGATCTCGCGACGCTGCTGCTGCTCGACACGGGGATCGACGAGACGGGCGCGCCGGCCGGCGTACCGATGCCGGACCGCGGCTTCGAGGATCTCGGCGCGTACCGGGCGGAGATCGACCAGGCGAGCGGAATGCTCACGGTTCAGCTCGGAGTCGGCATCGAAGAAGCCTTCGTCCGGCTGCGCGCCTACGCCTACGCGCGGGAACGCAGGCTCGCGGACGTGGCCGCCGACGTGGTGGCCCGACGGCTTCGTTTCTCCCCGGACGCGGAGCCGGATCTGGCCGGGGAGGGAACCTGACGTCCGGTTCCGGTCGGGAAACGTGCGTACTTCCCGCCCCTTCGGGCAGGGGACTAGTCTCTATCGAGGGTGCCTACGATGGATCAAAAGCTTCTGGCCAAGACCTTCGTCGAGTTGGCCGACAACCTGGTCGCCGACTTCGACCTCATCGACTTCCTGCGCCTGCTGACCGACCGCTGCGTCGGCATGCTCGACGTGAGCGCCGCCGGGGTCCTGCTCGCCGACCGGGACGGCAAACTCCGCGTCATGGCCGCCTCCGACGAACAGGTGCGCCTGCTGGAGCTGTTCCAGCTGCAGAACGACGAGGGCCCCTGCCTGGAGTGCTTCCGCACGGGCGCCGCGGTGATCGTCCCCGACCTCGGTGCGGCGACCGTCCGCTGGCCGCGCTTCGCGGTGGCGGCCCAGCGCAGCGGGTTCGGGGCGGTCCAGGCCCTGCCGATGCGTCTGCGGGACGAGGTCGTCGGCGCCCTGAACCTCTTCCGCGCCCATTCCGGCCCCTTCGACCCGGCCGCCGCACCCGTCGCCCAGGCGCTGGCCGACGTCGCCACCATCAGCGTGCTGCAGCAACGCACCACCGAGCGCAGCACGGTGCTCAACGAGCAACTGCAGACGGCGCTGAACAGCCGGGTACTGATCGAACAGGCCAAGGGCAAGCTCGCCGAACGCCAGGGCATCGACATGGAGCAGGCGTTCACCGCGCTGCGCGGTTACGCCCGTGCCCACAACCGGCGCCTGGCCGATGTCGCCCGCGTCCTCATCGACGATTCCGAACCGCTCGCCGGCCTCGGATCCTGACCCGCACGGCGTCGGCTACGAGCGGCAGGACCCCCGGACGGCAGGCCGGGCACGGCTCACCGGCGGTGCCCACGGTCCCGGCGGTCCCGCCGGTCCTCGCGCCGCCACCGCGCCCGGTTCTGACGGCTGTAGCGGCGGTCCCAGCGTTCCTGGCGACTCCGGCGCTCCTGGTACTCCCGGTAGTCCCCGGCACCGGAACGGCCCCCGCGGCCTTGGCCGCCGCCCCGATCGCCGCCGCCCCGATCACGGCCGTGCCGGATCGCGGCGTACACCAGCACCGCCGCGGCCACCCACCAGAGGGGACTGAGAAAGCCGAGGCCGAACAGGACCGCGACGAGGACGAGGAGCAGGACGAACACAGTGGGCCTCCCGGGAGCTGGACACAGCTTCGATACCGGGGACTGGGGCCTCACTCCACAGCGTAGTACGCCGGAAGGCCGCACCGGCATGCCGGCCGACCACCATGGCCGAAACCCGCGGCACGCGGGGCGCGGCGCGGAGATACCCGGTTAGCCTGGAAGAACAGAGGCTCGGAGGCAAGCCATGATTCATGCAGCCGACATCCGCGAGTGGCGCAACCGCAGCGTCGTCGACCCGAAGGGCCACAAGATCGGCGTACTCGAAGCGGTCTACGTCGACACCGCCACCGACGAACCGGCCATGGCCACGGTCCGCACCGGGCTCCCCACCCGCCACCAGCTGGCCTTCGTCCCCCTCGACGAGGCGACCCTCGGCCCGGACTACGTCAGGGTCCCCTACTCCAGGACGCTGGTGAAGAAGGCGCCCTCGGTCGGCATGGACGACATCCTGCCCGCCGAGTCGGAGGAAGCGATCTTCCAGTACTACGACCTGCCCTACCAGCCGGGCCCGGGCGGCGAGCGGAAGCTCGCGCGCCGCTGACCGCCCGCGCTCAGCCGCCCGAGGAGGCGTACGCGTCATGGCCCTCTTGCTGTTTCTGCTGCTGGTCGCCGTCGTGCTGGGAATCATCGGAGTGGCCGCGGAAGGGCTGGGCTACTTGTTGATCATCGGCATCGTGGTGCTGGTGGCCGCGCTGGGCATCACCGCCGTCCGCTGGTCCCAGCGCGCCGGTCACCGCCCCATCCGTTAGGGACTTCACCGTGCCGCTGCGCTGTGCCGTGCTCGACGACTTCCAGCAGGTCGCTACCGGGCTCGTGGACTGGGCGCCGCTCGCCGAGGACGTGGAGGTGGTGTCCTTCGGGTTCCACTTCGGCGACGAGGACGCCCTGGCCGCGGCGCTCGCCGAGTTCGACATCGTGGTCACCCTGCGCGAGCGGGTCCCCTTCCCCGCCTCCCTGTTCGCCCGTCTCCCCCGGCTGCGCCTGCTCGTCGCCTCCGGCATGCGCAACAGCGTCATCGACTACGCCGCCGCCGAGGCCCACGGCGTCACCGTCTGCGGTACGGCCTCCTCCTCCACCCCGCCCGTCGAACTGACCTGGGCACTGCTGCTCGGCCTCGCGCGAGGGATCGTGGCGGAGAGCAACAACCTGCGCTCGGGCGGCCCTTGGCAGTCCACCGTCGGCGCCGATCTGCACGGCAGCCGCCTCGGCCTGCTCGGACTCGGCAGGATCGGCTCCCGGGTGGCGCAGATCGGCCTCGCCTTCGGCATGCGGGTCTGCGCCTGGAGCCAGCACCTCACCGACAAGCGCGCGGAGGAAGTCGGCGTCCACCGGGCCCGGTCCAAGGAGGAACTGCTCGCGGACAGCGACTTCGTCTCCGTCCACCTCGCCCTCGGCGACCGCACCCGCGGTCTGCTCGGCGCCCCCGAACTCGCCCTCCTCAAGCCGACCGCCTACCTGATCAACACCTCCCGCGCGGCCGTCGTGGACCAGGACGCCCTGCTCGCCGCCCTGCACGCGGGCCGGTTCGCCGGCGCGGCCGTGGACGTCTTCGACACCGAACCGCTCCCCGACGGCCACCCGATGCGCACGGCACCCCGCCTGCTGGCCACCCCGCACCTCGGCTATGTCTCCCGGGCCAACTACCGCACCTACTACGGCCAGGCCGTGGAGAACATCAAGGCCTTCCTCGCCGGTTCGCCCGTACGGCAGCTCCCCTGACTCCGCGCTCACACCCCGTCGGACACCGCCAGACGGGTTACAGGACCGGGTGATCTCCCCCCGGGCCCCGTGACCAGCCGTGGGCCCCGGCGTTGAACGGGAAGTCCGGCGGCGCACCCTGCCGCCGGACTCACCGAATCAAAGGAGAACGTGATGTCGCGCATCGCGAAGGCAGCCGCTGTCGCCGTCGGCACCGGTGCCATGGTGGTCAGCGGAGCCGGCCTGGCCCTGGCGGACGCGGAAGCCAACGGCACGGCCGCCCACTCGCCCGGCGTCCTCTCGGGCAATGTGCTCCAGGTCCCCATCCACATCCCCATCAACCTGTGCGGGAACACCGTCAACGTGATCGGCCTGCTGAACCCGGCCTTCGGCAACACCTGCATCAACAACGGCGGCGACGACGACAAGAAGGACGGCGGCCACGACCGCGGCAACGGTCACGACCGCGGCCACGGCAACGGCGGCTACGGCGGCTGACGTCCCCGACGTCTCCGCACCGCCCGTACGTCCCCGTACGGAACAGAGCCCCGGCACCTCCGAGCGCCGGGGCTCTGCCCTGTTCCCGTCTCCCTGCCCCCGCCCCCGCCCCCGCCCCTGTCACGCGTACCGGTAGATGTGGCTCACGTCCTCCAACTGGTCCGGCGTCACGTCCCACGGCGGCAGCTTCTGGTGCCGGGCGACGATCCGCCCCCGCTGTTCGTCGCCTGTCGAGGGCGGCTTGGCCGGCAGATACCGGTGCACCCGGTGCCGCCGCTGCCAGCGCGTCCAGCACAGGTCGACGAAGGCGTGGTGCAGCCAGAACACCGGGTCGTTGACGGAGGCGCCACCGACCATGTCACCGCCGACCCAGCGGTGCACCCGGTTGTGATTGCGCCAGGCCACCGGGCCGCGCCCCGCGCCCCACCCCTCCAGCTTGTTGCGGAACCCCTTGCGGGCGGTCGAGTCCCACGGCGGCGCGTCGTAGACCGGATCCGCCAGCGCCCACTCCAGATCGCTCTTCGTCGGCAGCGCGATCGGATCGCGCACCCGCCCGAGGTCGCGGGTGAGGAACCTGCCGTCCGTGACGTTCTCCCGGAGGGTCCAGTTGCCCTCCGCGTAGGCGAACGGCCCGGTCATCACCTGCCGGTCCGAGCGCCGCCCGGTGCCGCCGAGCAGGTCCGCGGTCCAGGGCGCGGAGGCCGCCGAACGGTCCTTCGTCCAGTCCCAGTACGGCAGCGTCACCGAGGAGTCCACCCGCCGCAGCGCCCGCTCCAGGTCCAGCAGGAACTGCCGGTGCCAGGGCAGGAAGGACGGCGTCATATGGGCCGTACGCAGTCCGCCCTCGCCGTCGGAGACGTAGTACGCGATGTGCATCCGCACGAACTCGTCGTACTCGCCCCGGCGTTTGAGCTCCAGCAGTGCCTTCACCAGCCGCCGACGCTCGGTCCGGGTCAGCGTGCTGACGTCCTTACGCGTGTACGCCATGGTGGCCCCCCGAGCCCGACTCCTCGTCCCGCAGCCGCTCCCCCGGCCCCAGTTCGTCGACCGCCGCCCGGGCCGCGTCCAGCGGGGTGTCGTAGGAGCGGTAGTGGTCGATCATGCTCAGCCAGGTGCCGTCGGCCCGGCGCATCAGGTGCAGGCGTACGCCGTCGACCGTGACGTACCACTGGGCGGCGCCGGCGCTGGGGCCCGCCGACGTCCGGATGCCGCGGAGGCGGCGGCCGCGGTAGGTCTCGTCGAAGGCGATCTCCCCGGGGGCGTCCAGGCCCTGGACGGGGTCCTGCGGCCGGGAGGCCGCGACGACGGGCGCCAGCGTCAGGGCACCCACCGCCGCGACCAGCCCGCGCAGCAGGTCCCGCCGTCCACCCGGTCTCACCGTGCCCAGCGTTCCGGGCTCCGCTTCCACTGCCACTGTGCCGACATCGACGACCATCGTGCGCTCCTCTTCCGGTTGGCTTGTCACAGCGGTAACCCCCACCCGGCCCGCCCGGTCACCGGGTCCGCCCCGGAGACCGGAAAAGCCGAAGGGCCCGGTCGGCGGTGCGCGCCCCGGGCCCTCGCGAAGTCGCGGCTACAGGCCGGGCCCCGTCGCCACGTCGGCGGCCGTCACGGTCTGCACGACCGGGGCCAGCACGCCCGCCTGCGGCAGCTTGGGCTCCGGCAGACCGAAGTTCTCCGGCTTCGGCGGGGTGAGCGGGGCGTCCAGGGTCAGGCCCGGCGCCAGGGCGCGCAGGTCGGAGGCCGGGGCGTGGAGGGCGAGGTGGTCGAATTCGTCGCCGAGGATGCGCGGCAGCGGCGCACGCAGGTCCCCGCCCGGCAGACCGCCGCTGACCGGCAGCTGCGGGATGACCCGCTCGGGGATGAGCCGGCCCTCGACGTACCGCGGGCCGTCGGGGGAGCCCGGCACCGGCACCGGGATCTCGGCGCCGAGCTGGGGCAGTTCGATGTTGAGGGACTTCTCCACGCCGTCCAGCGGCACCGGGACGGGGACCGTGCCGACCGCGGCGGCGGGGGTGGCGCCGGCTACCGCGGCCGCGAGGCCCGTGACGACGGCGGCGAGGGTTCCTCGGGTGGTCGACTTCATCTCAGCTACGGTCCCTTCCAGGGGTTCGATGGATCGGCGTCCGTACCGCACAACGACTCCGGGATCACCTCCAGCGCACAATTCCCCCGATCGCCGCAGTAGTACGACCTACGTCCTGTCAGCTCGTCCAGAAGTCCCACCAGCGGGTGAGGATCAGCATCCCGACCACCCCGAGGTGCACCACCGCGAGCACCCAGGTGAACTCGCCGAGGAAGGCGACCGCCCGGCCCGGCGCGGGCAGCAGCCGCTCGCGCACGACGAGCGAGGTGACGTACCAGAAGAGGACGATGGTGGCGATCCACGCCAGACAGCACCACAGGCACAGGGCGTTGATCCGGTACAGCGACTCGTACTGGAGCCAGGACACGAACCCGACGCCGAACAGACAGCCCGCGGCGAGGGTCAGCCAGTACCAGCGCGGGAACCGGGCACCGGCCAGCAGGCTGACGCCGACGCAGCCGACGACGGCGTAAGTGACCAGGCCCAGCATCGGGTTGGGGAATCCGAAGGCCTCGGCCTGGTCGCTCTCCATCACGCTGCCGCAGGACACCACCGGGTTCAGGCTGCATCCCGGGGTGAAGTCCGGGTCCTCCAGCAGCTTGAACTTGTCGATGGTGATGACCCAGGAGGCCAGCAGCCCGGCGGCGCCGGTGAGCACCAGCAGCAGGGCGAACCCCCGCCCCGCGCCCACGGTCCGCGCGGTCCGTCCCGCGGCCGTGGCCATCAGCCGCGCGGGGTGCGGGCCGGGAGCACGATGTGCGCGGCGGCGTTCAGGGTCTCGTCGGCGCCGACGAACTCGGCCAGCGCCTCGGGCGCGATCGGCTTGCCGGGCTGGGCCTCGGGCCAGGGCCGGGTGGTGAACACGAAATAGGCGTAACCGCGTTCGGCGACGGCCTCCAGCCACTCCTGGGGCGGAGCGCACCGGCAGTTGAAGCCGGGCATGCTGACGACGGCCTGTCCGCCCTCGACGAGCAGGCTGACCGGGAGGCTGGGCTGGGCCGCCCCGTCGACGAGGTCCCCGTCGACCGGCAGTCCGTTGTTCTCCAGCAGCGCCGTTACGGCGTCGACCGAGCCCTCCGGTCCCCCGGCACCGTCGCCGAGGGTGTAGGCGAGCAGATAGGGCATGTCGCCACCGGGGGCCTCGCCGCTCCAGGCCATCACGACGAGCGTGCCGAGGTCGGCGGCACGGAAAGCGTGGCTTTCGCTTGAGGTTGAGGTCACCGCGCGACCTTATCGACGCACCGGAACGGCTCCGGAACACTTCTCACCCGACCGGGCGACGTCCCGCCTGCTGTCCACACGAACGAGTTACCCGTGCCTCGAACGAGGCCCGGCGACTCGGCGGCACATACCGAGCGCCGATTCCGTGCGCCACGAAATCGGCCGATCTCGGTGCGGAATTGCCGAATTCAGCTCTGCAAGGGGAGCCCGCCGAGCAGTCCGCTCTGGTTCAGGGTGGTGGTGGCGTCCTTCACGGTGCTGAGCATGGAGTCCTTGTTCTCGGTGTTGAGCGCGTTCGACTGGTTCTGGAGCGGCATCGCGTCAGCGGGCGACAGGCGGCCACTGGTGAGCGTGTTCCAGGCGCCGTTGAGGCTGGTGGGCGTGAGGTCGGCGGTGCTGTGGGCGAACGCGGGCGCGGCGGCACCGGCGACGACCAGGGAACCGGCAACGACAGCGGCGGCCTTCAGGGACTTCATCGTGTTCCTTTCTTCGGCAACTCACAGTCGCCGCAGGGAATTCTGACGCCGTGCCTAACGACCTGGCGACGGACCGGAAACCCTGGGCCCGCATCCTCATATGAGATCCAAGAAAGACGGAGAGAAATACGGAAAGCCGTTGTGCCGGTCAAGTCGACCGGCACAACGGCTTTTTGCGGTGTCTCCGTGTGCTAGGAGGTGAGCGCCGGAGCGGCCGGTGCGGCGGGTGCGCTCGGCAGTTGCGGCAGCCCGGCCAGGGTCGGGGCGGGCAGCTTGCCGCCGAGCAGGGTGGCGGCGACCACGTCGACCAGATCGGTCAGCAGCCCGGTGACGGACGAGGTCACCTTGCCGACGTCGCCGTCGGTGAGGGCGGCGAGCAGGGAGTCGACGCCCTTCTGGAGGGCGGCCAGGGCGTCCCCGACGAGGTCGGCGGGGACCTGCGCGACGGGCGCCTTGGCGTCGTCGCCCTTGCTGAGCGTCGGCAGCGTGGCCGGCAGGCTCGGCGCGGCGGGCAGCGCGGGCGCGGCCGACGCGCTGGGCGCGGCGGGGGTGCTGGGCGCCGTGGGGACGGCCGGCACGTCCGGCGCCGTGGGAACAGCCGGGGCCGTGGGAACAGCCGGGGCAGTGGGGACAGCCGGGGCAGTGGGGACAGCCGGGGCAGTGGGAACAGCCGGCGGGGTGGGGACGGTCGAGGTCGCCGAGAGGTTCGCGGCCGGAGCGGCGGCCGAGACCTTGGCGATGGCGTCCTTGGCGGCCTTGCCGAGCTTCTCGGCGTCCGCGGCGGACAGCCGGCCCTCGTCGGCCTTGAGCACGCCGGTCAGCAGGTCGGTGACCGGCGTGAGCACACCACCGATGTCGCCCAGGGACTTGACCTGGGCGAGAAGCGCTTCCGCGTCGGGGACGGGCGCGTGGGACGCCGCATGGGTGCGCTCACGGGCGGAGTCGTCGGCGGCCATCGCGGCTGGACCGGCGATTCCGAGCAGGAGGGTGGCGCACAGCGCGGAGGACGCGATACGCCGTGCGGGCAGAGCACGCATGGGTGTTCCTTTCGGTGGTGCTTCCTTCTTGTGCCCACCGTGAGATCGCCCCTCGCGCTCTGCAACCGTTCGAGCGCCTCCGGTCACCACCCGTACGCCGTACGGACGGCGTCATGCCTGATGAAAGGCGTGTCAAGGCTGCCCGTGCGAGTCGGTGCGGGGATGCCCCGTTCGGGGTAACGCGAACCGGCCGCCCCACCGTGGCGGATCCACGGAAGTGCGGCCGGTCAGAAGGTCTGGCGACGACGTCAGTCGTTGATGCAGGTGTTGCCGAACGCCGGGTTCAGCAGACCGATCACGTTGATCGTGTTGCCGCAGACGTTGACCGGGATGTGGACCGGGACCTGGAGGACGTTGCCCGACAGGACGCCCGGGGAGTGGGCGGCGACGGCCTTCGCGTCGGCGTCGGCGGCGGCGATGCCGGCGCCGCCCGCAACGGCCGCGGCGGCAACGGACGTAAGGACCAGGCCCTTCGCGATACGCGACATGGAGAGGTGCTCCTTGGGGTTGACACAAACAGCCGGGCGGGGATGCCCGGCGCTGTGTCAACGCGCAACGCGCACCGGGGTTGTGCCGCCAATGGGGTGATCCGGTGACCAGTCCGGCTTCACCAATCCGACACACTTGTCCGGTTTCGACGGATTAATACGGATAGCAACTAGAGTTGCGGGCCTCCAGACGCGCCCCTATTGCCAGCCCATCGCACCGTCCCCTCGCCGTTCTCCCGAAAGGCATCCCGGTGATGCGCCACTGTCTGGGCCCGCCACGGCTCCGCCCTGTTCGAACCGAGCACGGCACCGCGAGCCGGTGGTGACCCGTGGGCCGTCCGGCTCGTTTCCCAGCGGGACGCAGTGTGCGCCGGCGCGCTTCTGGTCGCCGTCGACGCCCAGAGCCGGGGCGCGATCCCGCCCGTCCCCCGCGACACCCGTGAGCGAGGAAACCGCGCAATGCACCTGTCAGCCACCGACCCTCCGCCTCGGGTCCTCCATCTGACCCAGCCCGTGGAGGGCGGGGTCGCCCGGGTCGTGACGGACCTGGTACGCGCCCAGCTCACCACCGGACTGCACGTCACGGTCGCCTGCCCCGACAGTCCGCTGAGCGCGACCCTGGGGGCGCTCGGCGCCGACGTACACGCCTGGCCCGCAAGTCGTGCGCCGGGCCCGACTCTTGTTCGAGAGGTACGGCGTCTGACGCAGGTGATCGAGGCGGCACGGCCCGATCTGGTGCACGCGCACAGCGCCAAGGCCGGGCTCGCCGGACGGCTCGCGGTACGCGGGCGGATCCCGACCGTCTTCCAGCCGCACGCCTGGTCGTTCGCGGCGGTCGGCGGCGCCATGGCCGCCTTCGCGCTCAACTGGGAGCGCCAGGCAGCCCGTTGGGCCTCACGCGTGGTGTGTGTGAGCGAGGCGGAGCGGGTGACCGGGGTACGCGCCGGGATCCGCGGCCGGTACACGGTCATCCCCAACGGCATCGACCCCGAGCATTTCCGCCCCGCCGCCGCGGGCCCCGTACGCGCCGGGCTGCTGCCGGACGTCGATCCCGGGGCGCCGCTTGTGGTGTGCGTGGGACGGCTGTGCCGGCAGAAGGGGCAGGACGTCCTGCTGCGGGCGTGGGACTCGGTGGCGGAACGGGTGCCCGGGGCCCGGCTCGTGCTGGTCGGCGACGGCCCCGACGCCGGGTCACTGCGGGCCCGGGCGCCCGAGTCGGTGCTGTTCGCGGGGCCCGTCACCGACGCCGGCCCCTGGTACCAGGCCGCCGATCTCGTCGTCCTGCCCTCGCGCTGGGAGGGCATGGCGCTCGCCCCGCTGGAGGCGATGGCGTGCGGGCGTCCGGTGGTGGTGACCGATGTGGACGGCGCCCGGGAGAGCCTGCCCCCCTCGCTGGAGCCGCACTGCCTGGTGCCGCCGCGCGACCCGGCCCGGCTGGCCACGGCCGTCACCGAACTGCTGCGCGACCCGCTGCTGCGCGAGTCCCTCGGCCATCAGGGGCGCCGGCACGTCCGGTCCACGCACGACACGCGGCACACGGCCGAGGCGGTCGCGGAGGTCTACCAGGACCTGCTGGCCCGCCGCGTGCCCACCGAGCACAGGGAGTCCATCCACTCGTGACTGCCGACAGCACCGTCCCCTCGCCCGGCGGGCAGCCACGGGACCTGCCTGCCTCGCCCGTCTCCCTCATGCCGCCGCGCGGCGCGGCCCCGGGGTTCCGCTTCCCGGCCCGCAGACCCCGCCCGCGGCCCGCCTCCCCCGTACCGCTGCTGGCTGCCGACACCGCCGCCGCCCTGCTGGGCGCCTGGGCGCTCACCGGCGCCCAGCTCCGCCCGCTGCCGGCCGCGCTGCTGGTGGCCGCCGCGCTGCTGCTGCGCCCGCAGCCGTCCCGGACCGCGACCGGCGTACTCGACGAACTGCCCGCCATCTGCGGCCGGACCGCGGTGGCCTGGCTGGCGCTGGCGACCGCGGTCGCCGCGTACACCCCGGACCAGGCGCTCTCCGCGCGCACCCTCGCGCTCGGCTTCCTGACCCATGCGGCGGCCGGCTGCGCGGCCCGCGGTCTGGTGCACCGGCACCGGGCCGGCGCGCTGCTCGCCCGGCCGCGCGCCGCCCTCGTCATCGGCCCGGCGGCCACCGCCCAGCGCGTGGCCGACGGCGTGCTGCGCCACCCGCGGTGCGGG
The DNA here is from genome assembly GCF_053592135.1 of Streptomyces sp. NPDC002784. Classification (NCBI taxonomy): domain Bacteria; kingdom Bacillati; phylum Actinomycetota; class Actinomycetes; order Kitasatosporales; family Streptomycetaceae; genus Streptomyces; species Streptomyces sp. NPDC002784. The sequence continues at coordinate 30,932 of NZ_JBSFVD010000029.1, read as the reverse complement.
GTGCGGCCGGTGGGCATCGTCGCCGACGACCCGGACGGCACCGAAGGGCTGCCCGTGCTGACCACCGGCGAGGAGGTCGAGCGGGCCCTGATCCAGAACGGCGTCCGTGACGTCCTCGCCGTGCACCCCTCCGTACGGTCCGAACGGGCGCCGCTGCTGCGGGCGCTCGCCGGGTCGGGGTGCGCGGTGTGGGAGGTCGACGCGGACTCCCCGACGTACGCCACCCGCGACCAGCTCGCCGGGTTCGCCTGCCGCCGCCTCGACCTGGGCACCACCCGGCGCCGCGGCAGCGCGGGCAAGCGGGCCCTGGACATCACGGTGTCCGGGGCGCTGCTGCTGCTGGTCAGCCCGATGCTGCTGCTCTGCGCGGTGGTGCTGCGGCTGACCGACGGGCCCGGGGTGGTCTTCCGGCAGGAGCGCATCGGCAAGGACGGGCGCCCCTTCACCCTGCTGAAGTTCCGCACCCACCGCCCGGTCGACGAGCACGAGGCGGCCACCCGCTGGAGCGTCGCCGGCGAGGCGCGCATGTCGTGGTTCTGCCGCTTCCTGCGCCGCACCTCGCTGGACGAGCTGCTCCAGCTGTGGAACGTGCTGCGGGGCGACATGAGCCTGGTCGGACCGCGGCCCGAACGCCCGTACTTCGTGGGGAAGTTCAGCCAGACCTACCCCGGCTACGCGGCCCGCCACCGGATGCAGACCGGTATCACCGGGCTGGCCCAGATCCACGGGCTGCGCGGTGACACCTCCATCGAGGACCGGGCCCGCTTCGACAACGCCTACATCGACAACTGGTCGCTGTGGCAGGACATCTGCATCCTGCTGCGCACGGCGTCCGCCCTCGTCCGCCCGACGGGAAGCTGAACCGGTGGCCGGCCTCGCCCTCACCCCGCCCCGGGCCCACCCCGCCCTCACCCCGGCCCTGCCCCTGGTGGCGGTCGTCGCCCTGCTCGCCCTGCCCCTCGGCGCCGGCGGCGAGGGCGGCGCCGGCCCGGCCGACGCGCTGTCCGCACTGGTGGTGCTGTACTGCGCGGTCCGGGTCGTACGGGACCGGCGGCGCCCCCTGTCCCGTACGGCCGCCGTGGTCCTCGGCCTGCCCGTGCTGGGGCTCGCGGTCGCGGCCATGGGCGCGGCCTCGCCGGGTGCGGGGCTCACCGGCATGGGCCGCTATCTCCAGGTCTTCGTCCTGGTCCCGGCGGCCGTCCTGCTGCTGCTCCGGGACCGGTCCGACTTCCGGCTGCTGGCCTGGTCGTTCGTCGCCCTCGCCGGGTGGCAGGGGGCCCTGGGGGTGCACCAGTACGTGACCGGCACCGGCGCCTCCTACCAGGGCGAGCCGGTCCGGGCGGTCGGCACCTTCGGGGCGCAGGACGTGATGGGGATGGCGACCGTGGTCTCCCTGGGCCTGGTGTGCGCGCTGGGTCTGGCGCTCGGCCGCACGCCGGTACGGCAGCGGATGATCGCCGCCGGCTGCGCCCTCGCCCTGCTCCTGCCGCTCGCCCTCTCCTTCAGCCGGGGCGCCTGGATCGCGACCGCGGTGGCCTGCACGCTGCAGCTGGCGCTCGCCGGGCCGCGCCGGGCGCTGACGGTGGCCGCGGCGGTGACGGCGGTGGCCGTGATCCTGGTGGGCGGGTTCGGCCTCGGCTCGGCGATGCTGCAGCAGCGGATCAGCAGCATCACCCAGGTCACCGACGCCCCCGACCAGTCCGTCACCGACCGGTACACGATGTGGGCGGCCGCCGCCGGCATGTGGCGCGAACAGCCGCTGACCGGCGTCGGACTGAAGGGTTTCCCCGAGCACCGGGACGCGCACGCCTCCCTGGCGCTGTCCGCCGCGAGCGACACCGAGGGCGCGGGCGCCGGGTTCCGCAAGCAGCCGCTGCTGTCCCCGCACAACATGTACCTCCTCGTCCTCGCCGAGCAGGGTCTGATCGGCCTGCTCGCGCTCGCGGGCGGCTGGCTGGCACTGCTGGTGTGCGCCCTGCGCAGGCTCCGCGGGACGACCGCCCCGGACTGCGGGCTCGTCGCCTGCGGGCTGCTGGTGTGGCAGCTGACCGACTTCGCGTACGCCGACATCGGCGGTCCCTCGACCGTGCTGACCGCGGTCTGCCTGGGCCTCGTGGCGTGGTGGGCACTGGCCCCGAGGACCGGGGAGGGCCCGGCACGATGACGGTGACGCCTCCGCGGACCGGAGCCGACGGCCCGGCGATCCTGCCCCCGGCGCGCTCCGGGGAGCCGGGGCCGGTGCGGGACGGCACCGGACTCGCCCCCGTCTCCGGGAAGTTCCTGGCCCGGGCCACCCTGCTCACCGCCGTGCTGTCCATCGCCGGCGCCCTGCTGGGGCTGGCCCGCGACCAGGCGCTGGCCCGGCTGTTCGGGGCGGGCACCGAGACGGACGCCTTCCTCGTCGCCTGGACGGTGCCGGAGTTCGCCTCGACCCTGCTGATCGAGGACGGGCTGGCCTTCGCCCTGGTCCCCGCGTTCAGCCTGGCGCTCGCCCGCCGCGCCCAGGGCGCCCCCGGCGACCCGGTCCGCTCCCTGGTCGCCACCACGCTGCCGAAGCTGACGCTCACCCTGGTCGCCGCGGCGGGCCTGGTCGTCGCGACCGCCCCCTACCTGGTCGAGGCCCTCGCCCCCGGCCTGCCCGACCCCTCGCTCGCCGTCGACTGCACCCGCCTGACCGCGACCTGCGTGCTGAGCTTCGGGCTCGCCGGGTACTGCAGCGCGGCCCTGCGGGCGCACCGCCGCTTCCTGGCGCCGGCCGCGATCTACGTGGCGTACAACACCGGCATCATCACGGCGATGTTCGTCCTCGGCGGCCACTGGGGGGTGCGTTCGGCGGCGGTCGGGGTCGCGGTGGGCGGCGCCTTGATGGTCGTCATCCAACTGCCGTTCGTGCTGCGGCAGCTGCGGCGCAAGCCGGTCGCTTCGGAGGCGGCGCCCGGCGACGCTCAGGCGGTGTCGCTCGGGCTGGTCGCGTCGGTGCTGCTGTTCGCGCTGTGCCGTCAGTCCCAGGTGCTCATCGAGCGTTTCCTCGCCTCCACGCTGCCCGCCGGGTCCATCTCGCATCTGAACTACGCGCAGAAGGTGGCCCAGATCCCGATGACGCTCTCGCTGATGCTGTGCACGGTCACCTTCCCGGTGGTGGCGCGGGCGGTGGCCGAGGGCGACTTCGAGCGGGCCCGCGTCCGGGTGGAGCGCGATCTGGCGCTGGCCGCCTGCGTGGTGCTGCTCGGTGCCGCCACGGTCATCGCCTGCGCCCCGCAGATCGTCGAACTCCTCTTCCAGCGCGGCGCGTTCACCGCCCGGGACACGGCGGCTACGGCGGACGTCATGCGCGTGTACGCCCTCGGGCTGCTCGGCCAGACCCTGACCGGCGCCCTGATCCGCTCCTACTTCTCGGCGGGCCGCCCCAGCTGGTACCCGCTCGCGACGATGACCGTCGGCATCGCCGTCACCTGCTGCCTGGGCGCCTGGTCCGTGGCGCCCTGGGGCGTGGCCGGGATCGCCGCCGCCAACGCCGCCGGCATCACCGTCACCGCCCTGCTGCTGCTCGCCGGAATGCGCCGGCGGGCCGTCCCGATCGGCACCCGGCGGGTGCTGGGCGAACTGAGCAGGCCGACAGCGGCCGCGGTGCTCGCCACCGCCGCCGGCGCCCTGGCCGCCGCCCGCTTCGACACCGCCCTGCCCGCCCTGGCCGCCGGGGCCACGACCGTGACCGGCGTGTTCCTCCTGACCGGCTGGGCCCTCGGCGCCCAAGGCCTCGCCCCTGTCCGCACCGTCACGCAAAGGCTCCGCCATGTCCGTCTCCGTTGACACCGGCCCCCGCCTCGGGCCCCGCCCAGGACCGGCCCCGTGGGTGGCGATGTACCACTCCGTGGGCGACTGCTCCGACGACCCCTACCGGATCACCGTCACCCCCGAGCGCCTCGGCGAACAGCTCGGCCGGCTGCGCCGCCGGGGCCTGCGGGGCGTGTCCGTGGCCGCCCTGCTCGCCGCCCGCGCCCGGGGCGAGGGGCACGGCCTGGTCGGGCTCACCTTCGACGACGGGTACGCCGACTTCGTCGACCACGCCCTGCCCGTGCTGCGCCGACACGACTGCGGCGCCACCCTGTTCGTCCTGCCCGGCAGGCTCGGCGGCGACAACGCCTGGGACCCGCTCGGCCCGCGCAAGCCGCTGCTGACCGCCGACGGCATCCGGCACGCCGCCGAGGCCGGAGTGGAGATCGGCTCGCACGGCCTGACCCATGTCGACCTGACGCAGGCCGACGACGCCCTGCTGCGCGCCGAGACCGCCGAGAGCAGAGCGCTGCTCTCGGAGCTGACCGGTGCTCCGGTCGACGGCTTCTGCTACCCGTACGGCACGGTCGACGCCCGCGCCGTCGAGGCGGTCCGGGCGGCCGGCTACACCTACGCCTGCGCCATCGATCCCGGCCCGCTCACCTCCCTGCACGCCCTCCCCCGCGTCCACGTCGGCCAGAACGACACCGCCGTACGCCTCTATCTCAAGCACCGTCTGCACCGGCTGCGCCGACGCCCCGTGGCGGGCCTGCGGTGAAGGCCCTGCACATCATCACCGGTCTCGGGGTGGGCGGCGCCGAGCAGCAACTGCGGCTGCTGCTGCGGCACTTGCTGGTCGACTGCGATGTCGTCACGCTCACCAACCCGGGCGCGGTCGCCGACGGCCTGGTCGCCGACGGCGTGCGCGTCGTCCACCTCGGCATGGCCGGCAACCGCGATCTCGCCGCCCTGCCCCGGCTGACCCGCCTGATCCGCACCGGCGGCTACGACCTGGTCCACACCCACCTCTACCGCGCCTGCCTCTACGGCCGGCTCGCCGCCCGCACCGCCGGCGTCAGGGCGGTCGTGGCCACCGAACACTCCCTCGGCGACTCGCAGATGGAGGGGCGGCGGCTCAGCCCGGGGGTGCGCGCCCTGTACCTGGCGGGCGAACGCCTCGGCCGCAAGACGGTCGCCGTGTCGCCCACCGTCGCCGACCGCCTCAAGCGCTGGGGGGTGCCCGCACCCCGGATCGAGGTCGTCCCCAACGGCATCGACCTGGACCGCTTCCGCTTCGACCCGGCGCGGCGCGTGCGCACCCGCCGCCGTCTCGGGCTGCCCGAGGACGCGTACGTCATCGGCGGCATCGGCCGGCTCGCCGCGGGCAAGCACTTCGGCACCCTGGTGCGAGCCCTCGCCCATCTCCCCGAGGATTGCTGGCTGCTGCTGGTCGGCGGCGGCCCCGAGGAGAGCGTCCTGCGCCGTACCGCGCACGAGGCCCGGGTCGCCGACCGGGTCCTGTTCACCGGCGAACGCCCCTACGTCCCCGACGGCTCCCCCGGCCCGGACCTGCCCTCCCTCACGGCCGCGATGGACGTCTTCGCCTCCCCCTCCCCGGAGGAGGCGTTCGGCCTGGCCGCCGTGGAGGCGCTGGCGAGCGGACTGCCCGTGCTCTACACCTCCTGCCCGGCGATCGAGGACATCCCCGCCGAGGCCGCGCCGGCCGCCCGCCGGGTCCGGGGCGGCCCCGAGGAGTTCGCCCGCGCCCTCGCCGCGACCCGCGCCGAGGGCCCCCGGCCGCGCACCCCCGCCGAGGCCGCCCTGCACTACGGCATCACCCGCAGCGCCGCCCGGCTGATGGACGTGTACCGCACCGTCACCGCCCCGTCGTCCCCGTCACCCCAGGAGGTCAGTCCCGCATGACCGACACCCTCACCGGGCAACGCCGCCCGATCGCTCCCCTGGTCCGCGCGAAAGCCCTGCCACCGTGGTCCCTGATCGTGGCCGGCGCCCTCGCCGGCGGCCTGCTCGGCGGCGCGTACGGCCTGGTCAGGACGCCGACCTACACGGCCACCAGCTATGTCGTCGCCGTCCCCGGCGAGAAGTCCGACCCGGTCTCCGCGCTCGGCTTCGCCCAGGCGTACGGCCGGGTCGCCACCCAGCTCGCGGTGCTCGGGGACGCCCAGGTGTGGGCGGGCGTCCCGGTGTCGACGCTGAAGGAGAGCGTGCGGACCGCGACCTCCCCGGACGCCCCGATGGTCGCCGTCACCGCCACCTCCGAGCGCGCCGATCTCGCCGCCGACATGGCCAACGCCGTCTCCCGCGCCCTGACCCGGCACGCGAACGACGTCGAGAAGTCCACCCACGTCGAGCTCCAGCAGTTCGCCCGCGCCACCGAGCCCACCGAGCCCTCCTCGGCGTCCGCCGGGGTGACCGGGCTGGTCGGCGCGAGCGCGGGCGGACTCCTCGGCGGCCTGGCGCTGCTGGTGCGGCCCCGGCGCGGCGCCGCGGACCCCGGGCGTCCCGCCGTACCGGGCCCGGCCTCCGCCGCCGACGTCCGCGGACAGCTGTGACGTACACGACCGAACTCGTCACCGACGAGGCCGCCTTCGCCGACCTGTCCGCCGACTGGTCGCGGCTGTACGGCAGTTGCGCCACCGCGACCCCGTTCCAGAGCCACCCCTGGCTGCACTCCTGGTGGCTGTCGTACGGCTGTCCCGGGCGGCTCCGGGTGGTGCTGGTCCGCGACCGGGACGAACTCGTCGCCGCCGCCCCGCTGATGCGGGTGCGCCGCCCGCTGCCCGCGCTGGTGCCGCTCGGCGGCGCGATCTCCGACTACGGGGACGTGCTGCTGGACGACGAGCGCGGCGAACCGGCGGTCGCCGCGCTCACCGACGGCCTGGCGGCAGCCGCCCGCACGGCCCTGATCGATCTGCGCGAGGTCCGCCCGGGCGGCGCGGCCGAGCGGATCTACGACCACTGGCCGGGCCCGCGCAGCCGGGTGCCCGACTCCCTGTGCCTGGAACTGCCCGCCGCGCCGATGCCCGAGCTGATCGCCCGGCTGCCCCTGGCGAAGACCCAGCAGCGCGCCCGCGCCAAGCTGCGCAGGCTGGCCGCGCTCGGCATCCAGCGGCACGTCGTGGAGCCGGCCGAGGTCGACAAGGCGCTGCGGCGGCTGCTGGAGCTGCACGAACTCCAGTGGCAGGGCCGCAAGGTGACGCCCGAGCACCTGCGCCCCCGCTTCCGGGACCATCTGGTGCGCGCGGTCGGCCCGATGGTGGCCGGCGGGGACGCGGTCGTCACCGAGTTCCGGCTAACCGACGACGTGGTTGCCGTCGATCTGACGCTGCTGTCGCCCAGTCTGGCGGGTGGCTACCTGTACGGCGCCCATCCGTGTCTGCGGGAGCGCAAGGCGGACGTGGCGGTGATGCTGCTGGAGGCGTCCACCGAGTACGCGCGCGGCACGCTGAGCCTGCTGCGCGGCAATGAGCCGTACAAGCACCACTGGCGGCCCGAACCGGTGGAGAACCGGCGGCTGCTGCTGGCCCGGCGGCGCACCGCCCCGCTGCTGGCGGCGGCGCTGGGCGCGGTCGCCGCCCGGCGTCAGGGCAAGGAACTGGTGCGCCGCTGGAAGGAGCGCGACGGTGGCGGCAGGTCCTGACGGGCCCGCCACCACCGGGGGCTCACCGGTTGCGCGAGAACCAGTCGAAGCGCAGGCACAGCTTCCCGCCGAGCCAGTACTCCACCCAGTCGCCCAACTCCAGCGGCGAGCAGTTCGGCGGGGTGACGGGCGGAGCGGTGGGCTCGCCCGGGGTCGGCTCCGGCGTGGGCTCGGGCGTGGGCTGCGGCACGTCCGTACGGCCGGACAGGACCGAGCGGTAGATCTCCGCCGACTCGGGGTTGGCCCGGCACTGCCACACACCGTGCGGGCAGTAGTCGGTCAGCGTGTTGTACAGCGGCTTGTGCTCGTCCATCCAGGCGAGCATCCGCCGCATGTACTCGGGATTGTCACCGTTGCGGAAGAGTCCCCATTCCGGATACGAAATGGGCTTGCCGTGGGCTTTGGCGAAGTCCACGTGCGCCTGGAGGCCGTAGGGCTCCTTCACCTGTTCGTCGAACGGCATTCCGCGCGGCTGGTCGTACGCGTCCATTCCGATGATGTCGACCGTGTCGTCGCCCGGATAGCACTCCGTCCAGGGAACGGCGTCCCGGCCCCGGGTCGGGGTGAAATCGAACAGGAATTTCTGCCCCGGCACCGCACGCATGGTGGTGACGATCCTGTTCCAGTACTTCTTCCACGCCTCCGGGTCGGGGCCGCAGCGATGGGTGTACGTGATGCCGTTCATCTCCCAGCCGAGCACGATCACCGTGTCCGGGACCTTCAGCTCCACCAGGCGCTCGGCGAGGCGGCGGTAGTGGCGGTCGAAGGCGCCGGCCGCGCCCTGCCGCAGCAACTGCCGGACCTCGGTGTCGGAGACTCCCTCCTCGTTGCGCTCCTGCATGGGGACGTTGAGGACGAACATCCGGTCGTCCCGTTCCCGCCGCCAGTCGGCCCAGGCCTCCAGGAAGTTGGGGGCGCCCTCGATGTTGCTCCACCGGTCGCCGGGCAGGTACGTGTGGCCGACCCGCAGGTCGGCGCCGTCCAGCCAGCGGCTGAGCTCGGCGATCCGGTCGACGCCCCGGGCGCTGTAGTCGAGGTAGGCGCCGAAGGCGGGGGTGTGCTGGGGCGGCGCCGCGGGTGCCGGAGTCGCCTGCGCGGTGACCGTGGGTGCCGGGGTCGCCTGTGCGGTGGCCGTGGGTGCCGGAGCGGGAGGATCGGCGACCCGGCCCACCCCCGTGCCCGCGGCGAATCCCGTACCGGACGCCAGGGCTGCGGACGCGGCGACGACCACCGCGACACACGCCAGCCGCCGACGGGACCGGGACGGTCGCTGCTGTGGGGCCATGCCTGCTCCTTTCTCCACACTCGCGGTATTTCCCATTACTGACACCCAGTCATATGAACAGGCATTACGCCACCGTTGTTACGGCTTTCGAGTGCCCCGCTCGCCCGACCGAAGGAATTGAGTCCGTGTCGCTGTTCGACACCCGGATCCCCGCAGTACTGCTGCGGATCGACCGGAATCCCTTTCACCACGGAACGCTGGGCGCCGTGCGCTCGCTGGGCCGGGCGGGCGTGGAGGTGCATGTGGTCGCCGACTGCGCGGCGTCCCCGGTTCGCCGCTCCCGTTTCGTGACCCGCGTGCATCCGGCGCCGCCGCCCGGTGCGGCCCCGGCCGACATCGCGGGGGCGCTGCGCAGGGTGGCCGCCGGGATCGCGAGGCCGGCCGTGCTGATCCCGATGGACGACGCGGGCGCGGTGGCGGTGAGCCGGCTCGGCGCGGAGCTCTCCCCTGCCTATCTCCTGCCGCAGCAGCCCCGTTCACTGCCCGAGCGGGTCGCCGACAAGGCCGAGCTGGCGGGGATCTGCGCCGCGGCGGGCGTACCGCACCCCCGCACGCTCGTCCCGGCCAGCGCCTCCGAGGCCGCGGCGGACGCCTGGCGGCTGGGCCTGCCGGTGGTCGCGAAGTGGAGCCGCCCCTGGCTGCTGCCGCCGGGCAGCGGGCTGCGCAGCACGGCGATCATCCGCTCGGCGCAGCAGGCACGGGAGCTGTACGCGCGCACAGCGGAGGCGGGCAGCGAGCTGCTGCTCCAGGCGTTCCTGCCGCCGGGTCCGGACCTGGACTGGTTCTTCCACGGGTACGTCGACCGCGCGGGCGCCCTCCGGGCGGGCGGCACGGGGGCGAAGCACCTGTCCTGGCCGCGCGGCGCGGGGCTGACCGCGGTGGGCCGCTGGACTCCCGACCCCCAAGTGCGGGCGCTGGCGGCGGGCTTGGTGGCACACCTCGGTTACCGCGGCATCCTCGACCTCGACTTCCGCCGCTGCGCCACGACGGGCCAGTACCACCTGCTCGACTTCAACCCGCGCCCGGGCGCCCAGTTCCGCCTCTTCACCGACACCGCGGAGCTGGACGTCGTACGGGCCCTGCACCTGGACCTGACCCACCGTCCGCTGCCGGAGGGGTCACCGCGTCCGGGGCGGCTGTTCGTCGTGGAGAACTACGCGCCGTTGACGGCCCTGCGTCCGACGCGGCAGGGCCGCGAGACGGCCTGGTACGCCCCGGACGACCGGGCGCCGGGCCGGGCGATGTGGACCCTGTGGACCAGGCACGTGTCGCGCCGCGTGCTGGACCGGCTGCGCCGCCTGTGCCGGCGGTCGGTGCCGCCGGCCGAGGCGCGCGTGGTCCGGCAGGGGAAGGCGCCGGTCGCCGACGACGAGAAGGCGGGCAGTCACTGAGGTGCGCGGGCGCACACACCACGGGTGCCGGACGTCCTGGACGTCCGGCACCCGTTGTCCGTCTCACCGATGGGACGCGGCCCGTCCTCGCCGGTACAGAACGGCCCCGCCCGCGATCAGCGCGGCACTGGCACCGGACGCGGCCAGCATGCCCTCAGCGCTACCGGTCTCGGGCAGCATGGGCGCCGGCCCGTTGTGGCCCCCGCCGGGAGGTGGCGGCGTGTGCTCACCGGCCGGAGGCGGAGGGGTGTGCTCACCGCCAGGGGGCGGCGGGGGCGTGTGACCGCCACCGGGCGGCGGAGGGGTCTGTTCCCCACCGGACGGCGGTGGCGTGTGACCGCCACCACCCGGGGGCGTGTGACCGCCACCCGGAGGAGTGTGGCCGCCGCCCGGGGGCGTCGTGGGCGGTTTCGGCGGGGGCGTGTCGCCGTACCCCCCGTCCCCGTCCCCGTCCCCGTGGTCGCGGTCGTCGTCGCCGTGTCCGGAATCGTCGTACGGCTCCCCGTACGCACCGCGCTTCGTCGCGTCGTCCGCCGTGGCGCAGTCGTTGCCGAAGGACGGGTTGAGCGCGGCGACCACGTCGACGGTGTTGCCGCAGGCGTTGACCGGGAGCTCGACCGGCGCCGACACGTCGTTGCCGGACGCCACGCCGGGCGAATCCTTGGCACCCCCGTCCGCGCTCGTGTCGGCGAGGGCGGGAGCACCGCACAGGGACAGAATGCTTGTCGCGGCTGCGGCCGCGACCATTCCCCTGCTCAGGGTCTGTCGCAATCTCGTTGTCTTCCTGCTTGAAGAAGTGAAGGAAAAAAAAGCCGGCCTCGGAACGGGGAGAAGGCGTCCGAGGCCGGCCGTGCCACAAGCGGAGTGGCTGGTGCGCTGCGTCGTCAGTCGTTGACGCAGGTGTTGCCGAACGCCGGGTTCAGCAGGGCGATGACGTTCACGGAGTTGCCGCACACGTTGATCGGAACGTGCACGGGAATCTGGACCACATTGCCCGACAGGACGCCGGGGGAGCCGATGGCCGCACCCTTGGCCTCCGCGTCGGCGAACGCCGGGGTGGCCATGCCCATGGCCATGATGGCACCCGCGACAACAGCAACGCTCTTCTTCATGAACTATCCCTTCTCAGCGGTCATGCCCCTTTGTCGGCCGAAGCCGAAGCGAGCTGGAACGGCTCGCACCATGACCTGCAGCCTGCTAACGAGCAATTCACGGATGAGGAAGCCGTGGAACGTGCGACACCGCGAAATTCACTCGCATGCCTCGTTCCACGCCGCCCCCGCTCCGCCGGGAGAGCGACGAGCACACCGTCGCGTCGCCCGGAGGGTCCGTTCCCTGACGCGACCGGGCGGCCCGCAGAGAATTCCGCGGACCGCCCGGGCTGCGTGAGGCCACGGCTCAGTTCGACTCGCCGTTCGCCGACAGGACCGACAGGTCCTCCAGGATGTGCGAGAGCGCGCCATCGCGCTTGGCCTGCGTGGAGTTGTCGGAGCACTGCTGCGCCATGTCGTCCGACAGGATCGGGACGTCCTGGATGGGCACGATGTTGAGGACGGCGACGTTGATGTCCTCCAGCGCGGCGCACGGCTTGTTCAGCGTCCCGTCGACCAGCGAGAGCTGCGGGCTCATGTCGCCCTTGGTCGCCGAGTTGCCGAAGGACGAACTGGCACCGTTGCCGTTGGCCACGGCCGGGCCGGAGTCGTCACCGATGGCAAGCGCCTGGGGAGCCGCCGCCACCGACATACCAATGACAGAAGCGGCAGCCGCCGCGGCGACCATTGCCTTCTTGAGCACTTCGCGTTCCTTTCCTCGTAGCGACGCATGTCGTACGGCTTCATCAACCGAGCGCGTCGGGATTGGTTGCGGGGATTCACCCGGTTGGCCCGCACGGAGTCGAAACGCGCGGTCCCAGCGGTGCGGGCAAACGTCCCCGGTGTGGGCCGACGGAGTGAACGGGAGAAACCAAGTCGCGCCCCATCAGTTGGATCAGAGCGCTCCGGTGCACACGTTTTTCTCTGAAAGGACTGGCCAGTGATCAAGAAGGTTATTGCCACCGCGGCTCTCGCCGCCTCCGTCGTGGGTGCCTCCGCTGCCACGGCGCCGCAGGCGCTGGCGATCGGTGACGACAGCGGTCCGGTCACCTCGAACGGCAACGGGGCGATGCAGAGCTTCGGCAACTCGAGCACGTACGGCAACATGAGCCCGCAGATGGCGCTCATCCAGGGCTCCTTCAACAAGCCCTGCATCGCCCTGGAGGACATCAACGTCCCCATCGTCAACATCGTCTCGATCCAGGACCTCCCGATCCTGTCGGACGACATGAACCAGCAGTGTGCCGAGAACTCGACGCAGACCAAGCGGGACGGCGCGCTGGCGCACCTCCTGGAGGACGTGTCGATCCTGTCGGAGAACAGCGAGCGCTGACGCCGGTACGAGGGCGGGGCCACCGGTTGTCCGGTGGTCCCGCCCTTCGGTGTGTCCGGCGCTGCCGGCGGTGTGCGGTCGGTCAGTCCTCGGGGTCCAGGGGCACGGCCCGGCGGATGGTCGCGGCGAGGTCCCGCACCGCCCGGTCCCCGGTGGTGTCCGCCAGCGTGCCGGCGTGCCCGGCCAGTTCGCGCAGGGGCGGCGCGCCGGGCAGCGCCGGCCGGCGGTTGCCGTCGCGGCGGAGGGCGTCGGCGAAGTAGGCCGCGACGGCCGTGACCTGGAAGCGGGGGCTCGCGCTCCAGAGGTCGTCGTGGAGCGAGGCCCGCTCCAGCCGGCCGGACTCCTCGTGCGGGGCGCGGGTGTCGGGGTCCTGCCAGCGCACGGTGGCGGTGGCGAGATGGCCGTCGGCGCCGGGCACGGTGCGGACGGCGTACACGGCGGTCACGGTGTGGCCCGGGCCGACCTCGCCGCCGTCCACCCGGTCGTCGCGGAAGTCGTCGTCGGCGACGCGGCGGTTGTCGTAGCCGACGAGGCGGAACTCGGCGACCGTCTCCGGGTCGAAGGCGACCTGGGCCTTGGCGTCGCGGGCGGTGAGGTCGATGTTCCGCGGAAGCTGCTCGCTGAAGACCTCGCGGGCCTCCTCCTCGCCCGACACGTACACCGTGTGGCCGTCGCCCCGGTCCGCCAGGCGTTCCATCAGGGCGTCGCCGTAGTCGCTGCCGACGCCGACGCCGAAGAGGGTGATGCCGTGTTCGCGGCGGGCGCCCTCGATGCGTTCGAGGATGGTGTCGGCGTCCGTGGCGCCCGTGTTGGCGAGGGCGTCGGAGATCAGGACGACCCGGTTGGTCGCGCCCTCGCGCAGGCCCTCCACCGCGGTGGCGTAGCCGGTCTCCACGCCCGCTTGCAGGTTGGTCGACAGGGTCGGCTCCAGGCTGTCGACGGCGTCGTGGATGTCGTCGCGGTGGCCGCCCACCCGGGTCATCGGCAGGACCGTCTCGGCCTCGTCGCTGAACGTCACGATCGCGACCGAGTCGTCGTCGCGCAGGCGGTCCGTCATCACGCCCAGCGACTCCTGGGCCAGGTCGAGGCGGCCCTCCTCGCTCATCGAGCCCGAGATGTCGATGACGAAGGTCAGGGCGGCGGGCGGGCGTTGGTCCTCGTCCGGGGCGGCTCGGGTGGCCAGGCCCACGCGGACCAGGGACCAGTCCTCCCGGTCCGTGCGCGCGCCGTCGACCGTGACGGAGAAGCCGTCGCCGTCGGGGCGGTCGTAGTCCTGGCGGAAGCTGTTGACGAACTCCTCGGGGCGGACCGTCCAGGGGTCGGGCAGCCGGCCCTCGGCGAGGGTGCGGCGGGCGTAGCCGTAGGAGGCGGTGTCGACGTCGAGGGCGAAGGTGGAGAGGTGGTCGGGGGACGGGGCGATGTCCCGGGACGTGCCGTCGTCGTCCCGCTCGTCGTGCCCGCCGCTGTCGGGGGCCGGGGCCGGGTGGTAGTCGCCGTTCTTGTCCGTGCTGTCCGTCGCGTGGTCGCCGCTGCCCTGGCCGCAGCCCGTGAGCAGGAGGCCCGCCGTCGTGAGCGCCAGCACCGCGCCCCGCCACCGTCGTCGTGTGCCGTACCGTGCCATCGTCCGTGCCCCCTGGGTCCGTTGACGCCGACTTCTGTGACTGTGACGGGGCCAGGGGGCGGAACGTGCGGTACGGGGTGTTGCGGGTGGGTCTCGAAGTGGGCACGGAAGGGGGGCTTCGAGACCGGTGGGTGATCCTCCGGTGACCTAGGAGACCACGTCCTTGCGCGCGAAACCGCGGAAGGCCAGCGCGAACAGGACGACGGCGTACGTTACCGAGACGGCGACGCCCTGGATCATGCCGGACCACTCCGGGGTGGGCTGGACGGCGTCCGCCCAGGCGAACTGCCAGTGCGCGGGCAGGAAGTGGCGCCAGTCGCCGAGGGCGGTCACCGCGTCCAGGACGTTGCCGACGATGGTGAGGCCCACCGCGCCGCCGACCGCGCCAAGCGGGGCGTCGGTCTTCGTCGACAGCCAGAACGCCAGCCCGGCGGTGACCAGCTGGGAGACGAAGAGGTATGCCACGACGACCACCAGGCGCTGGGCCGCGGTGCCGGCGTCGAGCGAGCCGCCGGTGGGGATGGCCAGCGGGCCCCAGCCGTAGGCGGCGGTGCCGACGGCCAGCGCGACCACCGGCAGCAGCACCATCGCGGCCAGGCTCAGGCCGAGCCCGACGACGAGCTTGGACCACAGCAGCCGGGCCCGCGGCACGGGCGCCGCGAGCAGGTAGCGCAGGGAGGACCAGCCGGCCTCCGAGGCCACCGTGTCGCCGCAGAACAGGGCGACCGGGATGACCAGCAGGAAGCCGGCGGAGACGAACAGGTTCACCGCGGCGAAGTTGGCGCCGGAGGCGGTGGCCGTGTCCATCAGGGTGATGCGGTCGCCGCCGCGGTCCGGTTCGCCGCCGATCGCGAAGGCGACCAGCAGTACGAACGGCAGCGCGGCCAGGATGGCGCCCATCACCAGGGTGCGGCGGCGCTTGAGCTGGCGGAGCAGCTCCACGCGCAGCGGCAGGGTGCGGCCCGCCTGGTAACCGGAGGCGACCTCGGTGAGCGTGCTCATGCGGAACCTCCGATCAGGGTGAGGAAGGCGTCCTCCAGGCGGCGGTGCGGGCCCACCGACGCCACGGGCACGTCGAGGCGGACGAGTTCGGCGACCAGGCGGGAGGCGCTGCCGTCGGCGCCGAGGCGGACCAGGAGCCCGTCGTCGGTCCGTACGGCCGAGGCGACCCCTTCGAGCGCGGTCACCTTCTCCAGGACCGGCTCCTCCACCGGCGTGGCGGTGCCGACCAGCAGCGTGTCGCCGGAGCCGACGATCTCGCCGACCGGGCCCGCCTGGACGAGCCGGCCGCGGTCCATGACCACCAGGTGGGTGCAGGTCTGCTCGACCTCCGCCAGCAGATGGCTGGAGACGATCACCGTGCGCCCGGCGGCCGCGTACCGGATCATCACCTCGCGCATCTCGCGGATCTGGGGCGGGTCGAGGCCGTTGGTCGGCTCGTCCAGGATCAGCAGGTCCGGCAGGCCGAGCATGGCCTGGGCGATGGCCAGGCGCTGGCGCATGCCCTGGGAGTAGGTGCGCACCGCGCGGGCCAGGGCGTCGCCGAGGCCCGCGATCTCCAGGGCCTCGTCCAGGTGGGCGTCCCCCGCGGGGCGGCCGGTGGCGGCCCAGTACAGCTCCAGGTTCTCCCGGCCCGACAGGTGCGGCAGGAAGCCCGCGCCCTCGACGAAGGCGCCGACCCTGGACAGGACCGGGGAGCCGGGGCGGATGGCGTGGCCGAAGACGCGGATCTCGCCGCCGTCCGGGCGGATCAGGCCCATCAGCATGCGCAGGGTCGTCGTCTTGCCGGCGCCGTTCGGGCCGAGCAGGCCGAGGACCTGGCCCTTGTCGACGCGGAAGGTGAGGTCGCGGACGCTGTAGCGGTCGCCGCCCGCGTACTTCTTGCTCAGGTCCGTGATCTGGAGCGGGACGTCGGCCAGTGCCGGGTCGGGGGCGGGTGCCGTGGTGCGGCGGCGGGCGGTCAGCAGCAGGGCCGCGGCGACCAGCGCACCGGCGAGCGGCAGCCACCACACCCACGCGGGCAGCGGGGCGGCGGCGGCGGTCACGCCGGGGGCCGTAGGCACGCTCAGGTCGCTCTGCAGGGCGACCCGGTACGTCGCCGGGGCGGCCGGGGAGGCGTAGCCGAGGTCCGTGGAGGCGAGGACCAGGCGCAGCCGGTGGCCCCGGTCGATCTCGTGGTCGACGGCGGGGAGCGTGATCGTCACGTCCTTGCCGGACTTCGCGCCCTCCACGCGCACCGGGGCGACCAGCTGGGACGGCAGCACCTGCTGGGTGCCGTCGGCGCCGACGTCGTAGACCTTGGCGAAGAGGACGGCGTCCTCGCTGGTCGACTCGACGTGCACGGTGACCGTCGGGGAGCCGGTGATGCGCAGGTCGTCCCGGACGGGGGCGGAGTCGAAGCGGGCGTACTGGCCGGGGAAGTCGAGGGAGACGCCGACGCCGAGGGAGGAGAGCTGGGCGAGGCCGCCGCCGCCCAGGCCCGGGAGGGCGGAGACGGCGGGCGGGTTGGCGCCGGCCGGGTTGGCGAAGCTCTGTTCGCGGCCGGTCAGGGCGACCTCCTTGCGGCCGCTGTCCAGACCGGGGTAGCGGTCCCCGCTCGCGCCGCGCAACTGGGCCTGGCCGTCGGTGGAGTCGACGCCTCCGGTGCGGGTGACGCGGAAGGCGGGGCCGGTGTCGACGGCCTTGTCGTCCTTCAGGTACCGGTCGAACCAGGCCCGCACGCGCGCCCGGAGCCGGTCGATCTCCTGGTCGCCGCCGTCATGGCCGCCCGCGATCCAGTCGACGTCGACGGGGGCGCCGTTGGCGCGGATCGCCCGGGCGGCGGCGTCGGCCTGGCCGAGCGGGAACAGGGAGTCCCGCTGGCCCTGCACCAGGAGCGTGGGGACGTCGATGCGGTCGGCGACGGCGGACGGGGAGCGCTGCTCCAGCAGTGCGCGCGCCTCGGCGTCCGGGGTGCCGGACTCGGCGACCCGCTCGTACATCCGGCACAGCCGGTCCTCGAACCGGTGACAGCCGCCGCCGGTGTTGACGAAGAGGCCGGCCCAGAGCTTCTTGAAGACGCCGTTCGGGAAAAGGGCGTCGGCGAGGTTCCAGTACGTCACCGCCGGGGCGATGGCGTCGACGCGGTCGTCGTACCCGGCGCCGAGGAGGCTGATCGCGCCGCCGTAGGAGGCGCCCGCCATGCCCACGCGCGGGTCGCCGGTCCGGTCGAGCCGGACCTGGGGCTGCTTCGCCAGCCAGTCGATCAGCTTGCTGACGTCGGCGACCTCGCCCTTCGGGTCGTTGAGGCCGATCGCGCCGGTGGACCTGCCGAAGCCGCGGGCCGACCAGGTCAGCACCGCGTACCCGTCGGCGGCCAGCTCCTCGGCCTGCTCGCGCATGTCGTCCTTGCTGCCGCCGAAGCCGTGGCCGAGCAGGACGGCGGGGCGCCGCTCGCCGCCGGAGGTGGTGAAGTACGAGGTGTCCAGGCGTACGTCGCCCGCGGACAGGAGCCGGTCGGCGCGGTGCACCGCGGGCCCCTCGTCCGAGGCGACGGCGGTCCAGGTGCCGGCGCCGGCGAGCACGACGACGGCGGCCCCGGCGGCCAGCAGACGCCGGGGCCGCCGGGACGGCCCTCGCAGTCGAAGATCCATGTGTCAACGGTACGGGGTCAACCTGTCGGGGAGTTGTCGACCGCAGGGTGAACCGGCCCACCTCCCACGGGCGTACGGCGGCCTCCCGCATACCGCGCCCGTGGTACGAGGACCGCTGTTCGAGGCGCCACCCGATCCACTGAAGCGGGGCGAAACGGCACGCCCTGCCGCCGGGCGCGGCAGACCCTAGAAGGTCCGCCCCCCACGCGAACGGAGACGCCCTGTGCGCATCACCGACATCCAGCGCTGCGAGGTCCGGCCCGGCCGGCTCGTCGAGTGGACGCTCAGTCCGGCGACCGTCGAGAGAGCCTCGCGGCTGCCGGACGACACGCGCCCGCCGGCGTACATCCAGGAGTCGCACATCAAGACCGCCCGGACCGTGCGCGAGGACGGGCTGTTCGTCCCGACCTGGCTCGGCACGGCGTTCGACGTCCCGGGCCGGATCGACCTCGACGCCCTCCAGGACGCCCTGCGGACCTGGACGCTGCGCCACGAGACGCTGCGCAGCGGCTTCCGGCTGGCCGGTGACGAACTGCGCCGGTTCACGCTCGGCTCCGAGGAGGTGGCGCTGCACCGCGAGGTGGTCGGCGACTTCACCGACGCGGCGGACCTGGTCCAGCACCTCCAGGACCGGTTCGACGCGGTGGCCGACGCGCTGCGCTGGCCGAACCTGATCTACGCGGCGGTGGTGCGGGACGACGCCACCAGCGTGTACCTGGCCTTCGACCACAGCAATGTCGACGCCTACTCCCTGCACCGCATCCCCGCCGAGCTGTACGAGCTGTACGCGGCGGCCCTCGCGGGCCGGGCCGAGGAGCAGCCGCCGGTGAGCAGTTACATCGACTTCTGCGAGCTCGAACGGGCGGACGCGGACCGGATCGACGAGAGCCACGAGATCGTCGGCCGCTGGCGGGAGTTCATCGGGCGGTGCGACGGGAGGCTGCCGGGCTTCCCGGTCGACCTCGGGGTGGCGCCCGGGGGGCCGCTGCCCGAGCAGAAGCTGATGCGGGAGATGCTCGTCGGTCCGGAGGACGCCGCCGCGTTCGAGGCGTACTGCCGGCCCTGCGGCGGGAGCCTGGTCGGTCTGCTGGCGGCCACGGCGCTCATCGTCCGGGAGATCGGGGGGCAGTCCGTCTACCGCACGGTCGTGCCCTTCCACACCCGGGCGAAGTCGCGGTGGTCGGATTCCCTGGGGTGGTACGTCGGGGGTGCGCCGATCGAGGTGCCGCTGGTGCCGGAGCCGGACTTCGCGCAGGCCCTGCGGAGCGTGCGCGCGCAGTTGCAGGCCGCCCGGCCGCTGGCGCGGATGCCGCTCGCCCGGGTGCTGACCCTGCTGGGGGCCGACTTCCGGCCCACCTCGCCGGACCTGTACTCGATCGTGTCGTACCTCGACGCCCGGGGGATTCCGGGCGCCGGAGACTGGGCCGGGCGGTCGGCGTACGCGCTGATCAGGGTGTCGTACGGGGATCAGGTCTGTGTCTGGGTGAACCGGCTGCACGAGGGGCTCTGGCTCGCCAGCCGGTACCCGGACACGGACGTCGCGCAGAAGAACATGCGGCTGTACGTGGAGCGGTTGCGGGATGTCTTGGTGGCAGTGGCCCGCGGGTGAGGGCTAGTCCCGCGCGTCGTGCGGGAGGGTCACCAGCCATCGTGTGGCCCGCCTCGGGCGGAGGTACAGCGCCCAGTACAGGGTGGCCACGGCCGTGATGCCGCCCGTCCACAGCAGGTACTCCGTCTCCTGCTGGGCCAGGATGTAGGCCAGGACGACGATCAGCAGGACCGGCATGGCGGGCCACAGGGGCATGCGCCAGGCGGGGCGGTGCCGGTGGGCGCCGCGGCGGGCCAGCAGGGCGGCCACCGCGACCAGCAGGTACATGCCGGTCACCGACACGCCGGTCACGCCGTACAGGGTGTCCAGGTTGACGAAGCACATGGCGGCGCCGGGGACGCCGACCGCCAGCGTGGCGACCCAGGGGGAGCCGAAGCGGCCGAGCTTGGCGAAGACGGCGTTGACCGGCTCGGGCCAGGCCTTGTCGCGGGCCGAGGCGAACAGGACGCGGGAGTTCTGGATGACCATGACGATGCCCGCGTTGATGATCGCGAGGGCGACGCAGAGGCTGACGAAGGTACCGACCGCGGAGTTGGACCAGGCCTCGACCATGCCGCCGATGTCACCGCTGGTCAGCTCGGAGAGGTCGGAGGCGCCGAGGGTGATGCCGATGACCGGGACCAGGATGATCACGGCGGAGATGCCGAGGGTGGCCAGGACGGTACGGGCGACGTTGCGGCGCGGGTTCTCCATTTCCTCGGAGAGGTAGACGGCGGTCGAGAAGCCCTGGGTGACGAAGAGGGCGATGGCGAGCCCGGAGACGATCAGCATCGCCGTCACGGTGTCGACGCCGCCGTCGGCGCCGGCCACCTGGAGCGAGACCAGGCTGTCCGGACCGCGCTCGGCGTGGGCGAAGCCCAGCACGGCGACCACGGCCGCGGCCACCACCTCCAGGACCAGGAAGACGCCGGTGATCCAGGCGTTCGCGCGCAGGTCCAGCAGACCGGCGAGGGTGGCGAGCAGCATCACGCCGGCGCCCGCCATCGAGGGGTCGAGGTCGACGATCGGGGCGAGATAGTCGGCCGTGCCCATCGCGATCACCGGGGGCACGATCATCACGACGAGCAGGGAGAGCACGAAGACCAGCCAGCCGGCGAGGCGTCCGGCCATCGTGGTGACCATCGCGTACTCGCCGCCGGCGCTGGGGATGAGGGTGCCCAGCTCGGAGTAGCAGAACGCGACGGCGATGCAGAGCAGGGAGCCGATCGCGATGGTGAGCGCGGTGGCGGTGCCGAGCGAGCCGAAGAGGTCGGGGACGACCACGAAGAGGGTGGAGGCGGGCGTCACACAGGAGAGCGTGAGCAGAGTGCCGCCGACGACTCCGATCGAACGCTTCAGCTCCGGTGCGCGGGCCGGTACGTCATCGGGGACGAGGGACTTCTCCAGCGTGTCGGTCATGCGGCGGTTCCGATCGGCTCGTGCGGGGGTGGTTTCGGGCGGGAGCGCTATCGCCTCCGGCGGCTTCGGTCGTACGTGGTTTTCCGTCCGCTCCCGGCGCTGCATGGAACACCGACGAAAACCAACACGTCAATGGTTGTTTACCTACGAAATCCGCAGCCGATTGACCCTCTAGATCGCGTATACAGCAGAAGAGGCAAGCCGTTCCGCTTCTTGCGGCCGTACGGGAACCGCAACGTGAAGGTCGAAAAAACTGCCGACGTCCGGCATACGGACGTGTCGGTGGGGGCCGCTAGAGTCGTTTTGTCACACAGCGATGTCACACAGCGAAGACACAGCGATGGGGTGGGGACGGATGAAGCTGAGGCACACCACGGCCTGGGTGGGGGTCACGGCGGCGGCCCTGGTGGCGGTCACCGGGTGCGGGTCCGAGGGGGCCGAGGAGACGACGAAGAAGGCGGCCGAGACGGTCACCGGCGCGGACAAGATCATGGCGGCGCTGGCCCGCGCCACCGACCGCACCGAGCAGCTCGGTTCGGCGGAGGTGAGCATGTCGACCGACATCGGCACGGGCAAGCCGATAGCCATGGAGGGCACCTACTCGTGGGGTGACGGCATGGCCTACGACGTCCAGATGGACACCGCGGCCGCCCAGATGCAGGAGCTCCAGGACGACCCGACGATCCAGGTCCTGCTCGTCGACGGCGTCTACTACTACGACGTCGACCCCCAGGCCTCCGGCCCGATCGCGGGCAAGGAGTGGATCAAGGTCGACTCCTCCGCGGTGTTCGGCGACAGCGGCAGCCAGGCCTACAAGGGCGGCGGCGACGCCGGCAACCCGACGGCGTCCATGAAGAGCCTGAAGTACGCGGGCGATGTCGAGGACCTCGGCACCGAGACCGTGAACGGCCAGAGCACGACCCACTACCGGGCCGTGCTCGACGAGAACGACATGGGCAAGTTCAAGGACGCCTACAGCGGCGATGACAGCATGCTGGGCGCCATGACCGGCGGCGCCACCACCATGGAGATGGACATCTGGGTCAACGACAAGGACCTGCCCGTCCGCATGGAGCAGGTGATGGGCTCCATGTCGATCTCCATGGACTTCGCCAAGTTCGGCGCCACCAAGGACATCGCCGCCCCGCCGGCCGCGCAGACCGCCGACCTGACCGAGGCGGTCAAGGACCAGAACGGCCAGTGACACGACCGGGCCCGGGCACGTGAGGTGCCCGGGCCCGCTCGGTGGGTGCGCGGATGGTGGGTGCGCGGATGGTGGTTGCGCGGATGGTGGTTGCGCGGATGGTGGTTGCGCGGATCAGTGGTTGCGCGGGAAGCCCAGGTCGACGCCCGCCGGGGCCTCGGACGGGTCCGGCCAGCGGGTGGTGACGACCTTGCCGCGGGTGTAGAAGTGCGTGCCGTCGTTGCCGTAGATGTGGTGGTCCCCGAAGAGGGAGTCCTTCCAGCCGCCGAAGCTGTGGTAGCCGACGGGGACCGGGATCGGGACGTTCACGCCGACCATGCCGGCCTCGATCTCCAGCTGGAAGCGGCGGGCGGCGCCGCCGTCCCGGGTGAAGATCGCGGTGCCGTTGCCGAACGGCGAGCCGTTGATGAGGGCCACGCCCTCCTCGTAGGTGTCCACGCGCAGCACGCACAGCACCGGGCCGAAGATCTCGTCCTGGTACGCCTTCGCGCTGGTCGGCACCTTGTCGAGGAGCGAGATGCCGATCCAGTGGCCGTCCTCGTGGCCCTCGACCGTGTAGCCGGTGCCGTCCAGGACGACCTCGCAGCCCTCCGCCGCCGCACCCTCGACGTAGGACGCCACCTTGTCGCGGTGGACCTTGGTGATCAGCGGGCCCATCTCGGAGGAGGGGTCGTTGCCGGGGCCGATCTTGATCTTCTCGGCGCGCTCGCGGATCTTCTCCACCAGCTCGTCGCCGATCGCGCCGACGGCCACGACCGCGGAGATCGCCATGCAGCGCTCGCCCGCCGAGCCGTAGGCCGCGGAGACGGCCGCGTCGGCCGCCGCGTCCAGGTCCGCGTCGGGGAGGACCAGCATGTGGTTCTTGGCGCCGCCGAGCGCCTGCACGCGCTTGCCGTTGGCGGCGGCGGTGGTGTGGATGTAGCGGGCGATCGGGGTCGAGCCGACGAAGGAGACGGCCCTGACGTCCGGGTGCTCCAGCAGGCGGTCCACGGCCACCTTGTCGCCGTGGACGACGTTGAAGACGCCGTCCGGCAGACCGGCCTCGGCGAGCAGCTCGGCGATCTTCATCGCGGCCGAGGGGTCCTTCTCCGACGGCTTCAGCACGAAGGTGTTGCCGCACGCGATGGCCAGCGGGAACATCCACATCGGGACCATCGCCGGGAAGTTGAACGGCGTGATGCCCGCGACCACGCCGAGCGGCTGGCGGATCGAGGCCACGTCCACGCGGCTCGCGACCTGCGTCGACAGCTCGCCCTTGAGCTGCACGTTGATCCCGCACGCCAGGTCGACGATCTCCAGGCCGCGCGCGACCTCGCCGAGGGCGTCGGAGTGCACCTTGCCGTGCTCGGCGGTGATCAGCTCGGCGATGGCGTCCCGGTTGGCGTCCAGCAGCGCCCGGAACTTGAACAGGATCGTGGTGCGCTGGGCCAGCGAGGACTGGCCCCAGGTCACGAAGGCCTCCTTCGCGGCCCGTACGGCGGCGTCGACCTCGTCGACCGAGGCGAACGCGACCTTCGTGGTGACCGCGCCGGTGGCCGGGTCGGTGACCGGCCCGTAGGTACCCGACGCGCCGTCGACGGACTTGCCGCCGATCCAGTGGTTGACGATCTTCGTCATGACCAAGAACTCCTTCACAGATGGCGGCGTCGGGTTGAGACGTGCCGGTCGTACTCGTCGCGGGCCTTGACCGCCGACGGTCGGGTCGCGGTCTCGGCCACAGGAACATCCCACCAGGCCTGCGCCTCGGGCGCGCCCGACACTGTGTCTGCCGTTTCGGTCTCCACGTAGACACATGTGGGCGTGTCGGCGGCCCGTGCCTCGGCGAGGGCCGCGCGCAGGTCGCGGACGGTCCGCGCGCGCAGGACGCGCATGCCGAGGCTGGCGGCGTTGGCGGCCAGGTCGACCGGGAGCGGGGCGCCGGTGTAGGTGCCGTCGTCCGCCCGGAAGCGGTAGGCGGTGCCGAACCGCTCGCCGCCCACCGACTCCGACAGGCCGCCGATGGACGCGTACCCGTGGTTCTGCACGAGCAGCACCTTGATGGCGATGCCCTCCTGCACGGCGGTGACGATCTCCGTCGGCATCATCAGGTAGGTGCCGTCGCCGACCAGCGCCCAGACGGTGCGCTCGGGGGCGGCGAGCTGCACGCCGATCGCGGCCGGGATCTCGTAGCCCATGCAGGAGTAGCCGTACTCCAGGTGGTACTGGTCGGCCGACCGGGACCGCCACAGTTTGTGCAGGTCGCCGGGGAGCGAACCGGCCGCGTTGATGATCACGTCCGACTCGTCGACGATGGCGTCCAGCGCGCCGATGACCTGCGGCTGGCTCGGTCGTACATCCGGCTCCGGGGCCGCGAAGCAGGCGTCCACGCGCTGTTCCCAGCGCGCCTTGTCCTCGGTGTACTCGGCGACGTACGACGGGTCGAGCCGGTGATCGTGCATCTCCAGCCGCGCGGTCAGCTCCTCCAGGCCGGTGCGGGCGTCCGCGATCAGGGGGGTCCCGGAGAGCTTGTGGCCGTCGTGGGGCGCGATGTTGAGGTTGAGGAAGCGGACGTCCGGGTTCTGGAAGAGGGTGCCGGAGGCGGTGGTGAAGTCGGTGTACCGGGTGCCGACGCCGATCACCAGGTCTGCGGTGCGGGCCAGCCGGTCGGCGGTCTCGGTGCCGGTGTGGCCGATGCCGCCGACGTCCTGGGGGTGGTCGTGGCGCAGGGAGCCCTTGCCGGCCTGGGTGGAGGCCACCGGGATGCCGGTGGCGGCCGCGAACTCGGCGAGGGCCTCCTCGGCGCGGCTGTGGTGGACCCCGCCGCCGGCCACGACGAGGGGCCGCCGTGCGGTGCGGATCGCGGTCACGGCCTCGGCCAGCTCGGCCGGGTCGGCTCCCGGCCGCCGTACCGCCCAGGTGCGCTCGGCGAAGAACTCCTCCGGCCAGTCGTACGCCTCGGCCTGCACGTCCTGGGGCAGGGCGAGGGTCACGGCGCCGGTCTCGACCGGGTCGGTGAGCACCCGTACGGCCTGGAGGGCGGCCGGGATCAGGGCCTCGGGGCGGGTGACGCGGTCGAAGTACCGGGAGACCGGGCGCAGGCAGTCGTTGACGCTGAGGTCGCCCGCGTAGGGGACCTCCAGCTGCTGGAGGACCGGGTCGGCCGGGCGGGTGGCGAAGATGTCCCCGGGGAGCAGCAGGACCGGGAGGTGGTTGACGGTGGCGAGGGCGGCGCCGGTGACCAGGTTGGTCGCGCCGGGGCCGATCGACGTCGTCACCGCGTGCGTGGACAGCCGGTTCGACTGGCGGGCGTAGCCGACGGCCGCGTGCACCATGGACTGCTCGTTGCGGCCCTGGTGGTACGGCATGACGTCGGCGTACTCCACGAGCGCCTGGCCGAGTCCGGCGACGTTGCCGTGGCCGAAGATCCCCCAGGTCGCGCCGATGAGCCGGTGCCGGGCGCCGTCGCGTTCGGTGTACTGCGCGGCGAGGAAACGGACCAGCGCCTGGGCGACGGTCAGCCGGGTGGTCATCAGTACCCCTCCGTGTGGTCCGGGTGGAAGCAGATCCGCCACTCCCGGGTCTCGCCCGGGCCCGCCATGACGTTCAGGTAGTACATGTCGTGGCCGGGCTGGGCGATCGACGGGCCGTGCCAGCCGTCGGGAACGAGGACGACGTCACCCGAGCGGACCTCGGCGAGCACGTCGGAGCCGCCCTCCCGGGAGGGGGACACGCGCTGGTAGCCGAAGCCGTGCGGGCCGTCGATCTCGAAGTAGTAGATCTCCTCCAGCTGCGACTCCTCGCCCGGCCGGTGCTCGTCGTGCTTGTGCGGCGGGTACGAGGACCAGTTGCCGCCGGGGGTGATCACCTCGACGGCGATGAGCTTGTCGCAGTCGAAGGCGTCGGCGGAGGCGAAGTTGCGTACGTGGCGCAGCCGGTTGCCGCTGCCGCGCTGCTCCACGGGGACCTCCGGCGCGGGGCCGTAGCGGGCGGGGAGTCGTCGCTCGCACCTTGCTCCTGCCAAAGCAAAGCGGCCACCCGCGCCGGAGGCGATCTGGACCCGGGTGTCCCGGGGGGCGTACGCGAAGTCGGTGACCGACGCGAACACGCTTTCCCGGCCCAGGAGTTCGTACTCTTCCTGTTCTGTTTGCACGGTACATCCACCGGTGAGGGGGAGGACGATCCATTCGCTGTCCCCGGTGGTGAAGGTGTGCGTACCGGCGGGGGCGAGCTCGACGATCCGCAGGCTGGAGTGCGTCCAGCCGGCGCGGTCGGGGGTGATGTCGAGGACGTGGTGCGGGTCGGTGGTCGCGCCCTTGGGGATGTGCAGCTGGTTTTTCGTCGGGTTGCTCGTCGGGCTTTTCGTCGGGTTGCTCGTCGGGGTGTTCGTCGGGCTTTTCGTCTCGCTTGTCCTCAGGTTTTTCGTCATGCGGCCCTCACAGCAGTCCTACGGCGGTGTCCACGGCGGCGGCCACGTCGCCGTCCGCCGGATACAGCAGCGAACGGCCGACCACCAGGCCGCGCACGGTGGGGAGTTGGAGGGCGCCGCGCCACTTCTCGTAGGCGGCGTCCTGGTCGTCCCCGATGTCGCCGCCGAGGAGCACGGCGGGCAGCGTCGATGTCTCCATGACCTCGGCCATGTCGTCCGGGTTGTCGGTGACCGGGACCTTGAGCCAGGTGTACGCCGAACTGCCGCCCAGGCCCGAGGCGATGGCGATGGACCGGGTGACCGCGTCGGCGGAGAGATCGTTGCGGAGTATGCCGTCGGGGGTGCGACGGCTGATGAACGGCTCGACGAACAGCGGGAGGTGCCGGGCGGCCATCTCGTCGACGGCGCGGGCGGTGGACTCCAGGGTGTTCAGGGAGCCGGGGTCGTCGTAGTCGATGCGCAGGAGGAGCTTTCCGGCGTCGAAGTTGAGGCGGGCGATGTCCTCGGGGCGGTGGCCGGTGAAGCGGTCGTCGAGTTCGAAGGCGGCGCCCTGGAGTCCGCCGCGGTTCATCGAGCCCATGACGACGCGGTCGTCGAGGGCGCCGAGGAGGAGCAGGTCGTCGAGGATGTCGGCGGTGGCGAGGACTCCGTCGACGCCGGGTCTGCTGAGCGCGAGGCAGAGGCGGGCGAGGAGGTCGGCGCGGTTGGCCATGGCGTGTTTGCGGTCGCCGACGCTCAGGGCTCCGCGGGCGGGGTGGTCGGCGGCGACGATCAGCAGGCGGTCGCGGGTGGGGGTGAGCAGGGGGCGTCGCCTGCGGCGGGCGGCTGCTTCGGCGATGGCCTCGGGGTGGCGGGTGCGGGTGCGGATCAGCTCCGCGATGTCGACGGTCACCGGGGGGCTCCGTCTCCGGCCTCGGTCTCGGCCTCGGCTTCGCCTTCGGCCGGTCGGTTCCCACCCGCACCACCCGTGCGGCTCTCGTCGTCGGGTGCGGGTGGCCCCTGTGGGGCGGGGGCGCCGTCGGCGGGTGCGGGGGGTCGTGGCGGGGTGCGGGCGCCGTCGATGGGGGCGGGTGGCGCTGACGGGGTGCGGGCGCCGTCAGCGGGGGCGGGTCGCCCCGGCGGGATGCTGTCGCCGTCCGCGAGGGCGGGTCGCCCCGGCGGGGTGCGGACGTCGTCCGCGAGGGCGGGTCGCCCCGGCGGGATGCTGTCACCCCCCGCGAGTGCGGGTGGTCCCGGCGGGGTGCTGTCACCGTCAGCGGGTGCGGGTCGCCCTGGCGGGGTGCGGGCGTCGTCCGCGGGGGCGGGGGGTCTCGGTGGGGTGTTGGCGTCGGCGGTGGGGGTGGGGGTGGGGGTTGGCTCTTGTGGGGGGGCCGATCCTGTGGTCAGGGCTGTTGTCACCTCCTCGGGGGTTGGCATTGCCGAGGAGCATTCCAGGCGGGAGGCGACGATGGCGCCGGCCGCGTTGGCGTGGCGCATGGTCGTCTCCAGGTCCCAGCCGCTGAGCAGGCCGTGGCAGAGGGAGCCGCCGAAGGCGTCGCCGGCGCCGAGGCCGTTGAGGACGGTCACCGGGAGCGGGGGGACCTCCGCCCGGTCGCCGTCGCGGTGCACGGCCAGCACGCCCTTGGGGCCCTGCTTGACCACGGCGAGTTCCACTCCGGCATCGAGCAGCGCGCGGGCGGCGGCGTGCGGGTCGCGGACTCCGGTGGCGACCTCCACCTCGTCGAGGTTGCCGACGGCGACGGTGGCGTGCCGGAGCGCTTCGGCGTAGAAGGGGCGGGCCGCTTCGGGGTCGCTCCAGAACATGGGGCGCCAGTCGAGGTCGAACACCGTGATGCCGGACTTGGCGCGGTGGGCGAGCGCCGCGAGGGTCGCCGTACGGCTGGGCTCCTCGCTCAGTCCGGTGCCGGTCACCCAGAAGACCCGGGCGGCGCGGATGGCGTCCAGGTCGAGTTCATGGACGTCGATCTCCAGGTCGGGCGCCTTGGGCTGACGGTAGAAGTAGAGCGGGAAGTCGTCCGGCGGGAACACCTCGCAGAAGGTGACCGGGGTGGGCAGGCCCGGGACCGGGGTCACCCAGCGGTCGTCGACGCCGAAGTCCCGCAGGGCCTCGTGGAGATAGGTGCCGAAGGGGTCGTCGCCGGTGCGGGTGATGACGGCGGTGTCCCGGCCCAGCCGGGCCGCGGCGACCGCGACGTTCGTCGCCGAGCCGCCGAGGAACTTGCCGAAGGAGGTGACCTGCGGCAGGGGGACGCCCGTCTGCAACGGATAGAGGTCCACCCCGATCCGCCCCATGGTGATCAGGTCGTACGCCATCGCGTTCCCTTCGTATCGGCTCTCCCGGCTTTCTAGCCCTGGGGACGGAGCCCTGTCAATGTTTTGTCCAGACATTCGGACCAGACGTGGCACCTGAGCGAGCGGCTCCCGCGGGTGTTGTTCTCGCCGTACGGCTGCAATGCTCGGTGCGTGCTTGTTCGGTCCGGGCACGGGCCCGGTGGATCCTGGGAAGTCGCCTTCGGCCGGCCCCACCCCCGGCTGCGGCCGGGACTGATCAGTTATCGCGGGTTCCGGCTCGGCTTCGAGCGGCCCCGGCGACGGCTGGAGACGCCGATCGGGGCGGCGACCGTGCTGTTCGGGTTCGGGGACCCGGTGCGGATCCTGCGGCCCGGGCGGGCGCCCGACACGCTGGTGTCCCTGTTCTGCGGGCCCACGACCACCCCGGCCGTCGGCGAGCACGACGGGCGGCTGGCCGGGATCGAGGTGCTGCTCACACCGTGGGCCGGGTTCACCCTGTTCGGCACTCCGCAGCACGAACTCGCCGACCGCACGGTCGACCCCGACGACCTGCCGCACGCCCTGGACATCGGCGTGCGCGAACTCGCCGGCGCGCTCGCCTCATTGCCGACCTGGCAGGGCCGGTTCGGGCTGCTGGACGAGGTGTTCACACGCTGGTCCGCGGCCGGGGTGCCCAGTTCGGGGCGGGTGGTGCGGGCCTGGTCGGAGCTGGTGCGCACGGGCGGCGCGATGCCGGTGCCGCGGCTCGCGGAGGAGGTCGGCTGGAGTGCGCGGCATCTGGAGAGCCGGTTCCGGGAGCAGATCGGGCTCGGCCCGAAGGCCGCGGCCCGGGTGCTGCGCCTGCAGCGGGCCCGGCGCCTGCTGGCGGCCGGACGCGCCGCCGCCGAGACCGCGGCCCTGTGCGGGTTCTACGACCAGGCCCACCTGAGCGGTGAGTTCAAGACGATGACGGGGTGCACGCCCCGTCAGTTCACGGCCGCCCGGCGGTCGTCGGTCCGGACCGCGGAGGGGTCTCCGGTCGCGGACCGGCTGGCGGGCGAGGTCACCAGTCTCGTGCTCGCGTCCGGCGGCAGTTCGGTTTTCTCCAATACCTGACGGGATCTCCACCGGCACGCTGTGCCCCTGACCTCGAGCGGACGACGCGCCGAGGTCGGCGGGGGAAACGGCGGGCCGGACCCGACGCAGCGGGTGCGGCCCGCCCTGCCGCACACATTCCGCCGCGGCCGTCAACGCGCCACGCCCATGCGCCCGCGTGCGCCTTTGCGTCACCTGTGTCACAAACGCCCCCCTTGTGTCACACATGTCGCGCCTACGCGGGCCTTGCGTCACACCCGGCGCACAGCCCCTGCCCTGCGGTCACCGAGCGTCGTTCACCGGGCACAGGCTTTGTGATCACCAGCGCAGCGCCCGGTACCCCCGACGGCCGTTCCGGCCGCCGCCGCGGTGCGCGCGGGGAGGTGCACGTCATGACCGACCGACGGCTCTGGTCGTACAAGGAGATCGCGGCGCACATCCGGGTGCAGCCCGACACCGTGCGGTCCTACCGCAAGCACGGGCTGCTGCCCCCGCCCGACCACGTGGAGGGCGGCAAGCCCTACTGGTACGCCGACACCGTCCGGGCGTGGGTGGCCTCCCGCCCGGGCAACCGCGGCCGACGAGCGGACTGACGCTCCGGCGCCCCGGTCTCCGGGTGGGGACTCCCCCGGCCGGGGCGTCAGCTCCAGGGCTCGATGACCGTCACCCCGGACCCCGGTGCCCTGCCCATCGCCGCCAGCGCGGCCGGGGTCTCGTCCAGGGTGATGGTGGAGGTGACCAGCAGGTCGGGGCGCAGCATGCCGGACCGGACGAGCTCCAGCATCGGCGGGTAGGTGTGCGCGGCCATGCCGTGACTGCCGAAGATCTCCAGCTCCCAGCCGATGACGCGGGCCATCGGGACGGGGGTGGTGCCGTCGGCCGAGGGCAGCAGGCCCACCTGGAGGTGCCGGCCGCGGCGGCGCAGGCCGTTCACCGAGGCGGCGCAGGTGCCGGGCGAGCCCAGGGCGTCGAGGGAGAGATGGGCGCCGCCACCGGTCAGGTCCCGGACCGCCTCGGCCGTGTCCGGGGTGCTCGCCGCGTCCACGCAGTGCGCGGCCCCGGACTTCCTTGCCAGGAACGCGTATCGCTGCGCTGATCACCTCGAGTGCGAGAAAGTAGAGCTGGATGTCCCGGCGACACCGATGGCTCTGCGATGCCGGTG
>NZ_JBSFVD010000028.1:0-62944 GCF_053592135.1 Streptomyces sp. NPDC002784 | reverse complement strand
ACCACGACCCGTACAGGGCCCGCTCCCGCTCCACCAGCAGCGGCAGCGGATCGGACGCGGTCACCAACTCCCGCAGCGGATACCGCGCCAGCACCGCATCCACCTCGGGCCGGAAAGCCGCCGCCAGCCGGGTCACGACCGGCAGCGAGTCGTCCCGCAGGGTGCCGGCCGCACCAAGAAGAACCTTTCGCCGCCCGGCCGGAACCCCGGCCGCCGCCCGTTCCAGGATGTCCGCGCCCTCCTCCAGGACCAGCTCCGTGTCCATGCCGGCCGGGATCTTGATCCGGGCGGTGTGCCGCCAGGTGGCCACCGGATCGCTCCACGCCTCCACATGGAACGTCCAGTGCCCCTCGGCATCGGGCGTGACCTCGGCGCCCCAGCGGTCGGTGCCCGGCGCCAGTTCGCGCATCGGCGTCCAAGGGCCGGGACGGCCCTCGGGATCGCGCAGCACGACATTGGCGGCCACGGCGTCATGCCCCTCCCGGAACACGGTCGCCGAGACCTCGAACGTCTCGCCCACGACCGCCTTCGCCGGGCGCCTGCCGCAGTCCACGGCCGGCCGGACGTTCCGTACCGGGATACGGCCGATGGCCGCGGTTGCCTTCATGGTCTCGCCTCCGCCGTGCTCATGGCCGGACCCTCCAGGGCCCGGCCGGGGATTCAAGCTGCGCCGGCAGGTCTACCGGCCGGCCCGGGAACGCCGCTTGGCCCTCGGTGGGCCCCGTCTCGCGGCGACCCCCGGACGGGGACGCTCGTTCTGCTCGCGCAGATAGGTGCCGAGGCTGCTGCGCAGATAGCGCTCGGCCGCGTCCGCGGCCTCGCGCGCGCAGCGCTTGCCCATCAGCACGCACAGCGTGTAGCCCGAGTCCTCGAAAGTGGCCCGCACCGCGCGGTCGTCCGGGGACGCGAGCATGACGCGCTCCCAGGCCCGATAGCGCCCAAGCTGGCGGGCGACTTCGGCTTTGGCCGGTAGCAACATGACGCCGTTCACCTCTCGGGATTCAAGGCACGAAACCACACGGTGGGGGGTGGCCGTGCGCGCGACACGGATGCCGTACGGGGATGGAGGTCTTCACTCATGGTGCACGTGCGGCGACCCAGCGTCTTGTTAGAGCTTCAACGATTCCGCAGGATCCCCCGGTTGACTCCTCGTGTTGCACGAATGGCGTAGCCCTCCCACTCTTGAGGTGACTCAGAAGCGATCAATGCTCACGCTTCGCGTTCGGGGCCCGTCCCGCGGGGACGGGGGAAGCGCCGAGCCTCGCCGGTGAGGAGCCAACAAGATGAAGACCGCAGTGCCCTGCTACTACCACCTCGACGTGGAAGTCAGCCCGGAACGGGTCGGACAGGTCAGGCGCATCCTGGCCGCTCACCTCCGGTTCTGGGACCTGGAGAACCTGGTGGAGCCCGTGTGCGGCGGTGCCGAACTGCTGCTCAACGCCATCGACGAGCACGCCACGGACAAGAACACGTCGATCGAGATGTGGTGGAACGGACAGCACCTCATCACGGCCATCGGGGACCACAACCGTGATCTGCGCCCGGACCAGGATCTCCGCGCCTGCCTGGAGCACATCGCCGCGATCAGCGACGGCTGGGGATGCTGCGCCACGGACACCGGCAGCAAGGTCATCTGGTTCTCGCAGCGTGCCCGCGCCGGCGAGCGCGTCCCTCTGGTCCCGACGGCCCCGGCGCCCAGCCTGCGCGAGGGCCTCGACGTGCCCCGCGAGGTCCCGGCCGCCGCACTGGCCGGCCCGGCGAGCGCTCCGGAGCGAGTGCTGGAGGAGGCGCGGTGACCGCGCGCAAGCATGGTGCAGGGGTGCACGCCTGGAGCGGGCACCCCTACCCGTTGGGTGCCGCCTACGACGGCCAGGGCACGAACTTCGCCCTGTTCAGCGAGGTCGCCGAGCGGGTCGAGCTGATCCTGGTCGACGACGCGGGCAAGCACACCGGCGTCGAGCTGACCGAGGTCGACGGTTTCGTCTGGCACGGCTACCTGCCCGGTGTCGGCCCCGGCCAGCGGTACGGCTACCGGGTGCACGGTCCCTGGGCCCCGTCCGTCGGCCACCGGTGCAATCCGGCGAAGCTGCTGCTGGACCCGTACACCCAGGCGGTGGACGGGCAGATGGACAACCACGCCTCGCTCTTCGAGCGCGCCCCCGACGGCCCCGCCCCGGCGGACAGCGCCGGGCACACCATGCTCGGCGTGGTGACCGACCCCTACTTCGACTGGGGCGACGACCGTCCACCCAGACGGCCGTACGCGGACACCGTCATCTACGAGGCCCACGTCCGCGGCCTGAGCCGCACCCACCCGGACGTACCCCCCGAACTGCGCGGGACCTACGCCGGCCTCGCCCACCCGGCCGTCGTCGAGCATCTGACCTCGCTCGGGGTCACCGCCGTCGAGCTGATGCCCGTGCACCAGTTCGTCCAGGACGGCGTGCTGACCGACCGGGGCCTTTCGAACTACTGGGGCTACAACACCATCGGCTTCTTCGCGCCGCACAACGCCTACGCCGCCCACGGCACCCGGGGCCAGCAGGTCGCCGAGTTCAAGGCGATGGTGAAGGCGCTGCACGAGGCCGGTCTCGAAGTGATCCTCGACGTGGTCTACAACCACACCGCCGAGGGCAACGAGAAGGGCCCCACGCTGTCCTTCCGGGGCATCGACAACGCCTCCTACTACCGGCTGGTCGACGGCGACTGGTCGCACTACTACGACACCACCGGCACCGGGAACAGCCTGCTGATGCGGCACCCCTACGTGCTCCAGCTGATCATGGACTCGCTGCGCTACTGGGTCACCGAGATGCATGTCGACGGCTTCCGCTTCGACCTCGCGGCGACCCTGGCCCGCCAGTTCCACGAGGTGGACCGGCTCTCGGCGTTCTTCGACCTGATCCAGCAGGACCCGGTGATCAGCCGCGTCAAGCTGATCGCCGAGCCGTGGGACGTCGGCGAGGGCGGCTACCAGGTGGGCAACTTCCCGCCGCTGTGGTCGGAGTGGAACGGCATGTACCGCGACACCGTGCGCGACTTCTGGCGCGGCGGCGAACACACCCTCGGCGACTTCGCCTCCCGGCTGACGGGCTCCTCCGACCTGTACCAGCACAGCAGGCGGCGGCCGCGCGCCAGCGTCAACTTCGTCACCGCGCACGACGGTTTCACGCTGCGCGACCTGGTCTCGTACAACGACAAGCACAACGAGGCCAACGGCGAGGACAACCAGGACGGCGAGAGCGACAACCGCTCCTGGAACTGCGGCGCGGAGGGCGAGACCCGCGATCCGGCCGTGCTGGAGCTGCGCGCCCGCCAGCAGCGCAACTTCCTCGCCACGCTGCTGCTGTCGCAGGGCATCCCGATGCTCTGTCACGGCGACGAACTCGGCCGCACCCAGCGCGGCAACAACAACGCCTACTGCCAGGACAACGAGGTCTCCTGGATCGACTGGCACCTGACCGAGGAACAGCGCTCCCTCGCCGACTTCACCCGGTACGTGATCGGACTGCGCCGCGCCCACCCCGTACTGCGCCGGCGCCGCTTCTTCCGCGGTGAGACGGTGACGCACGCGGGCCAGCCGCTGCCCGACCTGGTCTGGCTGCTGCCGGACGCCCGCGAGATGGCGGAGGAGGACTGGCTGCGCTCCGACGCCCACTGCGTCGGCGTGTTCCTCAACGGCGACGCCATCGCCGAGCCCGACCCGTGCGGCCGGCCCGTCGTGGACGAATCCTTCCTGCTCCTGCTCAACAGCTACTGGGAGCCGGTGGAGTTCCAGCTCCCGGACGCCACCTACGGCGAACGCTGGACCACCCTGATCGACACCGCGGAACCGGGGGCCCCGGACGAGACCGAGCACAAGGCGGCCACCACGATGACGGTCACCGCCCGCAGCCTCGTCCTGCTGTCCCGCCCGTCCCGTACGGCCGGGAGCTAACGCCCGCGGCGGGAGGTCACGGTGAACTGGGCGCCGTCGGTGTCGCGCAGCACGGCCTCGTCCTCGTCCTTCGACAGGACGCTGCCGCCGTGCTGCTCCGCGGCCCGGGCGCAGGCCGCCACGTCGGGGACGGCGAAGTGGACCTGCCAGTGCGGCCGGATCGTGGGGTCGGGGGCGGCACCGAGCGCCCCCGACTCGATCTTGGCCACCACGTCGCCGCCGCTGCGCAGCACGACCTCGTCGCCCTCGTAGTGCACCTCGCAGCAGCCGGGGCGCTCCGAGGCCCAGTCCAGCACCTCGCCGTAGAAGATCGCGGAGTCGAAGGCGTCGCGGGTGTGCAGGCGGATGAAGGCCGGGGTGGAGCGGCGCCAGGTGTCCCAGTCGCCGACCAGCTCGCCCTCCCAGATGCCGAAGGTCGCGCCGTCCCGGTCGGCGAGCAGTGCCGCCCGCCCGGGCGGGAAGGAGATCGGCCCGACCGCGGCCGTACCCCCGCGCTCCTGGACCCTGGAGACGGCCTCGTCCGCGCTGCGCACGGCGAAGTACGGCGTCCACGCGACCGCCATCTGCCACATCGTCGCGACGGCGGCGATCCCGGCGACGGGGACGCCGTCGGCCAGCGCGATCCGGAAGTGCTCGCCGAGCTTGCCGGTGCGCCAGCGCCAGCCGAGGACGGCGCTGTAGAAGTCCTCGGTGCTCTCCAGGTCCCGGCTGGTCAGGCTCACCCAGCAGGGTGCGCCGAACACGGAATGGGTGGAGACGAGGTCCCTCGTACCGCTGGGGATCTGCGTGTGGTGGTTCATGGCTGTCCTGGTCTCGCCGGGCCGGCGGCCACCGGCGTCTGTTCCCAGTGTCCGGCCGGTACCTCTGACGGCGCCTGCCGAGTACCCCGGCCGCCGCGCTGAAACAATGATGATTCCACCCTTTGCCCAGTGGCATACCGCTGCCCGAGTGATGAGGATGGATGCGTGACCCAGGTACCCCGCGAGCCCGACGAACAGGCCCGACGGATCTCCGAGCTGCAGCGGGAGGTGGAGCAGCTGAAGGAGGCCGTCGCCTCGCACGCCGTCGTGGACCAGGCGATCGGGATGATCGTGGCCCTGGGACGGGTCGCCCCGGCCCAGGGCTGGGCGGTCCTGAAGGACGTCTCCCAGCACACCAACATCAAGCTCCGCAATGTCGCGGACCTGATCCTGATCTGGGGCCGCGACGGCCGGATGCCCCCGGAGATCCGCGCCGAGCTGGAGGACGCCCTCGACCGGCACGGTCCGACGCAGATCCCGGGAACGCCGGGGGCCCCGCAGGGCCCCGGCTCCTAGCGGTGCTGGACGAGCAGCTCCTCGCGCAGCTGGGACTCGCCCAGCTCCTCCCGCAGCTGGGCGAAGCAGCCGCTGAGCAGCCGCGAGACGTGCATCTGGGAGATCCCCAGCTGCTCGGCGATGCGGCTCTGCGTCATGCCCTGGAAGAACCGCAGATACAGGATGGTGCGCTCGCGCTCGGGCAGCTTCTCCAGGCACGGCCGCACGGCGACCCGGTCGACGATGATGTCGAAGCCCGGATCGGGCCCGCCGATCGAGTCCCCGAGGGCGTATCCGTCGGTGCCGGGCATCTCCGCCTCCAGTGACAGCGCGGAGAAGCAGTCCAGGGCCTCCATTCCGGCGCGGACCTCGGCCTCGGTGAGCTCGGTGTGCTCGGCGATCTCCTGGACGGTGGGCGCGCGGCCCGTGCTGGTCTGCGACAGCTCCTTGTTGGCCTGCCGTACCCGGTTGCGCAGGTCCTGGACCCGTCGGGGGACGTGCAGCGTCCACATGTGGTCGCGGAAGTGGCGCTTGATCTCGCCGGTGACGGTCGGCACGGCGTACGCCTCGAAGGCGCAGCCCCGGGCCGGGTCGTAGTGGTCGACGGCCTTGACGAGGCCGAGTGCGGCGACCTGGTAGAGGTCTTCGAGGGCCTCGCCGCGTCCCTTGAAGCGGACCGCGATGCGCTCCGCCATGGGAAGCCAGACCCGGACCAGTTCGTCGCGGAGCGCCTTGCGCTCCGGCCCCTCGGGCAGCCGCGCGAGCCGCTGGAAGTCGGCCGCGGTGTCGGGGGCGTCGTCGTGCGGGTGCTGCTTCGATCTGCCGGTGACGGGCATGAAGCGCACCTCCCTCAAGGTGCCTGATGGGACAGTCACCGTGGGAGGCGCGGCGTCGAAGCACGCGGAGCACATCCGGGAACCGAAGCCGGGCTCCCACGGACGTGCCTCCTGTCCGAAGCACTTCGGTAAAAATTCCCCGTCCGGGCGCTCCTGAAACAATTGCCCCGGTATCGGGGAATTTGCTGCATATTTCGACGACGGTCGAACTCGGGGTGTGAGGGCGCCCACAGATCGAGACGGCGGACGTGATGTGCGGCACGCCCGCGCGCCCGACCGCCGGGCCGGTGGGCCGATTGTGCCTGCGCAGCGCTTGATCAGCGATCAAAGCGGGTGAATGCGCTGGCCAGAGCCCATTCCGCTCATTTGACAGTGCGCTGAGCACACAGATAGGAAGCAGCTCTCTGAGGTCGAAGAGGTGCAGTGTGTGCGAGCCGAACGTGGTCGGGGACTGGCAGGAGTACGACGAGCATGCCGGTCTGCGCGTCCGCGTCCACCGTCTGGAGCAGAACGAGCCTCCGCGGGGACGTGACGACGCCGCCGAAGGGCTGACCTACTTCAGCCTGCGCGTGACGGTCGAGAACCGCGGTGAGCGGCACTACGGCATCCACCTGGAGGACGGCCAGATCGACGTCCGGATCGGGCCCGACGGGGAGGGCGCCTTCATCGACTGGCGCAATTCCCAGTTCATCGAGGGCTTCGACGTCTACCCGCTGCGCCGGGCCACCGCCGTGCTGTACGCGGCCGGTCCCGAGGCGAGCCTGAGCCAGGTCGACGTGCAGATCCAGCTGCGGGTCGAGGAGGAGTGGACCGAGCGCCGCCTGTGGGCGGGCGGCATCGGCCTGCACGAGGGCTCGGCGCACGCCGGGGCGGGGCGCGAGTGCCTCGCCCACCAGGTGAGCAACTTCCTGCGCGACCAGGCCGAGGAGGGCACCGCCTGACGCGGTGCCGAAGCTCAGTGCGGGATGCCGTCGATGATCTCGCGCGCGCCCTGACGCAGCAGCGCCACGGCGA
The DNA here is from genome assembly GCF_053592135.1 of Streptomyces sp. NPDC002784. Lineage (NCBI taxonomy): Bacteria > Bacillati > Actinomycetota > Actinomycetes > Kitasatosporales > Streptomycetaceae > Streptomyces > Streptomyces sp. NPDC002784. Next base: position 55,862 of record NZ_JBSFVD010000028.1, on the reverse strand, counting down.
CCGAGGTGCCCAAGGTGGCCGGATCCAGCCGGCCCGCCCACTCGTGGGCGTTGAGCCGGGTCTTGCCGTCCGGGGTGAACACGCACGCCCGCAGGGACAGTTCCCCGCCGTGATCCACGCGCGCGTACCCGGCGATCGGGCTGTTGCAGTGCCCCTGCAGGACATGCAGGAACATCCGCTCGGCGGTGGCCTCCCGGTGGGTGTCCGGATCGCCGAGGCCGCTGACGGCGTCGATGAGACCGTCGTCGCCCTCCCGGCACTGCAGGGCGAGGATGCCCGCGCCGATCGGCGGCATCATCGCCTCGGGGGAGAGGACCTCGCTGATCACGTCCCGCCGGTCGATCCGCTCCAGACCGGACACCGCGAGCAGCAGCGCGTCCGCCTCGCCGGCCCGCAGCTTCTCCAGCCGCCGGTTGGCGTTGCCCCGGAAGGGCACGCACTGCAGATGCGGGTGGGTCGCGGCGAGCTGGGCGATCCGGCGCACCGAGGAGGTGCCGATGCGGGTGCCGTCCGGCAGCTCGTCCAGGGTGAGACCGTCCGGATGGATCAGCGCGTCGCGGATGTCGTCCCGCTGGAGGAAGGCGGCGAAGACGGTGCCCGCGGGGAGCGGCCGGTCGGCGGGCACGTCCTTGACGCAGTGCACCGCGAGATCGGCCTCACCGGCCAGCAGGGCGGCGTCCACCTCCTTGGTGAACGCCCCCTTGCCGTCGACCTTCGACAGGTCGCCCAGCCACTTGTCGCCGGTCGTCCTCACCGGCACGACCTCGGTCCGCACCCCGGGGTGCAGGGCCGCCAACTCGGCGCGGACACGCTCCACTTGGGCGAGCGCCATGGGCGAGTCGCGGGAGACGATACGGATCAGTTCGGGGACGGACATGCCGACACGATAGACCTTCGGACCACAACGGCCGTGCGCTACCGCTCGATTCCCGTCGCTCGGGACGGGCGCCGGCCGCAACGGGCGCACGGTCAGGGCCGCGAGCGCGCACGCTCCACCCGGTTCACCGCGCTTCGCGTTCCCGTGCGAGCACGGCGAGCGCCCCGGCCGTGAGCAGACCTCCGGCGAGAAAGGTCCCGCGCACGCCGACGGCCGTGAGCAGGCCGCCGCCGAGGAGGGCGCCGACGGCCACGCCCGCGTTGAAGGCGACCGAGTTGGCGGCGAGGGCCGACTCGGTGCGGCCCGGGGCCGCGTGGAGCACCTGGCTCTGCGAGGCCATGAACGCCGGGCCGACGGACGCCCCCAGCAGCATCAGCAGGGCCACGGCCGCCACTTGGCTGTGCCCGGCCGCGTACAGGCCGAGCAGGGCGACGGTCTGGGCCGTGACCGGTACGGCGAGGGTGGCGCGCGGGAACCGGTCGAGGAGCGGCCCGGTCACCGTGACCCCGGCCAGGCCCGCCGCCCCGAACGCCAGCAGCACGGCGCCGGCCGTGGCCTCGCCGAAGCCGCCGACCTCGTCGAGGAAGACGACGACGTAGGTGAACGCGGTGAACACGCCCGTCACCGACAGGGCGGTGGTGGTGACGACGATCAGGAAGCGGCGCCGGTCCGGGGCGACTCCGTAGGCCGAGTGGCTCTCCTGGGGGCGGGACGTCGGCAGCAGGACGGCCACCGCGACCAGCGACACCAGCGCGAGCGCGCCGAGCACCGCGAACGGGGTCCGCCAGCCGGCCTGCCCGCCGAGCCAGGTGCCGGCCGGCACGCCGAGCACCGTGGCCAGCGAGCCCCCGACCGACAGCAGCCCGATGATCCGGCCCCGCCGCTCGGGCGGGTACAGGCCGACCGCGACCGGGCCCATCACCGACCAGTACAGCGCCTGCGCGAGCGCCGTCGTCGCGCGGGCGGCGAGCAGCGGGCCGTAGGAGACGGCGTCGAGTGCCGAGGCCCAGCTCGCGGCGGCGAGCAGGCCGAGCAGCACCGTCAGAAGGTGGCGGCGGGGGATCGCGCGGGTGGCGTGGGCGAGGGGCAGCGACACCACGACCACGGTGAGCGCGTAGCCGGTGACCAGGACGCCCACGGCCGGGAGGGAGACCCCGAGGTCGTCCGCCATGAGCGGGAGCAGCCCGACGGGGAGGTTCTCGGTGGTGTTGAAGGTGAACGCGGCCAGCATCAGCGCCGCGACGACGGCGCCCCGGCGCCAGGCGGGGCCAACGGCGGTGTGCTCGGCGGCTGTTGATCGGTAGTCGGTCATCGGGGTCAGGGTGCTGGGCCCGGCCGGCCGCCTCTACTCTTTCGTCCTGGGCCGAATCACCCACGGAGACCGCCTTGCCCCTGACCCTGGACCTGGGCACCGAGGACCTGACGCGCTGCCGGTTCGCGATCTCGCCGCTGTGCCAGACCCACGAGGCGCTGCGGCTGATGCGCCGCCCCGCCCGGCACGGCTACCACCGAGGATGGCTGCGCCGCGTCCGCCGTACCGTCGCCGGGCTCGACCTGTCCCCGCTGTGGCTGTTCATCCCGCCCGCGGGCGGCTACACCCCCGACTTCCTCGGCCCGCCCCCGGACGAGCCGTACCCCTCGATCGAGGACGAACTGGCGCGGATGCGCGCCACCGACCCGGCGCTCGCCCACGCCGAGATGGCCCGCTCCCTCGCCTGTACGCCGGGACTCGCCGCGTCATCCGAGGGGCGCGCGGCGCTCGCCGATCCCGCCGCCACCGTCCGGCGCCTCGCCGACCTCACCGAGCGGGCCTGGCACGCCCTGCTCGCCCCGGACTGGCCACGGCACCGTGCCGTCCTGGAGGGCGACATCGCCCACCGTTCCCGGCAGGCGGCGGACGGCGGCCTCGACGCGCTGCTCACCGGCCTGCACCCCGGCATCGGCTGGGCGGGACACACCCTGACGCTGCGCATGTACGGCGAGGTCGCCGACGCCCAACGCGCCGATGGCCGGGGTGTGTTGCTGATGCCGAGTGTGTTCGTGTGGCCGGATGTCGTCAGCGGTTTCGCCCGTCCCTGGCAGCCCACCGTCATCTACCCGGCGCGGGGGATGGGCCGCCTGCACGACAGCGGCCCGCCGAGCCCCTCACAGGCCCTGGCCCGGCTCCTCGGACACCACCGCGCCGCGCTCCTCACCGGTCTGGCCACCCCCGCCTCGACCACCGAACTCGCCGCCCGGCACGGCCTCGCGCCGTCGACCGTCTCGGCGCATCTGTCGGTCCTGCGGGAAGCGGGCCTGCTGGCCTCGCGGCGCGCGGGGCTGCATGTCCTGTACGGACGGACCGAGTTGGGTGACGTCCTGGTCAGGAGACCAGGGGCGGGCTGAGTTCGATCGCCCGCTGGGCCGCGGCGAGCGCGAGGTCGTCACCGACGTCCAGGGCCGTGTCGGTGAGCTTGATGACGTGCTCGTCGCCGTGGGCGAGGGCCCGCTCCATGACCTCCTCGGCGGTGAGCCGGGCGGGCGGCTCGTAGGCCACCGGCTCGTCGGGGGCGTAGATCGCGGTGACGACGGCGGACGCGGTCCAGGCCGCGTGCAGGCTGGGCGCCCACAGCTCGCGCGGCAGCGAATCGAGCGTGCGCAGTACGGCGTTGGGGGCGGTGGCCGCGTGCACGAGCATGGTCGGCTCGCCATGGCCGTGGGTGGCGTAGCGGTGGGTCGTGGCGCGGACGAGTTCGGTGAGCCGGTCGCGCGCGACGTCCGGGTCGGTGACGTCGTCCGCCCACGCGGGCAGCCGGCGCACGGCCGTCAGGCGGTCGCGGAATCCCAGCGGGCCCTCGCCGATCGGGGGCACGGCGTCCAGGGACGCCCCGGCGGTGGGCGCGTCCGGCAGTACGGTGAAGCCGGTCACGGGCTGGTGCCGGGCCGCCCAGTAGCCCAGCGCGTGGGCGAGTTCGACGCGCCTCGGCGCGCTCTCACCGGCTTCGAGGGCGCGTACGGCGTGGCCGGCCCGGATGACGACATGCGTGGCGCCGCCGTACATCCCGGGCAGCAGCCGCGGCCACCACTCGGCGAGGACGTCCCGCCAGGGGCGGTCGGCGAGGGTGCGGGAGAAGTGGTCGGTCCAGTCCGCGATCCGCCGCGGATCGCCCAGCGCCGTATGCCAGTTGTCGTCCGTGACGGGGGCCAGGCGGTCGGGGAAGTCCTCGAGGCGGTCCTGGTACAGGTCCACCCAGCGGTGCACCGCGCCCGCGTGTCCGTGCGCGGCGAGGGCCTCGACGACCATGGGTGCGTGGTTGCTGAGCCAGCCGTCGCGTTCCGGACCGGCGGAGTGCAGGCGTTCCAGGGCTTCTTCGAGCTGTCCGCTCGTGTCGGTGGCGTCCATGGCGATCACGCTAGACAGCGGCCGGAGCCACCGGATCGGGCCCGGGGCGGAGGCGCACGGCGGCGCTGGTCCTACGCCCCGGGCCCTACGGCGTCACGCGTACGGGTCGAAGGTGATCCCCGACGGCTTCGCGGACGAGAGGTGGTTGCCGAAGGAGGCGTCCTTCAGGCCGAAGTTGGCGCTGCCGAAGTTGTACGCGACCAGCTTGTCGCGCACGCCCGAGGGGTAGCCGTTCCAGCCGACCAGCGGCGGGTACTGCCACGTGCGCTTGTGGTTCTCCGGCGGCTCGTCGTTGGCGTTGGCCAGGCGGAAGCAGTGGGTGCTGATGCCGTCCTTGTGGTACACGATCTTCGCGTGGGTGCCCTCGAAGCGGACCGAGGAGGCCGAAGTCACGGTGAAGGAGCCGTGGTTGGACGTCGAGACGTACTTCACGGCGCCGCTCTGCACCCAGATGACGACGTGCTCCCAGTCGTGCCGGTGCCCGCCGATGCTGCTGCCCGCGAGGGCCTGGTCCTTCTCGAAGTACAGGCCGTACAGGTAGGCGCACCAGCCGTTGTTGCACTTGTAGCGCGAGTAGCTGTTGGTGTTGTCGAGGTCGGAGGCGTCCCGGCAGTTGCCGTTGAGGGCGCCGGTGGGGTTGAGGCCGCCGTTGACGGTTCCGCCGGGGCCGATCGCGGGCGTGGAGTAGCAGCCGTCCGTGTCGTAGTCGAAGGCCGGCTGGTAGGTGAACTCGGCGGACTCGGCGTTGGCGGGCAGCGCCGACGGCGGGGCCGCGAAGGCGACGGAGGGGAAGGCGATGACGAGGGCGGCGGCACCGGCGAGACCGGTGAGCCATCTCCTGCGGTGCTTCTTCGACGACGATGACGACACTGCGTCCTCCTCATGATGCGGGCGCAGCCCAACGGCTGTGGGGGAAAGGGAAGTTCAGCTTCCCGACTTTCCATGTCCGCGCCAAGAGGAGGTGGGCGTCCGAGCGGTTACGGGCGCCCCAATATTTGGATCATGGCGGTGGGTCGGGCAGGTCCGCCGAGGACTCCTCCGGCGTGAGATCGGGCCGCAGCCGCAGCCACGACGGCTGCCGCAGCATCCCGGCCCGGGTGCGGGTGCTGAACCGCACCTCCCCGACCAGCCGCGGCACCACCCAGCGCGCACCGGGCGCCGCGGGCACGGGATCGAACGGGCATACGTCCGTCGCGGCGGCCGCCAGCAGCCCGGCGAGCTCTTCCCGTTCCCGCCGGCTCCAGCCGGTGCCCACCCCGCCGACGTACCGCAGCCGCCCGCCGGCCCGCTGGCCCACCAGCAGCGCTCCCGGCAGGCCCGTGAGCCGTCCCTTGCCGGGCAGCCAGCCGCCCACCACGACGTCCTCGCTGTGCATGTTGCGGATCTTGATCCAGGCCCGGGAACGCACCCCGGGCTCGTACACGGAGTCCAGCCGCTTGCAGACCAGCCCCTCCAGACCGTGCTCCCGGGTGGCCCGCAGCGCCTGCTCGCCGTGGCCGACGAGGGCCGCGGGCGTCGACCAGTGCGGCCCGTCGAACCCGAGCCCTTCCAGCCGCTCGCGGCGCTCGGCGTAGGGGAGCCGGACCAGGGGCCGTCCGGCCAGGTGCATCACGTCGAACAGCACCAGGTGCACGGGCGCCCGGGCGGCCCGGCGCGCGGCCCGTGCCGGGGCGTGGGCGAGGCCCATCCGCGGCTGGAGCAGCTGGAAGTCGGCGCGCCCCCGCTCGTCGAGGGCCATCACCTCCCCGTCCAGCACGGCGGGCGTGGTGCCGAGCGCCCCGCCCAGCGGGCGCAGCTCGGGGTAGGCGGCCGTGACCTCCTCCCCGGACCGGGCCCGCAGGACCAGGCCGCCGTCGCCGGTGAGGTAGACCACCACCCGCTGCCCGTCCTGCTTGGTCTCGTACGCCCAGCGCGCGTCCTGCGCGGCGGGCGGGAGGGTGCCGGGCGTGGCGAGCATCGGGGGGATCAGCGGCAGGTTCACGGGTGAGTTCTCGACGTACCGGCGGCCCGGCACGCCCCCGGGCCCCGGGTTTCGCCTGAACGGCGGGACACCGTCGTTGCGCAGGCTGCCGTTCCTGGAGCAGTCCGAGCGGTGCGGCGCCCGGCCCCCGCCTGACCGGAAGCCACCGCTCTACGCTCCGGTAACATCACGCGGGCAGACGGCCGACCGAGCCCGGACGACGGAGGGGTCACCAGTGAGCGCACGTGTGGAGATCGGGGACACGGTCGAGGACTTCGCCCTCCCCGACGAGACCGGCACCACCCGCAAGCTGTCCGAACTCCTCACCGAGGGACCGGTGGTGCTCTTCTTCTACCCCGCCGCCCTGACCCCCGGCTGTACCGCGCAGGCCTGCCACTTCCGCGACCTGGCCGCCGAGTTCGCCGCCGTCGGGGCCCGGCCCGTCGGCGTCAGCGGTGATCCCGTGGAGCGCCAGCAGGAGTTCGCCGAGCGGCACACGCTGGGCATGCTGCTGCTCTCCGACACCGACGGCACGGTCCGTGACCGGTTCGGCGTGAAGCGCGGCTTCTCGCTGGCGCCGACCAAGCGGACCACCTTCGTCATAGGGCAGGACCGCAAGGTGCTGGAAGTGGTGCGCAGCGAACTGCGCATGAACACCCACGCCGACCGGGCCCTGCAGGCGCTGCGCGGCCGGCACGGCTGACGCGGATCACTGGAAGGGGCAGCCCGGGTTCGGGGCGTCCTGCGAGAACGGCGCCCCGTGCGGCAGGACGTACAGCACATCGAGGACGATGGCCGTGTCACCGAGGTTGCGCCCGATGTGCACGTTGCCCGGACCGGCCGGCTCCTCGATGAAGCTCCCCTTCGGATAGACCCCGTCGGAGGCACAGGTCGAGTCGAAATGACTCAGCGTGCCCTCCTGGACGAAGGCGTACAGCGGACCGTCGTGGTAGTGCCATCCGGTGCCCTGACCGGGCGGAATGGTGATCTCCCGCAGGATGTAGTCGGTGCCGCCGATCGTCTTCTGGCTGATGACCCGGCCGCTGACTCCTGGTCCCGGGGGAGTGGCCTGGGCGGTACCGGCACCGCCCACGAAGAAGGTGGCGGCGGCCACCGCCGCGGTGACGGCGGAGCGGAGCGCGAAGCGCATGGGGGCCTCCCGGCGGAGAGCGGACAGCGTCGACTTCGCCGTGAACATAGAGCCATCGAGGGGAAGTTGGGGCCGGAACCCGTGGATCCGCCCAGCTTGCCCGCTCCTGAAGCACCGCGCGGGGGACGCAGTCCTCGTCAGGGCGTGCCGTTTGCTGTCACGATCTTGCGGGGAACCGGCGGGGACCGGAGCCGGTGCCGACGACCGACGGAGCGCGCATGACGAGGGACAGGGACAGGGACAGGGCCACCGCGGAAGGGACGGAACGGACCGCGGGGATCGAGGTGAGACCCCTCGCCGGGCACATCGGCGCGGAGATCACGGGCGTGGACCTGGCGGCCGGCCCCGACGACGCGGTGGTCGCCGCGATCCGGGCGGCGGTGCTGCGCTGGAGGGTGGTGTTCTTCCGGGACCAGCGGCTCGACCACGCCGGGCATGTGGCGTTCGCCCGCCGCTTCGGCTCCCCGGTCGTGCTGCCGCGCCGCGGGAAGGCGTCGCCGCCGGACTTCCCGGAGGTGGAGACGACCGCGGACCGGCTGGAACTGGGCGGCCGTTTCGGCATGGACCACGACGAGTGGCTGCGCCGCCGCCGGCACACCTTGCTGCGCGGCTGGCACTGCGACCACGGCGCCCGCGTCGACCCGCCCGCGGCGACGATCCTGCGCGCGGAGACGGTTCCGCCGTACGGCGGCGACACGACCTGGTCGAACCTCGCGGCGGCGTACGCCGGACTGTCGGCCCCGATGCGCGAGTTCGTGTCGGGGCTGAGGGCGGAACACCGCCTGGGCGTCGGCTACCAGCCCCGCCCCGGTGACGACGCGTACGTCCGCCACCTGCTCGACCACCAGGTGGCGACGCTCCACCCGCTGGTACGGGTCCACCCGGAGACGGGGGAGCGGATCCTGTGCGTCAACGGCTACTACGTGGAACAGATCGCCGGCCTCTCCCGGCCCGAGAGCCAGGCCCTGCTGGACCTGCTCCTGGACCAGGCGGTCCGCCCCGAGTACACGGTCCGCTTCCGCTGGGAACCGGGCAGCGTGGCCTTCTGGGACAACCGCGCCACGATCCATCTGGCCCCGAGCGACAACGCCCACCTCGATCACCCCCGGATCATGCACCGGGTGATGCTGGCCGGTGAGGTGCCGGTGGGGGTGGACGGGAGGGAATCGGAGCCGGTCGTGGGGAGTGAGGCAGGGCGCTGGTGAGGGGTGGGCCGTTGTTTGTATGATCAGCGGCCCTGATCAGGGATTCCAGGGATTCCCAACAACTAACAAATCGGCCGAAAATTGAGCAACAGACCAGCACTCGTACCTCCGCGAATAGGCGGTGGGGTCACACCGTCCGTGTGGCGTCAGCCACGGACGAGACTCTGGGCCGTGGCGGGCGTGGTAGCCCTCGCCTTCCTCATCGCGCTGGAATGCGCCTCGCGCCACTACGGCCTGCCGGGACCGATCACCAACCAGGCGCGAGAGGTGTTCTTCGCCCCCAAATCGGGTGGCCTGCTGTACGCCTCCATGGCGTTGATGATGGTGGTCCTCACTTGGCGGCAGCGCTTCCTCGCGGTCGGCGCCGCGATCGCTGTCGACCTCGCCTTCTTGCTGGTCCGTTGGACGTTCGACATCAAGGTCACCGAAGGGCACCCGTTCGGCAATGGCGCGCTGTGGGTGATCCTGGGCTGCGCGGTCATCGCCGTCACGCGCCGCACCGGCCCGGAACGCCTCCTGCTGCTGAAGGGCGCCGGGCTGGCCCTGCTGCTGATGGCCGGCCGCAAGACCGGCGACACCTGGCTGTTCATCACCTCGCAGACCCGGCCGTCGGTGCTCGACCAGTACGTGGCCACCGCCGACCAGGCGCTCGGCAACCCGTCCTGGCTGGTGGGGCGGGTCGTCGAGGCGAGCGGCCCCGTCGGGTTCAACGTCCTCGACTTCGTCTACGGCCAGCTCCCGGTGGCCGCGGTCGTCGTCGCGCTGTATCAGCTCCGCGGCGTGGCGGCGGACCGGCGCTTTCCCCGCCACCACCTGGTGCGCACCTTTCTGGTGATCGGCCTCGTCGGACCGGCCTTCTACATGATCTACCCGGTGGTCGGACCGCTCTTCGCCTACGGCACCGGCACCGAACAATGGGCGGCGGTCAGCCTGTGGGCGCCGGAATCGACGCCCAGCGTGCAGTGGGCGGTCACCAGTATCTGGCCCCAGACGCTGCCTGCGATCAGCCCTCCGCAGCACATGCCGTTCGACGGCGTCACCCCCCGGAACTGCATGCCCAGCCTGCACACGGCATGGGCACTGGCCATCTTCATCCATTCCCGCAAGGGCCCGCGAACCCTGCGCTGGGCAGGAACGTTTTGGCTCGTCGCCACGCTCGCCGCGACCCTGGGATTCGGCTACCACTACGGCGCCGACCTCATCGCCGGCGTGGTCTTCACGCTCACCATCGAGGCGGCACTGCGCACCTTCGACCGGGGCTGGGACCGCTCGGGGATCCGGTTCGTCGCCTACGGCGCGACGGTGTTCGGCGCGCTCCTGCTGTCGTATCGCTGGCTGCCGCTGGAGATGGCGAGGCATCCGTGGCTGTACGGACCGCTGCTCCTGCTGGCGATGGCCTCCGTGATCTACGGCTATGTGCGGACCGTCGGACCCTGGGACGCCAAGACCGTGCCGACGCGGCAGCCGCAACGGCAGCTCGAACTGATCTGAGCCCGCCGACGGCCGTATCGCACTGGACCGACCCCAGGCCACTGGCCTGGGGTTTCCTTCTGTCCCGAGGGCACGACCGAAGCGTCAGCCGCGCTCGCGCAGGTACGCCTCCAGCTCGGCCGCGCCGGTCAGCATGGCTCGCGCGCGGGCGGACAGCCGGCCGCGCCAGTCCCGCAGGGCCGCCTCCAGCGGTTCCGGGCCGCCGGCCGCCCGCACCTGGGTGATCAGCGGGGCGATCTGCGCCAGCAGGTAACCGCCGCGGCGGAGTTGGTGAACGAGCCGGGCATCCCGTACGGCGGCTTCGTCGTAGACGCGGTATCCGGTCCGGGGGTCGCGGCCCGGGTGCACCAGCCCGGCGCGCTCCCAGGTGCGCAGGGTGGCGGGCCGGATGCCGAGCTTCCCGGCCAGTGGGCCGATGAAGGTGCCGCCCGGTTCCGCCCCCGGGGCGGGCCCCAGGTCGCGCAGGGCGCGCTCGACGGCGTGCAGGGTCCGGCGGTCTTCGAGGAGCTGGGCGTGACTCTCGTCGATGAGGCGGAACGCCTCCTCGGCCGCGCCCTCGTGCACCCCGCCCTCGTTCACCGCGCGCATGATCTCCGTCGCCGTCCGGTGGCCGTGGCCGGGCACCAGCGCCAGGAAGGCCCGCAGGGCCGCCGCGTGCACGGGCGTATAGGTGCGGTAGCCGTGGGGTGTGCGGGCCGCGGGCGGGAGGATTCCGGCCTCCTCGTAGTTCCTGACCGCCTGCGTGGACAGACCGTGCCCGCGGGCCAGATCGACGGGCCTGAGCCGTTCCCCGGTTTGAAGCTTTTTCCCCATGCCCCTGCCGATATCGCGCGAAAGTCTCCACCAGAGCTTCAACGATAGCGTTGAGGGCATGGCGACTGACATCGAGGACGCCGCGCATGCCGTCGAGGCTGCCGCCGTCATGAAGCTGCTCCCGCACCGCCCCCGACTGCTCGCCCTGGGCGAGCCCACCCATGGCGAGGACGCCCTGCTCGACCTGCGCAACGACCTCTTCCGGCAGCTCGTCGAGCGGGAGGGCTACCGGACGATCGCGATCGAGAGCGACTGTCTGGCGGGCCTGGTCGTGGACGACTACGTCACCTCCGGCACGGGCACCCTGGACGACGTCATGGCGCGCGGATTCAGCCACGGATTCGGCGCGTCCGCGGCCAACCGCGACCTGGTGAGCTGGATGCGGGCCCACAACGCCGGCCGGCCCGCGTCCGAACACCTCCGCTTCGCCGGTTTCGACGGCCCGCTGGAGATCACCGGCGCGGCGAGCCCCCGGCAGGCCCTCACCGCACTCCACGGCTGCCTCGCGGCCCACCTGGGCGCGGACCTGCTGCCCTGCACGGCCAACACGCTCGACCGCCTGCTCGGCACCGACGACCGATGGACCGAACCCGCGGCGATGACGGACCCCACCCGGTCCGTCGGCCAGTCGGCCGAGGCCCGTGAGCTGCGCCTGCTGGCCGACGACCTGGTGGCGCTGCTCGGCACGGAGACCCCCCACCTGATCGCGGCGACCTCGTGGGACGACTGGGACCGGGCACGCCTGTACGGCCGCACCGCGACCGGCCTGCTGCGCTACCACCACTGGATGGCCACCCCTCACCGGCCCGCATGACGCGCCTGGTGGGCCTGCGGGCCCGGATGATGGCCGACAACCTCCACGCCGTCGCCGACCGGGGCCCGGCCCTGCTCTTCGCCCACAACGGCCATCTGCAGCGCCACAAGAGCACCATGCACCTGGGCGACCTGCGGGTGGAGTGGTGGAGCGCCGGGGCGCTCCTGCACGCGCACCTGGGCGACGAGTACGCCTTCCTGGCCACGGCCCTCGGCACGATCGGGCACCGGGGGGTGGACACCCCGCCCCCGAACACGGTCGAAGGACTCCTGTACTCCCTCCCGGAGAACCACTCCGTCCTGGACGCCCGCCGGCTGGCCGGCCCGAACCTCACCTCACGTGTCTCCCCCTGGTTCGGCTACTCCCCGCTGGACCCGGCCCGGCTCGCGGGCATGGACGGGATCGTGTTCGTCAGGGACGTCGAGCGGAGGTAGGGCCCTCCCGCGGGCGCACACGTCCCGGCTCACCCCAGCGGGATCGTCACCTCGTCCTCCACCGGCGGGTCGATCTCCTGCGCCCGGTTGCCGGTCGCCGCGTAACAGCGCAGCCGGATCGACTCGGGCGAGACGTCCACCCGCAGGAAGCACTTGAAGAACGGCGGGCTGTACGTCGCCGAGCTCGGCGAGAACAGCGAGGTGTAGATCTTGCGCACGGGGAGCCGGAAGCGGGCGGCACGGTCGGGGCGGCGGCCCGCGCCCAGCAGGCCGGCCACCAGGCGGGTGCGCCGTGTGATGCGCGGCGTCCCCTCCCGGGCGCGGGTGAGCGGGATGCCCAGACGCTCCGCGACCACCGCCGCGGCCTCGGCCTCGGTCAGGGTGAAGAAGCGGCGCAGCCGCAGCCGGCGGCCGTAGAGCCTGCTGTAGAAGGCGAGGGAGTCACCGCGCAGCGGGTAGCAGCGGAACTCCTGTTCGGTCACGTTCGCCACGTCGACCCGGGGGATGGTGTGCGTGGCGTGCATGAACGCGCCTCCGCCGCCCGAGACGACGTACTGGATCGTCCGTCCCGCCACCCGCACCGGATAGCGCTGGTAGTTGTGGATGTCGCCGCCTATCGCCGCGACATAGCGATGCGCCGGGTCGCGGACGATGTCGTCCACCGTGCCGCCGCCCTCGATCGCGCAGGGGTGGTACTCGCCGTCGACGTACAGCGGCGAGCCGGTGATCAGGATCTTCGGGCGGGGGTCGCGGGAGACCTCGCGCAGCCAGGCGCCCTGCTCGGCGTCGAGGGTGCCCAGCAGCCCGGTGTCGATGCCGATGATCCGGACCGGTCCCGCGTCGACGGCCCAGTACGGGCCCGGCTGGACCGCCTGCTGCGCCGGGTCGGAGCGCAACGTGCGGGCCTCGTCGAGGCGTTGGCCGTCCGTCCGGCTCGGCCGGTGCCACAGCGACGACCGCAGCCAGGCCCTGGTCAGCGCGCGCGGCTTCGGCTCGGGTGCGAGCGGCGGGGCGTCGCCGCAGAAGACGCGCATGAAGGCGCCCAGGTCCTCGTACCAGTCGTGGTTGCCGGGTATCGCGTAGATCGGCGCCCGGTAGTCCTGGTAAGGGCGGAAGAACTTCGCGCCGTAGTCGTCCGCGCTGCCCGCCGGGTAGATCACGTCGCTGGCCAGCACCGCGAAGCTGGTGTCCTGCCCCGCCTGCAACATCCCCGGCACGACCGCGTACTGCGGGTCGTCGCCCTCGCCGGTGTCCCCGATGACCAGGAAGGAGAAGCGGTCGGGGTCCGTTCGCCCGATCACCTTGTCGGCCGGCGCTCCGGCCGCGGCTCGCTGGGCCACCCAACGGCTGCGGGTCCGGCCCGTCGGATCCCCGAACCAGGACGCCAGCACGCCGTTGCGGGCCGCCCACAGCATCCTCGGGTCCAGCCACGAGATCTTGCGGACGTCGGTGGGCATCAGCCGCTGGTACGCGCCGCGTTCCGCGGTTCCCCAGCCGGCGCCTTCGGCGGTATCGCGTGAAGAGTCAGACACCGGTGCACCGTAACAATGATCTAGGGCAGGGTTCGCGGTGAATTCCGAGGAAGCGGCGAGCCAATGTGCTTCACGGGGACGGTAGTTGGTGCCCCGTTCCGGCGACGCCTGCGCCTGCGCCTTCGCTGTCCGCCCCGGCCGGCCGGTTCCGCGCGCCGTTCCCCAGCACCCTGCGTTGCATGTTCATGCGTTGTCGTGCATACTTCTGCTATGTCCAAAGTGCTTACCTCCCTCCCCGTCGGCTCGCGCGTCGGGATCGCCTTCTCCGGGGGCCTCGACACCTCCGTGGCGGTCGCCTGGATGCGCGACAAGGGTGCCGTGCCCTGCACGTACACCGCCGACATCGGCCAGTACGACGAGCCCGACATCGCGTCGGTGCCCGGCCGCGCGAAGACCTACGGCGCCGAGATCGCGCGCCTGGTCGACTGCCGCGCGGCGCTGGTCGAGGAGGGCCTGGCCGCACTGACCTGCGGTGCGTTCCACATCCGCTCGGGCGGACGGGCGTACTTCAACACCACGCCCCTCGGCCGTGCCGTCACCGGCACCCTGCTGGTCCGGGCGATGCTCGAGGACGACGTCCAGATCTGGGGCGACGGCTCGACCTTCAAGGGCAACGACATCGAGCGGTTCTACCGCTACGGCCTGCTCGCCAACCCCCACCTGCGGATCTACAAGCCCTGGCTCGACGCGGACTTCGTGACCGAGCTGGGCGGCCGCAAGGAGATGTCGGAGTGGCTGGTCGCCCACGACCTTCCCTACCGGGACTCGACGGAGAAGGCGTACTCCACGGACGCCAACATCTGGGGTGCCACGCACGAGGCCAAGACCCTGGAGCACCTGGACACCGGCCTGGAGACGGTGCAGCCGATCATGGGCGTGCGGTTCTGGGACCCCGCGGTGGAGATCGCCACCGAGGACGTGACCATCGGCTTCGAGCAGGGCCGCCCGGTCACCATCAACGGCAAGGAGTTCGCCTCCGCCGTCGACCTCGTGATGGAGGCCAACGCCATCGGCGGCCGGCACGGTCTCGGCATGTCGGACCAGATCGAGAACCGGATCATCGAGGCCAAGAGCCGCGGCATCTACGAGGCGCCCGGCATGGCCCTGCTGCACGCGGCGTACGAGCGGCTCGTGAACGCCATCCACAACGAGGACACCCTCGCCCAGTACCACAACGAGGGCCGTCGCCTCGGCCGGCTGATGTACGAGGGCCGCTGGCTGGACCCGCAGGCGCTGATGATCCGCGAGTCGCTGCAGCGCTGGGTCGGCCAGGCCGTCACCGGCGAGGTGACGCTGCGGCTGCGGCGCGGCGAGGACTACTCGATCCTCGACACCACGGGCCCGATGTTCAGCTACCACCCGGACAAGCTGTCCATGGAGCGCACCGAGGACGCGGCGTTCGGTCCGGTGGACCGGATCGGCCAGCTCACGATGCGCAACCTCGACATCGCCGACTCGCGCACCAAGCTGGAGCTGTACGCCGGTCTCGGCATGGTCGGCGCGCCCCGGTCGGCGTCGGCCGAGGCCGCCGGGCCGACCAGCCTGATCGGCGCGCTGACCGAGGGCGGCGCCGAGGCCATCGCCTCCGGCGGCAAGGGCCCCGACAGCGACGAACTGCTCGACAGCGCGGCCATGGAGTTCGGCACCGACTGACGGTGCGCAACAGCGCGGCGGGTGGACCCCTGAGGGGGTCCACCCGCCGCGCTGTGCGTCGTCGCCGTCAGCCGCGCAGGGCGGAGCGCAGCGTGTCGACCGCGAGCCTGATCGCGGCCTCGGCGGCATGCGTCTCGCGCAGGGCGTTCAGCATCACGAAGTCGTGGATGATGCCCTGGAACCGCACCGAGGTGACGGCCACCCCGGCCTGCCGGAGCTTGTCGGCGTACGCCTCGCCCTCGTCGCGCAGCACATCGGCCTCGCCGGTGATGACCAGCGCCGGGGGCAGCCCGGCCAGCTGCTCGGTGGTGGCGCGCAGCGGGGAGGCGGTGATCTGGGCGCGCTCGGCCTCGTCGGTCGTGTACTGGTCCCAGAACCACTGCATGCCGTCGCGGCGCAGGAAGTAGCCCTCGGCGAACTGGTGGTACGACGGGGTGTCGAAGGCGGCGTCGGTCACCGGGTAGAACAGCACCTGCTGGACCAGCGGCACGTCCCCGCGCTCCTTGGCCATCAGCGTCAGCGCCGCGGTCATGTTCCCGCCGACCGAGTCACCGGCCACCGCCAGCCGCGCGGCGTCCAGGCCATGGGACGCGCCCTCGGCCACGATCCACCGCGCCACCGCGTAGTTCTGCTCGATGGCGACCGGGTAGCGGGCCCCGGGGGACAGGTCGTACTCCGGGAACACCACGGCCGCCTGCGCGCCGACCGCGAGTTCGCGCACCAGCCGGTCGTGGGTGTGGGCGTTGCCGAACACCCAGCCCGCGCCGTGGATGTAGAGGATCACCGGCAGGGTGCCCTCGGCCCCGGCGGGCTTGACGAGGCGGGCCCGGACGCTGCCCGTGGGCCCACCGGAGACGGTGATCCACTCCTCGTCGATCGCGGGCTTGTCGATCTCCCCGGACTGCACCTCGTCCACGGCCTTACGGCCCTCGGCGGGCGTCAGCTCGAAGAGGAACGGCGGGTTCGCGGTCGCCTGGGCGAAAGCGGTGGCCGCGGGCTCCAGGACCGGCTGGACCGGCTCGACGGCACCGGACATGTGACTCTCCCGGGTCTCGCATGGGTATGCCGGTCTCTCCGGCGGGCGTCACCACGGTAAGGACGCCCGGGCGGCGGCGGTTGTCCCTCAGTGCACCGGCACC
This sequence comes from Streptomyces sp. NPDC002784, assembly GCF_053592135.1. Lineage (NCBI taxonomy): Bacteria > Bacillati > Actinomycetota > Actinomycetes > Kitasatosporales > Streptomycetaceae > Streptomyces > Streptomyces sp. NPDC002784. The sequence goes on along the minus strand of NZ_JBSFVD010000028.1, from coordinate 39,412 downwards.
CTTCCCACAGTGCATGGACCAGGGCCGGTCGGCCATCGCTGGGTATCGTGGTCGCGTCCCGACGGGCCGTGCGCACCCGCGGGCGCGCAGGAGCGGGACCGAGGGGCGGGGGCACCGAATCATGCTGGCGGGACGCGACAGGCAGCTCGCGGCGATCCGCGCGGCCCTGACGGACATCGGGGGCGCCGGCACGTCCCTGCTGCTGCGCGGCGATCCCGGCACGGGCAAGACCACCCTGCTGAAGGAGGCCGGGGCGGCTGCCGTCGGCGCCGGTCTGCGCGTGCTGCGGATGACCGGCGCGGCGGCGGAGTCCGGGCTGCCGTACGCCGCCCTGCACCAGGTGCTCTGGCCGCTCCTCGACGACACGCCCGCCCTTCCGGCCGGGCAGCGGGACGCCCTGGAGACCGCGCTGGGCGTCCGGGACGGCCCCCTTCCCCGGGCCGGGACGGTCGCCGACGCCGCTCTGGCGCTCCTCGCCCCGCACGGGCCCATCGTCGTCCTCCAGGACGACCTCCAGTGGGCCGACCCGGCCAGCCGCACCGTCTTCGGGCACCTGCGCCGGCGCGCCGGCGCACTGCCGGTCGTCATCATCGGCGCGACACGTGAACCCGCCCCGGACGACCGCGCGATGGAGCTGCCCCCGCTGACCGAGGAGGAGTCCGAGCGGCTGCTGCGCGCCCTGCACCCCTGGCTGCCCGAGGGAGCCCGCCACCGCGTCCGCAAGGTGGCCGCCGGCAACCCGCTCGCCTGCACGAACTCCCGGCGCGCATCCGCAAGGCGGCCACCGACCACCCCGCCTACCTCGCCGGACCCGGCACCGACCTCCTCGACGAACTCCCCCTCGGCGAACGGCTCGGACGGCTCTACGAGAACGAACTGCGCGCCCTCCCGGAGACGCCCCGGCGCCTGCTGCTGGCGGCGGCACTCGGCGGCCCGCACGCCCAACGGACGCACTTCCTACGGGACATGGCGAGCCGGGACGCCCGTACCCCCTGGACACGCGTCCTGGAGACGGCCCGCGATCTCGTGCGCGTCGACCCGGAGCCGGACCGGCTGGAGTTCCGGCATCCGCTGATCCGCGCCGGCCTGATCCACCTCGCCACCCCCGCCGAACGCCGTGCCGCCCACCGGCTGTTCGCCGACGCCCTCCCCGCCACCAGCAGGTGCCGCATCGCACATCTGGCGGCCTCCGCCGTCGGCACCGACGCGGCACTGGCCGAGCTGCTGCACCAGGAGGCCGACCGCACCGCCGCGCAGGGGGAGGAGGCAGCGGCGGCGCGGATGCTGGCGCGAGCGGCCGGACTGAGCCCGGACCCGGCGACCAGCGCCTCCAGCCGCTCCAGAGGGTCCGTGACGAACCGCATTCTCGCCCTCGACGCCATGGGCTCGATCCGCGCCCGCATCGCGCGCAGCCCCCGCTCGTCGCCGCGACCGGCCAGGAAGTGGGCGTGGTAGTGCCGGAACAGCAAGGCGTTGCAGTGGTAGCCGAGTTCGTCGGCGGTGTCCGGCTCGCGCAGACAGTCCTCGGCCGTGTTCCAGTCGCCGCGCAGGAACGCCTGGTAGCAGCGCGCCTTGGCCACGGAGCCCTGGGTGGCGTAGGTGTGGTCCTGGCCGAAGGGACGCCGCAGGTCGGCGTCGGCCGCGTCCACCGCCGTCGCCGCCCAGAGCAGCAGCCACACCTTCCCGGCCTCGCCCCGGGCGGTCGTACGCGCCACCAGCGCCCGCAGTTCCGCCTCCGCGCCGTGCGCCGTGCGGGGCGGGTCCGCCCAGGCGCGGTGGCACAGCCGGGCGGCGGGGGAGAGCAGGTCCCGATGCCGCTCCAGGGCCTGCCGGCCGCGGGGATCACCGGTGCAGGCGGAGGCCAGCAGGAGCTTGAACGCCATCTGCTCGACCAGGTCGCCGAAGGCCGGGGCGCCGGGCGCGGTGAGCGCGTCCAGCGCGCCGGGCAGCAGCTCGAACGACGAGGCGAAGTCGGCATGGTGGCTCTGGTCGACGTACACCACCGTGTAGGCGAACAGCGGCGCGATGTCGTGAGCAGGGTGTCGTCCATGACCGAGCGCACCGGATCGCTGTCCTCGGCATGCGCCGCGGACAGCAGCAGGGCCCGGACCAGTTCGGTGGTGGCGTCGGCGAGGGCCTCGGCGCCTGGGTCGCCCTCCAGGCGGCCCGCGTCGCGGAACACCGTCCGCAGATGGTGCAGTACGAGGTCGTGCATCGGGCTGGCGCGCAGGCGCAGCGAGGCCCGTACCACCGTGTCGACGGGGACGCCGAGCCGGTTCACGTCGAACACCATCGACTGCGAGGCCCCGTCCCCGGACCAGCCGTAGGTGCGCACCGACAACTCGTGGAACACGCAGATGTCGTCGGCGCCCAGCAGCCGGCGCCGGCCCGCCACCTCGGCGCGGTGCACCCCCTCGGTCTGCAGCGAGACGGACACGACGGGGTGGCTGCGGTGGTGGTGCACATGCCGCTCGGTGCGGCGCACCTCGAAGCCGGAGTTGCGGGTGGCGAGCATGGGGAGTCCGCCCACCCGCCACACCTCCATCCGGGCGTGCATGCCCGTCTCGGGTTCCTCGTGGAACACGTCGTTGGGCACCGACGAATCCGTCAGCGCGTGGCGGAACGCCTCGGGCCGCTCACGCGGCGGCACAGTCGCAAGATCGAGCAGCAGCACGAAAACCCCCACGAAGCCTCTCCCCAGGGGCCATTCTGCGTGATCATCAGCTGGAGCCACCCGGTTGTGTACGATCATCGGGTGAACTCCTACTGGCACGTCGTTCTGCCGCCGCTCTGCGCCTGACGGGCGCGGACATCCCGGTGTGATTCCCGGCCCCGACCGGCCCTCTGGGCGGTCAGGGGTCTGTGTCGTGCGCCCGTTTCGGATCGAGTCCCAGACGCATTCGACGACGGAAGCTCACGACTGTGCCGAACCGTACTTCTCCCCTGACCCCCGTGCGCCCGGCCGCCTCGGCCCCGCGCACCTCCCGTTCCCGTCTTCTCGGCGGGCCCGCGCCGATCCTTGCCTCGACCGTGCTGTGGGGCACGACCGGCACGGTGAGTTCCCTGGCACCGGCCGGTGCCCCGGCGGCGGCCATCGGCTGCGCCGGACTCACCCTCGGCGGGCTCCTGCTGTTCCTCACCTCTCCCGCCGCCCGCACCCTGCCGGCCGCCTGCACCCGCCGGGAGCGCCTGCTGCTCGTCCTCGGCGCGCTGGCGGTGGCCGGGTACCCGGTGGCGTTCTATCCGGCGGTGGCCCGCACCGGCGTGGCCGTCGCCACGGTGATCGCGCTGGGCAGTGCCCCGGTCTTCGCCGGGCTGCTCGCCTGGGTCACCGGACAGGCCCGGCCGACCGCACGCTGGACCGGTGCCACCGTGGCCACCGTCCTGGGCTGCACCCTCCTGGTGATGGGCCCCGGGCTCAGCGGACACGGCACGCCGGTCGATCCCACCGGTGTCCTGCTCGCCGCGGCGGGTGGACTGTCCTACGCCGTGTACGCGTTGATCGGCGGCGGGCTGATCAGGCGCGGGCACTCCTCGGACGCGGTCATGGGCGTGCTGTTCGGCGCCGCCGGGCTGCTTGTGCTGCCGCTGCTGCTCTGGGTCGACCTGCACTGGCTCACCACCGCGCGGGGTGCGGCGGTGGCCGGGTATCTCGCCCTGTTCACCGTCTACTTGGCGTACCGCATGTTCGGGTACGGCCTGCGCCGCACCTCCGCGTCGGTGGCCACGTCGCTGACCCTGGGCGAGCCCGCCGTGGCGGCCGTCATGGCGGTCGTCGTCCTCGGCGAGCGGCTTCCGGCGTTGTCCTGGGGCGGGTTGGCGGTGCTGGCGGCCGGCCTGGTGCTGCTGACGCTGCCCGTGTAGTCAGGGCGCGACCGGCAACTGCCGTTTGTGCGCGGTGAGGTGGTAGCGGCGGACGACGGTGGCGTGCGCCGCCTCGTCGACCGGTTTGCCTTCGAGGAAGTCGTCGATGTCGTCGTAGGTGACACCGAGGGCTTCCTCGTCCGGCCGGCCGGGGGCGAGGGTCTCCAGGTCGGCGGTCGGGGTCTTGCGGACCAACTCCGCGGGGGCGCCCAGTGCTTCCGCCACGGCCCGCACCCGCCGCTTGGTGAGACCGGTGAGCGGGACCACGTCCGCCGCGCCGTCGCCGAACTTGGTGAAGAACCCGGAGACCGCCTCGGCGGCGTGGTCGGTGCCGACGACCAGGCCGCCGTGCGCACCGGCCACCGCGTACTGGGCGATCATGCGCTGCCGGGCCTTGATGTTGCCGAGCGCGAAGTCCTGGCTGTGCGCGTCGGGGAAGACGGTGCCGCCGGCCGACAGCGCCTCCAGCAAGGCGTCGCTCGCGGGCCGCACGTCGACCGTCAGCACCCGGTCGGGCCGGATGAACTCCAGGGCACGACGCGCGTCCTCCTCGTCGGCCTGGACGCCGTACGGCAGACGCATCGCGAAGAAGGCCGCGTCCCGTCCGCTCGCGCGCACCCGTTCCACCGCGAGCTGGCACAGCCGCCCCGCGGTCGTGGAGTCGACGCCGCCGCTGATGCCGAGCACCAGCGCGCGCAGGCCCGTGGAGGTCAGCCGGTACGCGAGGAAGGCGACGCGGCGCTCGATCTCCCGCGTCGCGTCGAAGTCCGCGGGCACCTGGAGGTCCCGGGCGATGTCCTGCTGCTCGGTCACGGCTGGTCCTTCCGGAGGGCGGTGGGCAGTGCGGGGGCGCCGGTGACCCCCATGACGAGGGAGTACAGGGCGGTGTCGGCGGCGATGAACAGGCGGTTGCGCCGGGCGCCGCCGAAGCGGATGTTGGCGACGACGTCGGGGATCAGCAGGCGGCCGAGGAGGGTGCCGTCCGGGTCGTAGCAGTGCATCCCGCCGTCCATCGCCGCGGCCCAGAGCCGGCCGCCGTCGTCGAAGCGGATGTTGTCGAAGTTGCCGGTCCTGCACTCGGCGAAGACGTCCCCGCCGGAGAGGGTGCCGTCGTCACGGACGTCGAAGACGCGGATGTGGTTGGCCCGGCTGTCCGAGACGAACAGCCGCCGCTCGTCCAGCGAGAACACCAGACCGTTCGGCCCGGCGAACCCGTCGGCGACCAGCCGCACCTCGCCGCTCGCGGGGTCCAGCCGGTAGACGTTGCAGGCGCCGATCTCGCTCTCGGCGCGGTTGCCCTCGTAGTCGCTGGTGATCCCGAAGTCGGGGTCGGAGAACCAGATCGACCCGTCGGAGCGTACGGCGGCGTCGTTCGGGCTGTTGAACCGCTTGCCCCGGAAGCGGTCGGCGAGCACGGTGACCGACCCGTCGTGCTCGGTGCGGGTGACCCGGCGGTTGCCCTGCTCGCAGGTGATCAGCCGGCCCTCGCCGTCCAGGGTGTTGCCGTTGGGGTGACCGGCCGGGGAGCGGAAGACGCCGACCGTGCCGGTGGTCTCGTCCCAGCGCAGCAGCCGGTCGTTGGGGATGTCGCTCCACAGCAGGTACCGGCCGGCCGGGACGTACACCGGGCCCTCGGCCCAGCGGCAGCCCTCGTACAGGGTCTCCAGCTTCGAGTCGCCCGCGTGGCACCGGCCCGTGCGGAAGCGCTCATCGAGGATCTCGTACAACTGCGGTCGCTCGCCCGTCATGTCGCCGCCCTTGCGTATCGTCGAACACTGGTGTGCAGAACCAAGACTATGCAGAATGACATTCGGCAGATCAAGCAAAATCCAGAAGGAGAATCGGTGGACGACGTCGACCGGCAGTTGCTGGTGCTCCTCCAGCAGGACGCCGCACAGTCGTACGCCGCGCTGGGACAGGCCGTCGGACTGTCCGCGGGCGCGACCCATGAACGCGTCCGCAAGCTGCGCGAGCGGGGCGTCATCCGGCGGACCGCCGTCGAGGTCGATCCGGCGGCGGTGGGGAAGGGCGTGCTCGCCTTCGTGCTGGTGGACTCCACGCGGTGGGTCGGCGACTCCGGGGACCGGTTCGCCGCCATCCCCGAGATCCAGGAGGCGCATGTCATCGCGGGCAGTGCCTCGGTCCTGGTCAAGGTCAGGACCGCCACCACGGAGCGGCTCCAGGACGTGCTGCGCCGCATCTACGCGATCGACGGCGTGAGCGGCACCCACGCCACCGTCGTCCTGGAGACCTTCTTCGAGCGCCCCGTGACCCCGTGACGGGACCGGTCGGTCAGAAATGGAGAAGCGCCCGTCCGGCGCCGCGGCTAGCGTGGAGGGTTGACCGGGAGTTGACCGGGATCGGCCGAGCGCTGATCCGTCACCGCCTCCCGCGACGCTCGCGCAGCACCTGACGTACTGTTCGAAGCCGGTCAGATCCGGCCAGGCGACCCAGAAGACGGAGAGACGATGACCAGGGCCACCAGAAGAGACACGCAGTCGCCTGCGCCGCACATCGCCGACAGCCACGACATGATCCGTGTGCACGGGGCCCGCGAGAACAACCTCAAGGACGTCAGCATCGAGCTGCCCAAGCGCCGGCTGACGGTGTTCACCGGCGTGTCCGGCTCCGGCAAGAGCTCCCTGGTGTTCGACACGATCGCCGCCGAGTCGCAGCGGCTGATCAACGAGACCTACCCCGCCTTCGTACAGGGCTTCATGGCGAACCTCGCCCGCCCCGAGGTCGACGTGCTCGACGGTCTGACCACCGTGATCAGCGTCGACCAGCAGCGCATGGGCGCCGACCCGCGCTCCACCGTCGGCACCGCCACCGACGCCAACGCCATGCTGCGCATCCTCTTCAGCCGCCTGGGCAAGCCGCACATCGGCCCGCCCAGCGCGTACTCCTTCAACACGGCCTCGGTGAAGGCGAGCGGCGCGATCACCGTGCAGCGCGGCGACAAGACCAAGGCCGAGAAGGCGACCTTCGAGCGCACCGGCGGCATGTGCGCCCGCTGCGAGGGCCGCGGCAAGGTCTCCGACATCGACCTCACCCAGCTCTACGACGACTCCAAGTCGATCTCCGAGGGCGCCTTCACCATCCCCGGCTGGAAGTCGGACAACGTCTGGACCGTCGGCCTGTACGCCCAGTCCGGCTTCCTCGACCCGGACAAGCCGATCCGCCGGTTCACCAAGAAGGAGATGCACGCCTTCCTCTACGGCGAGCCGACCAAGGTGAAGGTCAACGGCGTCAACCTCACCTACGAAGGTCTCATCCCGAAGATCCAGAAGTCCTTCCTGTCCAAGGACAAGGAGGCGATGCAGCCGCACATCCGGGCCTTCGTGGAGCGCGCCGTCACCTTCACCGTCTGCCCCGAGTGCGACGGCAGCCGGCTCAGCGAGGGCGCCCGGTCCTCGAAGATCAAGAAGGTCAGCATCGCGGACGCCTGCGCGATGGAGATCCGCGACCTCGCCGAGTGGGTCCGCGGCCTCGAGGAGCCGTCGGTGGCGCCGCTGCTCACCGCCCTCCAGCAGACCCTGGACTCCTTCGTGGAGATCGGCCTCGGCTACCTCGCGCTCGACCGGCCGGCCGGCACCCTGTCCGGCGGCGAGGCCCAGCGCGTCAAGATGATCCGCCACCTCGGCTCCGCGCTCACCGACGTCACCTACGTCTTCGACGAGCCCACCATCGGCCTGCACCCCCATGACATCCAGCGGATGAACAACCTGCTGCTCCGGCTGCGGGACAAGGGCAACACCGTGCTCGTCGTGGAGCACAAGCCCGAGGCCATCGCGATCGCCGACCACGTCGTCGACCTCGGCCCCGGCGCCGGTACGGCCGGCGGCACCATCTGCTTCGCCGGCACCCTCGACGGCCTGCGCGCCTCCGGCACGGTCACCGGCCGCCACCTCGACGACCGGGCCGCCCTGAAGGACACGGTCCGCAAGTCCACCGGCGCCCTGGAGATCCGCGGCGCGAGCGCCAACAACCTGCAGAACGTGGACGTCGACATCCCGCTCGGTGTGCTGACCGTCGTCACCGGCGTCGCGGGCTCCGGCAAGAGCTCGCTGATCCACGGATCCGTGCCGGCCGCCGAGGGCGTGGTCTCGGTCGACCAGAGCCCGATCCGCGGCTCGCGGCGCAGCAACCCGGCGACGTACACCGGACTGCTCGACCCGATCCGCAAGGCGTTCGCCAAGGCCAACGGCGTGAAGCCGGCCCTGTTCAGCGCCAACTCCGAGGGCGCCTGCCCCACCTGCAACGGCGCCGGCGTCATCTACACCGACCTGGCCATCATGCAGAGTGTCGCCACCCCCTGCGAGGAATGCGAGGGCAAGCGGTTCCAGGCCGCGGTGCTGGAGTACCACCTCGGCGGCCGCGACATCAGCGAGGTGCTCGGGATGTCGGTGACCGAGGCGGAGGAGTTCTTCGGCTGCGGCGACGCGCGCACCCCGGCCGCGCACGCCATCCTCAGCCGCCTCGCCGACGTCGGCCTCGGCTACCTCACCCTCGGCCAGCCGCTGACCACGCTGTCCGGCGGCGAGCGGCAACGGCTGAAGCTGGCCACGCACATGGCCGACAAGGGCGGCATCTACGTCCTTGACGAACCGACCACCGGCCTCCACCTCGCCGACGTCGAGCAGCTGCTCGGGCTGCTGGACCGGCTCGTGGACTCCGGCAAGTCCGTCATCGTCATCGAGCACCACCAGGCCGTGATGGCCCACGCCGACTGGATCATCGACCTGGGCCCCGGCGCCGGCCACGACGGCGGCAGGATCGTCTTCGAGGGCACGCCCGCCGACCTGGTCGCCGACCGCTCCACCCTCACCGGCCGGCACCTGGCGGAGTACGTCGGCGCCTGACCGGTCAGTGGACGGAGAGACCGCCGTCGACGAACAGGGCCTGGCCGGTGACATAGGCGGAGGCGCGGCTCGCGAGGAACACCGCCGCCCCCGCGAAGTCCTCGGCCAGGCCGTTGCGTCCGATCATCGTGCGGGCGGCCAGCGCCGCCACCTTCTCCGGATCGGACGACAGCCGCCGGTTCAGCGGCGTCATCACGAACCCCGGCACCAGCGTGTTGCAGGTGACGCCGTACGGCGACCAGGCCTCCGCCTGTGACCGGGCCAGCGACTCCAGCGCCCCCTTGGAGACGCCGTAGGCGCCGCTCTGCACGAACGCCCGGTGCGCCTGCTGCGAGGTGACGTGGATGATCCGCCCGAAGCCGCGCTCGGCCATCCCCGGCCCGAACCGCCGGCCCAGCAGGAAGGGCGCATCCAGGTTCACGGCCATCGTGGTGTCCCAGACGTCCTCGTCCAGCTCGCTCATGGGGGGCCGCAGATTGATCCCGGCGCAGTTCACCAGGATGTCGGGCTCCCCGAACACCCCGGCCGCCTCCTCGGCCCCCGCCCGCACGCCCGTACGCGTGCCCAGATCGGCGCTCACCCAGGCGGCCCGGCAGCCGTCACCGGTCAACTCCTCGACCGTCGCGGTCAGTTCCGCCTCCTTGCGGGCGACGACCACGACACTCGCCCCGGCGCGGGCGAGGGCACCGGCGATGGCCCGCCCGATGCCGGAGCTGCCGCCGGTCACCAGGGCGACGCGGCCGTCGAGGGAGAACAGTTCGGAGAGATAGGGCTGCGAGGTCATGGCCGCACCCTAGATCGGGCAGGTGTCAGGCGCCCACCAGGTTTCCCTCCAGCAGAGCGAGCAGGTGTCAGGCGCCCGCCAGGTTTCGCTTCAGCAGATCGAGCAGCGCCGCCCAGTGCCGCTCGTCCGCCTCCTGGTCGTAGGCCGCGGTGTCGGCCTGGGTGAAGCCGTGGTGGGCGCCCGGATAGACCTCGCAGCGATGGCGGACGCCCGCCGCGGCCAGCGCGTGCTGAAGACGCTCCTGCTGGTCCTCGGGCAGGGCGGGGTCCTGGTCCGCGTGGCCGAAGTACAGCTCGGCGGTGATGCGTCCGGCGAGCAGGTGCGGGCTGTCGGGGGCGTCGGTGGCCAGCCGCCCGCCATGGAAACCGGCCGCCGCGGCGATCCGCTCCGGGTAGGTCCCGGCGGTGAGCAGCGCCAGCCGGGCACCCATGCAGTAGCCGGCCAGCCCCACGGGGCCGTCGGCGGCCACCGGGCTCTCGGCCAGCCAGGCCAGACAGGCACCGGCGTCCCGCATCGCCGGCTCGGGCGTCAGGGCCCGCATGACCGGCCCGAGCCGCTCGAAGATCTCCGGACGCGCCGACGGGTCGATGAACTCGGGCAACTCGACGACGGGGGCGCGGCCGTGACGGTAGAACACGTTCGGCACCAGGACTGTGTAACCGGCCCCCGCGAGCCGGTCGGCCATGGCCCGCAGCCCCGTCCGGAGCCCGAAGGCGTCCATGTAGAGCAGGACGGCGGGGTGCGGGGCGCCGTCACCGGGGTGGGCGAGGTAGGCGTCGGCGGTGCCGTCCCCGGTGGCGATGCCGACGGCGGTTCCCTGGACGACGGTCATGGCGCGGCCTCACTCGAAGCGTGAGACGTCACCGGCGCCGCGCCGTACGATCTCGGCCTCCCCGCCGGAGAAGTCGATGACCGTCGTCGGCTCGGTACCGCAGTCCCCGGAGTCGACCACCGCGTCCAGCACATGGTCCAGCCGGTCCTTGATCTCCCAGCCCTGCGTCAGCGGCTCGTCCTCGTCGGGCAGCAGCAGGGTGCTGGACAGCAGCGGCTCGCCCAGCTCGGCGAGGAGCGCCTGGGTGACGACATGGTCGGGGATGCGGACCCCGACGGTCTTCTTCTTCGGGTGCTGGAGCATGCGCGGCACTTCGCGCGTCGCGGGCAGGATGAAGGTGTAACTGCCCGGCGTGGAGGCCTTGATGGCGCGGAACACGTCGTTGTCGACCCGCACGAACTGGCCGAGCTGCGCGAAGTCCTGGCACACGAGGGTGAAGTGGTGCCGGTCGTCCAGCCGGCGGATGGACCGGATCCGCTCCACCCCGTCACGGCTGCCCAGCCGGCAGCCGAGGGCGTAGCAGGAGTCCGTCGGGTACGCGATCAGCGCGTCGGCCCGGACGCTGTCGGCGACCTGGGAGACGACACGCGGCTGGGGGTTGTCGGGGTGCACATCGAAGTACTTCGCCATCCGCCGAGCCTATGCCCTGCCCCGGGCCGGGACACGCAGGGCAGGCCCGCGCCCGCGCCAGGCCCGGCGTCCGGCGCCTGAAGGGGCCGGTTCCGGGAACCCGTCCTCGCCGTGAACGCCGGCGGCCGGTTCGGTGGGCGTGAGGTAACGTCCCGGACCGGTACGCCGGAAACGGGACGAAAGACGAGGAAGGCCGATCGTGACAGGCCGAGCGGGTGCGAGCCGTCGTGCGGAGGTGCGGGGCGCGGCGTGGGAACGGGAGTTGCTGGAGCTGCTGCGGCCGGGCGGGCAGCGCGTCCGGCAGGTCGTCGCCTGGCTCGCCGACGCCGTCGGCGGCACGGCCTGTCTGTACGACGGATCCGGTGCCGTCGTCGCGGGAACCTCGCTGGACAGCGGCCCGTTCGAGGACCTGTTCGACGACATGGTCGCGGGCCGGATCGCCTCCGCCGCGTGGGAGGGGCCGGGGCGTCATCTGCGGCTGGTCCGGGTGTCGGCGTCGGCGGGCGTGCTGACCGTCTCCCGCCCGGTTCCGTTCGACCGGCGGGCCTCCGAGATCGTCACGTACACCGTCCAGGTGCTCGACGTGCTGCTCCGGGCCCATGAGTCGGCGGTCGCCGTGCACCGGCTCGAACGCGCCACGTCCGACCTGCGCCTGGCCATCCTGCAGCTGCTGATGGTCGAGGACACCGTCGCCGCCCGCCGGGTCGCCGCGGGCCTGTGGCCCGGGCTGCTCGACACGGACACGGCCTGTGTGTACGTCGTCGAGAGCCGTCCCGAGGAACGCGACGGGCTCGCCGAGGAGTGCCGGGACGCGACGGGGGAGCAGGCACTGGTCGTGCGGTGCCCCGCGAGGGACGAGCACGTCATCGTCGTCACCCCCAGGGATGCGGTGGCCGGCGCCCTGCGCTCGCTGATCGGCCCCCGCCCGCGGGTCTTCCTCGGCGGCAGCGCCCGGCAGAGCCTGGCCAGGACCGCCACCGCCTACGGACAGGCCGTCAGCGCGCTGGCCGTGGCGCACTTCCGGCCGGACAAGGCCGCGGTGTACGCCGAACGCACCCACCCCGAGCGCCTGATGGCCCCCGACGCCCTGCGCGGCTGGACGCTGCGGGTGCTGGGCCCGCTCTCCGGCCTGCCCCACCACACCCACACGGAACTGCTCGCCACCACCCGTCTGGGCCTTGAGTTCACCGCGGTCAGCGCCGCCAAGGTGCTCGGCGTCAGCCGCAACACCGTGCGGGCCCGGATGGAACGCGTCGAGGCCCTGCTGGGCACCGACTTCTCCGACCTCACGGCCCGTGCCGTCGTCCATCTCGCGCTCAACAGCCAGGAGGGCCTGGCCCACGGGGAGGACGACCGGGCCGCCGTGCCCGCCGACCTCGGCGAGCTGCTCACCGGAGCCGCGATGCGTGCCTGGGCGCACGACCTGCTGGCCCGTCTGGACGCCGACGCCCGCGACCTGCGCCGTACCCTGCGCACCTGGATCGCGGCCGGCGGCAACGCCGAGCGCGCCGCGCAGACGCTGGGCGTCCACGCGCAGACCGTGCGCGAGCACGTCCGCGCCGCGGAGCCCGTCCTGGAACGGCAGCTCCTGGCCGGCGGCGGCGACCTGTACGAGGTCGTGCTCGCGCATCTGGCGGCGGGCGACCTCGATCCGCCCACCCTGCACGGGGCCAAGCAGGGCGAACCGGACTCACTTGTGCACAGGTGAGCCCCGCGTTCCCGACAGCGGGCATCGACACGGTTCACAAGCGGCTCGCGGCGGACGTAAGTTCAACGAGCCGCGGGGGGCGCGACCGGAACGGGGGACCGGTCGGCCCCCGCGCGGCCGTCTCCGGGTCACTCGCCCAGCAGTACCGGAATCTCCCGCCAGCCGAAGGCGATGAACGACGGCACCTGACGCAGTTCGTCCGCGTCGACCGCGAGCCGCAGGCCGGGGAACCGGTCGAACAGGGCAGGCAGGGCGGTGAGTGCCTCCACCCGGGCCAGCGGAGCGCCGATGCAGCGGTGCACGCCGATGCCGAACGCCAGATGGTCGTCGGCGCCGCGTGCCGCGTCGAAGGTGTCCGCGTCCGGGCCGTAGTGCGCCGGATCGAGGCCCGCGGCGGCGTACGTCGTGATGATGGCGTCCCCGGCCGGGATCGTGACGCCCGCGACCTCCACGTCGGTGACCGTGAACCGCAGCGGCAGCGAGGCGATGGACGGGTGGACCCGCAGGGTCTCGTCGACGACGGCGTCCCAGCCGATCTCCCCGGCCCGCACCGCCGCGAGCTGCTCGGGCCGGCGCAGCAGCGCGACGACGGCGTTGCCGATGAGGTTCACCGTCGTCTCGAATCCGGCGCCGATCACCAGCAGCAGCGTGTACAGCAGCTCCTCGTCGCTGAGCCGGTCGCCGTCCTCGTCGCGGACCCGGATCAGCTCGGTCGTCAGATCGTCCCCGGGGTGCTCGCTGCGGTGGGCGATCAGGGCGGGCAGCACCGTGCCGATCTGCCGCTGCACGGACGCGGCGTGCTCGGGGGAGGGGTCCGAGGTGTCCATGATGGCCGCGATCAGCCGGGTGGTGTCGGGCACCAACTCGTCCGGCACGCCGAACAGTTCGCAGATGATCCGCAGCGGGAGGGGATGGGCGAGCGCCGCCTTGATGTCCACCGGCTCGGCGTCGGCCCCGGCCACCTGGTCGAGCAGCTCCGTGGTGATCGCCTCGACCCGGGCGCGCATCGCCTGGGTGCGGCGCTGGGTGAAGCTGGGCGCGACCAGCTTGCGCAGCCGGGCGTGGTCGGGGCCGTAGGTGGAGAGCATGTTGACCACGCCGACCCAGCCGAGGATCCAGCCCCAGGAGGGGTGTTCGGAGATCTCGGGCCACAACTTCCAGTGTTTGCGGGGGTCCTTGCTGACCCGGGGGTCGAGGATCAGCTGTTTGAGGGTGTCGTAGCCGGTGGGCGCCCAGGCCGGGATCCCGCCGGGCAGTTCGACGGGCACGACCGGGCCGAGGGCGCGCAGCCGGGCGGACTCGGCGGCGATGTCGGAGCCGAACGGGTCGAGGGCGAAGCGTTCGGTGCGGTCGGTGACGGTCACGACGGGCCTCCAGGCAGATCGGGGGAGCGAGGGCTGAACCGCACGGGCAGGGAGGTCAGCGAACGGTGGAAGGGGCCCGGCCGCCAGGTCAGCCGCTCGCGCGGCAGGACCGGTTCGAGGTCGGGCAGCCACTGGGTGAGCCGCTCGATCGCCTCCGTCGCGATCAGCAGGGTGTGCTGCTTGACCGGGCAGGCGTGCGGCCCCGCCGACCAGGACAGGTGCGAGGCGTCCCCCGGGTGCCGGTGGCCGCCGGTGCTCTGCTCGGCGGCGTGCGCGAGTGCCCCGTAGGAGATGACGACGGGGACCGCGGCCCTGATCCACGCGCCGTGGAAGGTCAGCGGCCGGCGGGCGTAGTGGATGCCGTAGTTCGCCAGCGGTGTCTCGTGGTGCAGCACCTCCACCACGGCGTCCATCACCGGGCGGGCGCCGCTGGTGAGGGTGGAGTAGTAGGAGGGGTTGCCGAGGATGCGGGAGAGGGCGTTGGAGACCAGGTTCGCCGTCGGTTCGTGTCCGGCGCCGAGGGTGAGGAACACCTGCCAGGTGACCTCCTCCGGGGTGAGCCCGGCGGGGTGGTCCAGCAGCCAGCTGGGGAGGTCCTCGCCGCGCCGCTCGGCCTTGGCGGCGATCAGCTCCAGCACGTAGCCGCCGAACTCCGCCTCGCCCTCGGCGGCTTCGGAGCCGCCCTCCATCATCTTGCCCAGCGCCGCGTTGAGCCGGTCGCTCGCGCTGTCCGGCAGTCCGAAGAGGTTGTTGAACACCAGCGCCATCAGCGGCCGGGCGAAGTCACCGACCAGGTCCGCGTGGCCGCGCGGCCCGATCCGGCCGACCAGCAGCCGTACCGCGCGGTGCACCCGGGCGCGCAGGTCGTGCGGCTCGATCCGGTCGAAGGTGTCGATCAGCGTGGTGCGGTAGCGGACGTGCGCGGCACCGTCGGCGAACAGGGTGTTGGGCCGCCAGCGCATCATGCCGAGCACCGGCGAGTCGTCGGCGACCGTCGCCTCCCACGGCCGCGGGTCGTGCGAGAACGTCTCCGTGTCGTGCAGCAGGTCCAGGGCCGCTCGCCGGTCGGTGACGACGTACGCCGGTACGCCCGGCGCCAACTCGGCCCAGCCGACCGGGCCCTGGGCGCGCAGATCCTCGTAGTAGCGATAGGGGTCGAGCGCGAAGCCGTCCTCCCACAGTCGCACGGGCGCGGAGCGGGAGAAGGTCTGCTGGGCGGCGGGGTAGGTGGTCACCGGTTCTCCGGAGGGTGGCGGTCGATCAGATGCTGGACCAGGGCGAGCAGGGCGTCGATGGAGGAGTTCGGGTCGCGCGCGTCGCAGGTCACCATCGGCGTGCCCGCCTCCAGGTCCAGCGCGGCGCGCAACTGCGCCTCGGTGTAGTGGTTCGGCGCGTCCGGGAAGGCGTTGAAGGCGACGGCGTACGGCAGCCCGCTCTCCTCGACCAGGCCGAGGACGTCGAAGGAGGCGTCGATCCGGCGGCTGTCGACCAGCACCAGCGCGCCGAGCGCCCCGTAGGCGATGTCGTCCCACAGGGCACGGAACCGCTCCTGGCCGGGCGTGCCGAAGAGGTAGAGCACGATGCCGTGGTGGAGGCTGATCCGGCCGAAGTCGATGGCGACGGTGGTCGTCGACTTCTCCCGTACCCCGGCCAGATCGTCCACCGGGGCAGACGCCTCGCTGAGCCGCTCCTCGGTGTGCAGCGGCCGGATCTCGGAGACGGAGTCGATCAGTGTGGTCTTGCCCACTCCGAAAGGGCCCGTGACCAGGATCTTCACCAGGTCGCGGGCGGTGTCCGGCAGGTGGATGCCGCTAGTCGTGTTTGAGGGCGCGAAGGCCATCGGCCACTCTCTTCAGCAGGTCGGGGTCGAAGCGCTCGGCGGGCGGGACGGGGGCGCGGGCGAGGACCAGGTCGCGGTCCAGGAGCGCGCCGGCCAGGACCCGCACGGCGGAGACCGGCAGGCGCAGGTGCGCCGCCGCCTCCACCACCGTCAGGGATCCGCCGTCCAGGGCTTCGAGCAGGGCGAGTTCGGCGGCGGGCAGGCCGGCCGGCGCGGGCTCACCGCTGCCGGTGAGCACCGAGAGCCGCTCCAGCTGGGGGCGGCTGGGCCGGGCCACGCCGCCGGTGGAGAGATACGCCGGGACCAGCGGACGGCCGCCCGGGCGTGCTGTCATGCCGGCGCGCCGCCGTCGGTGCCTCGGGGCGCGGCGGCCATCGCCTTCTCGCCGAGCCGTGCCACCTGGGAGTGCACCCGGTGGGCGAGCAGATCCAGCCGCGTCTCGCCGTCACCGTAGGCGGCGACGCAGGTGCCGTGGTCGGTCGGCACGATCAGCACATAGCCGTGGTCCGACTCGATGACCACCTGCCGCACCTCGGCCCGCTCCCGGTCCGCGAACGCGGCCGCGGCGGTGCGGCAGGCCCCCTGCACGGTGCTGGTGATGGCGGCCACCCGCTCGGCCGACGGCTGGGAGAGCGCGTCCGTCCAGCCTTTGACGAGCCCGTCCCGGGTGAGCAGGACGGCGGCCACGACATGCGGCACCTCGAGAATCGGATCCAGCACCCACGCGGTGTCTCCTGTGTCGCGGCCGGTCATCGGGCCGTCCCCCCTTCGTGGTCGTCGCGTTCTGTGTCGTGCTCGGCGGTCTCGGAGCGCGCGGCGGCGGTGGCGGCCTGGAGCCCGCCGAGCGCGGCGGCCGCCTCCTCGGGACGCCGTGCGGTCGGGCGCTGTTCCGCCACGGCCGCCTGGGCGGTGGTCGCCCTGGTGCGGCGGCGGCGCTGGGGCAGCCCGTCGGCGGTGGGCCGCGGGCCGTGGGTCTCCGGTTCGGGCACGTAGTCGTGCGAGGTGCCGCGCGCCGGCTCGTCCTCCTGGATCCGGCGCGTCGGGCGCGGGGCGCTGGCGGCCGGGGGCCGTGCGTCGGGGTCGATCCGGGTCAGCAGATGGCTGTCGACGCGCAGGACGCCCCGGACTCCGCCGTAGGGGGAGGGCGAGGAGAGGTCCACGCTCAGGTCGAACTGCCGGGTCAGCTGGCCGATCGCGGCGAGGCCCATGCGCGGGGGGTCGCCGAGGTCGGTGAGGAGGATCGGCTCGGTGCCGGCCACCATCCGCTGGGCGCGGGCGCGTTCGTCCTGGGTCATGCCGAGGCCGGCGTCGTCGACGGTGACGCAGACACCGTGGTGGACGTGTTCCAGGTTGACCACCACGTCGGTGTCCGGCGCGGAGTGCCGCAGGGCGTTGTCCAGCAGCTCGGCGACGATGATCGCGACCGGTTCGACGGCGTGTGAGACCAGGGCGGTGCCGGGTTCGAGGTGGTTGTTGACCCGGACCCGGTGGTAGCCCGCGAGCCGGGCCTGGCCGCCGGTCACCGCGTCCACCACGTGGGACTCCTCGCGGGCCAGCCCCACCCAGGCCCCGCACACCACCGCGGCGACCTGCGCGCGCCGCAGCGACTGCTCGTTCTCGTGGTCCAGTTCGAACAGCGTCTGCGTCAACTCGGGGTCGTCGTACTTCTGTTGCAGACCGCGCAGGGCGTCCTGGAGGCGGTACAGGGCGGCCTGGATCTCCCGGGTCGCCCCGCGCATCCCGGCCTGTGCGGCGGCGTCGACGCGCAGGTGCTGGGCGGTCAGCTCGACGCGCAGCTGGTCCAGCACGTTCTCCATGGCGACGCCGAGGGAGGATCCGGCGGCCCGGAGCTGGAGGGGACCCGGTACCGCGACATGGGGATGGGACAGGCGGCGGGCGGCGGCCGGGATGCGCTTGGCCGCCAGATGCTCGATCTCGGCGGCGAACGTCTGCACCACGCCGTCGAGATGGGCGCGCAGGGCGGCGATCTCGTCGCGCTGCACGGCCCGTTGCCGCCGCGACCGGAGCAGACCGCCGCCGAGAGCGAGCGCGGACAGTGTGCCGACGGCCAGACCGCCGGCGGCCAGGTCCGGTAGTTCGATCATCGAATCGGTATCCAGAGAAGTGGGCAGGGGTGGGTGCGAGAACCCCTGACGAGGCGCTCGCAGCACAGTACACACCGTCATCGACCGCTCTCGCACGGTCGATGCGTACTTCGCTCCGAATCCGCCTGCTCTCTGTTCACTTCTGCGCCAACTGTCTGAATTGCCGTGTGGATCAAGCGAGTTGACGCCGATGGCCGTCGGTGTGCGGGATCGGGGGCGGTGACGCCTCGGGGCGGAGGGCTGCGCTGCCTCCATGATCTCCACGTGTTCTACGGAACGTGCGGATCGGCTGACTGGCCGCGGTCGGTACGGGTACTCGGCGCGCAACGACAGACGGGGCCCATCAAGCCCCGTACCGACGAGGAAGGAGTTCCCCATGGCCAGCAGTGCCGAGACCGGCGGCGTGACCGGTACGCCGGACAAGGACTACAACCTGGTCTGGTACGTCGAGGCGTGCCTGAGCAACGCGCTGCGTCTGGAGTCGTACATCCAGGACGCGGAGCGCGAGAAGGACACCGAGGTCGCGGACCTGTTCCGCAAGGCGCAGGCCGACAGCCGCAAGGGCGCGGAGCTGGGCAAGAAGCTCCTGCGTGCCCGCCTCGGCGACGGCTGACCCGCGCGCCCCGCACACCGGCCCGGACATCGCCCCGGCACGCGATGTCCGGGCTTTCGCGTGCCCCGGCCGCCTTATTTAAGAGTTGCCTTATATAAGCCACGGGTGGCATAGTCGGTGCCGTGCACGCCTTCGATGTTCTCGGGGATCCGGTCAGACGCCGGATATTGGAGCTGCTCGCCACGGGTGAGCGGGCGTCTGGCGAGATAGGCGCCGCCATCCAGGAAGAGTTCGGGATCTCGCAGCCGGCCGTCTCCCAGCACCTCAGAGTGCTGCGGGAGAACGGCTTCGCGTCCGTGCGGGCAGAGGGCACCCGGCGGCTGTACGCCGTGGACGCCACGCCCCTGCGCCAGGTGGACGACTGGCTGGAACGGTTCCGGGGGTTCTGGGAGCAGCGGCTCGACGCGCTCGGTACGGAGCTCGCGCGCGGCAAGCGCGAGCGCAGACAGCAAGAGGAAGTGAACAGGGATGACTGACATCGTCGACGAGATCAACCGGCTGCACCGCGAGGTGGGCACCAGGCGGGTCGAGGCGGGAGAGGCTCGTACGGTGGTGCTGCGGCGCTCGTACGACGCCGATGTCGCCGACGTGTGGGACGCGGTGACCTCCCCCGAGCGCATCGCGCGCTGGTTCTTGCCGGTCAGCGGCGAGTTCAAGGTCGGCGGGCGGTATCAGCTGGAAGGTCAGGCCGGCGGCGAGATCCTCCAGTGCGACGAGCCGAACCTGCTCCGGGTGAGCTGGCTGTTCGGCCCCGACCCGGGCTTCAGCGAGGTCCTGGTGCGCCTCACCCCGGAGGGCGAGGAGCGCACCCTGCTGGAGCTCGAGCATGTGGCGGTCGTCCCGGAGGAGTTCTGGGGACAGTACGGGCCCGGCGCGACCGGCGTCGGCTGGGACATGGTGCTTCTCGGGCTCGGCCTGCACCTCACGGGCGGCGGGCTCGGCCCGGAGCAGGCGCAGGAGTGGGCGATGTCCGACGAGGGCAAGGCGTGCATGACGCGCTCGGGCGAGCTGTGGGGCGCCGCGTACACCGCCTCCGGGGCGGACGCGGAGACCGTCGAGTCCACCACCCGGGCGACGATCGCCTTCTACACCGGCTCCGAAATGCCTTCCTGAAGCGTCGAAACTTTCGAGGGCTGGATGTGACGGGTGCCTGCAGCTGCTCATCTTGAGCCAACTGCGATGCATCGCTACGCGACCCGTTGACGGTGCATCGGGGCACCCGTATGGTCTGCCGCGCCATTCGGAACCGTGACCGAAACTTTCGGCGTGCGGTTCCGGCGTCCAGTCACCGGAAGAAGGGGACGAGATGGTTACCCGCACGTCCATCCGCAAGGCCCCCGAACGCACCGCTCGCACCGCACTGGTCCTCGGCCTCGCGGGCCTGCTGGCCACCGCCGGCCTCACCGCCCTGTCGGGCCCGGCGCACGCCGCGAGCACCCTCGGCGCCGCGGCGGCCGAGAAGGGCCGCTACTTCGGCACCGCCGTCGCCGCGAACCGCCTCGGTGAAGCCGCGTACGTGTCCACGCTCAACACCGAGTTCAACTCGGTGACGCCCGAGAACGAGATGAAGTGGGACGCCCTGGAGCCCAGCCGCGGCTCCTTCACCTACGGCTCCGCCGACCAGATCGTCAACCACGCCCTGAACCGGGGCATGCAGGTCCGCGGCCACACCCTGGTCTGGCACTCCCAACTGCCCGGCTGGGTCGGCTCATTGGGGGCCGGTGACCTCAGAACGGCGATGAACAACCACATCACCCAGGTGATGACCCACTGGAAGGGCAAGATCCACTCCTGGGACGTCGTCAACGAGGCCTTCCAGGACGGCTCCAGCGGAGCCCGGCGCAGCTCACCCTTCCAGGACAAGCTCGGCAACGGCTTCATCGAGGAGGCGTTCCGCACCGCCCGCGCGGCCGACCCGGCCGCCAAGCTCTGCTACAACGACTACAACACCGACGGCGTCAACGCGAAGAGCAATGCCGTCTACGCCATGGTCCGCGACTTCAAGGCCCGCGGCGTGCCGATCGACTGCGTCGGCTTCCAGTCCCACTTCAACAGCGCCTCGCCCGTGCCGTCCGACTACCAGGCGAACCTGCAGCGCTTCGCCGACCTCGGCGTCGACGTGCAGATCACCGAGCTCGACATCGAGGGCTCCGGCACCGCCCAGGCCACCAGTTACGGCAACGTCGTGAGGGCCTGTCTCGCGGTCACCCGCTGCACCGGCATCACCGTCTGGGGCGTCACCGACAAGTACTCCTGGCGCGCCTCCGGAACACCCCTGCTGTTCGACGGCAACTACAACAAGAAGCCCGCCTACACGGCCGTACTGACCGCGCTCGGCGGATCCGGAGGCGGCGGCGGTGGTGGGGGCAGCGCGTCCTGCTCCGTGACGTACAGCAAGCAGGAGGAGTGGAGTGACCGCTTCAACGGCAGGGTGACCGTCACCGCGGGCAGTGCGGCGATCACCGGCTGGACCACCACTGTCACGGTCACCTCACCGCAGAAGATCTCCGCCACCTGGAACGGCTCGCCCACCTGGGACAGTTCCGGCAACGTCATGACGATGCGCCCGAACGGCAACGGTAGTCTCGCCGCCGGGGCCTCGACGAGCTTCGGCTTCACCGTCATGAAGAACGGCAGCAACGCCGCGCCCGTGCTGGGTTCCTGCACGGCGTCCTGACGGACGGCACGACGAGCCCGGCGCGGCACCTCCGCGCCGGGCTATTCGCCCAGCACCCGCAAGATCGCCTCCCCGACCTCCAGCACCCCGTCCGACAGCGGAGTGCACCGCACCCCGCCCTTGCCGCGCAGTGCCCGCTGGGCCCCCGGGCCGATCGTGACGTCCATCCAGGCGCACGGCCGGGCGGGGCGCTTCAGGGCGAAGGACACCGGGCCCGTACCGCAGTCGAGGCTGATGACCGAGCCGGCGAGGGAGTCGATGTCGACGCCCCGCAGCAGGACGTTGCGGCGGGTGTGCCGCAGGTCGGTGCCGGCCGGCAGGTTCTCCTCGGCCATCAGGGTCACCGAGGCGTCCCGGTGGGCCCGCTGCCCGTAGTACCGGTCGCCGACCAGCCCGAGCCCCTCGCGGACCTCCGCCCGCCGGACGAGTTCCCCGGCCGGTTCGGGCCCGGCGCCGTCCGCGGGGCGCCCGGCGAGCCGGTGGACGGGCGACACCAGCAGCTGCACCACATGGACGATCACCTCGGTCATGCGCTCACCCTACGGAGGGCCGCCCCCGCCTCAGCATGGCGCCCGCCACACCCCGAGGTCCGGCTCCTTCCGCATCGACGACAGCTTCAGCCGGCGCGAGTCGGGGCAGAAGGCGGCGGCCGGTTCGGCGTACTCCACGTGGAAGACGGCCTTGCCCGCCGCGATGAACGGCTTCAGCTCCCCGCACTCGTCGTACCGGGCGCACTCCTCATTGACCGCGAAGTTGAAGTGCCGCACCAGTTGGGGGATTTGGGGAAGGTCGTTCTTGAGCCCGACGGACAGGCCGCGCCGGTGCGCGAGGTCCGCGATCATGCGGCTGTACCGGAGCTGATCGCGCGCGCTGAGCGGGAACCCGGTGTCGTTGCCGTACCCCTCCATCAGATCGGACTCGACGGCGTCGAAGCCCTTCTCGCGGCACATGTCGAAGCGGCGCTCCATGAGGGGCCGGAGCACCGACACCCGGCGGATGTCCAGCCAGCGCTCGCCCTTCCAGCCGTGGGCCGGCCGAGCACCGAGGCGGGGCAGTCCGCCCGGTCGGGGCGGAAGTCCTCCCAGGCGCCGACGTTGACGTAGCAGATGACCTTGCGCCCGTCGCGGTGCAGCCGGGCCACGTCCGCCGCGGAGTCCTCGAAGCCGTCGATGTCGTAGACCGGCACGTCGACCGACGGATCCACCCGGCCGTCGAGCTGCCACTGCCAGGCCAGCCCGGGCCGCGGCTGCCACCGGGGCGTCCCGGCGCGGTCCTCGTCCGCCCCCGAGCACCCGGTGAGCGTCGGGTGCCGCCGAGGCGAGGGTCTTCGCCAGCCGTTCGGGATCGGCCGAGGCGAGGTCGATGGGGTGGCCGGCGTCGGACGAGCGGCCGCCGCCGAGCACCCGCGTGCCCGGCAGGGCCCGCAGTCGCTCGGCGACATGGCCGCCCAGATAGCCGGTGAAGCCCAGGTCGAGAATGCGCATACGGTGCTCAGGCTCCCTTGAGCAGAAGCGACTTGCGGCTGGTGAACTCCGCGTTCGCCCGGTCGTAGTCGTCGGGGCGGCCGATGTCCAGCCAGTAGCCCTCGAACTCGTAGGCGTGCGGGGGCCGGCCTGTGGCCAGCAGATCCAGGACGAGTTCGTCGAAGCCGAGCGGCAGCCCCGGGGTGTAGGCGTCGAGCGTGCCCCGGGACAGGCCGTAGACGCCCATGGAGACGCGGTAGTCCATGCTGGGCTTCTCGGTGAAGGCGACCACCTTGCTCGCGTCGGTGGTCAGCACCCCGAAGTCGATGAGCACCTTGCGGGCGTAGGTGGCGATGGTCAGCGGCGCCCCCGAGCCTCGGTGCCGGTGCAGTACGTCGGCGTAGTCGAGGTCGGTGAGGTTGTCGCCGTTCATCACCAGGAAGGTCTCCGGCTGGCCGGGGGCCTGAACGGCGCTCCGGCGGGCCGACCGGGTCCGCCGGAGCCGCTGCCGGAGGTCTGGACCACTCGGGGAGGTCGAGCTCGGACCGGTTTCCGGTCATCAGGTCGGGGCCTACTCGGCCTTGCCCGGCCGCAGGGTCTTCCTGGCCAGCTCGTAGGCAGGCAGCATCGCCCGGTGCTCCTCGGTGTCCAGTCCGCCGAGGTGCAGCACGACCGGCCCCTGGGCGGTGGTGACGGCAAGGGCCCTCTCCTCCTTGCTCTCCGCCAGGAACTCGTCGCTGTACCGGTACGTCACTTCCGCACCGGTGAGACCGCCCGCGGTGAAGGCGCCGTACTTCTCCTTGCTCACCCCGCCCTGGGCGGCCACGAAAGCCTCCAGGACCGTACGGGCGTCGTCGGCGCCGGGTTCGCCGGTCCACGCCCGCAGGAAGCCGATGCTGCCCGCCGGTTTGGCGTCGACCTCGCAGACCAGGGCGACCGGCCCCTGCCGCAGCACCGCGTCGGCGATCTCCTGCGACACCTCGTCGTCGCCGACGGCCTCCGCCGTCCACTCCTCGGCGATGTCGAACGTGACCGGCAACGCGCAGGGCGAACCCGCACCCCCGACGGAGCCCCCGCTGCGCACGGCGGCTGCCGCCGCCCGGGTCGCGGACGAACCGTCCGACGGCCGCGAGCCGTTGCCCCCCGCCCCCGACGAACAACCCGCCACCAGCACGGCCAGCACCGCGGCACACACCGCTCGACGCCCCACCACTTCGCTCTCCCCTCACCAGCCCGGCGGCACAGAGTAACCGAGGCCGCACCCCCACTGACCGGGCCACTTCTGGTGGGACCAGGGGCAAGGCATGATGATGTGGTGACGGACACCGACGAAAAGCTGATCCCTGGCCACGCGGCCGAGTTGCTCGCCCTGGCCGAGGGCCACCACGCCCGCACCGTGCGCCCGCTGGGCAGTCACGAGGTCGCCGGGCACGCCGTGAAGGCGTACGCGATCGAGGCGCCCGGACGCGCGGTGACGGAACAGGACGCACACGCGGCGCTGCGGATCGCCGCCGGTCATCTGGCGGCGGCACAACTGCGCGGCTCCCTGGGCCTGTCCGTGCTCCTGCTGCACGCCGGCGGTGACGGCGACTACGTCCTCGTGCACACCTGGATCGAGGGCCACATGTCCGACCTCGCCGTCTTCACCGGCCCCGCCGGGGACATCGACGCGCTGCGGCCCGGCCGTACGGGCCTCGCGCCCTGCGTGTGGGAGGCCGCCGTGCTGGCCCATGAGCGGGACGCCTTCAGCCGTCACGTGCTGGACGGAGAGGGCGACATCGAGGCCCGCCTGGCGGCCTGGCGCGCCGATGTGCTGGCGGGCGAAGTCCGTTGACCGCCACCGGCACCGCACGCGTGCGCCACGCACGGCCCGCGGACCTGCCCGGCATCGCCGCCCTCGCGGCCGAGCACGCCGCCTACGAAAAGGCGGTGGAGCCGCCCGCCGACCTGCCCCGGCGGCTGGAGAAGCTGCTGTTCGGGCAGGCCGATCCGCCACGCCTGTCGGTGTTCGTCGCGGAACTCGGCGACGATCTCGTCGGGTACGCCTCCTGCGCCCCCGAGGTGTCCACCTGGGACGGCGACGAGTACCTCCACATGGACTGCCTG
The DNA here is from genome assembly GCF_053592135.1 of Streptomyces sp. NPDC002784. Lineage (NCBI taxonomy): Bacteria > Bacillati > Actinomycetota > Actinomycetes > Kitasatosporales > Streptomycetaceae > Streptomyces > Streptomyces sp. NPDC002784. The sequence goes on along the minus strand of NZ_JBSFVD010000028.1, from coordinate 14,564 downwards.
TTCCTCCGGTCCGGCCACCGCGGCCTGGGCATCGGCCCGATGCTCATGGCCGCCGTGGTCGCGGACGCACGGACCCGGGGACTCGGCCGGATCCAGTGGCAGACGCCCTCGTGGAACACCGACGCGATCAGGTTCTACGACCGGCTCGGCGCCCGGGCCACGGAGAAGCGCCGCTACTTTCTGCCTCTGGACGTCGAGGCCGACTGAGGCACCCCGGTACGGTCGGCCTCGTCCTGGACGAGCAGCGACAGCAGCGACGCCACCGTCACGCCCGCCTCCGCCGGATGGCGCAGAACCATGCTGGGATCGATGCGGTAGGTGTTGCTGCGGCCCTCCCGGGTGTGCGAGAGATATCCCGCTTGCTCCAGGTCGGCGATGATCTTCTGCACGGCCCGCTCGGTGAGCCGGCAGCGCACAGCGATATCGCGGATACGGGCATTGCGGTCGTCGGCGATGGCGGCCAGGACCCGAGCGTGATTGGTCAGGAACGTCCATCCTGTGTGTGGTTCCGGAACTCCCTCCATGGCGCGATTGTACGGTTGAGCATTCGCGTAATCAAAAACACGAACTGGATTTCATGTATCGCTTGACGTGTGAGCGCTTTACCGGTGACGCTGGTAGCGACAGACGGCAGTGATGACCGGGGAGGCGGTCATGGGAGAGGCGGTGTCGGCGGTGCGGTCGGCATACTCGCCGGAGATCCATCTCCGCCCCGACGGCGACCGCATGACGGTGGTCGTCCGAGGCGAGCTGGACCTCGACGGCGCTCCGGCGTTCGAGGGCGCCCTGCGCGAGGCCCTCACCCGCTCGATCCGCGGCATCGACCTGGACCTGAGCGGCGTGCCGTTCTGTGACTGCTCCGCGCTCAACATCATGCTCGGCATACGGCACCGTGCGTTGCACGAGGGCAAGACGGTCGTCCTGCGTTCCACCGGACGCAGCGCCGAACGGCTCCTCACCCTGACCGGAATGCTGTCGCTGTTCGCCCCCGCGGACGAGGACGCCGAGGACTCCGAGCCGTCCCCGTCGGAGCACGAGACCGAGGACGAGAGCATGCTGCAAGATCTGCGGATCGAGGTCGTCCAGTTGAGGCGGGCCATGCAGACCCGCCCCACCATCGATCTGGCCCGGGGCATCCTGATGGCCACCTTCGGCCTGAAGGCCGAGGACGCCTGGGAGGTCCTGGTCATGGCCTCCCAGAACACCAACACCAAGCTCCATCACCTCGCCCGCGACCTGGTGGCCACGGTCGGGGGAGAGCCGCTGAGCGAACCGCTGCAGAAGCAGGTGTCCGCCGCGGTCGCCGCTGTCGGCGAGCGCGCGGGGGCCCCTTCGCGGTAGCCCGGTTTACGTTGCCCGTGCCGGTTCACCCGTAGTGGAGCAGAAGTTTTCCGAGCACGGTGTGGGGTGACGCGTCATGGCGCGACAGCAGAAGAACAAGGCCAAGATGGAACAGGCCAAGGGCAAGGCCAAGGAAGCGGCAGGCCGCGCGGTGGGCAATGAGCGGATGACGGCCGAAGGCCAGGCGGCGCAGGCCAAGGGCGATGCCCGCCAGGCCAAGGAGAAGGTCAAGGACGCCGCGAAGGACGCCACCCGCCACTGATCGGCGCGGCGAGCGGCGCGCCGCCCGGTCTCAGCGGGACCGGGCGGCCTCCGCCGGATCACGCTTGAACGCCCAGTCCATCTTCGGCTCCATCACGAACCGGAACACCCGCCGCGCCGGCGCCGTGCACAGGGCCGTCACGACCGCCCCGGCGACCAGCGTCGCGGCGACCTTCCCGAGCGGCTCGTGCACCGCGTCGATGTGGGACCAGTGCCAGTGATTGGCCGCCTGGATCACGAAACCGTGCAGCAGATAGCCGTACAGCGTGCCCGCGCCCAGGGCCGTGAACCACATGCCGCGCCTGGGCACCAGCGCCAGGAAGCACGTGACCAGGACCGCCGAGCAGGCGAACAGCACCAGCGTCATCACCGGCCCGTACCAGGCGGGCGCGGCCAGTTCCTCAGCACTGGTGCGGTGGAAGAACCACGCGTAGTTCATCCGCGGGACCGCCCAGTACGCCACCACGACCGCGCACAGGAACACCGGCACCGCGAGCACCCGCACCTCCCGGCGGCGCACCAGCGCGAAGTGCTCCGGCTTCAGCACCAGACCCAGCACGAAGTACGGCAGGAACTGCAACGCGCGCTGGAGATCGAGGTCGTTGCCGATCGACGGCGACAGCGTGGCCAGCATCGCGACCACCAGCGCCAGCGGCAGCGGCCACCGGACGACCCGCCAGAACGGCGTGGTCAGCCGCCAGATGAACAACGCGGCGAGGAACCACGTCAGATACAGCGGATTCAGCAGGCTGATGTCGCGGTCCGGCTCGTTGTCCGTCCACCTGGTGAAGAAGGTGTACGCCACCTCGAAGACGACATAGGGGACGGCGACGCCGGTCACCAGCCGCTTGATACGGCCCGGGCTCGCGTCGAAGTTCCGCGAGAAGTAACCGGAGATGACGATGAACGCCGGCATGTGGAACGCGTAGACCACCATGTACAGCGCGGTCACCGTCCGGCTGTCGTCCCGCAGCGGCTCCCAGGCGTGCCCCATCGCCACCAGCACGATGGCCAGGTACTTGGCGTTGTCGAAGAACGCGTCCCGCTCCTTGACCGACCGAGCAGTCCGTCCGGCCGGCGCGGAGGCGTCACCGTCCGGTGGCGCCTGGGCCTGTCCGAGGCTGCGCGTGGGCAGCGTTTGCTGCGCGATCCCATCCCGACGGAACCCAGACAGAGCGAAACACCTCTTAGAAGAGTTACCTGTGTGGCCCTTGTGCCGACACCCCGGACACCGTAGTCACGCAACCTCAGCCGCGTAAACCCGGACGGTCATGATGTGACCGCCGTATCTTTTACGGCTGCGGTGGTGCGGGTACCACTGGCCGCGTGACGTGAACGCACCACTTCGGGACGGGTGTACCGGCACATAACCGGACGTACGTCCTCCGAAGTTGCGGGGGTACGTGACGGCACGGCAGGGTCGGTCGGGTGGCAACTCTGCTGATCGTGCACCACACGCCCTCGCCGCACTGCCAGGCGATGCTCGAGGCCGCCGTCTCCGGGGCGACCGCGCCGGAGATCGACGACGTCCGTGTCGTCCGGCGCGCGGCCCTGTCCGCCACCGCCTCCGACGTCCTGGCCGCCGACGCCTTCCTGCTCGGCACCCCGGCCAACCTCGGCTACATGTCCGGCGCCCTCAAGCACTTCTTCGACCAGGTCTACTACCCGTGCCTGGACGCCACCCGCGGACGGCCCTTCGGCTACTACGTGCACGGCGGCAACGACGTCACCGGCGCGGTGCGCTCCATCGAGGCCGTCACCACGGGGCTCGGCTGGCGGCGCGCCGCCGCGCCCGTGACGGTAACCGGCGAACCGAACAAAAAGGACATCGAAGCGTGTTGGGAGCTGGCTGCCACGCTCGCCGCCGGACTGATGGACTGACGAAACGGGAAGCTACCGTGTGTGCGGTACCCCTTGTCCCCTCGCGTACACCTGGGACGGCCTGCCCGTGCTCTCGGACTTCTCCTCGCTCATCGCGGCGACCGCCCGCTGGCTGACGAGCGCCTTCCCGCCCAACGGCGGCGCGCTCGCCGCCGCCCTCTGCGACGTGCAGGCGCGCCAGGCCGTGACGGTCGCGGCCTGGCTGCGCTTCCCGACGCCGACGGATGCCGCGCTGGCGGGCATGGCCGGCTCCGGGGGCTCGGTCCGGCTCGACTGGATCACCGGTGTGGAGGGCGGCGGCGAGCCCTGGCGGAGCTGGGTGGACGAGGTGGTGGCGAGCTGGGCGGCCTGTCTGCTCGCCGAGCCGCGGCTGGCCGAGGCCGCGGTGAGCGCGGCGCTCGACGGCGGCCACACCGCGGGTGCGCCGATGGAGTTCCGGCGTCTGACGGCTCCCGACGAGAACGACCGCCGGGCGGCCGCCCTGCTGCGCCATCCCGACCTGCTGGACCGCGTCGCCGGACTGCACCGCGCCGAGCTGATGGACCTGCTGGCCGCCGGACAGCCGCGCGCCGCCTGAGCGTCCTGCGGGCTCGGGCCCGGGATCAGACGGCCGGGGCCGGGTACGTCGGGTACTCCACGCCGGAGACGTGCTGCACGACCCGGATGACCTGGCAGGAGTAGCCGAACTCGTTGTCGTACCAGAGGTAGAGGATGGCGTTGTCGCCGTCGACCTTGGTGGCGCCCGCGTCGACGATCGAGGCGTGGCGCGAGCCGACGAAGTCCATGGAGACGGCGTCGGGGGCGGTGGTGAAGTCGATCTGGCGCTTGAGCGGCGAGTTCAGCGAGACGTCGCGGAGGTACTCCAGGACCTCCTCGCGGGTGGTCTCACGGCCCAGGCGCAGGCTGAGGATCGCGATCGAGACGTCCGGCACGGGGACGCGGATCGAGCTGCCGGTGATCGGGGCCTTGAGGTCCGGCAGCGCCTTGGCGACGGCGGAGGCGGCACCGGTCTCGGTGATGACCATGTTCAGCGGCGCGCTGCGGCCCCGACGGTCCGCCTTGTGGTAATTGTCCAGCAGGTTCTGGTCGTTGGTGAACGAGTGGACGGTCTCCACGTGGCCGCGGACGACGCCGTACTCGTCGTCCATCGCCTTCAGCGGCGGCACGATCGCGTTGGTGGTGCAGGACGCGCAGGACAGGATCTGCTCGTCGGGCTTGATCGTGTCGTGGTTCACGCCGTGCACGATGTTCGGGACGTCGCCCTTGCCGGGAGCGGTCAGGACGACCTTGTCGATACCGGGGCGCAGGTGCTGCGAGAGGCCCTCGCGGTCCCGCCACTTGCCGGTGTTGTCGATCAGGATGGCGTCCTTGATGCCGTACGCCGTGTAGTCGACCTCGGACGGGTCACCCGCGTAGATCACCTTGATGGCGTTGCCGTTGGCGAGGATCGTGCTGGACTCCTCGTCCACCGTGATCGTGCCCTGGAACTGACCGTGGATGGAGTCGCGGCGCAGCAGCGAGGCGCGCTTGACGAGATCCTGGTCACCGCCGCCGCGCACGACGATGGCGCGCAGCCGCAGCCCGTTGCCCGAGCCCGCCTTCTCGATCAGGAGACGGGCGACGAGGCGGCCGATGCGCCCGAAGCCGTAGAGGACGACGTCCCGGCCCGCGCCGCCCGCGAGCTTGTTGGCGCCCGTGGCACCGGCGACGGCCTCGGCGGTGAAGTCCGCCACCGACAGACCGCGGTCGTCGGACTTGTACGTCGCGGCGAGCATGCCGATGTCGATCTGGGACGGGCCGAGGTCGAGCGTGGTGAGCGCCTGGAGGAAGGGCAGCGTTTCGGTGACCGACAGCTCCTCGCCCGCGATCTGCCGCGCGAACCGGTGCGTCTTCAGGATGCTGACCACCGACTTGTTCACCAAGGAGCGGCTGTGCAGCAGGATCGTCACGTCCCGCTCGCGGTGCAGCTTCCCGATGATCGGGATCATCGACTCCGCGATCTCCTCGCGGTTCTTCCAGTTGGTGAACGAGTCGTCGTTGACAGTCACAGAAGTCTCTTTCGAGCTAGGCGGTGCTCATATGCTAACCCGCCTGTTCGAACGGCCATGATCGGGGTCCGGAGGGGCATTTGCATGCGCGGCATATGGGCGCACGTAGGTAAATGAGGCTGTGACGTGGAGGTCCCTGAGATGTTCGGATGAATCCGTGGGGCGGTTGAACAAGGCGGGCCCCTGGTCCGTATGGGGCGAGGGATCTGTATGTCCGCTCGCCCGTCACGAATGTAGGAGTACTGCCTTGAGACGCACTACGCGCAGGCGCCCGACCGGCCCACGACGCGCGACCTTCGCCGCGGTCGCGCTGATCCTGGGCGGCGGCGGACTGGTGGCGACCAACATCTACGCCTCGGCCACCGAGGGCAGTGACGGCGCATCGGCCCAGACCGGCGGCGCCACGATCGACTGTCCCGACGTGGGGACCAAGTTGACGTCCGTCCCGGACGCGGCCAGGACGGACGTCGACAACGAACTCGCCGCCCTGGACGGCCAGATAGCCGAGGCCTACCAGCAACTGCGGGAGGCCACCCCCGAACAGCGGCAGGACACCGGCTTCACCGACGAATCGATCATGAACCCGCTGACGGAGAAGCGGGGCGGGACGATCGAGCGGATCGCCGTCGCGATCGGCAACGCGGGCGAGCGCCCCGAAGGGCTCGAAGCCCTGGCGGGCTGCGAACTGACCGTCCCCGAGGAGCAGCCGGAGGGCGGCCAGGGCGGAAACGGCCCCGTCGCCGCGGACTTCACCGACATCACCACCGTCCAGCCGAACGTCCAGGCCCCGGCCGCCGCAGCGGGCGCCTCCCGCGGCACCTTCACCACCAGCTGCGGGGTCAACGAGAACGGCGTGTTCAACTCGGACAACGTGATCGTCGCGCCGGGCGTCTCCAACGGCGCCCACCACTTCCACGACTACATCGGCAACCAGGCCAACGACGCCTTCGCCGGCGACGAAGACCTGGCCGCCGCCGACACCAGCTGCGAGAACCCGGGCGACAAGTCCTCGTACTACTGGCCCGTCCTGCGCCTGCAGAACGGCACCCAGGAACAGGACGCCAACGCCCCCGGCGGCGGCATCGAGGGCAACGCCGGTGAGATCGTCACGCCCCGCGAGGTCACGCTGACCTTCCAGGGCAGCCCCACCGGTGACGTGACGGCCATGCCCCGGCTGCTGCGCATCATCACCGGTGACGCCAAGGCCTTCGTCAACGGCACGGCCAACGCCAACGCCTCCTGGAGCTGCACCGGGTTCGAGGACCGGCAGCTGAAGGACAAGTACCCGCTCTGCCCCGACGGCAGCGACGTCGTGCGCACGTTCAAGTTCCAGAGCTGCTGGGACGGCCGCAACATCGACAGCGCCAACCACCGCACCCACGTGGCGTTCGCCGCGGCCGACGGCTCCTGCCCGGCCGGCTTCCGGGCCATCCCGCAACTCGTCCAGCGGATCGTCTACGACGTGGACGCCCCGAGCCTCGACGACGGGGGCCGGACCAAGCCGCTCTTCGCGGTCGACTCCTTCCCCGAGCAGCTGCACAAGCCGGTCACCGACCACGGCGACTTCATCAACGTCTTCGACGAGGACCTGATGCGGGAGATGGTCGACTGCATCAACGAGGGACGGCAGTGCGACGGCGGCGCCCTGCCGGAGGAGCCGCAGCAGCCGGAGGAGCCCCAGGAGACCGACCAGCCGGAGCAGCCGGAGCAGCCGGGGGAGACCCAGCAGCCCGAGGAGCCGCAGGAGACCGGGCAGCCGGAGCAGTCCGACGAGCCGCAGGAGCCCGCCGACCCGACGCCGACCCGCGACGACGGCGACGGCGACGGCGAGACCGAGCCCGCGACGCAGGCACCCCCGGCCGCCACGCCGAGCGAGGAGGCCCCGGCGAACGAGGCCCCGTCCGACGGCGCCGACAAGCCGAAGACCTACGTCACCCCGTCGGCGACCCGCACCGGCGACGCCCCGGCCGAGGCCGTCGGAACGGCAACCGCGTCGCCGACCGAGAACCCGGCCCCCGTGGGCGCGGAGCAGTCGCCGGTGGCCGGCACCGAACCGCAGACCGTCGGCGGCGGACTCGCCGACACCGGCGCCGAGCTGTGGCCGGCCGCGGCCGGGTCGGTCCTGGTCCTCGTCGGCTTCGTGCTGCTGCGCCGCATCCGGCGCGGCGCCTGAGCGAGGGCCGCTGGTGGCGCCGGGTCCCGCCGCCACCAGCGGCCGTGCAGCTGCAACTGACCGGCCCGTCCAGCGGCAGCCCGTTCAGATCGGTGCCGAGCGTCCCGGACCGCTGGGCGAGGCCGTACTCCGGGACCTGCAGATCCGTCAGCTCCTGCTCCAGTGCGCGCGCTTCGGCCTCGGTCGAGCCGATGACGGGGGCGATGCCCGGCAAGACCAGCAGCTGGTCCTCGTTACGGCCGTGCCGCGCGAGCCGCCGCTGTAGGCGTGCTTGTCGGAGCCGTATTAGCTGATGACCGCCTTGACCGGCGAGACATGTGACTGAAGTGCCGCGTTCACGCATCGCGGCCGGACGCTGCTCGGCCGGCCGCAGGCCGCGGCTCCCGACGCGCACTCCGGGCGCGGCCCTCCTAGGCTCGGCAGTGCCGGTGCCGACCATCGACAGGAGCCCTCGTGGACATCGACACGGTCGCCGACGAGCTGTACGCGCTGCGGCCGGAGGACTTCACGGCGGCGCGCAACGTCCGGGTGGCCGAGGCCCGCACGGCAGGTGACCGCGCTCTCGCGGAGCGGATCGGCAAGCTGCGCCGCCCCAGCCGCTCGGCCTGGGTCAGCAACCTCCTCGTCCGCGAGCGCCCCGACGAGGTGGCGGCCCTGCTCAAGCTCGGCGAAGGGCTGCGGCGCGCCCACCACGACCTGGACGGGACGCAGCTGCGGGAACTCAGCGGCCGGCAGCGGACCCTGATCAGGGCCCTCTCCCAGGAGGCCCGGCGACTGGCGAGGCAGGCCGGTCATCCGGTCGGCGACGACGTGGGGCGGGAGGTGGAGGCGACCCTGCACACCGTCCTCGCCGACCCGGAGGCGGCGCGGGAATGGGCGAAGGGCCGGCTGGCCCGGCCGTTCGAGGCGGCCGTCGGCTTCCCCGACGTCAGCCCGGCCGCGGTACGCCGGCCCGCCGCCCCGTCACCCGCACCCCGCCCGCCGAAGCGCCGCGACGACGAGGCGCTGACCCGGGCCCGACAGGACGCCGACACGGCCGTGAGCGAGCTGCGGGCGCTGGAGGACGAGGCGGCCGGGGCCGGGCGGGCGGCGGAGGAGGCGCGGGAGAACACCGCCCGACTGCGTCAGCGGATCAGCGAGTTGACGGACGAGCTGAGCCGCGTGGAGGAGGACCACGGAAGGGCCCGCGACGAGGAACGCCGAGCGCGGGACGGGCTGCGGGCGCTCGAACGCCGGGTGCGGGAGGCCAGGCGCCGCGCGGAGACGGCGACCGCCCGACTGGAGCGGCACCAGAAGCGGTGACCTCGCCCCGGCGCCTCACGGCAGGGTGACCACCTTGATGTTGAAGGTGTGGGAGCCCAGCCCGTTCGCGATCCCGATGAACAGCAGCGCGAAGTGCTCCTGCCCGCGGGCGCTCGTGATGCCGCCGATGTCCAGCTGGGACGATTCCGGCCAGCCGAGGTCGGTGAGCAGTTTCCCGGTCGTCCGCTTGGCTTCCGCGTCGTCGCCGGAGAGGAAGACGGTGCTCGGGCCGGTGAGCGCTTGCGGGGCGACCATCGTGGTGGAGTCCATGGTGCACAGCGTCTTGACGACGGGGGTGTCCGGGAAGGCCGCCTGGATCTCCTCGGCCAGGCTGCTGTTGGGGTGGGAGAGCTGGGAGTAGTCGTCGGAGAGGCCGACCCCGACGTCGATCAGCAGGGTGCCGGCCAGGGCGGGCGCGCCGATGGAGCGCAGCAGGTCGACGGAGACGTTGCCCGGGGTGGCGTTCACCAGAACCCCCGCGTGCGCGGCGGTCTCGGTCAGCCCCGCCACGGGAAGGCCGAGGTCCTTGCGCTCGTCCGGCTTGCGGGAGCCGAGGAGGACGTCGTGTCCCGCGGCGCTCCATCCGTGGGCCAGTGCTCGGGCGACGTTGCCGGTGCCAAGTAGTCCTATTCGCATGCCCCGACGCTAACCACTGCCGAGGCCGGGCCCATCGGGCCGCGGGCCCAGGTCGGGCGGACGAAAGTCGTAGTCCTCAGGACCCGGAAGGGGAGCCGGCCTCCGGTGGTGAGCCGGGCGGGCAGGTGACGACGGCCCCGCTGCACCGGCGCTTCGGCGCCCCCGGCGTCGGCGGAGCAGCCCGACCGGACCGGCGTACGCCCTGGCGAGTACCTGAGGTTGCTCCCGGCGTCGGACGCGCCGGCCGGGGCCGCTCGGCAGGCTGGGTCGGGTGAAACTCAGCCGCCCCGCCCGCCGGGCCACCCTCGTCGTCCATGTCGTCGCCTCCGCCTCCTGGCTCGGGGTCACGCTCGGCCTGCTCGCGCTGGGCGGCACCGCCGCGACCACCGGCTCGCCGGTGACGGTGGAGGCATCGGTGCGGGCGATGAAGCTGTTCGCGGACTGGTTGCTGCTTCCCGTCGCGTTCCTGACACTCCTCAGCGGTCTGCTGCTCTCCCTGGGCACGGTGTGGGGGCTGGCCCGGCACCGGTGGGTGTTCACCAAGTTCTGGCTGACCCTGGCCACCCTCACCGCCACGGTCCTCGCCCTGCGCCCGGGCGTGGACTCCGCGGTCACCGCCGTCGCCGCGGGCGGCCCGCTGCCCGATGCCGGTGACGTCGTGTTCGGCCCGGTCGTGTCCCTGTCGGCCTACGTCTTCATGACGGTCATCTCGGTCCTCAAGCCCTGGGGCCCGACCCGCCGGGGCCGCCGCCTGCGCACCGCGTCGGCCGCCCCCGGGCGCGCCCGCCAGGCGGCCTGACCGGTCAGCCGTCGAAGCGACGGCGCGAGGACTCTATACGGCCCAGGTGAGCGCACGTCCGGCAGCGCAGTGCGTGGAGGCCGAGGCCACCGCGGTCATCGGCCGGCGCGGCTCGGCGTGGTGATACGGGTGACCGCTTCCGCGGTCAGCGCCCGGTCGTGGGGGGCCCGGGACAGCGCCCGGTGCAGGATCAGCCCTTCGATGAGCGCGTCCAGCTGCCGGGCGGTGTCCGGGTCGAAGTGCTTCTCCAGGTGGACCCGGCTGCGGCGCATCCACGCGTCGGTGAGTTCCCGGTACGCGGGCCGGCGCGCGGCGAGCGTGTACAGCTCCTGGGTCAGCACCAGATCACGGCGGGTGCCCTCGGACAGCGCGTGGACGAGGTCGGTCACGGCCGCGCGGGCCTGCTCGGGGCCGTCCGGCGCGGTGAGATGGGCGTCGAACACGGCCACGACGTGATCGGCGAACCGCCCGAACGCCTCCCGGAGCAAGTCGTCCATCCCGCTGAAGTGATACGTCATCGACCCCAGCGGCACCCCGGCGCGCGCGGCGATCTTCCGGTGCGAGACGCCCGCGACGCCCTCATCGGCGATGAGATCGAGAGTGGCGGCGAGGATGCGCTCGCGGCGCTGCGGGTCGGTGTGTCCGGTGGCCATGACGCTGTGCCTTCAGAGGGTACGGACGACACGCGCGGGGCTGCCGACGGCGACGACACCCGCGGGGACGTCCTTCGTCACCACCGAACCGGCGCCGATGACGGAGTCGTCGCCGATACTCACGCCGGGCAGCACGATGACGCCCCCGCCCAGCCAGACGTTGTCGCCGATGGTGATCGGCCGCGCCGCCTCCAGCTTGTCCCGCCGGGGCTGCGGCTCCAACGGATGGGTGGGGGTGAGCAGTTGTACGTTCGGCCCGATCTGGCAGTCCTCGCCGACGGTGATCGCCGCGACATCCAGCGCGGTGAGGTTGAAGTTGACGAAGGTGCGCGCCCCGATGCTGATGTTGCTGCCGTAGTCGACGGACAACGGCGGCCGCACCTGCGCCTCTTCACCCAGCGAGCCGAGCAGTTCGGCGAGGATCTTCCGGGCGGAGTCGGGATCCTCGGCGTAGGCCGCCTGGTAACGGGCGGCCAGCCGGGCGGCCTGCCGCAATCTGCGGGCGATCTCGGGATCGTCGGCGATGTAGAGGTCGCCCGCCAGCATGCGCTCAAGATTGCTGCGGGGGTCGTCCGCGAAGTGGTCCGTCGGCATGCGTACGATCGTACACTCGCGGGCGTGCGGCGTCCCGGCAACGGAGCTGCCCCGCTTACCGCCGCCGAGGGTGCAGCACTCCGGACAGCAGGAGGACGAGCAGTCCGGCGGCGGGGACCACCAGCAGGCCGACCCGGAGGCTGGTGGCATCGGCGACCAGGCCGACCACGGGCGGCGAGCAGAGGAATCCCAGGCGCATCAGCCAGGAGACGACGGCCAGTCCCGACCCGGGTTTGAGGCCGGGCAGCTCATCGGCCTGGTGCATCGCGGCGGGCACCAGGGTCGCCACCCCGAACCCGGCCGCGGCGAAACCGAGCACGGTCCCGCCCACGGTCGGCACGGCCAGCGCGAGCCCCATCCCGGCCGCCGCCACGATCCCACCGGCGCGGGCCACGGAACGCTCCCCGAACCGGTCGACGAGCCGGTCGCCGATGAGCCGGCCGAGGAACTGGGCGCCGACCAGGGCGATGAAGCCGGTGGCCGCCACCGTCACCGAGGCGTGCAGCGAGTCGGAGAGGTACAGCGCGGCCCAGGAACTGCCGGCGTCCTCGACGAGCGTGCCCGCCGTGGCGATGAGGACCAGTGCGGCCAGCACATAGGCGGTCCGCCGGCCCGGCAAGGCAGCCCCGGACGGCCGTACGCCGTTGTCGTCGGCGGTCTCCTCGGTGTCGGGTCCGGGCAGGCGGAACCGCAGGGCGCCGCACGCGGCCACCGCGAAGACCGCCGCCGATATGGCCAGGTGCTGTCCCCGGGACAGGCCCAGCGCGATGGCCGCGGCGGCCATCGCGCCACCGGTGACGGCGCCGATGGACCAGACGGCGTGGAAGGAGTTGATGATGGAGCGCCCGTAGCGGCGCTGGACCCGCAGGCCGTGGGCGTTCTGGGCGACATCGGTGATCGCGTCCATGGCTCCCGCCAGGAAGAGCGCACCCGCGAACCAGGCGACCGAGTCGGCGAGCCCCGCCACGAGGATGCCGGCCCCGGTGACCAGCGTCCCGCCCACCGCGGCCCGCGCCGATCCCAGCCGCCGGATGACGGCCCCGGCCGCGAGACCGGCCGCGATCGCGCCCGCGGGAAAGGCCGCGACGGCCAGCCCGTAGGCCGCGTTGCTGATGCCGAGGTCCGCCTTGATCTGCGGATACCTCGGCAGGAGGTTGGCGAACAGGGCGCCGTTGGTGAAGAACAGCACGGCGACGGCCACCCGGGCCCGCCGTTCGGCCGGAGCGGGCCGTCGCACCACGTCGAGAGTCATGGGAGGCAGCCTAGAGCCAGAGCGTACGAACGTACACTCCGGCCATGGCTTGACCCTGCCGCAACGTCAACGTCTCTACTTGTGGCCATGCGAATCGGAGAGCCCGCGGGCGGGACGAAGGTGTGGCGCACGGCGGTGCGGTGGTCGTGCCTGGCCCTGCTGCCGGGCGAGCTGGTACTCGTCCTGTGCCTGGCCGGGGGAGTGGTCATCCCGTCGGACCTACGGTCGGCCTTGGAGCTGTCGGTGGTCGCCGTCATGGTCGCGGCGGGCGCCCTGCTCTCCCTCGACCACCGGGGCCACCGCCGCGCGGGCCTCGACCGCCGCGCCGCCCTCGGCGCCGCGTTCGCCGACACCGTCCCGGCGCCCGTGCGCAGGCTGATCGCCCACGAGGTCTTCCTGTCCACCAGCTTCCTGCGCTGGGTGACCCGCCGCGGCCCGCACGGCGTACGCGACGGCGACCTGCCCGTCCCCTACGCGCCGGGCCAGACGGCGGTCATGCCCGGCTTCTTCTTCGTCTGCGTCGTGGAGACCGTGGCCCTCGCCTTCCTGATCCCCTGGCCGCTGGTGCACGCCGTCACCCTCGTCCTCGACATCTGGGGCTGCTGGTTCGTCGTCGCCCTGCACGCCTCCTGCGTCGTGCGCCCCCATGTGATCGGCGCCGACGGCTCACTGCGGATCCGCTACGGCGCCCTGCTCGACATCCGCATCCCGGCCGACCGCATCGCCTCCGTGCGCCAGGACCGCAGGTTCCCGGAGAGTGGGCCGGGGGCCGTGGACGAGAACGGCGTCTGCGAGCTGGCCGTGGCGGGGCAGACGACGGTCACCGTCGAACTGACCGAGCCCGTCCGGTACATACGGGCCCTGGGCAAGCCCGCCGAGGCACGGACCTTCCGCTTCTACGCCGAGGACGCGGGCGCCGCGGTGGCCGCGCTGCGACGCGGGCCGCGAGCCACGTCCAGGCCGGCCTCGTCGGACTGACCCGCCGGGACGCGTCAGCGGCAGAGCGCGTCGATGTCCTCGGCGTACGTCGGGAACTCCGCGCGGGCCTCGCTGATGATGGCCCGCGCGGTCCGGCGCCGAGTGGTGGCGTGGCGTTCCGCGAGAGCGGTGAGCGTCGGGTCCGGACGGCCGGTGTGCGCGTCGTACTCGACGGCCTCCATCGGTCCGATGCCGTCGGCCAGCAGCCACAGGAAGTCGGACAGGTTCCCGGCCACGACGCCGCGGGCGCCCTCGGAGCCCATGAAGACCACCGGCTGTTCGGCGAGGGGCCGGCCCTGCCGTACGCACCAGAGGGCGGCGAGCCCGCCGGTGCCGTCCTGTCCGAAGACGCGGAAGGCGGCGCCGTCGAGGTCGTGGTTGCCGGTCCAGTTGCGCAGCCAGTCGGTGCTCTCCTCGGGGGAGTCGAAGGCGTCGTACGGCTCGAAGTCGATGCCGTTGCCGTCGTCGTAGTCGAACTCGGTGCGGGCTATCGCGGCCAGGGCCGGCGGCAGCGCGCGGTCGTCAGCGATCGTCTCTGTCACGCTCGCAGACTAGTACTGCAACGGTGCTTGTTCTGAGTGCTGGGCAGTTTTCAAGGGCTGTGTCCACGGCGCTTGTAGTGACTGAGCCGTGCTTGATACTGGCG
>NZ_JBSFVD010000027.1:0-64022 GCF_053592135.1 Streptomyces sp. NPDC002784 | reverse complement strand
CCAGCCGCGACAACAACGCCGCAAGACCCGCCTGCACCACCATGAACAGCGTCGTCCCCGTCTCCCGCGCCAGGCCGAGCAGGGCCCGGTGCAGGTCCGCTTCGATGCGGAAGGTGTGCACGGCACCGTGGTGGCTGCTGACCGCCGGGCGCGGCCGGTCGGAGGGCAGTTCCAGGGCGTCGGGCAGACCGGCGAGGGCGGTGCGCCAGTACGTCAGGTCCGGATGCTCTCCCTCCTCGCCGACGCTCTCCCCCGAGCCCTTCCCGAACTGCTCGTGCTGCCACAGCGCGTAGTCGGTGTACGTCACCGGCAGCGGCGCCCATCGCGGAGCCTCACCGCGCTGCCGCGCCGCGTACGCCTCGGTCAGGTCCCGCAGCAGCGGCCGCACGGACGCGCCGTCCCCGGCGATGTGGTGCAGCAGGAGCAGCACCGAGCACCGGTCCGCGCCGGTGCGGAACACACTGACCCGCAGGGGGAGTTCACGGCCGAGGTCGAAGGGGTGGGCGACCGCCTCCGCGAGGGCTTCCGGAAGGCGGTCCGCCGCGACCGTGCGGCACGGGACGGCCACCAGATCCGGCGCGGGGTCGCGGATGATCTGCTCCGGGTCGCCGTCCCGCTCCCCGATCACGGTCCGCAGCGGCTCGTGCCGGGCCACGACGTCATGGACCGCCGCCTCCAGCACGGTGAGGTCGAGCGGCCCGTCCACCTCCAGGACGAACGGGATGTTGTACGTCGCGCTCGGCCCCTCCAGCCGGTGCAGGAACCACAACCGCCGCTGTGCGAACGACAACGGCACCACCTCCGGCCGTTCCCGGCGCACCGGGCCCGAGGGCGGGAGCGGGGCGAGACGGGCGGCGAGGCCCGCGGGGGTGGGGGCGTCGAAGAGGTCGGCGACCGACAGCTCCGCGCCGAGTGCCGTACGGAGCTTCACCAGGAGGCGGGTGGCGAGCAGCGAGTGACCGCCGAGGGCGAAGAAGTCGTCGCCCGGGCCCACCTCGTCGAGGCCGAGGACCTCGGCGAACAGCCGGCACAGCAGGTCCTCGTGCCCGGTGAGCGGTCGGCCGGCGTCCTCGGGGACGGGCGCCGCCCGGAAGTCGGGGGCGGGGAGCGCGGCACGGTCCGTCTTGCCGTTGGGGGTGAGCGGGAGCGCGTCCAGCAGGACGAAGGCGCCGGGCACCATGTACTCCGGCAGCCGCGCGGCGGCGTAGGCGCGCAGTGCCTCGCCGTCGACGCGCGCACCGGGTCCGGCGACGACGTGGGCGACGAGCAGCTCGCCGTGGACGGTGACCGCGGTCTGGGCGACGTCCGGGTGCCGGCGCAGGACGGTTTCCACCTCGCCGGGCTCCACCCGGTGCCCGCGCACCTTGACCTGGTCGTCGGCGCGGCCGACGAAGAGGAGGTGCCCGTCGTCCGTCCACCGCACCAGGTCGCCGGTGCGGTACATGCGCTCACCCGGCGCGCCGAACGGGCACGCCACGAAGCGGGTGGCGGTCAGCCCCGGCCGGCGCAGATAGCCGCGGGCGAGGGAGTGTCCGGCGACGTACAGCTCTCCGGTGCCCCCGGGGGCGACCGGGCGCAGGGTGTCGTCGAGCACATGGACGCGGGTGCCCTGGACGCCGGTGCCGAGGGGGGCGGGGCCGCCGTCGGCGGTCAGCGGGCCGCTGGTGGTGGCGCAGACCGTCGTCTCGGTCGGGCCGTAGGCGTTGACCATGGTCCGGCCGGGTGCCCAGGTGCCCACCAGTTGCTCGGTCACCGCCTCCCCGGCGACGACGAGCGTGGTCACGGAGGGCAGGTCCAGGCCCGTCATGGCGGACAGGGCGGAGGGCGGGACGGTGAGGTGGGTGACCTGGTGCCGGGCGAGGGTCGCGGCGAGCGCGGGCCCCGGGGTCAGCCGGTCGGCCGGTTCCACCACCAGCGCGGCTCCGCTGAACAGGCCCATCGCGGTCTCCCAGAACGCCGCGTCGAAGCTGGGCGAGGCGAACTGCAGGACCCGGGCGCCGGGACCGGCGTCGAGCCGGGTCCGCTGGGTCGCCACGAGGTCGGCGATACCGCCGTGGGTGACGACGACGCCCTTGGGGCGGCCGGTGGAGCCCGAGGTGTAGATGACGTAGGCGGGGTGGGCGGGGTCGGCGCGGACGGAGACCGGGGAAGCCGGAGCGGGGTCACCCGCGCGCAGCGTCATCCGGGGCAGTCCGGCCAGTTCCACCGCGGTGAGGTCGACGGACGGATCGGTCAGCAGCAGCGCGGGGCGGGCGTCGGCGAGCATGAACTCGACGCGGTCCGGCGGGTAGCCGGGGTCCACGGGCAGGAACGCGGCCCCCGCCTTCCACACCGCCAGCACGGCCGTCATGAGGGTCCGCCCCCGGGGCAGAGCGAGCGCGACCAGGCTCTCCGGGCCGATCCCACGCTCGGCCAGGCGCTGGGCGAGCGCCTCCGCCCGGACATCCAACTCGCCGTAGGACAGAGGGGGTTCGCCATCGGTAAGGAGTGCCGGGGCATGCGGGTCGGCGGCGACCCGGGCGGCGAAGAGGTCGGCCGCGGTCCCGGTGACCGGTGGGGCGGTGCGGACGGGCCTCGGCCCGCCGAGGCCGGCCATCGCCGTGTCCGGCCCGGCCTCGGCCAGCCGGCCGAGCAGCGCCACCACGGACTCGCCGTGCCGGGCCACGGTCTCGGACGAGTAGACGGCGGGGTTGGCCCACAGGTTGAGCTGGAGCTCCCCGGTGGCCGACTCCTGGATCATGAACTCCAGGTCGTCGACCGGGCCGATGGCGATCCACTGCCGTACGGCCGGCAGTCCGCCGAACGCCGGCTCGGCGGAGAAGGCCAGCACATTGACGATCGGCCCGTACAGCTTGGGAGCGCCGGCCGGGGTGCGCAGTTCGCGGCGGAGCCGTTCATAGGGGTAGCGCTGGTGGGCCAGTGCCTCGTCGACCCGCTCGGCGACCTGGGCGGTGAAGTCGGCGAGGGAGGCGTCCGGGTCGTGGTCGAGCAGCAGGGGCTGCATCGTGGCGAGCATGCCCGGCACCTCGCGGGCGGCCGGTGCGGTACGTCCGGTGACGGGCAGCGTCAGCAGCAGGTCCCGGCGTCCGGTCTCGGCGTGCACATGGGCGGCGACGGCGGCCACGGCGGTGCGCGTCCAGCGCTGCCCCAGCCGCTCGGCGAGGGCGTGCAGGCCCCGGGTGACGGAGGCGTCGGCACCGGTGCGGTGCAGGATGTACTCCGGTCCGGCGGGCGCGCTACGGCCTCCGAGCAGCACCGGGGCGGGCGGCTCGGCGAGTCGCCGGTGCCAGTGGGCGCGGTCGCGGGCACAGTCGTCGGAGTCGAGGTAGGCGGTGTACTCGTCGATCAGGTGGGCGAGGGGCCGCAGCGGGGTGCCCGCGTTGCCGGCGCCGGCGAGCAGCGCGTCGTACAGCTCGGCGGTGCGCCGGGTGAGCAGCCAGACGCCGTAGCCGTCGAGCACGAGGTGGTGGTAGCGCTGGTACCACAGGTGCCGCTCGGGGCCGATGAGGAACAGCGCCTGGGCGTGCGTGGGCCCGGTCGCCAGGTCGACGGGGCGGGCCAGTTCGGCGCGCATCCACGCCTCGGCCGCGGCCCGCGGATCGTCCCGGTCCGTCAGGTCGACCACCGGGAAGGCGAACGGCTCGGGTGTGCCGGGGTACTGCACGGGGCCGTCGGCGTCGGCCGCGAACCGCATGCGCAGCGCGTCGGTCTCGGCGACCGCCCGCCTGAGCGCCGTCTCCAGCAGGCCGGCCCGCAGCTGGCCGGTGATCTCCAGGTAGGAGGCCTGGTTGTACGTCGACTTCAGCCCGTCCAGTTCATGGCCGTAGTAGGCGCCGAGCTGCGGGCCGGTCAGCGGGTGGCGTGGTGCGGGGGTCTCAGACATGGTCGGTGCTCCGCTCACGGCTCGTTCGGGAGGACGGGTCGGCGGGTTCGGGGGCGGCGACGAACAGGGCCTTCTGTCCGGTCAGCCGGCTGACGGACGTGAGCCGCAGGCCCGCCGCGCCGAACAGCGCCTCGAACTCGCCGGGGGTGCGCTCGCGGCCGGGCAGCACGGCGAGCATGTAGAGCGTCATCAGCGCGGTCATCCGGGCGTCGGCGCCGGTGCCGGGCCGGTCGTCGGCGGCGAGTTCGACGACGACGAGGCGGGCGTGCGCGGGCATGGCCCGGCGGCAGGCGGCGAGCACGGTGACACACTGCTCGTCGTCCCAGTCGTGCAGGATCTCGCGGAGCAGGTAGACGTCCCCGCCGTCCGGTACGGCGGTGAAGAAGTCCCCCTCGCGGGCCTCGGCGCGGTCGGCGAACCCGGCGGCGGTGAACCGGGCGCGGGCGGCGGCGGCCGCGGCGGGCCGGTCCAGCAGCACTCCCCGCAGCTCCGGGTGGGCCGTCAGCAGGGCGCACAGCAGGGCACCGTCACCGCCGCCGACGTCGACGAGGGTGGTGGCCGTGGAGAAGTCGTGGGCGCGCAGGATGGCCGCGCTCTCCAACTCGACGTCCCGGGCCTGCGTGGCGTCGAACAGGTCACGCAGGTCAGGGCGTTGGTCGAGGACCGCGAAGAAGTCGGCGCCGAACTCCTGGTCGAAGGCGGGCGTCCCGGTGCGCACGGTGTCCGGGATGCCCTGCCAGGCCCGCGCGGTGAGGGCCTGGGCCAGCAGGGCGCTGGGCAGGGCGCTGCCGGGGGCGCCCGCGGTGAGGGCGGTGCCGAGTCGGGCGAGGGCGAACCGGCCGTCCGGCAGCGCCTCGAAGACCTCGTAGGCGCTCAGCGCGGTCAGCACCTGGTGGAGGGCGGCCTCGTGGGCACCGGTGTCCCGGGCGAGCTGGGCGGCGGTCCGCGGGCCGGGCAGCAGGGCGTCGGGGACGCCCAGTTCGGCCACGCCGCACAGGGCACGCGAGACCAGCGGTGCGTACAGCAGCGCGCGCACGGCGACGGCGGCGTCGGCTTCCGCGGGGCGCATCAGGACTCCCTCCGCCGGACGTGGCGGCGCTCGGCCGAGGCGTACAGGCCGAGCATCAGTGGCTCGCGGACCCGGCCGTCGGTGAACTGCGCGCCGAAGCGCTCGCGGTAGGCGGCGAACCAGTGCGGGAGTTCGTGCAGGAAGAGGATGTCGTGCGCGGCCATGTGCCGGACGGCGAGCAGGGGCAGCGGGGAGCGCGAGACGCGGAACCCGTCGTTGCGCACCGAGCGTTCGTCGCAGGCGGGGTGGAACTGGCCGATCATGGCGCCGCCCGCCACGGCGGTGTCCTTCAGCCGGGCGTGCACCTCGTCCAGGGCCGCGTACCCGGCCTCGGCGAGATCCGGCAGTACCACGACGAGGCTGTCCAGGGAGTTCTCGGCGGGCCGGCGCACGAACCGGGTGAGCTCCTCCTCCAGCAGGTCGTGCAGTTCCTCGGGGTCCTTGCCGGAGACCTCGTAGTGGAAGGCGGCGCGCAGCGCGTCGGCCTGGAGCGCGGCCGGCACGAAGGGGCAGACGGCCCCCTTGCGGCGCAGCTGCGGATGCGGCTGACTGATGTAGTCGAGGAGCCAGGAGTCGAGTACGGCGATGTCCTGGCGCAGCCGGTGCTGGTATCCGCTCGGCGGTGACACGGTGGTGTCCCCGCTGAACCCGGCGAGCGACGGCTGTGTGCCCGGTTCGGCACCCGTGGTCATGTGATTCCCTCCGGTGGGCACGGTGGCTGTCAGGCCGTCAGCTTCGTCAGGGCCTGCGCGAGCTGTTCCAGCTCGCGGCGGATGTGGGGAAGTGCGGTGGGGTCGTCGGCGTCCAGCGCGGTGCGGCGCTGCCGGTCGGTCGCGCCGTGCAGCAGGCTGGTGGCGGCGCGGAAGCGCAGGGCGTGCGGGTCGTCGCCGAAGTGGTGGCCGCCGAGCACGGCAACTCCGGCCCGCTCCAGCAGGACCCGTTCCAGGGACGCCGAGTCGACGGCGCCGTGCGCGGCGAGCGCCTCCCTGGCGGGCTCGAAGTCGGGGTAGACGTAGAAGCCGCCGCCGGGGGTACGGCACCGGGCGCCCGCCTCGGTCGTGACGCGGTGCACGGCCCGGGTGACGGCGGCGTGCAGCCTGGCGCCGCGGGCGACGTGCCCGGTCAGCTCGGGCGGTTCGTCGTAGGCGTACCGGGCGACGCTCTGGAGCGGTCCGGCGAGCGAGGACCAGACCTCGCTCGCGGTGGCGAGGACACGGGCGCGCAGTTCCTCGCCCCGGTCCCCGGCGGGGAACCGGGCCGAACCGATCCGCCAGCCGCCGAGGGCGTGCGTCTTGCTGAGGCCGGTCGTGACGACCGTGCGCTCGGGCGCGACCTCGGCAGGGCTGAGGAACCCGGTGGCGGGGTCGTGCAGGAGGTCCCGGTAGATCTCGTCGGAGACCACGGTGAGGTCCGCGTCGCGGGCGATGTCGCAGACCCTTCGGACGAGTTCGGGCGGCGCCAGGGTGCCGGTCGGGTTGTCCGGCAGGGTCAGCACCAGCAGCCCCGGCCGCCGCCCCTGTTCCCGGATCCGGGCCAGCGTCCCGGCCAGCGCGGCCGGTTCGGGCACGCCCCCGCACTCCGGCGGGATGTCCACCCCCCAGGCCCGGCGCCCCAGCAGCCGCGCCTGCGGCCCGTACGTCACCCAGGCCGGCCGGGGCAGCAGCACATCGCCCGCGACGGCGGCGACCAGCGCCATGAGCAGCGGTTTGCTGCCGGGCGCCACGACGATCTGGCCGCCCTCGGTGGGCAGCCCCCGCCTCCGGTGGTACCCGGCGACGGCGGCCAGCACCTCGGGGCGTCCCGCGACCGGCCCGTAGGCGGTGTGCCCGGCCGCTTCGCCGAGCGTGCGCACCAGACCGGCGGGCAGCGGCAGCCACGCCTCCCCGAACCCCAGGTGCAGCACCCGCTGCCCGGCGGCCCGGAGCCGCGCGACCTCCTGGTCGAGGGCGAGGTTGGGCGATATCCCGGAAGTCATCGCGCCACCCCCGCCCGGACCTCGCCGGTCAGCGCCGCGTGCAGCGGCTCGTCCTCGCCCGTCTCGCACCGCAGGTCGTCGAGCCAGGCGGCGGTCGGCGACCAGGGCGCCCGGAACGGACGCCCGACCAGCCGTGGGTCGCGGGCCTGGAGCAGCCGCAGCCGGAAGTACCGCCCCTCGGGGAGGTGTTCCACCCCGTCCACGACGGCCTTGCCGACGGTGGTCGACATCACCGGGCCGCGCACGGTCCGGGCCAGACCGGGCAGTTCACGGTAGGCGTCCTGGAAGATGTCCACCGCGCGGGCGAGCGGCACCCGGTAGTAGGCGTGCGGCCCGGTGTCCCGGGCCACGAACATGTAGTACGGCACCAGGCCCGCGGCGAGTTCGGCCCGCCACAGCGCCGACCAGGTGGCGGCGCTGTCGTTGACGTGGCCGATGAGGGGCGCCTGGCAGTACACCACCGCGCCGGTCGCCCGGATCCGCTCCAGGGCATGCTGGGCGAGCGGGGTGGCCAGTTCGCGCGGATGGCTGAAGTGGGCCATCACCGCGAGCGTGCGCCCGGATCCGACGATCCGCTCGAACAGCCGCAGGACGTCATCGGCGTCGGTGTCGCTGACGAACCGCTGCGGCCAGTAGGCCGGTGACTTGGTGCCGATCCTGACGGTCCGTACGGTCGGCACGTCGAGCAGCGGCTCCAGATGGGTGCGCAGCCGCTCGGCGGTCATCACCATCGGGTCGCCGCCGGTGACCAGCACATCGCTGACGTCGGGGTGGCCGCGCAGGTGCCGGATCAGTCCGGCCGGACCGGGCGCGGCGAACCTCAGGTCGGCGTCCCCGACGAACTGCGCCCAGCGGAAGCAGTACGTGCAGTAGGTGTGGCAGGTCTGGCCCTGGCCGGGGAAGTACAGGACGGTCTCGCGGTACTTGTGCTGGAGCCCCGGGACCGGACCGGAGTCGTCGCGGGGCACGTTCAGCTCCTGCTGCCCGCCGGGATGCGGATTGAGCCGGCCCCGGATCTCCCGGACCGCGGCGACCACCTCCCGGTCGCCGTCCCGGCGCCCGGCCAGCCGGCGCAGTACGGCCGTGTCGGCCTCGGCGAGCATCCCCGCCTGCGGGAAGACGAGTTGGTACATGGGGTCGTCCGGGACCCGGGTCCAGTCGACGAGTTCGGAGAGCACATACTCGTTCACCCGGAACGGCAGCACCCGTGACAGCAGCCGGACCGTGTCCCGCGCGGCGTCCGGGAGCGGAAAGCGCCGGGCGATGTCGTCCAGCTGCCGCGGCCCGTAGGCGCGGAAGCGGGTGGTGCCGTCGACCGTCACGTGCACGCTGGGTCCCCCGTCCCTCGACGCCCGGCAGGTTGACGCGGACGTTCGACTGCGACTCGAGGGGAACGCTAGGTCGGCGAACCGGCCCCGACGCCCGGATGGCACGTTCCTGACCGGACGACGTCAGCTTCCGGCAACGGCGCCGGTCGGCGGCGGATCCGGGTACTAGCGTCCGCCCGGAAGCATGCGGTTCGGCAGCGCGCCTTCAGGGGGCGCGGGGTGTATCGGTCTGCGCCTGCGCATCGTGGGCGCGCACGGTCACTACGGCGCCGCGGCCGGCCGGCCACCCACACCCCGCGCGCTTCCAGCGAAGCGGCCCGCACCACACCCGCGAGGAGTGAATCTGCGATGACCCGACCGATGGAACCCACGGACGCCACCGCGACACCCGACGTCCCACGACCCCCGACCGGCGTGGGTGACGGCAGTCAACTGCTGGACTGGCTCAGGACGATGCGCGACCGGCACCCCGTGTGGCGGGACGACATGACCGGCGCGGCCCACGTGTTCCGCTACGACGACCTGCTGAAGGTGCTGTCCTCCCCGGACGTCTTCAGCTCCGACTTCAGCGCGATCATGCCGCCGCCGGACCCGGACGCCCCCAACTTCACCGAGGGCGTGCTCACGATGACGGACCCGCCCCGGCACGGCAAGCTGCGCCGGCTGGTCAGTCAGGCGTTCACCCCGCGCATGGTCGCCCAGCTGGAGCCCAAGGTGGAGACGCTGACCCGGGAGCTGTTCGACACGGTCGCCGGAGAGACGGACTTCGACCTGGTCTCCGCGGTCGCCTATCCGCTGCCGGTCATCGTCATCGCGGAGATGCTGGGCATCCCGCCGGCCGACCGTGAGCTGTTCCGCGGCTGGGGCGAGGCCCTGCTGTCGACCAACTACGAGCTGCCGGTGGGCGCGGTCCCCGACGGCACGATGCCCGAGCAGATCGCGGGCCGGCTCAAGGAGATGCACGCCTATCTGCTCGGCCACGTCCAGGACCGCCGTACGACCCCGCGCGACGACCTGATCAGCCGCCTGGTGACAGCCGAGGTCGACGGTGACGCGCTGACCGACGGCGAGACGGTGAGCTTCCTGAACTTCCTGCTGCTGGCGGGCCATCTGACGACGTCGCTGCTGATGGGCAACACCCTGCTGAGCTTCGCGGACGAGCCCGCCCAGCTGAAGGCGGTGCGCGAGGACCGGGAGCTGGTGCCGGCGGCCCTGGAGGAGGTGCTGCGGCACCGCCCGCCGGTGGTCTTCCAGGCCCGGGTCACCCGTCAGGAGACCGAGCTCGCCGGGGTCACCCTGCCGGCGAACGTGCCGGTGATGTGCTGGCAGATGTCCGGCAACCGCGACGAACGGCACTTCGCGGAGCCGGACCGCTTCGACATCTCCCGCAAGCCGAACACCCATCTGACGTTCGGCCACGGCATCCACTTCTGCATCGGCACCCCGCTGGCCCGGCTGGAGTCCCGGATCGTCCTCAACGAACTCCTCGACCGCTACCGCCAGGTGGACGTGGGAACGCCCGTCTACTACGAACGCAGCCCCGAGATCTTCGGGGTGAAGAGCCTGCCGATCACCGTCCAGACCGCCTGAGGAGACGATCCGATGACGTCAGCGACACCCGAGGGCGCATCCTTGGAGGGCCCGCCGGCCGTGGTGGGCGACGGCCGGGAGCTGTACGCCTGGCTGAAGCGGATGCGGCGCGAGGCACCGGTGTGGATCGACCCGGCCAGCGGTTCGTGCCATGTCCTCACCCACGCCGACGCGCTGCGCGTACTGTCCGAACCGGCGGTGTTCTCCTCCGACTTCAGCTCCCTCGCGCCGCCGCCGGAGCCGGGAATGCCGAACTTCGCGGAGGCGTCCCTGTCCGTGACCGACCCGCCCCGGCACGGACAGCTGCGCAAGCTGATCAGCCAGGCGTTCACCCCGCGTACGGTGGCGGGTCTGGAACCGCGGATCCGGGCGGTCACCGAGGAACTGCTCGACTCGGTCGGCGGGCGCACGGAGTTCGATCTGGTGGAGGAGCTGTCGGGGCCGCTGCCGGTGGTGGTGATCGCCGAACTGCTGGGCATCCCGACCTCGGACCGGGAGATGTTCCGGCGCTGGGCGGAGTATCTGCTGCCGCCCAGCGACGAGGTGACGGCCGGTGAGTTCCTGGAAGGCGGTTACGCGAAGACGCGGGCCGCCGAGCTGAACGAGATGGCGGACTATCTCCTCGCCCACGTCCAGGACCGCCGTACGACCCCCCGGGACGACCTGTTGTCCCGGCTGGTGGCGGCGGAGGCCGACGGAGAACGGCTCAGCGACAAACAGATGGTCAACTTCTCGGCGTTCTTGCTGCTCGCCGGGCATCTGACGACCACGCTGTTCATGAGCAACGCGCTGCTCAGCTTCGACGAGACCCCGGGCACCCTGACGATGATGCGCGAGGACCCGTCACTGATCCCGGGGGCCCTGGAGGAGGTCCTGCGCTACCGCCCGCCGGTGTCCTTCCTGTACCGCCTGACCCGCGAGGACACCCGCATCGGTGAGGTGGACGTGCCGGCCGGCCGCATCGTGGTCACCTGGCTCCTGTCGGCCAACCGTGACGAACGTCAGTTCACCCACCCCGACCGCTTCGACCCCCGCCGCACCCCCGCGGGCCACCTGACCTTCTCCCACGGCATCCACTTCTGCCTGGGCGCCCCCCTGGCGAGGATGGAGTCGTCGATAGTCCTGCGAGCCCTGCTGGACCGCTACCGGACCATCACCGTGGGCACCCCGGTCTACCACCAGCGCCCGGACATCTTCGGCGTGACGAGCCTGCCGGTGTCGGCACAGCCGGCCTGATCCACCGAGACGGCGCACCGGGCGCCCCGACGTCGCCCCGGCTCACTCCGCCGGGGCGACGTCCCACGTCCCCGTAGCCGTGAAGCGCTCCATGTCGCTGAGCGGGCCGGCCAGTCGCCACCCCTTCGCCGCGACCCAGGAGTCGTCGTAGTACGTGTCCCGGTAGGTGGCCCCGCCATCCCCCACCACCATCACGACCGCCCCCCGTTCCCCGTCCCGCCGCATCCGGTCCAGAACGTGGAACGCGCCCCACAGACAGCTCCCGGAGGAGGGTCCCGCCATCAGCCCGGTGACCGCGTGCAGATGCCGCATCGCGGCCACGCTGGCCACATCCGGCACCGGAATGACCAGATCGACCACGGACGGATCGAAGGCGGGCTCCATACGCGGCCGTCCGATCCCCTCGATACGGGAGGGCATACCGGTGGTGTACCCGGGGAAGTCCGCGGCCCAGCCGGGAAAGTACGCCGAGTGCTCGGGATCGACCACGGCCAGCCTGGTCCCCACCCCCCGCATCCGCAGATGCTTCCCGACCGCGGCCGACGTCGCCCCGCTGCCGACCCCGACCACGATCCACACCGGCGCCGCCTCCCCCGCCTTCGCCAGGTCACCCAGGATCTGCGCCCCGAGACTCTCCGGCCCGCGCCAGTCGACGGCGTCCCCCACCCGTTCCAGATGGTCCAGACAGTGACCGCCGGACTCCTCGGCGAGGGAGCGCGCCTTGTCGTACACGGCGAGCGGCGGGTCGAAGGGATGGCACCGCCCGCCCCGCTCCTCGATCCGCCGCCGCTTGGCCATCCCCGTCCTGCCGGGTACGACGGCCGTGTACGGCAGTCCCAGCATGCGCGCGAAGTGGGCCTGCGCGACGGCCATGTTGCCGCTGGTGGCCTCGAACAACGGGGTGCCGGGCCCTATTTCACCGGCCCGCAGAGCGTCGAGGAGCAGATCACGGGCGGGCCCGTGCTTCAGGCTGCCTGTCGGCCGCCGCGACTCGTCCTTCAGATACAGCGCCGCGCCCGGCGGCCCGGCGAGCGGGAACTCGCGCAGCGGCGTGGGCGGTTCGGCGGCCCGATCGGCCAGCAGCAGCTCGATCGCCCGGCCGACCCAGGCGCGGTCCCTCTCGTCCCCGGTTTCCCGTGCCACGTGATGCGTCTCCGTTCTCGTAGCGCCAGGCCGTCACGGATGACCTTCCCAGGTTGGCCGGAATCCGCACCCAGACCCTCTCGTCCACTGTACGACTCAATCGTATGGTGTACGAGCCCGGCCCGGAAGGAGCACAGTCATGGCGACATCCGAACGTGACCGCAAGTGGTGGATCCTGGGGGTCCTCTGCCTGACCCTGCTGACGACGGTGCTCGACAACACCGTTCTCAACGTCGCCGTCCCCACCCTCATGGAGGACCTCGACGCCAGTACGGCCGATGTGCAGTGGGTGATCAACGCCTATTCGCTCGCCCTGGCCGGCCTCCTCATCGCCTCCGGGGGCATGGCCGACCACTTCGGCCGCAAGCGGGCCCTGTTCGCGGGACTCACCCTGTTCGGCATCGGCTCACTGACCGGGGCCCTGGCCGACTCGGTGGGCACCCTGATCGCGGCCCGGGTGACGATGGGCCTGGGCGCCTCCCTCCTGATGCCGGCCACCCTCGCGGTCCTCATGCACGTCTTCGGAGACGAGGAGCGCATGAAGGCCATCGGCATCTGGATGGCGGTGTCCGCGGCCGGCATGGCGGGCGGACCCGTCGTCGGCGGCTTCCTGCTGGCCCACTTCTGGTGGGGTTCGGTCTTCCTGATCAACGTCCCGATCGCGCTCGTCGGCCTGGTCGCCATCGCCTGGCTGGTCCCCGAGTCCCGCAACCCGCACAGCGAACGGCCCGACTTCGTCGGCCTGCCGCTGTCCGTGCTGGGCATGGTGTCCCTGGTCTGGGCGGTCATCGCGGCCCCCGAGCACGGCTGGACCGACGTGCTGGTCCTCGGCCCGCTCGCCGTGGCCGTCGCCGCCATGGCGGTCTTCGCGGTGTGGGAGCGCCGGACGTCCCACCCGATGCTGGACATGAGCCTGTTCACCGAACGACGGTTCACCGGCGCGGCACTCGGCGGCCTGCTCGCCGCCTTCGGCATGGGCGGCTCCCTCTTCCTCCTCACCCAGCAGCTCCAGTTCGTCCTCGGCTACTCGCCGCTCGAAACCGGCCTGCGGATCGTGCCGTTCGCCATCGCCCTCCTCATCGGCAGCGGCGCCGCCAGCGCACCGCTCGGCAAGAGGATCGGCCTCGCCCGGACCGTCGCGCTGAGCATGGTGGTGGCCGCGCTCGGCCTGTGCGCCATCGCCGCCACCAGTGACAGCGGCTACGGCTGGACCCTGCCGGGACTGATCGTGGTGGGGTTCGCGATGGGCACCGCGGGCCCCGCCGCCGGCGCGGCCCTGATGAGCGCGATCCCGCCGGCCCGGGCCGGTACCGCGTCCGGCGTCAACGGCACGCTCCAGGAACTGGGCACCGGTCTGGGCGTGGCCGCGCTCGGCGCCGCCCTGGTCGCCCGGTTCGACGCGGGGCTGCCCGCCGTGCTGCCGGACGGCGCCGAGGAGTCCTTGCCCACCGCGCTCGCCGAAGCGGGCGGCCGGGCGGAGGAGGTCCGCGACGCCTTCGTCTCGGCCCTGGAGACCAGCCAGTTCCTCGGCGCGCTGGCCGTGGCGGTCGGCGGTGTCGCGGCCGGTGCGCTGCTCGGCTGGGCCGGACGGGAACCCACCGAACCGCCGACCCCCGTCGCTGCCGTGCTCTCCGGCGACCCGGAGGACCCCGACCGGCACAGCACGGTGTGATCCGGGGCGGGCGGCGTACGGCCGTACGATGACAGGCCTGCGAACAGGTTCCGGAGGTGCCGGACCGATGCCGAGGGGGGCCGGGCGTGGCCGAGCGCAAGCGGGGTGCGGCGAGGACCGCGAGCGTGTGGCTGACACCCCCGGTACGGCAGCCCGGCCCACCGGGACTGAGCCGGGACCGCATCGTGCGCACCGCGGTCGAACTCCTCGACGCCGAAGGTCTCCAGGCCCTGTCCATGCGCCGGGTGGCCGCCCGGCTGGGCGCCGGTCACATGTCCCTGTACTGGCATGTGGCCACCAAGGGCGCGCTGCTGGAGCTGGCCCTGGACGAGGTGTTCGGAGAGGTCGCGGCGCCCGCGGAGGACCTCTCCTGGGACGAGCAGCTGCGCGCCCTGGCGGGCAGCCTGCGCACGATGTTCGGCCGCCACCGGTGGGCCGCCCGGCTGATCGGCGAGTACCTCAACATCGGCCCGAACGCCCTGCGGACGACCGATACGGCGCTGCGCGTGGTGAACGGCTCGGGTCTGGCGCCCGATCAGACCGACAGCGCCGCTGCGCTGGTCCTGGAGTACGTCTGCGGTTTCGCCACCGCGGAGACCCGCATGATCGAGAACGCGGCGACCGCGGAGCGCGGCGGTGCCGCCTCCCCGGACGAGGGCTTCGCGGAGGTCTCGGACGCGGTCCGCTCCGGCCTGACCGAGTTCGCCTCCCTGCGGGAGCTAGCGGGCCGCGACATCGGCACGGCCACCCAGATCCGCGACCGCAACTTCGCCTTCGGCCTCCAGTGCATCATCGCGGGCCTGAGCTCTCTCGCGGACCCCGACAACACCGCGGGCTGAGACACGCACCACAGGCCAGATCGTTTCTGCACGAGGGGCGCGCGGTGGGGCGGGTGGGACTCGAACCCACGGCCGACGGATTATGAGTCCGCTGCTCTAACCGGCTGAGCTACCGCCCCATAGCGGCGTGTCGCGCACATTTGTACGCGCCGTCTGCCGCAGCATAGCCGCTCATACGATCTCCTGCTTCGGATGGTCGACTACGCATGCCCTGAAGGACTTCGGCGCGCCCCGCGCGGTTCCCGGCACCGGATCAGGACATGAAAAAGGACCCCCAAGGGGCCCTCGTTCAACCTGCTCCCCCGACTGGACTCGAACCAGTAACCTGCCGGTTAACAGCCGGCTGCTCTGCCAATTGAGCTACGGAGGACCGAGCTCCCCCGACTGGACTCGAACCAGTAACCTGCCGGTTAACAGCCGGCTGCTCTGCCAATTGAGCTACGGAGGAATGCCTCGTTGCATCGAACGTAGCTACCTGGGTATTCGCCAGGGGGCGGACGCTCGCTGCGACACATACATTAGCGCAAGCAGGGGGGTGCTCCGCCAATCGGTACTCCGCCCACGAGGGAAGGCTGGCCGCCATGCGCTACAAGCTCACGTTCGCCGTCGGGCTGGCTCTGGGTTACGTGCTCGGCACACGAGCCGGACGCGAACGCTACGAGCAGCTGAAGAAATCCGCGCGCCAGGTAACGCAGAACCCGGCGGTGCGCAACACCGCGGAGACCGCGGCCCAGCAAGGCAGGGTCTACGCGGGCAAGGCCTACCACGCCGTCAGCGACAAGGTCGGCGACAAGGTCCCGGAGTCGGTGACCCAGCGCGTCCGCCACCTCCGCGACCGCCATCCGAACGGCGCGGCCGAGGACGACTGGGGCACCAGCACCACGTAGCCGCCCGCGCGGCGCGGGACCCATAGAATTTTCGCCATGGGGATAGTCGCCGGGTTGGACAGCTCGCCCGAGTTCACTCGAATCGTCGTCTGCGACGCGGACACCGGAGCCGTGCTCCGGCAGGGGTATGCGCCGCACCCGGTCGAGGGGCGGCCGTCCGACGTCGACCCCCAGGCCTGGCTGCTCTCCCTCGGCGAGGCCGCCGGTGGCGGTCTGCTGGAGGGGGTGCAGGCCATCGGCGTGTCCTCGCAGCAGAACGCCGTCGTGCCCCTGGACTCCCAGGGCAACACCACCCGGCCCGCCATGGTCGGCGGCGACAGGCGGGCCCAGGTCGCCGCGGCCGATCTCGTCGACGCGCTCGGCGGGCGGGAGGCGTGGGCGCAGGCCGTCGGCTGCGTGCCGCAGGCCGCGCAGCCGGTGACCAAGCTGCGCTGGCTCAGCAAGAGCGAACCCGACGCCGCCGCCCGCACCGCCGTCCTGCTCCAGGCCCACGACTGGCTGGTGTGGCAGCTGCTCGGGCGGCCGGTGCGCCGGACCACCGACCGCGGCGGCGCCTCCGGCACCGGCTACTGGTCCGCGGCCACCGGCGCCTACCGCACCGATCTCATCGAGCTGGCGCTCGGTCACCAGGCCATGCTGCCGGAGGTGATCGGCCCCGCCGAGGCGGCCGGTACGACGCCGGAGGGGCTGCTGATCTCCGCCGGGACCGGTGAGACGATGGCCGCCGCCTTCGGGCTCGGCATCGGCCTGGGGGACGCCGTCGTCTCGCTCGGCGCCTCCGGATCCGTGATGGCCGTCCACCCCGAGGCCCTGCACGACCCGACCGGGATGATCACCGCGCTGGCCGACGCCACCGGCATGCACCTCCCGGTCGTCACCACCCTGAACGCCGTACGGACCCTGCGCGGCACCGCCGAGCTGCTCGGGCTGCCCGATCTGGAAAGCCTGTCCGAGCTGGCGATGAAGTCGACGCCGGGGTCGCACGGGCTGGTGCTGCTGCCCTATCTGGAGGGCGAGCGGACCCCGAATCTGCCGCACACCGCCGGCACCCTGGCCGGGCTCAGGCGGGAGGCGATGCGCCCGGAGCATCTGGCGCGGGCCGCCTTCGAGGGCATGCTGTGCGGACTCGCGGACGCCCTGGACGTCCTGCGCGGCCGGGGGGTCGAGGTGCGGCGGGTCTTCCTGCTGGGGGCCGCCGCCGAGCTGCCCGCGGTGCAGGCCTCGGCGCCGTCGCTGTTCGGCGCCCAGGTCGTCGTACCGCAGCCCGCCGACTACGCGGCGATCGGGGCCGCCCGGCAGGCCGCCTGGGCGCTGGGGACCTCGCAGGGCACGCTCGACGTGCGGAACCCGCCGGCCTGGCGGGGCGCGGCGGCGCAGGTGCTGGAGCCCGGCGAGGAGCTGGCGGTGGGACAGGCGGTGCGCCAGCAGTTCGTGTCGGTGCGCGAGCAGACCCATCCGGGGGCCTTTCGCCCGTAGCGCACCCTTGTTGGGTTAATCAGTTGGGGTAACGCGGGCTGAGTGTCCGACGATAGGGGCCAGGGGCAACCAACCGCCCCGCCGCCGACTCCGAGAGACACAGCGTGCTCATACGACTCCTGCGGACCTACCTCAGGCCCTACCGAAAACCCATCGCACTGCTGGTGCTGCTCCAGTTCCTGCAGACCTGCGCCACGCTCTACCTGCCCACCCTGAACGCGGACATCATCGACAACGGTGTCGTCCACGGCGACGCCGGCTACATCCTCAGCTACGGCGCCCTGATGATCGGCATCTCGCTGGTGCAGGTCGTCTGCAACATCGGGGCCGTGTACTACGGCGCCCGGACCGCCGCGGCGCTCGGCCGGGACGTGCGCGCCGCCGTCTTCGACCGGGTGCAGTCGTTCTCCGCGCGCGAGGTGGGCCACTTCGGCGCGCCCTCGCTGATCACCCGGACCACCAATGACGTGCAGCAGGTCCAGATGCTGGCCCTGATGACGTTCACCCTGATGGTCTCGGCGCCGATCATGTGCGTCGGCGGCATCGTGCTGGCCCTCGGCCTGGATGTGCCGCTGTCCGCGGTGCTGGTCGCCGTGGTGCCGGTGCTGGGCATCTGCGTGACCTTGATCGTGCGGCGGATGCGGCCGCTGTTCCGGGCCATGCAGGTGCGTCTGGACACGGTGAACCGGGTGCTGCGCGAGCAGATCACCGGCAACCGCGTGATCCGCGCCTTCGTCCGCGACGAGTACGAGCAGCAGCGCTTCCGCAAGGCGAACACCGAGCTGACCGAGATGTCGCTGGGCACCGGGAACCTGCTCGCGCTGATGTTCCCGATCGTGATGACGGTGGTGAACCTGTCGTCGATCGCGGTGGTGTGGTTCGGCGCGCACCGGATCGACAGCGGCGGCATGCAGATCGGCGACCTGACGGCGTTCCTCGCCTACCTGATGCAGATCGTGATGTCCGTGATGATGGCCACCTTCATGTTCATGATGGTGCCGCGCGCGGAGGTGTGCGCCGAACGGATCCAGGAGGTCCTCGACACCGACTCCAGCGTGGTGCCGCCGGTGGCGCCGATGCGGGAGCTGCGCCGACACGGCCATCTGGAGATCCGCGGGGCGGGATTCCGCTACCCGGGTGCCGAGGAGCCGGTGCTCAAGGGCATCGACCTGGTGGCGCTGCCCGGTGAGACCACCGCCGTGATCGGCTCGACCGGCAGCGGCAAGTCCACCCTGCTGGGTCTGGTCCCCCGGCTGTTCGACGCGACCGACGGGCGGGTCCTGGTGGACGGCGAGGACGTGGCGACGATCGATCCCCGGGTGCTGGCCAGGACCGTCGGCCTGGTCCCGCAGAAGCCGTACCTGTTCGCCGGGACCGTCGCGACGAACCTTCGCTACGGCAATCCCGACGCCACCGACGAGGAGCTGTGGCACGCGCTGGAGGTCGCCCAGGCCACGGAGTTCGTGCGGCGGCTGGAAGGCGGGCTCGACGCGCCGATCGCGCAGGGCGGCACCAACGTCTCCGGTGGTCAGCGCCAGCGGCTCGCCATCGCCCGGACACTCGTGCAGCGCCCGGAGATCTATCTGTTCGACGACTCCTTCTCGGCGCTCGACTACGCCACCGACGCGGCCCTGCGCGCCGCGCTGGCCCGGGAGACCGCCGAGGCGACCGTGGTGATCGTCGCCCAGCGGGTGGCGACCATCCGGGACGCCGACCGGATCGTGGTGCTCGACGAGGGCCGGGTCGTCGGCACCGGGCGGCACCAGGAGCTGATGGCGGACAACGAGACGTACCGGGAGATCGTGCTCTCCCAGCTGACGGAAGCGGAGGCCGCCTGATGGCCGGGCCGATGGGGCGGATGATGGCGGGCACCGGCCCGGACCACCGCTCGCTGGACTTCAAGGTGTCGGGCCGCCGGCTGGTCGCCCAGTTCAAGCCGGAGCGGCTCACCATCTGGGTGCTGCTGCTGTGTGTCGTGGTCAGCGTGGGTCTGACGGTCGTCGGGCCGAAGATCCTCGGCCAGGCCACCGACCTGGTCTTCGCGGGCATCGTCGGACGGGAGATGACACCCGGCGCGACGAAGGAGCAGGTCCTTCAGGACATACGGGACCGGGGCGACGACAACGTGGCCGACATGCTCCGCAGTACCGACTTCACGCCGGGCGAGGGCATCGACTTCACCGCCGTCGGGAACGTGCTGCTGCTCGCGCTCGCCGTGTTCACCGTCGCCGGGCTGCTGATGGCGGTGGCGACGCGGCTGGTGAACCGGGCCGTGAACCGGACCATGTTCCGGCTGCGCGAGGACGTGCAGGTCAAGCTGGGGCGGCTGCCGCTGTCGTACTTCGACAAGCGGCAGCGCGGTGAGGTGCTGTCCCGCGCCACCAACGACATCGACAACATCGGGCAGACCCTCCAGCAGTCGATGGGCCAGCTCATCAACTCGGTGCTGACCATCATCGGGGTGCTCGCGATGATGTTCTGGGTGTCGTGGATCCTCGCGCTGGTCGCGCTGGTGACCGTGCCGCTCTCCTTCTACATCGCCACCCGGGTCGGCAAGCGCTCGCAGCCGCACTTCGTGCAGCAGTGGCGCTCCACCGGCACGCTCAACGCGCACGTGGAGGAGATGTACACCGGGCACACCCTGGTGAAGGTGTTCGGGCGGCAGGACGAGTCGGCGCAGCAGTTCGCCGAGCAGAACGAGGCGCTGTACGAGGCCGGGTTCAAGGCGCAGTTCAACAGCGGGATCATGCAGCCGCTGATGATGTTCGTGTCGAACCTCAACTATGTGCTGGTGGCGGTGGTCGGCGGTCTGCGGGTCGCCTCGGGCTCGCTGTCCATCGGTGACGTCCAGGCCTTCATCCAGTACTCGCGGCAGTTCTCGATGCCGCTCACGCAGGTCGCGTCGATGGCGAACCTGGTGCAGTCCGGGGTCGCCTCCGCCGAGCGGGTCTTCGAACTCCTCGACGCGGAGGAGCAGTCGGCGGACCCCATGCCGGGGGTGCGGCCGGAGGAACTGCGCGGGCGGGTGGCGCTGGAGGGCGTGTCCTTCCGCTACGACCCCGACAAGCCGCTCATCGAGGACCTCACGCTGACGGTGGAGCCCGGGCAGACGGTCGCGATCGTCGGCCCGACCGGCGCCGGGAAGACCACGCTGGTCAACCTCCTCATGCGGTTCTACGAGGTCTCCGGCGGGCGGATCACGCTGGACGGGGTGGACGTGGCGACGATGTCCCGGGACGAACTGCGTACCGGGATCGGCATGGTGCTGCAGGACACCTGGCTGTTCGGCGGGACGATCGCGGAGAACATCGCGTACGGGGCCGCGCGCGAGGTCACCCGGGGCGAGATCGAGGAGGCGGCCAGGGCGGCCCACGCGGACCGGTTCATCCGTACCCTGCCCGACGGCTACGACACGGTGATCGACGACGAGGGTTCCGGGGTCAGTGCCGGTGAGAAGCAGCTGATCACCATCGCCCGGGCGTTCCTGTCGGATCCGGTGATCCTGGTGCTGGACGAGGCGACGTCCTCCGTCGACACCCGTACCGAGGTGCTGATCCAGAAGGCGATGGCGAAACTCGCGCACGGCCGTACGTCGTTCGTCATCGCGCACCGCCTGTCGACGATCCGCGACGCGGACACGATCCTGGTGATGGAGAACGGCTCCATTGTGGAACAGGGCGCCCACGGCGAACTGCTGGCGGCCGACGGCGCGTACGCCCGCCTGTACAAGGCCCAGTTCGCGGAGGCGGTCGCCGAGGTGGACTGAGCGTGCGGGGGGCCGCCGTCCGGCGGCCCCCCTCCTAGTCCAGATAGCCCCTGAGCTGGTCCGCGAAGGCGTGGTCGCGCAGTTTGTTCAGGGTCTTCGACTCGATCTGGCGGATGCGTTCCCTGGTCACGCCGAAGATGCGGCCTATCTCCTCCAGCGTGCGGGGGCGCCCGTCGGCCAGGCCGTAGCGGAGCTGGACGACCTTGCGTTCGCGCTCGCCCAGCGTGGACAGCACCGCCTCCAGGTGCTCGCGCAGCAGGAGGAACGCCGCCGATTCCACCGGGCTCGCCGCGTCGCCGTCCTCTATGAGGTCGCCGAGCGCCACGTCGTCCTCCTCGCCCACCGGGGCGTGCAGGGACACCGGCTCCTGGGCCAGCCGCAGCACCTCGCTCACCCGCTCCGGCGCGAGGTCCAGCTGGCCGGCCACTTCCTCCGGGGTCGGCTCGTAGCCGCGTTCCTGCAGCATGCGGCGCTGCACCCGGACCACCCGGTTGATCAGCTCCACCACATGGACCGGGACGCGGATCGTGCGGGCCTGGTCGGCCAGGGCCCGGGACATGGCCTGGCGGATCCACCAGGTGGCGTACGTGGAGAACTTGTAGCCGCGGGCGTAGTCGAACTTCTCCACCGCGCGGATCAGGCCCAGGTTTCCCTCCTGCACCAGGTCCAGCATGGTCAGGCCACGGCCGACGTACCGCTTGGCCACGGAGACCACCAGGCGCAG
The DNA here is from genome assembly GCF_053592135.1 of Streptomyces sp. NPDC002784. NCBI lineage: Bacteria > Bacillati > Actinomycetota > Actinomycetes > Kitasatosporales > Streptomycetaceae > Streptomyces > Streptomyces sp. NPDC002784. The sequence continues at coordinate 42,434 of NZ_JBSFVD010000027.1, read as the reverse complement.
GTTCGCCTCGATCAGGCGGCGCTTGGCCATCCGGCCCATCACCACCAGCCGGTCCAGGTCCAGCGCCAGCTGGCTGTCCAGGTCGGGGGTGCTGCTGAGCTTCTCCTCCGCGAACAGGCCGGCCTCGACGCGGCGGGCGAGTTCGACCTCCTCGGCGGCCGTGAGCAGCGGGATGCGGCCGATCTCCCGCAGGTACTGGCGGAACAGGTCCGAGGACGGCCCGCTGTTGTCGGCCCGGGGAGCGCGCACCGGCTCGGGCGGTTCGTCGAGGGCGGCCGGGGTCTCCGGCTCGGTCTCGGGGTGGTGCGCGGCACGGTTCTGCGGGGGCACCGCGACGAGGACGTCGGGCTCCTCGTCGGGTGCGGCGTCCGTGCCGCCGGCGGTACCGGTGTCGGTGTGGGTGAGGGTCTGGGTCTGCACGGGGGCGACCTCCAGGATGATCGCTGCTGAAAAGAGCGGCAGCGCGGCTTCGGGGGCGGAGTCGGCGGCCTCGCCGCTGTCCGTCCCGTACGCGATGAGCGGAACCGCGGGGGTATGGGACCCGTAGGGGACGGATCGGCCGCGCTCCGAGGACTCAGGCACCGGAACCCAGTGTGGAGTACGACACATCGCCGCCACGAGGGGCGTGCGGTGACTTTTTGCGTTCGGTCCGTGACCGCGCGGTTATCGCGGGAGGGCCGGCAGGGCTACAGAGCTGCGGCTCCGTGCTCCCGCAGGGCCTGGTCGTACTGCTGGAGAACCCACAGTTCGTTCTGCACCGCGGCGAGTTGGGCCGGGTCCCCGCCCGCGGAGAGCCGGGTCATCTGGGACTGGACGTCACGGATGCGGCGCTCGACGGCCCGGCGGCGGACGGTGACGAGCTGTTCGCCCGCGTAGTTCTCGTCGACGGTACGGCGCATGATCGCCTCGACGGCCAGCTCGGTGACCATCGCGCGGACCGCGTCGTCGGGCGCCGCGTCCCGCACCCGGACCAGGTAGTCCTGCGCGTCCTGGACGCCGTACTCGACGCCGCCCGCCTCCATGACCGCCTGGCGCACGGCGGCGTAGGGCGCGGCCGTGAACTCGTCGATGCCGTACGCGTCGAAGGCCGGGGAGACCAGCTCGGGGCGCTGGAGGGCGAGCTTGAGCAGTTCGCGCTCGGTGGCGTAGACGGGGTTGCGGAGGTTGAGCGCCGGGCCCGCCGCCTGGGGCCGGGGGGCGGCGTCGTACGGCTGTCGCGGGCCGCGCGCCGGGGCCGGGCCCTTGCCGCCGCGGTCCCGGGCCCAACGGGCCAGCTGGGCCACCCGCTTGACCACGAACTGGGTGTCGAGGATGCCGAGCATGCCGGCCAGCTGGACGGCGACCTCGTGCTGGGCGCCGCTGTTCTTGATGCGGGCGACGATGGGCGCGGCCTCGTCCAGTGCCGCGGCCCGGCCGCCCGGGGTGTCCAGGTCGTAGCGCAGGACGATCTGGCGGAGCGCGAACTCGAAGAGCGGGGTGCGGGGTTCGACCAGGTCGGCGACGGCCTCGTCGCCCTTGGCCAGGCGCAGCTCGCAGGGGTCCATGCCGTCGGGGGCGATGGCGATGTAGGTCTCGGCGGCGAACTTCTGGTCGTCCTCGAAGGCGCGCAGGGCCGCCTTCTGGCCGGCCGCGTCACCGTCGAAGGTGAAGATCACCCGGGCCGAGCCGTTGTCCATCAGCAGCCGGCGCAGGATCTTGATGTGGTCGCCGCCGAAGGCGGTGCCGCAGGTCGCGATGGCCGTCGGGACTCCGGCGAGGTGGCAGGCCATGACGTCGGTGTAGCCCTCGACGACGACCGCGCGGGAGGACTTCGCGATCTCCTTCTTCGCCAGGTCGATGCCGTAGAGGACCTGGCTCTTGCGGTAGATCGCGGTGTCGGGGGTGTTGAGGTACTTCGGGCCGTTGTCCGCCTCGTACAGCTTGCGCGCGCCGAAGCCGACGACCTCGCCGCCGATGTCGCGGATGGGCCACATCAGCCGGCCCCGGAAGCGGTCGATGGGGCCGCGGCGGCCCTCCTGGGAGAGGCCGGAGAGGATCAGTTCCTTGTCGGAGAAGCCCTTGCCGCGCAGATAGCGGGTGAGGTGGTCCCACCCCTGCGGGCTGTAGCCGACGCCGAAGTGGACGGCGGCGGCCTGGTCGAAGCCGCGCTCGGCGAGGAACACCCGGCCGGTCTCGGCCTCGGGGCTGGCGGCGAGCTGCTCGGCGTACCACTCGGCGGCGATCTTGTGGGCCTCGACCAGCCGGATCCGCTCGCCGCGCTGGTGGGAGGGGTTGTAGCCGCCCTCCTCGTAACGCAGGGTGATGCCGGCCTGGCCGGCGAGGCGCTCGACCGCCTCGGAGAAGGAGAGGTGGTCGACCTTCATCACGAACGTGATGGTGTCGCCGCCCTCCTGGCAGCCGAAGCAGTGGAAGAGCCCCTTGCTCGGGCTGACCTGGAAGGAGGGCGACTTCTCGTCGTGGAACGGGCAGAGCCCCTTGAGGTTTCCGCCGCCGGCGTTGCGCAGCTGGAGGTACTCGGACACCACGGCGTCGATCGGGACCGCGTCCCGAACCGCCTTCACGTCCTCGTCATTGATCCGTCCTGCCACGCGTGAATTCTACGGGGACGGACCGACAGCTAAGGGATGAGGCTTTCGAGCGCTGTGTGCGGGTCCGCCAGCGCCTCGGTGTTCACCCGGGCCCGGGAGCGGATCAGCCGCTGGACCGGGTCTGTGACGTCCCACACATTCACATTCATCCCGGCCAGCACCCGGCCCTCCTTCAGCCAGAACGCGATGAACTCCCGCTTGCCCGCGTCCCCTCGGATCACCACTTCGTCGTAGGAGCCGGGGGGCGCCCAGCCGGAGTACTCCATCCCCAGGTCGTACTGGTCGGAGAAGAAGTAGGGCACCCGGTCGTGGACGACGTCCCGGCCGAGCATCGCGCGGGCCGCGGCCGGGCCGCCGTTGAGGGCGTTGGCCCAGTGCTCGACGCGCAGGCGGGTGCCGAACAGGGGGTGCGGGAAGGACGCGACGTCGCCGGCGGCGTAGATGTCGGGGTCGGAGGTGCGCAGCCGTTCGTCGACGAGGAGTCCGCCGCCGTGGGCGCGGTCGGCGATCTCCAGGCCCGCCGCCTCCGCGAGGCCGGTCCGCGGCGCCGCCCCGATCGCCGCCAGCACGTCGTGCGCGGGGTGTTCCTCGCCGTCGTCCGTGCGCGCGGACAGCACCACGCCGTCCTGCCCGATGATCTCCGTCAGCCGCGCCCCGAAGTGGAAGCGCACCCCGCGCTCCCGGTGCAGCTCGGCGAAGAGCTGGCCGAGCTCCGGGCCGAGGACGCCGTGCAGCGGGGTCGGCTCCGGCTCGACGACGGTGACCTCGGCGCCGTACTCCCGGGCCGCCGCCGCTACCTCCAGGCCGATCCAGCCGGCCCCGGCGATCACGATGTGGCCGTTGTCCCGGCCGAGCGCGGCCAGGACGCCCTTGAGCCGTTCGGCGTGCGCGAGCCGGCGCAGATGGTGCACGCCGGCCAGGTCGGTGCCCGGGATGTCCAGGCGCCGGGGCTCGGCGCCGGTGGCGAGCAGCAGCTTGTCGTAGTGGACGACCGTGCCGTCCTCGCCGAAGCGGACCGTCTTCGCCGTACGGTCGATCCTGTCGACGGTCTGCCCGAGGTGCAGCTCGACGTCGTGCTGCGCGTACCAGCCGGGCTCGTGCACGAAGACGCTGTCGCGCTCCTCCTTGCCGAGCAGATAGCCCTTGGAGAGCGGCGGACGCTCGTAGGGGTGGTCGCGCTCGTCGCAGATCAGTATCACGCGGCCCGTGAAGCCCTCCGCGCGCAGCGTCTCGGCCGCCTTCGCGCCGGCGAGTCCTCCTCCGACGATGACGAATGTCTGATCCGCGTCGACCACTTGATGCCTCCTCGTAAGGGTGTCGCCACTTGGGAGCGTCCCGCACGGAGTGTGATGGGGGAAGAGGGAGTGGCCCGATCAGGCCACGGAGGGTCACATTCGGGCGCGTTGCATGTCACGCACGCCCCCTCACTCTCACGCGTGCCCCGTAAGGCGTACGTGAAGCGAACGGGCCGAGGCGTCGGTGAGGGACGCGATCTGGTCCACGATCACCCGCTTGCGCTCCCGGTCGTCGGGCGCCCGGTCGAACAGCGCCCGGAACTGGGGGTCCAGCCCCTCCGGCGCCCGCGCGGTCAGCGCCTCGGCCAGTTCGGCCACGACGATCCGCTGATCGGCCCGCAGCAGCTCCTGCTCGGCCCGCTGCATGACGTACCGGTCGGCGACGGCCTTCAGGACCGCGCACTCCAGCCGGATGTCCCGGGGGACGACGAGTTCGGCGCCGTACCGGGTGAGCCGCCCGGAGCCGTGGGCGGCGCGGGTGGCGCCCTCCGCGGCGAGGCAGAAGCGGCCGATGAGCTGGCTGGTGGCGTCCTTGAGGCGGGCCTGGGCGGCGGCGGTGCCGTCGTAGCCGTGCGGCCACCACTCCTGGTCCTGGAGCCGGTCGAGGGCGGCGGCGAGTTCGGCCGGGTCGGTGTCCGCCGGGACGTACCGTCCGACGGCCACCGCGAAGACCGCCTCGCGTTCGGGTTCGGCGTGCAGGCAGTTGGGGTCGATGTGGCCGGCGTGCAGGCCGTCCTCGACGTCGTGCACGGAGTACGCCACGTCGTCGGCCCAGTCCATCACCTGGGCCTCGAAGGTGGCGCGGGTGCCGGGGGCGCCCTCGCGGACCCAGTCGAAGACGGGCCGGTCGTCGTCGTAGACGCCGAACTTCACGGACGTGGGGTCGGTGGGGTGGGCGCCGCGGGGCCAGGGGTACTTGGTGGCGGCGTCGAGGGTGGCGCGGGTGAGGTTGAGTCCGACGGAGCCCTGGGGGGTGAACCGCTTGGGCTCGATCCGGGTGAGGAGCCTCAGCGACTGGGCGTTGCCCTCGAATCCGCCGACGTCCTGGGCGAATTCGTTGAGAGCCTGTTCGCCGTTGTGGCCGAACGGGGGGTGGCCGAGGTCGTGGGCCAGGCAGGCGGCCTCGACGAGGTCCGGGTCGCAGCCGAGGGCCGCGCCCAGCTCCCGGCCTACCTGGGCGCACTCCAGGGAGTGGGTGAGGCGGGTGCGGGGGCTGGCGTCCCACATCTGGCTGCGGGTGCCCGGGGTGACGACCTGGGTCTTGCCGGCGAGCCTTCTGAGGGCGGAGGAGTGGAGGATGCGGGCGCGGTCCCGCTGGAAGGCGGTGCGGCCCGGGCGCTTGTCCGGTTCTTTCGACCAGCGTTCCACGGAGGGCGGGTCGTAGCCGGGGGGTGGGAGGTGGTTCTCGGGGGCCATGCGTCGACACTAAGCGCCGGCGCGTCTGCCGGGTTCCGTTTCGGGCGGGTGCGGCGTTCGTTGTGGCTGGTCGCGCAGTTCCCCGCGCCCCTGGGTATGTCCGGGTCGCCCTTGGTTTCAAGCCGATGCCAACGCTCGTTCCTTGACCGCCGGGGTCGCCAGGCTCTGGTCGTAGCGGTGGAGGACGAGTCGGGCCATCGCCGGGTGGGGGCCCAGGGGGGCCGATGCCAGCCACGGGGCCTGGGTCGCGCACTCCGTCGCGAAGCGGCCGGGGGCCGTGAAGCAGGAGGCGACCGCCGTGCGGTGGTGGCCCCGGGCGGTCAGCAGCCTGATGGCGTCGGGCACGGTGGGGGTGGCCGTCGTGGCGTAGGAGGGGAGTACCGGTACGCCCAGGCGCTCCGACAGCGCGGCCGCCGTGCGTTGCGTGTCCACCGTGGAGTCGGCGTCGCGGGAGCCCGCCGCCGCCAGGACCACGGCCGTTCCGGGGGTCCGGGCCCAGCCGGCCTCCATCAGGCGGTCGTACAGGGCCTCCACCAGAAGGGGGTGCGGCCCCAGCGGCTGGGCCACGCTCGTGCGTACGGCGGACTGCACCGCCATCTCGGGGATGTCCCGTTTCACGTGGTAGCCGCGGCTGAGGAGGAGGGGGACCAGCACGGCCTCGTCCGTGTCGAGGGCGGCGAGCGTGTCCGGGAGCAGGGGCTCGTTCAGTTCGATGTGGCCCAGCCGTACGGGCAGGCCCGGGCGGAGTTCGCGGACGCGCTCCAGGAGGGCGTGGACGGTGCTCAGGGCTCGCGGGTCACGGCTGCCGTGGGCCACGACCACCAGTGCGGGCGGGGTGGGGCGGCGCCGGCCGTCGAGCGCGGCGGTGCCGGGCCGGCCGGCGAGCTGGCTGCTGATCCGGTTCATGAGATGCGCCGAACTGTCGAGGGACGTGGACTCGTCGTGAAGTGATGGCGACGCCGTCATGAACCAATGGTGGGGGCCGGAGGTTGCCGCGCCGTTGCGCGGGGGTCACGGGTCTTTTCCGTAGGTTCACCGTCCGCGCCCCGACGGTGTGAACCGGCCTGACCTGGGCTTTCGACGGCGGGAGTGACCTTGGTCACGCAACCGGGCGCGGGCGCCCGGCGTCCTACGGTGCATGAGGATCCGCCTGCCGCGCACCCGCACCGCACAACGGCGGCTGGTGCAGGCGCTGATGGCGGCGTGTGTGCTGGCCCTGACTCCGATGACCTGGATGTACGTCTCCACCGGCGACCGGCTGCGCCCCCTCGCCGACGCGCCCCGCACCGACGTGGCCGTCGTCTTCGGCGCGGGCCTGTGGCAGGGCGAGCCGTCGCCGTACCTGGCCCACCGGCTGGACGCGGCGGCCGAGCTGTACCGCGCCGGGCGGGTGAAGGTCGTCCTGGTCACCGGCGACAACAGCCGCGAGGACTACGACGAGCCGGACGCCATGCGCGCCTATCTGACCCGGCACGGGGTGCCCGACGCGCGGATCGTCAGCGACTACGCGGGCTTCGACACCTGGGACTCCTGCGTGCGCGCGAAGAAGATCTTCGGGGTGGACGAGGCGGTGCTGATCAGCCAGGGGTTCCACATCCGGCGGGCTCTCGCCCTGTGCGAGGCGGCCGGGGTGACGTCGTACGGGATCGGGGTGGCCGCCGCGCACGACGCCACCTGGTACTACGGCGGCACCCGGGAGATCTTCGCGGCGGGCAAGGCCGCGCTGGACGCGGTGTTCCGGCCGGACCCCACCTTCCTCGGACCGGCGGAACCCGGGGTCGCGGAGGCGCTCGGGGCCGGCCGGTGAACGGTCCCTCACCGGACTCGGGGGCCGACGGGGAGGTGGCCGTCGACGCGGCGTAACAATCCGCCGTCACGGCACGTAACACGGCCGAAGCACGCTGGAGGGCATGCAGAACACCGCCACGCCCACGCACTGTCCGTACTGCGCCCTGCAGTGCGGGATGAATCTGACGCCCGCCCCCGACGGGACGGTCGAGCTGAGTGAGCGGGCGGACTTCCCGGTGAACCGGGGCGCGCTGTGCGGCAAGGGCCGTACGGCGCCGGCGGTGCTCTCCTCCCGGGTGCGGCTGACCTCCCCGTTGGTGCGCTCCGAGGGCACGCTGGTGCCCGCCTCCTGGGAGGAGGCACTGGACCGGATCGCCGAGGGGCTGAGCCGCACGCGGGCGGAGCACGGCCCGGACGCGGTCGGAGTCTTCGGCGGCGGCGGTCTGACGAACGAGAAGGCGTACACGCTCGGCAAGTTCGCGCGGGTGGTGCTCGGCACCTCGCAGATCGACTACAACGGCCGCTTCTGCATGTCCTCGGCGGCGGCCGCCGGGATCAAGGCGTTCGGCCTGGACCGCGGGCTGCCGTTCCCGCTGGAGGACATCCCGAAGACGGGCTGCGTGATCCTCGTCGGCTCCAATCTCGCGGAGACGATGCCGCCGTCGCTGCGGTTCTTCCACGAGCTGCGCGAGAACGGCGGCACCCTGATCGTCGTCGACCCGCGCCGCACGAAGACCGCCGAGCAGGCCGACCTGCACCTGGCGCCCCGCCCCGGCACCGACCTCGCCCTCGCGCTCGGGCTGCTGCACCTGGTCGTCGCCGAGGGGCGCACGGACGAGGAGTACATCCGCGAGCGGACCACCGGCTGGGAGGAGGCCCGCGCGGAGGCGCTGGCGCACTGGCCCGAGTACGTCGAGCGGATCACCGGCGTGTCCGTGCCCGAACTGCGGGAAGCGGTACGGATGTTCTGCGAGCCGGAGGCGGCCATGGTGCTCACCGCCCGGGGCCCGGAACAGCAGTCCAAGGGCACCGACACGGTGGGCGCCTGGATCAACCTGTGCCTGGCGACCGGCCGCGCGGGGCGCCCGCTGTCCGGCTACGGCTGCCTCACCGGGCAGGGCAACGGCCAGGGCGGACGCGAACACGGCCAGAAGGCCGACCAGTTGCCCGGCTACCGCAAGCTGACGGACCCCGAGGCCCGGCGGCACGTGGCCGAGGTGTGGGGCGTGGACCCCGACTCGCTGCCGGGCCCGGGACGCAGCGCCTACGAGCTGCTGGACGCGCTGGGTACGGACATTCGCGCGCTGCTGCTGATGGCCTCCAACCCGGTGGTCTCCGCGCCGCGCGCCGCGCACATCGAGGAACGCATCAAGTCCCTGGACTTCCTTGCCGTCTGCGACGTGGTGCTGTCGGAGACGGCGGCGCTGGCGGACGTCGTGCTGCCGGTGACGCAGTGGGCGGAGGAGACGGGCACGACGACGAACCTGGAGGGGCGGGTGCTGCTGCGCCGGCAGGCGATCACGCCCCCCGACGGCATCCGCAGCGACCTGGAGGTCATGCACGAACTCGCCGACCGCCTCGGGGTGGAGAAGGGTTTCCCGACCGACCCCGAGGAGGTCTTCGAGGAGCTGCGCCGGGCCAGCGCGGGTGGTCCCGCCGACTACTCCGGCATCACCTACCGCAGGCTCATCGAGGAGAACGGCGTCTTCTGGCCGTGCCCGGCGGACGGGGACGCCCCGGAGCCGGCCCACCCCGGCACGCCCCGGCTCTTCCACGACCGGTTCGCCACGGAGGACGGCCGGGCCCGGTTCGTGCCGGTCGCGCACCGGGCGTCGGCCGAGGAACCGGACGAGGAGTACCCGGTGCTGCTGACGACGGGGCGGGTGGTCTCGCAGTACCAGTCGGGCGCCCAGACCCGCCGGGTCGACGAGCTCAACGCCGCCGCGCCCGGCCCCTTCGTGGAGCTGCACCCGCGGCTGGCGGCGCGGCTCGGCGCGGCCGAGGGCGACCCGCTCGCGGTGGTCTCCCGCCGCGGCCAGGCGGTGGCCCCGGCCCGCATCACCACCGCCATCCGCCCCGACACGGTGTTCATGCCGTTCCACTGGCCGGGCGAGGGCCGCGCGAACACCCTCACCAACCCGGCGCTCGACCCGACCTCCCGCATGCCGGAGTTCAAGGTGTGCGCGGTGCGGGTGGAGGCGGTGGAGGACTCGCTATAGGCGTACGGCCCAGTCGCCGCCGTCGATGAGCCTGCCGTGGGCGCGCAGCCGTGCCGCCACGGCGGGCGCGGCCACGTACACCCACGCCCGCACCGGACGTGAGGCGGTGCGCACCTCTCGCTCGACGCGCTCGTAGAGGTTGCGCGATCCCCCCGGCGTGTAGTCCTCCAGCCTGTCCAGGGCCCTCAGGAGGTCCGGGTATGCGTCGGGGCGCGCCGTGATCAGCTCGCCGTGGACCCGTCCGCCGGGCGCCTCGACGACGTAGGGATATCCGGGTCCGTCGTAGAGCCACGCCCCGTTGAGGGCCGCCGGCTCCTCCGTCAGCGTGCGGCCGCGCAGGAAGAGGTCGTGGTTCGGCCCGCCGGGCCGCAGCGTGCCGTAGACGAAGAACGGAAGGGTCACAGAAACGATTCTGACCCCTCACACATCTCCACGGGACGGCCCTGGCCACTGATCTGTCATGCCCCCTTAAATCACAGGACAAGATCACCCGCTCCCTCCCGAGGAGATCCATGAGCCGGATACGGCCGCACGTCCGAGGTTCCCGTCTCGCCACCGCCGGGGTCGCCGTCACCGCCGCCGGGCTGCTCGCCGCGACGCTCACCCCGTCCGCGGGCGCCGCCGACCGGCCGACCCGGGCCGTGGCCGTCGAGAACGCGGCCGCCGCCCTCGCCGACCACGCCGCGGCCCTGGGCCTGACCTCGGCGCAGGACACGCAGGTGCGGGACGTCGTCGTGGACGCGGACGGCACGCAGCACGTCCGGTACGACCGGACGTACCGTCAGCTGCCGGTCCTGGGCGGTGACTTCGTCGTCCACCTCGCCAAGGACGGCACCTACCGCGGCGCCTCCCGCGCCGTCAGCGGAACTCCCGCCCCGGCCGCCGGTGTCACCCCCGCGCTCCCCGCCGCCCGCGCCGCGGACCTCGCCGTGAACGCCCTGCGCGCCGCCAACCTCGGCGAGGCGCTCCGGCAGCTCACCGCCAAGCCCCGGCTCGTGGTGGACGCCCTGCACGGCGCACCGAAACTGGCCTGGCGGACGGACGTCCTGGCCAAGGACTCCCTGGGCAACCCGGTCGGGCGGACCGTGCTGACCGACGCGCGCACCGGCACCCAGATCGACGCCTGGGACACCCTGGAGACGGTGGGCGGCGACGGGAAGTCGCTGTACAGCGGGACGGTACCGCTCGACACGACGCTCTCGGGATCGACGTACCAGCTCAAGGACGCCTCGCGCGGCGGCACGTACACCGGCGACGCGGGGGGCCAGTCGGACCTTTGCCTGCTGGGCACGATCTGCATCAGCCGGGCGCCGTCGACGGTGTTCACCGACGCCGACAACCATTGGGGCACGGGCACGACCACCGACCGCGCTTCCGCCGCGGTGGACGCCCAGTACGGCACGGACGTGACCTGGGACTACTTCAAGGGCGTGCACGGCCGCAACGGCATCGCGGGCGACGGCAAGGGCTCGTACAACCGGGTGCACTACGGCACCCGGTACAACAACGCCTTCTGGGACGACAGTTGCTTCTGCATGACGTACGGCGACGGTGACGGGACGAATCTCGGCCCGCTGGTCTCGCTGGACGTGGCCGGGCACGAGATGGCGCACGGGGTGACGTCGAAGACGGCCGCGCTGACCTACTCGGGCGAGTCCGGCGGGCTCAACGAGGCGACCTCCGACATCTTCGGCACGCTGGTGGAGTTCCACGCGGCCAACTCCGCTGATCCCGGGGACTACCTGATCGGTGAGAAGATCGTCCGGGACGGGTTCGGGCACGACGCGCTCCGCTACATGGACCAGCCCTCCAAGGACGGCAGTTCGGTGGACTGCTGGACCCCGGCGACGGCCGGTCTCGACGTCCACTACTCCTCCGGCGTCGGCAACCACTTCGCGTACCTCCTGGCGGAGGGCAGCGGCGCGAAGACGATCAACGGCACCGCCCACAACTCCCCCACCTGCGACGGATCCTCGGTGACGGGGATCGGCCGGGACGCGTTGGGCGCGATCTGGTACCGGGCGCTGACGGTCTACATGACGTCGTCCACGAACTATGCGGGTGCGCGCACGGCGACGCTGAGCGCGGCGAAGGACCTGTACGGGGTTGGGAGTTCGGAGTACGCGGCGGTCGGGGCGGCGTGGAGCGCGGTCGGCGTGGGCTGAAGCGCGCAAAGGCGGTGTCAGGGGTGCGGCATTGCACCCCTGCAGTCCGCCCCGCCACGCCCTGGCTCACCCACTGGTCGGGCTTCTCCTGTCTCGGTTGATGGTTGGCGCTCTGGCTTCACCTGATGCCTGACACCGCTTGCCTCGGCTTGGCTGGGCGCGTCTGATCATCCCGCTTCGGTGGTACGCCGTGGCTGCCGGCGGGGCGTTCGAATGGGTGCGGTCGGGTGCTCGGGCCGGCAGATGCGGTACCTGTGGCCGTCCGGGTGATCATTGTTCGGCTGATCCTGGGCGGTGTGCTGGGGGTACCGTCGGAGTGTTGCCGCAGAACGGAGTTGGCCGTGTCGCAGAGCATTGAGGAGCACACAGGCGCTCGGATCGCCCGTATCCGGAAGCAGCGCGGCCTGACACAGCAAGGGCTGGCGATGCGGGCGCATCTGTCGAAGTCGCTGTTGTCGAAGGGCGAGTGCGGTCAGAAGCCCGTGATGCTCGGGTATTCCTCGCGCTAGGGAAATGCACGCCCGGCCGGAATATTGGCCGCACTCACAGCGGTAGCAGCCATCACTTCCTCAGGCAGCACAGGGGAATTGGACCCCTGCCCCGATGGCAGAACGGAACGTTTTCTCGACGACCGTCAGTCGCTCCGAGCACGACTGCTCTTCCAGCTCATCGAGGAAGGCCTCAACCGTGTCGCCGTCGAGCGAGCCTGATCCCCGGTTCCCGCTACAAACTCCAGTCGAGACTTACGGCAGGTACCCCTGAATCGGACTTCAACTCTGAATCTCTCAGTTCTAGAGACTCCAACCCCTCTTTCTTACTCCTTCGATCATCGTTTGCTCCATACCGCGAATCGCTACCCCGCCTGCACCGCGCTGCAGACTGTTCACGGACTCCGACTGAGTCGCAGCCGTAGTCCGTGAACAGTCGCAGCCGGCAGGGCTCACACCGTGGCGAACCACAGATCGTTTGCCGAGAAGGTCTCCATTTCCAGCTCTCGAAGCTTCTCCTCCTCGCCGAAGGCCCGCCCGAGTACTGTGATATCGCAGTGCATGACTGGAGCGTCGAATGACGGAACAAGAATCACCGTTCCCCCCCGGGCGAGAACCTGCAAGTCTCCTGAAGTGCGTTCCTCGGCGACGATCAATCGCAGCGTTGTGGACACCATTGCCACGCGAGCGTCCCGGACCAGGACACTCAGCCATTCCTCGTCGGCTTCTTTATCCCAATCGACAACCCCTCCAACCGATCGGGCCAGATAGTCGGCGATCTCGACTGCGACCTCTTCGCACCAGGTGACCGGCGGATCACCCAACTGCGCCAGCGCATCCGAGACATTGATCACGGTGCACCCCCGGGGCTCCCATGGATAGCACCCCGAGCATTCCGGTAGACATTTATGTAGTGAGTCAATTCCCCAGTCCTTCCGACAACCCCAACAGGCCCATTCGTGACATACACCTTGGCCTTGTTTCCAGCCCATAGTCCATGGGCGTCAGCATAGGCGGCAGCGTCCAGCGTTGCCTTTTCCGCATCCACGCCCTTGAGGAAGACGCTCTTTGTCGGACCTGACGAACCCGGGAGGTGCTTCAGCATTGCCGGGTAGCTGACGGTGTATGTGCCGTTCGTCAGCTCCCCATGACGGTTCAGGTAGCTCGCAGGCGGCGTGAAGCAGTTTGCATTGTGAACCAGTACCGGAGTTTCTCCCGCCAGCACATAGTACGTGTGGAGGTCGTCCACGGTGAGGTTGTACGTGCGCGCATGCTGGGTGTAGGGGCGGTTGGCGGTGACGATCACCGTGTCGCCGTCGTCGGTGAGCAACGTCATGCCCGGGGTGAGCGAAGCGGCTTCGACCCAGTCGTGCTCGGAGGGTGACCAGAAGGGGTGTTCGTGGGTTGCCGTGAGCTTTTCGATGCCGTTCGCCGTGGCAATTGAGAGCTCGTTGAAGTGTTTGTCGTCCTCGGTGACGATGAGGTGGGTGACTTCCCGGGGTCCGGTTTCGCCGGTTTCGGGGTCGGTGGCCTGGACCTTGTCACCGGGTTTGACGTCCTCGATGTCCTTGGTCGAGCCGTCGGCCATGAGGACATCTGTTCCAGCAAGGAAGCACTTGGCACAGTTCCCCAGGCGGGCAAGGGTCCCACTGATTGATTTTCCGCTGGCAGCTGCTGCGGGTACTGCACCCCTCATGAGGCGTCCGAAGAACGCGCCAACGACATAGAGCGCGTCTGTGACGATTGCTTCGACGCAGTCGCCCTTGCCTGTGATGCAGTTGATATTCGCGTCGACACCGAACGGGTCGTTACCGGTTTCGAGCAAACCGTTGTCTTTCGCTGTGACGCAGAAGGCAGCGTACTTAGGGTGCGTGGCACTGGAGCCCTGACATGTACCTATGCTCCATTTATGCAGCGCCTCCTCATAGGTGTCGCCAGGGAAGATCGCGCCTCTGTAGATCAGTTCTTCCTCTGTGGGGATGGGGGTCCCCTGAACGATGAGCTTGCCGCTGCTGTTGTCGTTCGTGCCGCTGTCGGACGTCGCGGTGCCGCTGCTGCCCGCGTTACCGGTCGGGCTCCCGTCCTTGTCGTAGCAGCCCTCGGTCGTGCAGCCAGGCCCATTTTCCGGAATCCAGGCAGTGTCGGGGTTGCCGATGCTGCAGCCGTCACAGAACAGGCCCGTGGGATCTGAATGGGTGACGGGGTTGTTGCCAGCGTAACTGTAACCGTTGAGGGAATGCGGATCTGCCGGGTCGAGGATGGGGTCGACGGACAAGAACTGGCCAAGGGCCGAGTCGTATTCGCGAGCACCGATGTGGGTCAGGCCTGTGGTGGTGTCTCGGGTTTTACCGAGGAAGCCCTTGTCGTCGGGCCAGGTGGTGGTGTCGCCACCAGGAGCGCCTCGGTCGGCGCCGAAGGGGGTGAGGTGTCGTCTGGTAAAGGTCTGGGTGGTGTTCGGGGTAATGGCGAGGGTGCTGGTGCCGTGATGGTCCCCGGTCAGGTAGGCGAAGGTGCTCGTGCCTGACTCGTTGGAACGGAGCGCTGCTGTCACACCGCCCCCGGCGTAGTAGCGCTGGGCCCAGGTCGTGCCATCTGCCCTGAGGTGTAGTTCTGTGGCGCCGGCGTACAGAACTCGTTCGCCGTTCTCCGTTGCGCGGATCAGCAGGTTGCCGGCGGCGTCGTAGAGGTACTTGGTGACGATGTTGTTGGGTGCGGTGCTGGTGGCGAGGTGGCCTTCGTCGTCCCAGGTGTGTGAGTGGGTACCGGAGGAGACGGGTGCGGTGCCAATCCAGGAACCGGCGCTCCACTTCAGCTTCCAGGCGGCGTCGTAAACGGCGAAGCTGCCGCTGTCCTGGAGTGTGGCGAAGTGACCTGAGCCGGCGCCGACGGCGGTCTTCGTGGACCACAGCGAGGTACCGGCGGCGCTGTACACGACGAAGTTGCCGTCGTCCTGCATGGTTGCCCATGCGCCGGCATTACCCCCGGTGTTGGTGTGCCAGCGCAGTTTGCCGGTGTCGCGGTCATAGATGGCCAGGTCGCCGTCCTTCTCCATGACCATGCGGGCGCGCTGGCTGCGCACCTCCTGGCCTGCCGTGAGCTTCGAACCCGCCCGCAGGTACTGGTGGGACACCGTCGTGGCGCGCCGCTCGGTGTTTCCCGCGTCGTCGTAGCTGAACGACTGTGTCCGGGTACCGTCGCCGGTCGTGCTCACCGAGGTCAGGGTGTGCGGCTGGGCCGCGCCCGCCGGGGGGTAGTCGTAGGCACGCTCGGTGTCCTGCCCCGTGCGGATCCCGACCCCGTGCTGGGTCTCGGTCAGGCGCTGGCCCGCGGCGTTGTAGGTATAGCTGGTCCAGTACGGGGCCGGGCCCGAGAGCGCGGATCCTGTGCGGGTGGCGGAGCAGTCCTGCGAGGACGGCGTCCACGCCTCGACCAGGCGCTGATAGCCGTCGTATGCGAAGCACTGCGTCTCCGCGCTACTGGTGCCGCCCAGCGTGGTCGGGTCCGTGATCGCGGTGACGTTTCCGGACTGGTCGTAGCGGTAGTTCAGGTCCTGCAGCATGTACGGGTGGGTCTGGTCCGTGACGTGACTGCGGAGCAGGCGGCCGGTGCCCTCCTCGAAGCGGTTGGAGACGTAGATGTTCTTGGCGCCCGTGCCGCCTGTCCCCAGTGTCAGCAGTTGCGGCTGGGAGAGCGCCGAGTACGACACATCACGCAGGTAGCCCGTCGAGCCGCCGATCGAGGCCAGATTTCCCAGGTCGTCGTATGTGAAGCCGATGGTCTCCGACGGCAAGCCGCCCATTGCGGGCTGCCGGTCGTACTGCTGGGTTCCGTCGAGGTTGAAGTACGTCTCATAGGCCAGCTTGGACAACGACGGGTCCGCCTTGACGAACGCGTCGTCGGCGGGTAGTTCCAGCTGGGTGTGGGTGGCCCGGCCGAGACTGTCGTACGCGGTGACGGTCTGTTTGTAGGCCTGGCCTGACTTGCCGCCCACGTACCGGGTGGAAGAGGTGGGCAGGCCCTTGAGGGGCGTGTCGTAGGTGTAGCTGGTGAGCTGGTTGGCATCCGTCTTCGAACTCTTCCAGGTTCCCGTGACACGGCTGAGTTCGTCGTAGTCGGTGACGATCGACTTGTTGCGGGCATCAGTGATCCGGATGGGCCGATCCAGGTCGTCGTACTCGGTGAGCGTGGTGCCACTGTCCGGGTCGCCAGCGCTGACCTGGCGGCCGAACAGATCGTATGTGTACGTCCACTCGGCGTTGTCCGGGCCGGTGATGGACCTCGGGAGGCCGTCCAGGGTGTGGGTGAACTTGGTGGTCGCGTACGAGGTGCCGGGCCCGGTGCCGAACGAGGCGTCGGCCGGGCTTTCGTTCGCGTACTGGCGGGTCTGCGTCGTCCGGCCGCGTATGTCGGTGATCGTGCGCTGGGCAGACCCGCCTTCCAGAGCGGTCGTCGCGACCGAGTCACCGGTGTAGCTCGTGGTCGTGGACCACTTCTTGACTCCGTAGACGTACAAGGTGCTGGTCGTCGGCCGACCCGCGCCGTCGAAGACCGTCCCGGTCTGCACAGGCGCTTCGCCGTACTCGGCCCGTGTGTAGGTGCCGTTGGGCGTACTGGTCGTGTCGAAGATGTCCGCGTACGTCTCGTAGGCGAGGCCACGGGTGTCGTAACGGGTATCGGTCAGCAGGCGCCCGCCCTGCGGCGTCGGCGACTGGGTCTGCAGCGGACGCAGCAGGGAGTCGTACAGCGTGTAGGTGGTGTTGTGGGTGGTGCCGTCCTTCTTCAGCGTCGAGGTCGACACCCAGGATGGCTTGGTGTTCTCCAAGCGGTAGTCGAAGATGATGCTCGCCGCGTCGCTTCTGGTTCGGTTGGGCTGCCAGACCGCGGTCAAGCGGCCCAGAGCGTCGTAGGAGCTCTCGTTCTTCTTCAGGTTCGCGTCATAGACGCGCAGTGCCAGGCCCCGGCGCGGATCGAGGAAGCTGACCGTCTTGTACTGCTTGGGGTCGACGGCGACGGTCTTGGTCAGTGGGCCCGCGTCGGTCGGTGTGTACTCCGTGGAGGACGTGTTACCCGCCGTGTCGGTGATGCTCAGCAGACGGCCGAGAGTGTCGTACTTCGTCCTCGCGGTCGTCTGCCAACCAGTTGGCAGCCGATCGCCATTCAGGTCCGCCGTTGCGGCGTAGCCGGTGGGCCGGCCGGTCCAGGTCGCTTCACCCTTGGTGGGCTTCTGAGTTGCTGACCAACTCATCGCCGTGGCGTTGTCGTAGACGATCGCTGTGTCGGACAGGATGTCGCCGCGCGTGTCGGAGTTCGCCGACAGGGTCAGGTTGCTGTCCGTGATCGAGCACTCCCGGGCGACCGTGCGGGTGCGGGAGACCAGGCTGGTGATGCCCACGTCGGTGTTGCGGGCGTACCAGCGGAGGGTGCAGGTCTCGTCGCCGCCCAGGCCCTTCTGCCCGTAGTCGTCGAAGGCGTACACCATGCCGAGGGAGTCGTATCGCTTGGTCCCGACATGACTGCGCCAGTTGCCGGTGGTGGTGAGGTGAGTGCTGCTGTAGCTGACGGTGTCGCGGACCCAGCGGGCGATGTGGGCGGCCGCGTCGGGGACGGTCTGGGTGGCCGTCTTCTTGTGCGTGTAGCTCTTGAAGGTGCTGCTGATGGGCTGGCTGCCGTTGTAGGTGACCTGCTGGCGCAGTAGGCCCTTGAAGTATTCGCTGTCTTCGGCGCCCGTGAAGTCCACGTCGGTGTCCAGCAGCGGGTCCACCGTCACGGACTTGGTGGTGCCGTCCTTCTTCTTGTCACCGTGCATGCCCTGCATGTAGAGCGACACCGTCTTGGAGCGGGTCACACTCGTCGCACCGGTCCAGGCAGTGACCTTGCGGTAGCCGCGCCAGTCCGACCACGTCCGCTCGTCCTTCGGCGTGAACGGGTCATCACTGTGGTGCCAGGCCGCGCCACTGTAGTCGTAGGCGTGCTCGACCATCTCGTTGCCCGCGGTGGGGTCAGCGACGCCTACGGCCAGCACACGGTACTTGTGGAACCAGTCGACCGATGCGTTCTCGGCGCCGTTGATGTGCCAGTACTGCGGATAGCAGGAGCGGGTGTTGGTGTCCTCGGCCGCGCCCAGGACCTGGCTGCGCACGCACTCCGGTGACGACAGCGTCACCGTGGTGATCGCGCCCGTCTCCGAGGTCACGGTGGAGATGCGGGGGCGGGTCAGGGGCAGGATGTCGTCGGTGGCGTCGACCCTGTTGGGGCGCATCTGGTACGTGAACGAGATCGGGTTGAGCGCGATGCTCGTGTCGCCCGCCTTTGCGGTGCGCTTGAGCGACTTCAGGGTCAGCGTCTGATCGGAGCTGTCGCCGATGTCCCCGCCGTCCAGGTACTGCTGGACCAGGGCCCAGGAGTCCACGGGGTCGTAAGCGTCGCTGGTCGCGTTGTACGAGTAGGTGTTGACGCTGGTGACACGCTTGCGGGAGAAGAACGACGGGCCTGAGGCGTTGCACTCGGTGTCGCCGCTGGTGCAGATCGCGTCGAACGGGACGTCCGGCCAGTTGTCGGCCGTTGCCTCGGTCAGGCTGGAGCAGTCGGAGGCCGTGCAGCGCTCGGAGTGGCCGAAGGTGACCTTCGCGTCCGCCTTGTCGGTGAACAAGGCGCCCTTGCGCAGACCGTACTCGATGCGGCTGAGGTATCCGCCCCGGGTGTAGGAGGCGTTGGCGGTCGTCGCCTTGTTCTTCTCGTAGTAGTTGGATTCCTTCGTGTACCAGTACGTGGCCGCGTTGCCGTGGGTGTCCTCGACGTAGTCGAGGTTCCAGCGCCACGCCTGGGTCACCGACCGGTCACCGAAGGTCTCACCGGCCGAATAGCCCGGCTCGCCCGAGTCGTCACCGAACACCGGAACGGTCCAGGTGGAGTTGGTGCGCTGGGTGTCCGCGCCGTCGAGCATGTTCAGGCCGAACACGTACTTGGTGCCGTCGCCGGTGACGACGGTCCAGTACTCACCGTTGTTGTCGCCGTTGTCTGCGCCCGTGGAGCGCGTCACCTGCGAGGCGTCGTCGTCCTCCAGCCGCCACTGGCCACTGGCATCGTCCCTGACCAGGCGGGTGGACTTGCCGTTCAGGACCAGGCTCGCGTTGTCGTACTTCCAGCAGAGGTCGAAGACGTCCGTGTGGCCGTCGTCGTCGCAGGAACCGTAGCTGCGTTGAATGTAGGACTCCGTGAGTGAAAAACCCTCACCGATCGCCGTGCCCTGGTTGTTGGTGGCCGCGGTGCGGCCGTCGATGCTTCCTGAGTCGTAGGACATGGACAACGAAGGTGCGGGGCCGGCAGCGGCTGGGGGCATCGTGAAACCGTACGACCAGGTGAAGGAGCCCGAACTGCCTCCCGCCTGCCACTCCGAGGACGCCGACAACGGGGTGGCCGAGTAGTCTCCGGTGCCCTTGGGCGACTGACCGGTACCGTTGGCCGCGGCGGTGACCGCGAGTACCGTCGCCCCGGATGTGGTGCTCTCGGCGGAGCGCGTCAGTTGAGGGTGCGCGCCGCTCACGGCCTCAGCCAGCTCCACCTGAGCCGAGACCACCTGCCGTGTGGCGTCGTTGTCCGAGGTGAGCGGGTGTTGCTCGCGGCACTCGGCTTTCTGAGGGGTGGTCAGCGCGCAGGCCGGCAGCTGTACCAGGCGCAACCGCTGCGACCAGTCGCCGCCCACCATTGAGGCGAAATCGCTGTAGTCGACGCGCAGTTCGGCAGCTCCAGCCGTCTCTGCCTGAGCGGTCAGCAGAACACCGGTGATCCCTGTCTTCCGGGCAGCCTTCTGGTCCAGAACAGTAATGCGCACGTCGCCTTCGGCCGTGGCCTCCTGACCGGAGCCCGAGGGCATGGGGCCCACCACGAGCGGGACGCCTCCCGGCGCGGCCTTGGCCGCTTTGCCGCCGGTGAGCCCGAGCGTCGCGGTACCGCTCCTGGGCCAGGCAGCAGACCTCTGCTCCGACTTGGCGCGTTCGGCCTGTGCCGCGTTCGCCTTCCCGTCCTTGGCGACCTTCTGCCGGGCTTTCTTCGCCCCTGGCCCGTCGTACGTCTTGACCTTGCTCACCCGGGACTCGGGCACATCGGGCCGCCCCAGACCACCCGGCTCGTCGGCCTCGGCCACCTGAGCCAGCCCCAAGGGCACCACCAGCGCCAATGCCAGCGCCTGCACCACCAGTCGGCCGGTACGGTGCCATGGCATCCCGCGGTGCCGATTTGAGGTGCCTATGCCAAAAGCCATCGTATTCGTCCCGCCCAGTCCGCAATCAGTAAGAAGTTCACAAACCCGCGTCCGTCGGCTGGTGCGGGCAGCGCTTGGCCGCACGCACCGGCCGGTTCT
The DNA here is from genome assembly GCF_053592135.1 of Streptomyces sp. NPDC002784. NCBI lineage: Bacteria > Bacillati > Actinomycetota > Actinomycetes > Kitasatosporales > Streptomycetaceae > Streptomyces > Streptomyces sp. NPDC002784. The sequence goes on along the minus strand of NZ_JBSFVD010000027.1, from coordinate 22,116 downwards.
CATTCACCCGCCTGAGCCTCAATCTGTTCAGAGGAGGCCATGGCTCCCGCCCACACACGGACCTCCGCGATCCGGGCCGGGAGGAAGTGCTTCCACGCGCCTGCGTCAAGTGCCTTGCCGACGGCGAACTCACCCGCTCCGACCAGGGCCGTGAACGCAAGAGCGTCTCCGTTGGGGGTGCCACCCAAAGAAAGACTGATCGTGCCCGCCTGCGCATCGAAGACCCCGGTCAACCGCACTCCGACATCCAGCAGCGCACCCTCGTCGGAGGTCACCGCGCTGAACGTGCCATCGGCGTTGAGCCGACCGAACCGCCACTTGCCGATCGGAACGGTCTTCTCCGTGCCGGTCTCTCCATCGAGTACGGCTTCTTTACCGGTCAGCTCGTACCACAGCCCCCATGCCGAGCCGTCCGCAGTACGCTGCCCAGCGAGCTGGCCCTTGTAGCCGACCTCCTTGGACAGCAGGCGTGCCGAGTCAAGTTCGGCCAGGGTAGTCACCGTGAAGGACCCGGTACCGTCCACCAGCGGACCTGCCGCCGTGGCGGCGTCGTCCACGCCGTCCAGGACGATCTCCTCGCCGTTCAGCGATGCGCCACCGCTCAAGGTCATCGTGCGGCCATACCCCGAAACCGTGTCCGCGATGGTGGTGCCGCTGCCCTTGTCGGCCAGCCAGCCCCCCACGAGCTCCACGCCCGCGAAACTCTCGGCAACCTTCAGCCGGGACTCGTCCAGGATCTGCTCGTCGGTGAGCGCGTTCTGCCACACGGTCACTTCGTCGATCACCCCCTTGAAGTGATCCACATAGCTGTCCGCCCACATCAGCCGACCGATCTGCATGCTTCCGTCAGCCGACCAGGACGTGCCGGCATCAACGGACGCCTCCCGGTGGCCATTTACATAGAGGTGAACTTTCTTGGCCTCTTTGTCGTGCACCGCAGCCACATGCGTCCACACACCCTTGGGATGAGCCACCGTCGACGTGGCCTCCCGAGCGAATGCGCCTTCGGTGGAGAAGACGCGGATACTCCATCGGCTGCCGTAGGAGATGACGAACGGGCTGAACTTCTGCGACCAAGGGCTTGCGCTCGTCGGGGTCTGGCTGAGTACCGAGACCGTCTTCGTCACGGACGGATCCACTCGCACCCAGGCCGAGACGGTGTACGACGAACGGGTCTCCAGGACCGGGCCGGCAGAAGACGCGTAGCCCGCGCTACTGCCGTCCAGCAACAGCCCTTGATCCGTAACCGCCTGCTCCAGCGGCAGGCCTTGAGCGTCGTGGGTGAGCAAGCCCCGTCGGCCGGAATGATGCCGCACCGCACCTGTGGCCAGGCTCGCGTCGTCCGCGCCGTCCCCGACAGCCGTGTCCTGCGCCGTTCCGCTCGCCTCGTCGAAGTGCCACTGGGCGACGGGATCCTCGCCTGTCGCGACCTTGAACTCCACCACGTTCTGCTCACCCCAGCCGATGGAGTCCTTGGCCCGGACAAACAGTTGATGCAGTCCCGGGCGCTGGGGGGTGATGTCCTCCGACACCGTCGAGCCCGACTTGGGGGCGGACCATGCATCGTCTTTCGACAGCTTGTACTGGTAGGCGACGTTGGAGGTGGTGTCCGCCAGGGCGGGCCTGAAGGTGAACGTTCCCTTCACCCCCGGTCCGCCGGCCTCTGCGCAGGCGTTGGACGTGCACTCGCTGTACGGGTTCCCGATCGTGATCTGCGGGGGCTTGGGGCGCGATGGATCGACCTTGAAGTAACACCACCCCGTGGTCGAGGCGCTGGCTGGGCCAGCCAGGTGGTCCGCGCCACCGTTGTAGTAGGAGCGCACCCACGCCCGGTACCGGTACAACGTGCCTTCCGTGAGCGTCGACCAGGTTATGTTCACCTTGGCGTTGTCGCCGGTGTAACCGGTCGAGGGCCGCAGATCCCCATTGCGTGTCGGGGTGTCGACCCAGGAAGTTCCGCTCTTGTGATCGACGTCGAAGTACACCCGCAGTTGCGCGTCCTTCTCACCGCCCGGCATCGTCTGAGCCGTCGCCATCAGGGACGGTGTGGGAGAGGCCACCACCATCGGATCCGAGGAGTCGGTCTCGCACACCGGCTTGCTGTCCACATTCAGCCCGACACTGGTGGGTTTGGCCGGAAGGCCGACAAAGTCCACCGCAAGGACCGCGTCGTTCTTGAACCGCTTCCACGCCGCCGTATCGGTCTCGTCGTTGGCCTTGATCAGCAGTGTGAGCCGGTCGAACTTACCCGCAGCGAAGTCCCGCACGGTGGGTGTCAGGTTCTCGTTCGACTCGGTCGGGCTGTCGTTGAACTCGATCGGGGCGTCCGGCGAGTCCGGGTCGCACGCCGAGCCACGCCCGGCGGACACATTGCGGTCCACCATCAAGTCCAGGTGGGCCGGGCGGGACGACCAAGTGGTGGCGTCCGAGATGTTGCGCGTACGGACCAGGTCCACCCAGCGTGGGTCGCACTGAAACGCCCACGGCTCCGTCACGCGGAACGTGGCATCCAACACCCGCTTGCCCTTCAGGCTGGCCGCGGAGAACTCGAAATACAGCCGCTGCACATAACCCGGACCGCAGTAGTAGCCGTTCCATGTACCGCACTTGCCGGCACCCTTGCCGACCTCGTCTTCCCCGTTGCTCCAGCCGTACGACTCATAGCCGTCGCTGCGCAGCAGGGTCCGCTCCGACTCTCCCCAGCTCACCGTCGGATCAATGAAGAGCGGAAAGGCCGACTCCGGTGTCTTCGACATCATCTCCGCGTCCGGTACGACGGTCAGAGAGTCCTCAGTGACGTCCACGTCCATACGGGCCACCGCATCGCCCTGCCCGGGCTCCAGGCCCGAACCCGACGGGGCCGTCTCCGAGGGGTCGGACGGCTCGGCCTCATCCGCAGCGACCGCTTGCGCTGTCAGGAGTTGCGTCTGCGTCCCGGATGCCGTGCCGGCCTCTCCGGCCGAGTCCCACATGCGCGCGGGCGGTGCCCTGAAGACCCGACGTCCGTCCATGTCGACGGCCGCAAGATTGCCGGCCGCCCCCTCACTTACGACCAGGCCCTCGGTATCAAGACCGAAGGTGAGCTTCTTCAGCTCCTCGCTCGCCGCGGCCTCTGGAGTCCTGACCACGAACACCGGCTGGAAACTCTCGGGCGTCGCAGTCACCTTCAGGTCGACGCCCGGCAGCACATCGGCGTACAGAGCCGTGGTCCCAGCCAGCTCCGGGGCAGGCAGCGCACCCGGCCATTCGAGCTCCAGGGATCTGCCGTGATCGTCAATCCTGGCGAGAGTCGACCCCTCGCCGCCGCCTGAGAAGGTGATGTGCACCGCAGCGGCCTTCGGCCCCACCGAGCCGTCGGATCGTCTTTCCAACGTCGCGTCCGGCGCTTGCCAGCCACCATCCGGCTTGGCCACACGTACCGGGACCACCGACTCCTCAAGGGTGAAGGTGTAACCGTCGGGGTTGGCATAGACCGTCGTCCGCTCCGAACGCTCCCCCGTCACCTCCACCCGCCGACCGCTCTGCTGAGCCTCTGCCAGAGCCTGCTGTCCTTCGGACAGGGCCGCCATCGCCTCGTCAGCGGCCGCCGTCGCACCGGAAAGCGGGGTCAGCACGGGCAGAGCCGAAAGCAACGCCCACGCGGTGATCGCGCCGATCAGACGCCGACCGGATCTGCCACCCTCGCCGTCGGCACAACGGCTCCCTCTCAACTTCACAGCCCCACCCCTGAGTTACTGTCCCGTTGCCGTGCGCGCTCACTTGTTCGCAGTCGACCACACAAGCCGACATGCATGTGACTGACCGGAGTGAATCGTTGACGGGATGCAAGTGAAAGTAAAGACACCGTGATGAAAATATGACTGCCCACGGTAGCTCCCAGCCACTTCGAGAACAGCGATTGCAGCCACCACTCATGGACGTACGGCGGCTCCCTGGGGGCCAGCGACGAGGTCGTGCACCGGGCGGGGCGCCGCATCCAGCAGCTCGGGCAGGTCGGAGGTGCGGGCCTCCAGGAAGCCCGCGCCCGTGTTGGACAGCAGGGACAGGGTGTGGGTGACCTGGTAGTCCTCGAAGCCCTGGTCCGCCAGTGCGGCGCGCGCCTCGGAGAGGGGCGCGGGACGGTAGGTGACGGTCCTGCCGTACCGCTTGGCGAGCAGGTCGGCGATGTCGTCGCCGCCGAGCGCGGTACCGCCCTCCAGCTCGTACGTCCGTCCCGCGTGCCGGCTGCGGGTGCCGGCCGCGAGCGCGCGGTCGGCCTCGGCCGCCACCCGCACGGTGATGTCCGCGAGGTCCGCCCTGGCCACGACCGACATCCGTCCCGTGCCGAGGGCGGCCGAGAAGACGCCGGTCCGGGCCGTCGTTCCGGCGCCCGCCGCCGCGAGGCCGCCGAGCAGTTCGGCGTAGAGGCCGTTGCGCAGGACCGTGGTGGCGAAGGGCCCCTGGGCCAGGCGGTTCTCGGTCCAGCGGTGCGGCAGGGCGAGGGTCGTGCGCTCGCCGGAACCCGCCAGGCTGGTGTAGATCACCTGGCGTACGCCCGCCTCGGCCGCCGCGTCGGCCACCGCGCCGTGGCGGGCCAGCACGATGTCGTCCTCGGCGTAACCGGCCGAGATCATCACCAGGACGTCGGCCCCGGCGAAACCCTTCGGCAGGCTCGCCGGGTCGTCGAAGTCGATCCGGCGGGCGGCCGTTCCGTCGCCGCCGCGGGTGCCGGCCACCACCTCGGGTCCGCCGAGCGCGGTCAGGCCCTGGAGCACCAGACGGCCGAGTGCTCCTGAAACGCCGGTCACGAGAATCATTCGAACAGTCCTTGCGTTGATGCCGGTGAGAACAGCACCGAGCATCCGCCGGGTCCGGCGGGTCCGTAAGGAGGCACTTTCGTGTCAGTCCCGAACACGGCCGTAAGTTCCCAGCTCAGCACCCCTGTTCCGGAGGGGCCGTGTGGCGATGACGACTGCGGGATCCGCGATGTGCTGGACCGGCTCGGCGACCGGTGGACGGTTCTGGTGGTCGTGGAACTGGCCAAGGGCAGCCGCCGCTACGGCGAGCTGGAGCGTGCGATACCGGGCATCTCGCAGCGCATGCTGTCGCTGACGACGAAGCGGCTGTGCCGGGACGGGCTGGTCGAACGGATCGTCCATCCGACCCTCCCGCCCCAGGTCGAGTACCGCCTGACCGCGATGGGCGGCAGCCTCTCGGGCATGATCTCCGGCCTCGCCGACTGGTCCCGCGATCACAAACCGGCGATAGCGGCGGCGCGTGCGGTATGGGACGCCGAACACCCGGGCAGACCGGCACCTCCGGGCACCGGCCTTCCCGCACCCTCCTGACGGAGGGCGACCGCGCCACGTCAGCCGCCCGAGCCGTCGCACCAGGCCGCCTGGGGGACGGCGGTGAACCGAGCGGGTCCGGGTGGGTGCGGGTGGGTGGGTGCGGTGGGTCTGGGTGGGTCTGGGGGGGCCGGCGGGACCGGGCGGGTGCGGCGGGACCGGGTGGGTCTGGGTGGGTCCGGCGGGACCGGGCGGGTGCGGCGGGACCGGGTGAGTCCGGGCGGGTGCGGCAGGACCGGGCGGGTGCGGCGGGACCGGGTGAGTCCGGCAGGACCGGGCGGGACCGGCAGGGCCGGGTCGTCGTGCCGTCCGGGGCGAGTTCGGCCGCGACCATCCCGGCCGACTGCCCCCGCTCTCCGCCCAGGCCGGCAACCGGCGTCAGTACGCCGAAGGTGTTCGGTCCCGCGCAGGCGGAGCAGTGGGCGGGCCCCGGGGCGGCCACCGCCGCCGCCCACGCAGGTGCGAGGGCCGGTCTCGCGCGGTCCGGCGGTTTCCGGACGCGCCCCGACCCGGCCCGGCGGTTTCCGGACGCGCCCCCGACCCGGCCCGGCAGTTTCCGGACGCGCCCCCGACCCGGCCCGGCAGTCTCCGGACGCGCCCCCCGCCCGGCCCGGCGGCCTCCGGACGCGCCCCCTGCCCGGCTCGGCGGCCTCCGGACGCGCCCCCGCCCGGGCAGGGCTACGCCGCGTACGGCCTGCGTTCCTTTGCCTCCCTCAAGGCGGTTCCCCACCACGCCAGTTGGTCCAGCATCGTCTTGGCCGCCGCGTCCGGTCCGGCCGGGTCCTTCAGGCGGCCGGCGTCGTCGAAGGAGGCGCCGGCGTTGTGGAAGGAGACGGTGTCCCGGACCGTCACGGCGTGCAGTTCGGCGAAGACCTGCCGGAGGTGTTCCGCGGCGCGCAGACCGCCCGCGAGGCCGCCGTAGGAGACGAGGGCCACGGGCTTGGCGCGCCACTCCGCGTAGTGCCAGTCGATGAGGTTCTTCAGGCCCGCCGGGAAGGAGTGGTTGTACTCCGGGGTGAGGACGACGAAGGCGTCGGCGCGGGCCAGTTTCGGGGTGACGCCGGCGAGGGCGTCGGCCGCCTCGGGGGTGCGGGCGAAGGACGTGGGCAGGGCGATCTCGGCGACGTCGACGACCTCGGGCGTCAGGTCCTCGCGGCGCTGGACGTGGTCGAGGATCCAGTCGGCGACGACGGGGCCGAAGCGGCCGTGGCGGTTGCTGCCGATCACGACGGCGACATTCAGGGGTTCCATGGTGGAAGTCATGCCGACAGCGTGATACCTCAACCTTTATTGAGGTCAAGCGCCGTAGCGGGTCACCCGTTCACACGCGCCGCGCACGCACTTCCCCGGCATCTCTACGCAAGGGCACTGACCTGCGCAAACACGCCCCCATACCCGGGTTCCTGACACCCATTCACCCCAATTCTGACGGCCCCTCAGGAAGCGCGTCCGGCCCGCTGCCCCTTACCTCGGAAGGGCAGTGATCCACCGCTGATCCCCAGGGAGCATTGATGCGCCGTACCGCCCGTCTGCTGATCGGGAGCGCGCTCGCTGTCGTGACCGCCGGTCCGGTCGCCGCACCGGCCTACGCCGCGGGTGCCGGGAGCCTGGAAGTGCGCCCCGCCTCGGCCGTGCCGGGCGAACAAGTCACCGTGCACACCTCTGCCTGCGGAGACGGCGGCACCGCGGCGGGCGACGCCAGCGCGGTCGGCGCCGGGACCTTCACACTGGCCCCGGACGGCGAGGAGCGGGACGCGAGCGGCCGGTTCCGGGTGCCCCCGAGCGCGCAGCCGGGGACGTACGAGATCACCGCGGCCTGTACCGGTGGCGGGCGCCAGGTCACGGGCGACCTGGTGGTGACGCTGACCTCGCAGCGGCAGCCGGTGCACCCGCGAGGAAGCGTGAAGACGGGGGTCGGCGGCGCACTCGGCCCCGACCCCGTGCAGACCGCGGCCGGCGTGGCGGCTCTCGCCGTCGCCGCCGCGGGCGGTACCTGGCTCCTGCATCGCCGGGCGAGAGGCGACGGGATCTGACGGACACCCTCCGCTGTCCGTCCCGCCGGTACCGCATGTCCCCTCCCCCTCCGGGTCCGACGCCCCTCGCGGCCCGGAGGGGGAACAGGGCTCGTCCAGGAGGCTCGGGTGCGCAAGTACAGCAACGCCGCGATAGCGGCCGTCACCGTGGTCGCCCTGTGCTCCGGGGCCTGGCTGCTGGGCAGCGGCGCCGAGCGGCACCCCCCGCCGCAGCCGTCCGCCGCCCAGGCGCACGCCGACCCCGCCGGCCGGCAGCCGTCCGCCGCGCCCGGGCTGCCGCCGTCCCCGCCCGACCGGATCCGCATCCCGTCGATCCGGGTGGACGCCCCCCTGATGGGCCTCGGTCTCACCCCGTCCGGCAGCCTGGACGTCCCGCCCGCCGAGCGGACGAACCTGGCCGGCTGGTACGAGGCCGGGACGACCCCCGGCGAGGCGGGCACCGCGATCGTCGCGGGCCATGTCGACAACGCCGAGGGGCCCGCCGTCTTCTACCGCCTGGGCGCCCTGCGCAAGGGCAGCACGGTGGAGGTGGACCGGCGTGATGGAGGCATCGCCGTCTTCACGGTCGACTCCGTCGAGGTGTACGACGCCCGCGACTTCCCCGACGAGAAGGTCTACGGCGCGGCCCGCCGCCCGGAGCTGCGGGTGATCACCTGCGGCGGCGGCTACTCACGCGCCACGGGCTATCAGGGCAACGTCGTCGTCTTCGCGCACCTCACCGGCAGCCGCTGACCCGCCCAGGATGTTGCTCTTGCCCCAGTCGCCCAGCGGTTCCAGGGCGGTGTTGAGGCTCACGCCCTTCGGTGTCAGCGAGTACTCCACCCGCGGCGGCACCTCGTCGTACTCCTCGCGATGCACGATGCCGTCCGCCTCCAGCTCCCGCAGCTGGGCGGCGAGCACCTTCTCCGTCACCCCCGGCAGCCCGCGGCGCAGCTCCCCGAAGCGGTGCGGACGCACCGACAGCTCCCACAGGATGAGCACCTTCCACTTGCCGCCGATCACGTCCATCGCCGCGTCGATGCCGCATACGTACGACCCCGGCCGTCGCCCCGTCGCCATGTCGGTCCCCCTGCCTCGATGCTTTCCCGGAGGTAAGCGCCCACTCGAAAGTACGTACTTGAGCAGGACGTTCACCCTCTACGAGGCTAACCGCCATGACTGACAACGCCTCCTCCCCGACCCCGCGCACCCCCCTCACCCTGCTCGGCACCGGCGCCATGGGCACCGCCCTGGCCCGTGCCTGGCTCGCCGCCGGACATCCGGTGACCGTCTGGAACCGCACCCCCGCCCGAGCCGAGGCGCTGGCCGCCGAGGGGGCCACGGTCGCGAGCAGCGCCGCCCGGGCGGTGGCCGCCAACCGCCTGGTGATCGCCTGTCTGCTCGACGACGACTCCCTCGGTGATGCCCTCGCCGACGCCGATCTCACCGGCCGGGACCTGGTGAACCTCACCACCGGCACCCCGGCCCAGGGCCGCGCCCGTGCCGCCTGGGCCGAGGAGCGCGGCGCGCGTTTCGTGGACGCCGGGATCATGGCCGTACCGCCGATGATCGGCAGCGCGGACAGCGGGGCGTACGTCTTCTACAGCGGCTCCCCGGGCCTCTTCGAGGAGCACCGGGAGACCCTGGCCGTACCGGCCGGGACGGCTTGGGTGGGCGCCGACCCGGGGTTCGCCGCGCTGCACGACGTGGCGTTGCTCAGCGCGATGACCGGGATGTTCGCCGGGGTCTTCCACGCCTTCGCGCTGGTGCGCCGGGAGGACATCGCGCCGAAGGAGTTCGCCGCGCTGTTGCAGGGCTGGCTCACCGCGATGGCACACACCGTCCACTCCACGGCCGACCAGCTGGAGAGCGAGGACTACACGAAGAACGTCGTCTCCAACCTCGCCATGCAGGCGGCGGGCAACGCCACCCTGCTGCGCACCGCCGAGGAGCAGGGGGTGAGCGCGGAGCTGCTGACGCCGTACATGACCCTGATGGACCGGCTGCTCGCCCAGGGCCGGGGCGAGGAGGACACCACGGGAATGATCGACCTGCTGCTGCACGACAAGCGCTAGGCCCCCTACCCCCCGACTCCCCGACCGCGAGGCCGCCAGGCCGCAAGGCCACCAGACCGCAAGGCCGCAAGGCCGCAAGGCCGCAAGGCCACCAGACCGCCAGCCCTCCAAGCCGAGGGCCCCCGGAACCCTCCCCCGCCCTCACAGCCCGCCCCGGCCGCCCCCCGGAAACCCTCACACCACCCCCCGGGCCCCGCTGAGGGCAGCGTTCCTCGCGGGAAACAGGCGTGATGCGGTCGGGAAACACCCGCACCGCACGCTCAATGGCATGACCTCGAATACGCGTGTGGTGGTGATCGGCGCCGGCCTCGCGGGCGTACGGCTCGCCCGGCGGCTCGGTGAGCTCGGCACGCCCGCGCTGCTGATCGGCGAGGAGGAGCACCGGCCCTACAACCGGGTCCTCCTCGCCGAGGTGCTGGCCGGACGGTACGCCCCCGAGGTGATCGCGCTGCCCACCCCGGCCGGACTCCTGCGCACCCGGGTCACCCGCATCGACCGGGAGGAGCGCACCGTCGAGTGCGCGGACGGCGCGAAGATCGCATACGACACGCTGGTCCTGGCCACCGGCTCCAACCCGGTGCTGCCGCCGCTGCGCGGACTGTTCACCGCCGATCATGTGCTGCCCGAGGGCGTGCACGCGTTCCGCACCATGGACGACTGCCTGGGCCTGTCCAAGGCGGTACGGCCCGGAGTGCGCGCCGTCGTGATCGGCGGCGGGCTGCTCGGCGTCTCCGCGGCCCGCGCGCTCGCCGTGCGCGGTGCCCAGGTCGTCCTCGCCCAGCAGTCCGAGCGGCTCATGGAGCGCCAGCTCGACCCGGGCGCCTCCAAGCTGGTGCTGCGGCATCTGCGGGACCTCGGTGTCGAGGTGCACACCGAGTGCCGGGTGCGCGACGTGCGCTGCGTCGGCGGCGCGGTCCGCTCGGTGGAGATGGCCGACGGATACGCCCTGGACGCCGACCTGGTGGTGCTGGCCTGCGGGGTCCACCCGCGCGCCGGGCTCGCCAAGGACGCCGGGCTCGCCGTCCACAAGGGCATCCTCGTCGACGACGAACTGCGCACCTCCGACCCGCACATCCGGGCCGTCGGCGACTGCGCCCAGCACGACGGCACGCTCTACGGCCTCGCCACCCCGGCGCTGGAACAGGCCGACGCGCTCGCCGGACTGCTCGCCGGGGACGCCACCGCCCGCTACACCGGCACCCGGGCGCTGACCCGGCTGACGCTGCACGGCAACTCCGCCTTCGACCTCGCCGCGTTCGGCGAGACCGAGGCGCTCCCGGGCGACGACGTCGTCCAGCTCACCGACGCCACCCGAGGCACCTACCGCAAGGTCGTCGTCCGCGACGACCGCGTGGTGGGCGGGGTGCTCGTCGGTGAACTCGGCACCGTCGGCGCGCTCGCCCGCGCCTGGGAGGGAGCGGAGCCGCTCCCCACGGACGGCGCCCCCCTGCTCCACCTGCTCACCAACGACGGAGGCTCCTGATGACCGCCACCCCGGGGGCCACCCCCACGATCGTGCTCGTCGGCCACGGCATGGTCGGCCAGCGCTTCCTCGAAGCCCTCGCCGAGCGCGGCCTGACCGCCACCCACCGCGTGGTCGTGCTGTGCGAGGAGCCGCGTCCCGCCTACGACCGCGTCGCGCTCACCTCGTACTTCTCGGGCAAGACGCCCGAGGACCTGTCCATGACGGACATGGAGTTCATCGAGAAGCACGCGATCGAGCTGTACGTCGGTGACCCGGCCGAGACGATCGACCGCGCCGCGAAGAAGGTCACCGCCCGGTCGGGCCAGGTCTTCGCGTACGACACGCTCGTCCTCGCCACCGGCTCCTTCCCGTTCGTGCCGCCCGTCCCGAACAAGGACGCCGAGGGCTGCTTCGTCTACCGCACGATCGAGGACCTGCTCGCGATCGAGGAGTACGCCAAGAAGGCGACCACCGGCGCCGTGGTCGGCGGCGGTCTGCTCGGCCTGGAGGCGGCCGGCGCGCTCAAGGGCCTCGGACTGACCTCCCACATCGTGGAGTTCGCGCCGCGGCTGATGCCGGTGCAGGTCGACGAGGGCGGCGGCGCGGCGCTGCTGCGCACGATCGAGGACATGGGCCTGAGCGTGCACACGGGGGTGGGCACGCAGGAGATCGTCGTCGACGACGAGGGCGCCGTCACCGGCATGAAGCTCTCCGACGGCTCCGAACTCGCCACCGACCTGGTGGTGTTCAGCGCCGGGGTCCGCCCCCGCGACCAGCTGGCCCGGGACTGCGGCCTCACCGTCGGCGAGCGCGGCGGCATCGCGGTCGACGAGCAGTGCCGCGCGGTGAACGACCCGCAGGTGTTCGCGATCGGTGAGTGCGCGCTGGCCGCCGACGGCCGGGTGTACGGCCTGGTCGCGCCCGGTTACGAGCAGGCCGAGACGGCCGCCGCGACCATCGCCGCCGACGAGACGGGTCAGTCGTTCACCGGCGCCGACCTGTCCACCAAGCTGAAGCTGCTCGGCGTGGACGTGGCCTCCTTCGGCGACGCGCACGGCACCACCGAGGACTGCCTGGACGTCGTCTACTCCGACTCCCGCGCGGGCCTGTACAAGAAGCTGGTCATCGGCCGCGACGGCACCCTGCTCGGCGGCATCCTGGTCGGCGACGCGGAGGCGTACGGCACCCTGCGCGCCTTCACCGGCTCGGTCCCGCCGGTCTCCCCCGAGTCGCTGGTGCTGCCGGCCGGCGCGGGCGCCCCGGTCCAGCTCGGCCCGTCCGCCCTGCCCGACGACGCGATCGTCTGCTCCTGCCACAACGTCTCCAAGGGCACCATCCGCGGCGCGGTCACCGACCACCGGTGCACGACCGTGCCCGAGGTGAAGAAGTGCACCAAGGCCGGTACCGGCTGCGGCAGTTGCGTCAAGGTGCTCGGCCAGCTGGTCACCGCCGAGCTGGAGGCGTCCGGCGTCGAGGTCGACAAGGGCCTGTGCGGCTGCTTCGGCCAGACCCGCGAGGAGCTCTACGAGATCGTCCTCGCCCTGCGCATCAACAAGTACCAGGACCTGCTGGACCGCTACGGCCGGGACGGCGCCCGGGGCGGCGACGGCTGCGAGATCTGCAAGCCCACGGTGGCCTCGATCATCGCCTCCCTCGCCCCGGCCATCGGCGCCGAGGGCTATGTCCTCGACGGCGAGCAGGCGGCGCTGCAGGACACCAACGACCATTTCCTCGCCAATCTCCAGAAGAACGGCTCGTACTCGGTCGTGCCCCGCATCCCCGGCGGTGAGATCACCCCGGAGAAGCTGATCGTGATCGGCGAGATCGCCCGCGACTTCGGGCTCTACACGAAGATCACCGGCGGCCAGCGCATCGACATGTTCGGCGCCCGCGTCGAGCAGCTCCCGCTGATCTGGACCCGGTTGGTGGACGCCGGTTTCGAGTCCGGCCACGCCTACGGCAAGTCGCTGCGCACGGTGAAGTCCTGCGTGGGCCAGACCTGGTGCCGCTACGGCGTCCAGGACTCCGTCCGGATGGCGATCGACCTGGAGCTGCGCTACCGAGGGCTCAGGTCACCCCACAAGCTCAAGTCGGCGGTCTCGGGCTGCCAGCGCGAGTGCGCCGAGGCCCAGTCCAAGGACTTCGGCGTGATCGCCACCGCCAACGGCTGGAACCTCTACGTCGGCGGCAACGGCGGCGCCACCCCGCGCCACGCGGACCTGCTCGCCCAGGACCTTTCCGACGCCGAACTGATCCGCCTGATCGACCGGTTCCTGATGTTCTACATCCGCACCGCCGACCGGCTGGAGCGCACCTCGACCTGGCTGGAGCGGATCCCGGGCGGCCTGGACCACGTGCGGGACGTGGTCGTCGAGGACTCCCTCGGGATCTGCGAGGAGCTGGAGTCCCTGATGGCGGCCCATGTCGACCACTACCGCGACGAGTGGGCCGAGACCATCAACGACCCCGAGAAGCTGGCCCGGTTCGTGTCCTTCGTGAACGCGCCGGACACCCCCGACCCGGTCGTCGGCTTCGTCCCCGAGCGCGACCAGATCAAGCCCGACCTGCCGCTGCTGTCCATCGGCCGCCGCCCCCTGGAAGGAAGCGCCCAGCGATGACCCTGGCCCCCGAGACGACCGACCTCAAGGTCCAGCTCCAGCTGGACTCCGGTGAGGACACCTGGTTCACGGTCTGCGACCTGAGCCGGCTGCTCCCGGGCCGCGGAGTGGCGGCCCTGCTGCCGGACGGCAGCCAGGCGGCCCTCTTCCGCGACCGCGCCGGCACGCTGTACGCCATCGACAACCGCGACCCGTTCAGCGGGGCCGGGGTCCTCTCCCGGGGACTGACCGGCACCCATCAGGGGCGGCCCTTCGTGGCCTCCCCGCTGCTGAAGCAGCGGTTCGACCTCGCCTCCGGGCAGTGCCTGGACGACGAGTCGGTACGGGTGAGGACGTACCCGGTCCGCACGGCCGTCGGTACCGGCCCGGTGCTGGACGGCGGGGCCGCCGCCTGAGAAAAACGGCTGGCCGAGCGGGGGCGGGCGCTGCTTCGATGGCGGCATGGTGCCCACCGACCGTCTCCTCGCCTTCGCGGCCATGTCGTTCCTGCTGATCGTGGTCCCCGGACCCAGCGTGCTGTTCGTCGTCGGCCGGGCCCTCGCCCAGGGCCGGCGGGCCGCCCTGACGACCGTGGCGGGCAACACCGCCGGGGCCTATGTGCTGGTCCTGGCGGTGGCGTTCGGGGTCGGCTCGGTCGTCGAGCGCTCGGTGCTGGTGTTCACGGCGCTCAAGCTCGCCGGCGCCGCCTACCTCGTGTACCTGGGTGTCCGGGCCTGGCGGGAGCGCGGGGCGCTGCGGGCCGCGTTCGCCGAGGACCCGGCGGGGGCTGCCGGGCCGGGCTCCGCGCGCACCTTCTGGGAGGGATTCGCGGTGGGCGTGACCAACCCCAAGACGATCGTGTTCTTCGCGGCCGTGCTGCCCCAGTTCGTGGACCGGGGCGCGGGCCAGGTGGCGGCTCAGATGCTGCTGCTCGGCCTGGTGTTCAACGTCATCGCGCTCGCCTCCGACAGTGTCTGGGGACTGGTCGCGGCGACCGCCCGGGACTGGTTCGCCCGCTCCCCCAGGCGGCTGTCGGCGGTGGGCGGAGTCGGCGGGATGACCATGATCGGCCTCGGTGTCACGGTCGCCGTGACGGGCCGCAAGGACTGATCCTCACGCGGTCAGGGCGTCGTAGGACACCCCGCCTCACGCGTCCAGGGCGTCGTAGGACACGCCGGTCAGCCGCTCGGAGGCGGCCCACAGGTGCTGCCCCGTCGCGTCGTCGACGGTCCAGGGCGCCCGCCAGGCCGGTGCCGGCGCGCCGCGCCAGCCCGCGAGGGACGGCCCGGTGAAGGAGTCGGGCGCCACTGCCGGTGCGGTGGCCGCGTACAGCGTGGGCAGGGCGCCGGAGTCGGCGGACTGGGCGACGACGCGGTTGCCGAGCCCCATGACGCGCTCCGCGATCCGGCGGCCCGCCATCCGGGGCCCCGCCGCCTGGAGGTTGGTCGCCGCGTATCCCGGGTGGGCCGCGGCGGCCACCACATCCGACCCGTGCGCGGCGAGCCTGCGCGCCAGCTCGTGCGTGAACAGCAGGTTGGCGGTCTTGGACCGGCTGTAGGCGATCCAGCGCCGGTAGCGGCGCTCGCTGTTGAGGTCGGCGAGGTCGACGTTGGACACGGCGTGCATCAGGCTGGAGACGGTCACCACCCGGGCCCCCGGGGTCCGCAGCAGCACCGGCAGCAGCAGCCCGGTGAGCGCGAAGTGCCCCAGATGGTTGACGCCGAACTGCCGCTCGAACCCGTCCGCGGTCGTCCCGTAGGGCAGCGCCATCACCCCGGCGTTGTTGACGAGGAGGTCGAGCCGGTCGTACGGCAGGCAGGACGCGAACTCCCGTACCGAGGCGAGGTCCCCGAGGTCGAGCCGCGCGTACTCCACCTCCGCGCCCGGTACCTCGGTCACCAGCCGGTCCCCGGCCTCGGCGCCGCGCCGTTCGCTGCGGCAGGCGAGCACCACCCGGGCGCCCCGGCGGGCCAGTTCGCGTGCGGTGACGTACCCGATGCCGCTGTTGGCGCCGGTGACCACGGCGACGCGTCCGCTCTGGTCGGGGACGTCCCCGGTGTTCCAGCCGGCCATGACCGGGCTCCCTCCGCTGCGGGCTCCGGCCCAGCCTACGAGAGGACGCGCTCCGCGGAACGTCACAACCTGTCCATGGACTGTCAACCCGGTGCCCCTGGGCACGGTAACCCCGCCGCCCTAGCGTCCCTCTCCGCACGGCCCCCGCCGCCGACCGGTGGCGGGGCGGTCACTCCTCCCTTGGAGCGAGAGTGGAACGTCGTACTGTCCTGCGTGCGGCCGTCCTCGGCGGGTCCTCCGCCGTCTTCGGCGGAACCCTGTGGCGCGGCGCCGCGTACGCCGCGCCCGCCCAGCCCGGCACCGGCCCGTACGGGGCGCTCGGCGCGCCGGACGCCCGCGGCATCCGGCTGCCCAGCGGCTTCACCAGCCGGGTGATAGCCCGGTCCGGGCAGACGGTCCCCGGCACGTCGTACACCTGGCACAACGCCCCCGACGGCGGGGCCTGCTACGCGGACGGCACGGGCTGGATCTATGTCTCCAACTCGGAGATCAACCCGGGCGGCGGGGTGAGCGCGGTGAAGTTCTCCGCCACCGGCGCGATCACGGGGGCGTACCGCATCCTGTCGAACACCCGCACCAACTGCGCGGGCGGCAAGACGCCGTGGAACACCTGGCTGTCCTGTGAGGAGGTCTCCCTCGGCTACGTCTACGAGACGGACCCGTGGGGCGTGAACGCGGCCGTGCGGCGGGACGCGATGGGCCGCTTCAAGCACGAGGCGGCGGCCGCCGACCCGGTCCGCAAGGTCGTCTACCTCACCGAGGACGAGACGAACGGCCGCTTCTACCGCTTCGTGCCGAACACCTGGGGCAACCTCTCCTCCGGCACCCTCCAGGTGATGGTCGCGGGCTCCGGCACCTCGGGCTCCTTCAGCTGGGCGAACGTCCCCGATCCGGACGGCTCCCCGACCACCACCCGCACCCAGGTCTCCGGCTCGAAGTCCTTCAACGGCGGCGAGGGCTGCCACTACGCCGACGACAAGGTGTGGTTCACCACGAAGGGCGACAACCGGGTCTGGCAGCTCAACCTCCTCAACAAC
This sequence comes from Streptomyces sp. NPDC002784, assembly GCF_053592135.1. NCBI lineage: Bacteria > Bacillati > Actinomycetota > Actinomycetes > Kitasatosporales > Streptomycetaceae > Streptomyces > Streptomyces sp. NPDC002784. Next base: position 5,530 of record NZ_JBSFVD010000027.1, on the reverse strand, counting down.
ACCTACGAGCTGGCCTACGACGACTCCCTGGTGACGTCGGGCACGGCCCCCCTCACCGGCGTGGACAACATCACCGGTTCCTCCTCCGGTGACCTGTTCGTCGCCGAGGACGGCGGCACCATGGAGATCTGCGTCATCACCCCGGACGACGTCATCGCCCCGTTCCTGCGCATCGACGGCCAGTCCGGCTCGGAGATCACCGGCCCGGCCTTCTCCCCCGACGGCCGCCGCCTGTACTTCTCCAGCCAGCGCGGCACGACGGGCAGCTCCTCGGGCGGCATCACCTACGAGGTGACGGGTCCGTTCCGGGCCTAGCCCCACGGCCGGGCGGTGGCGCAGAGCTACCGCCCGGTCACGTCACGCTTGTATCACAGGTCCGTCGAACCGCCACGCCACCATGCGCCCCTCAATACGGTCAACACCTCAAATCCGGACCAAGGGGGGTTCCATGAACCTGTTCCGCATGCCCGCCGCCTTAGCCGTGGCCGCGTTCGCGCTGGCCGTGACGCCCGGCGCCGCCCAGGCCCACGAGGGCACTCACCCGTTCGAGAACTGCTCCGAGGCGTACGCCAACGGGTACGCGAACATCGCCGAGGGCGACGAGCACTACGGCAGCCATCTGGACCGCGACGCGGACGGCATCGGCTGCGACCAGCCGCCCGCCGACTTCGAACCGGCCGACGACGCGGCGGAGGACACGGCCGACGACGCGACCGACGACTCGGGCAAGGACACCGCCGACGACACCGACCTCGCCGCGACCGGCGGCGACGGCGCCACCTCCTACCTCGCGGGCGGCGGCGCGGTCGTCATCCTCGCCGGCGGCGGCGTGCTGATGGCCGTCCGCCGGCGCCGGGCCGGAACGGAGTAGGACGCGCCAAGGGGCGGCACCCCCGCACGGGTGCCGCCCCCTTCTCGCGTTCCGGAGCCGCCGTGGATCGGTACTGAGGGTCGGGGACCCACGACGGCTCCGGAGCCTGGGAAGGTCAGCGGTGGTCGCTGCCCTCCGACTGGGTGGCCGCACGGCCCGCTTCCAGGCGGGCGACCGGGATGCGGAACGGCGAGCAGGAGACGTAGTCCAGACCCACCTCGTGGAAGAAGTGGACCGACTCCGGGTCACCGCCGTGCTCGCCGCAGACGCCGAGCTTGAGGTCGGGGCGCGTCTCGCGGCCGGCCTTCGCGGCGGCGGCGACCAGCGAGCCCACGCCGTCCTTGTCGATCGTCTCGAAGGGGCTGACGCCGAAGATGCCCTTCTCCAAGTAGGCCGTGAAGAATGAGGCCTCCACGTCGTCCCGGCTGAAGCCCCACACCGTCTGGGTGAGGTCGTTCGTGCCGAAGGAGAAGAACTCCGCCGCCTCCGCGATCTGACCGGCGGTCAGGGCGGCGCGCGGCAGCTCGATCATCGTGCCGATCGCCAGCTTCAGCTGGGTGCCGGTGGCCGCCTCGACCTCCGCGATCACCGCGTCGGCCTCCTCGCGGACGATCTCCAGCTCCTGGACCGTGCCGACGAGCGGAATCATGATCTCCGCACGCGGGTCGCCCTTGGCGTTCTTGCGCTCGGCCGCGGCCTCCGCGATGGCCCGTACCTGCATGGTGAACAAGCCGGGGATGACCAGGCCGAGGCGGACGCCGCGCAGACCCAGCATCGGGTTCTGCTCGTGCAGCCGGTGCACGGCCTGGAGCAGCCGCAGCTCGTTCTCGTGCGGGTCCTTGCGGGCCTCCGCCAGCGCCACCCGCACCGACAGCTCGGTGATGTCCGGCAGGAACTCGTGCAGCGGCGGGTCCAGCAGCCGGACCGTCACCGGCAGACCGTCCATCGCCGAGAACAGCTCCACGAAGTCCTGCTTCTGCAGCGGCAGCAGGCCCTTCAGGGACTCCTCGCGCTCGGCCTCCGTGTCGGCCAGGATGAGGCGCTCGACCAGCTCGCGCCGGTCACCGAGGAACATGTGCTCGGTACGGCACAGGCCGATGCCCTGGGCGCCGAAGCGGCGGGCCCGCAGCGCGTCCTCGGCGTTGTCGGCGTTGGCGCGCACCCGCAGCCGTCGCTTGCGGTCGGCGAACGCCATGATCCGGTGCACGGCCTCGACCAGCTCGTCGGCGTCGTTGGCGCCCGCGTGCATCCGGCCCTCGAAGTACTCGACGACGGGAGAGGGGACGACCGGCACCTCGCCGAGGTACACCTTGCCGCTGGAGCCGTCGATGGAGATGAGGTCGCCCTCCTCCACCACGTGCCCGCCCGGCACCGTCATCCGGCGCCGCTTGGTGTCGACCTCCAGCTCCTCGGCGCCGCAGACACAGGTCTTGCCCATGCCCCGGGCGACCACGGCCGCGTGGGAGGTCTTGCCGCCGCGGGAGGTGAGGATGCCCTCGGCCGCGATCATGCCGTCCAGGTCGTCGGGGTTGGTCTCCCGGCGGACCAGGATGACCTTCTCGCCCGAACGCGACCACTTCACGGCCGTGTACGAGTCGAAGACGGCCTTGCCGACCGCCGCGCCCGGCGAGGCCGCGATGCCCCGGCCGACCTGCTGGGTCTTGGCGTCCTCGTCGAACTTCGGGAACATCAGCTGCGCGAGCTGGGCGCCGTTGACGCGCTGGAGCGCCTCGGTCTCGTCGATCAGGCCCTGGTCCACCAGCTGGGTGGCGATCCGGAAGGCCGCGCCCGCGGTCCGCTTGCCGACGCGCGTCTGCAGCATCCACAGCTGGCCGCGCTCGATGGTGAACTCGATGTCGCAGAGATCCTTGTAGTGGTTCTCCAGGGTCTCCATGATCTGCATCAGCTGGTCGTACGACTTCTTGTCGATCGTCTCCAGCTCCGCCAGCGGCACGGTGTTGCGGATGCCCGCCACCACGTCCTCGCCCTGCGCGTTCTGCAGGTAGTCGCCGTACACGCCCTGGTGGCCGGAGGCCGGGTCACGGGTGAAGGCGACGCCGGTGCCCGAGTCCGGGCCCAGGTTGCCGAAGACCATCGAGCAGACGTTGACGGCCGTGCCCAGGTCGTGCGGGATGCGCTCCTGGCGGCGGTACAGCTTGGCGCGGTCGCCGTTCCAGGAGTCGAAGACCGCCTTGATGGCGAGGTCCATCTGCTCGCGCGGGTCCTGCGGGAAGTCGCGGCCCGCCTCGGTCTTGACGATCTTCTTGAACTTGGTGACGAGCTTCTTGAGGTCGGCCGCCTCCAGCTCGGTGTCGACGGTGACCTTCTTGGCCGCCTTCGCCGCCTCCAGCGCCTCCTCGAACAGATCGCCGTCGACGCCGAGGACGGTCTTGCCGAACATCTGGATGAGGCGCCGGTAGGAGTCCCAGGCGAACCGGTCGTCGCCGGCCTGCTTGACCAGGCCCTGCACCGACTTGTCGGAGAGGCCGATGTTCAGGACCGTGTCCATCATGCCGGGCATGGAGAACTTGGCACCGGAACGTACCGATACGAGGAGGGGGTCGTCGGCCTGGCCGAGCTTCTTGCCCATCTTCGTCTCGAGGGCGTCGAGGTGCGCACTCACCTCGTCACGCAGTGCCGCCGGCTCCTCGCCACTGTCGAGGTAGACCTTGCAGGCCTCGGTGGTGATCGTGAAGCCGGGGGGGACGGGGAGGCCCAGGTTGGTCATCTCGGCGAGGTTCGCACCCTTACCGCCCAGAAGGTCCTTGAGCTCCTTGTTGCCCTCGGTGAAGTCGTAAACGAACTTTTTGTTTTCCGACACGGGTCCCAACTCCTCGAGGACTCGGTGGCTGCCCTGACGGCGAGGAACATACCCAGATCGAAGGCGCCTGGGTACGTCCACTTGTGCGTCATGAGCCTGTAACCAGTCGTCACCCACCGGATCGAAAGTCAAAGCTTGGCAAGGAAGCGCACCGCCATGTGTTCACCTCTTGAACGAACTCACCTCCCCGGACCCGGGGAATACGCTCACATGAGCACCTCTCTCCACGTCTGAGTTCGATCGATGAACGATCAAGGGGTGGCACCCAGTGCCACCCCTTGGAGAAGTGCAGTAGCCCATGATTCGCTCATCTGAGCGCAACCCTTATCAAGGGTGGCGAGAATCACGCTGCCACAGCCGCCGGGATTTCACCATGCGGACGTGGCGTGAGACCGGAAACGCGCCGGTCACACGCCGAGCGCGGTGAGCCGCTCCTCGGCCCGCTCGGGCGCGTACAGATGCTCCACGACCAGCGCTCCGGCCCCGACCAGACCGGCCCGCTCGCCCAGCCGCGAGGTGACGACCTCCAGATGAGCGGTGGAGCGCGGCAGCGCCCGCTGGTAGAGCAGCTCGCGTACGCCGGTCAGGAACGGCGTCCCGGCCAGGTCGCCCGCGATCATCAGCACCCCGGGGTTGAGCAGCGTCACCACGGTCGCCAGCACGTCCCCGACCTGCCGTCCCGCCTCCCGGGCCAGCCCCACGGCCTCCGGATGCCCCGTCGCCAGCAGTTCCCGCACATCCGAGCCGGACGCCGCCCGCACCCCGGCCTCGGCCAGCCGCCGGGCCACGGCACCGCCGCTCGCGACGGCGGCGAGACAACCGTAGGAGCCGCAGCGGCACAGGGCGTCGGCGCCCACCCGGATGTGTCCGATGTCCCCGGCGCCGCCGTCGATGCCCCGGAAGAGCGAGCCGTCCACGACGACCCCGGCGCCGATCCCGGTGGAGACCTTGACCAGCACGAACGCCGAGCAGCCGGGGTAGCCGGTGCGCTGTTCGCCGTACGCCATGAGGTTGGCGTCGTTGTCGACGAGGACCGGCACCCGGGGCGCCGCGGTGTGCTCGGTGAAGGATCTGGCGAGGCGGCCCGTGATGTCGTAGCCGTCCCAGCCGGGCATCATCGGCGGCTGGATCACCCGGCCGGTCTCGCTGTCGACCGGGCCCGGCACCGCGAGTCCGATGCCGCAGACCTCGCCGGCCCGGTGGCCGGCCTTCTCCAGCAGGCCGGCGAACCAGCGGCCCAGTTCGCCGAGGACCGCCTCGGGGCCGTCCTCGACGACCAGGGTGCCGCCGTGCTCGGCGAGGATCTCGCCGGTCAGCGTCAGGACGGCGGCGCGGGCGTGCCGGGTGTCGAGGTCGGCGGCGAGGACGACGGCGTGGGCGTCGTCGAACTCCAGGGTGATCGAGGGACGTCCGCCCAGCGGGGAGCCGACCGGGCCGCCGGCGCCCTCGCGCAGCCAGCCCGCACGGAACAGCCGGTCCAGGCGCTGCCCGACGGTGGCCCGGGACAGCCCGGTGACCTGTTGCAGGGCACCGCGGGTGGTGGCCCGGCCGGTGCGGACCAGTTCGAGCAGATCGCCGGCGCTGACCTGACCGCGACCCGTCATGCGCACCCCCTTGTGTTTCTCAAGCTTGCATTACATATTGAGTTTTGCGTGTTAAATAGACGTAAACCTACGGTAGCCACTGCCGAACCGATCAGCCCAGTCGTCTCCGGGGAGTCCCGAGTGGATCGCATCGCCGCCTTAGTACTGCAACGGTGCTTGTTCTGAGTGCTGGGCAGTTTTCAAGGGCTGTGTCCACGGCGCTTGTAGTGACTGAGCCGTGCTTGATACTGGCGT
>NZ_JBSFVD010000026.1:0-68694 GCF_053592135.1 Streptomyces sp. NPDC002784 | reverse complement strand
CTCCGCGGCCCCCCCCCCCCTCCCCGGCCCCTGGGCGCCGGGGGCGGCCTTATTACACCAAAACCCCCCCCCCCTCGGCCGAGGGACCGAGGCCCTTCCGGGGTCCCCGGATCAGTCGGCACACTGATCCCATGACAGCACTGAGCAAGGGCGCCAACCTTCCCGTAGACGCAACGGCCGTGCGCGTGGAGCTGACCTGGTCCGACGGGCCGGGCACCCCCGACGTGGACGCTTCGGCGCTGCTGCTCACCGCGGCGGGACGCGTGCGCGACGACGCCGACTTCATCTTCTACAACCAGCCGCACCACGCCTCGAAGGCCGTGAGCCACCTGGGCAAGCAGCAGCGGGCGGGCACCACCACCGACACCGTCGCGGTGGAGTTCGGTTCGCTGGAGCCCGCCATCGAGAAGATCGTGCTGTGCGCGTCGGCGGACGGCGGCACGTTCGGTCAGGTGCCGGGACTGACGATGAGACTGGTCGACGAGCGGAGCGGCGCCGAGATCGCGCACTTCGCGATGGAGGCCGGGACGGAGACGGCCTTCATCGGCGGTGAGCTGTACCTCCGCCAGGGGAAGTGGAAGTTCCGGGCCGTGGGGCAGGGGTACGCCTCCGGGCTGGCCGGGCTGGCGACGGACTTCGGCATCACGGTCGACGAGGAGGAGACCGCCGTACCGACGACACCGCCGCCCGTACCCACACCGGCGGCCGCACCGGCACCGCCCATGACGGCCGCCCCCGCCGCACCCCCTGCCGCCCCCGTTGCCGCTCCCGCCTCCCCCAACCTCACCAAGGGCGAAGAGCGCTTGCCCGTGGACATGCGCAAGCGGCTGGACCTGCGTAAGCAGCAGGTCGCGGTCAGTCTCAGCAAGCACGGCGCGACCGGCATCACCGCTCGCGTCATCCTGGTGCTGGACGCCTCCGGGTCCATGTCGTTCCTGTACTCCCGGGGAGTCGTCGCGGACGTCGTGGAGCGGATGGCGGCCGTGGCCACGCAGCTGGACGACGACGGCGAGATGCAGGCGTGGACCTTCGCCTCGAACCCGGCGCGGCTGCCCGACTTCCGGCTCGGGGAGCTGCCCGAGTGGACGCGGCTGCACGTCAGGTGCGGGGAGATGAGCCTCTTCGGCTCCAAGAAGCGGAAGAAGGGCCTGGAAGACAGTCAGGTCGACATGCGGACGGTCGGCATCCAGAACGAGGAACAGAAGGTGATCGCCGAAGTCCGCGCCTATGTCCGCCAGAACCCCGCCCAGGCCCCCACCCTGGTGCTGTTCTTCTCCGACGGAGGCGTCTACCGCAACGCCCAGATCGAGAAGGAGCTGCGGGAAGCGGTCGAGGAGCCGATCTTCTGGCAGTTCGTGGGCCTCGGCAAGTCCGACTACGGCGTCCTGGAGCGCTTCGACACCCTGCCCGGCCGGCGCGTCGACAACGTCGGCTTCTTCGCCGTGGACGACATCAGCACCGTCCCCGACCAGGATCTGTACGACCGGCTGCTGTCCGAGTTCCCGCAGTGGACGGTGGCCGCCCGCGGCGCGGGCATCCTCTGATCCGGGCCGCCCCGGCCCCCGGACATCCGGCTTGCGCTCCCCGCGACGGGGGCGCAAGCCGAGGGGCCGGAGTCACTCCGGCTGATGCTCCGGACCCCCGAAATCCGGGCTTGTGTAGTCCGGGCTGCTGAAGCTCGGGCGGGGGCCTGACGCAGTGCCCTCGCCGGGGCTGGAGAAGCCCGGACGGTCGTAGCCGAGGTTCGGCATGCGGCTGATCGGTGCCGTGGGCGCCGTGCGGTGCAGGGCGGCGGCGGTGCCGGGGTCGGCCAGCGCGTCCCGCAGGAACGGCAGGATGCCGCGCTCCAGCAGGGCTTGACGCCAGGCTTCCCTGGCCCGGGCCACCTCGCTGCCCAGCTCTCCGTGCGGGCCGGTGTCGAGTGCCGGCCTGTTGCGCAGAGCGGTGAGCAGCAGCCCGACGGCGGCGACGAGGATCGCGGCCGCCGTCACGGCGCCGAACACCCATCCGGTGGTGAGCATCGTCTGGGCGAACGCCGGCTCGGGTTCGAGCATCCGCAGGATGTACCCGACGAGCAGGAAGATCGCCGCGGCTATTCCGGCGAGGACGGGGGTGAGGACGGCCGCGACGGCGACGATGCCCGCGCCGGCGGTCTCGGCGGCGGCCTCTCCCATGGTGGTGGCGAGCCCCATCGCGCTCGGACCCGACTCGGTGGAGCCGGATTCGCGAACGGACGGCGGGGTGGACGGCGCCGGCTGGCGCAGTTCCTCGCGCACCTTCACGTAGTGCTGGTACTCGGTCGCCGCGGCCGCCGTGATGATCGCGGAGGCGTTGAGCGCCATGGTGCGCAGCTGTTCGGAGTTGAGCCGCTGTCCGACAGCGGCCAGTTCCGGGCGGGTTGGTGCGGAGCGCAGCGCCTCATTGAGGATCCGCTCGTACTCCTGGCGGTCCTCACTGTGCAGGTGCTGCGGAACGCTGTTCATGTGCATCCCCCGATGCTCCGTAGGGCTTGGGGCTCGCATGGCGACGAGCCGTCGGGCAGAAACGGAGGGGAGCCTGCTACGGATAAGCCGATGGTAGAGCGGTGACGGCACACGGTGACAGGGGGTTTCCAGAAATTGGCCCCTGGCCTGCGTGGTTTCCGGTCCCTCCGGGCCGGGGGGACACCTGCCCCCGGAACCTTCAGATATCCAGGGGAAGTTGCTGGACCAGCAGCTTTCCGGCCATGGTCACTCCGCCGTCCATCGCGATGGCCAGACCGTCGGCGTACAGGTGCGGCCCCTCGACCAGCGGGCCGCCGCCGTCCTCGCTGTCCTCGGAGCCGACTTCGCCCAGCAGATAGGGAATCGGGCTGTGGCCGTGAACGATGCGGGTGCCGCCGTACGTATCGAGCAGGGAGCGTACGGCGTCGGAGCCGCCCTCGTCGCGGAAGGAGAAGCGCTTGGTGAACTTGCGGAACAGGTCCCAGCACTCGTCCGCGTCGTTGCGGGTCAGCGTCTCGCGGACGGTGTCGTTGACCTCTTCGATGGAGTGGCCGTAGTCCAGGTAGGCGGTGGTGTCGGAGTGGACGAGCAGATGGCCGTCGACCTCCTCCATGGCGTCCAGCCGGGCCATCCACTGCAGATGGTGGTCCTGGAGGCGGTCCATGTCGGTCTTCTGGCCGCCGTTGAGCAGCCAGGCCGCCTGGAAGGTGGCGGTGCCCGCGCCGGAGTTGACGGGGGTGTCGGAGAACCGCTTGGCGCCGATCAGCAGCAGTTCGTGGTTGCCCATCAGGGCCTTGCAGTAGCCGCCGGCCGCGGCGGCCTCGGCGGACAGCCGCATGACGAGGTCGATGACGCCGATGCCGTCCGGGCCGCGGTCGGTGAAGTCGCCGAGGAACCACAGCCGGGCGGTGCCCGCGCACCAGTTGCCCGCGGCGTCGATCAGGCCCTTCTCCTGGAGCGCGGCCACCAGTTCGTCGAGGTAGCCGTGCACGTCGCCCACGACGAACAGCGGACCGGGGCCGCCCGACTGCTGCGGAACCATCGCGGCCACCGGCTCGACGGTCACCTGAAGCGTGTCACCGCGGTTGATGACGGGCAGGTCGCGCTGGGTCGGGGTGTACCCCTCGGGGTACGTCTCCGCCGCGGCGGGAACGACATCACCTGGATGCGTCTGCTGGACGTACGGACCGGTCTCGTGGATGTACGCGGGCACCCGGAAGTCGCGCAACGTCGCCGTCCGCTCCACCTCGGGTCCCTGACCGGCCCCCTGAGTCATCAGACCCCTCCACCATCGCGCCGCATCTGCACCGCATCGGACTGCCTGGTCGCAGCGGCCCGCGGTGTCGTGGGCCCATCATAGGAATGCCGATCGCGCCATGTGATGACCCAGGGGTGGTGAATCAGAGCAGGGCTCCGGTTCACCGCGGCTTTCGCCCCGATTGGGCAGGGCTTCTGCCGTCGGCCCTCCGCTCGGCTGCTACTGCTCCTCGGGCGACCGGGGCGGGCTGACGGTCGTGCGCGGCGGACGTCGCTGGGAAGAGGTACGGACGATCAGCTCGGTCGGTATCACCTGCTCGACCGGTTGGTCCGATTCGACCCCCTCGATCGCGTCGATGAGCAGCTGCACCACGGCCGTGCCGATCCGGCGCGGCTTCAGCGAGAGCGTGGTGATGGGGGGCTCGGTGTTGGCGTACACCGTGGACTCGCTGCAGCAGACCAGAAGCAGGTCGTCCGGTACGCGCAGTCCGTAGCGGCGGGCGGCGGCGAGCAGATCGGTGCCGTTCGGGTCGAACAGGCCGTAGACGGCGTCGGGGCGGTCGGGGCGGGCCAGCAGCCGGTCGGCGGCCACGGCGCCCGCGCACGGGTCGTGGGCGGGGTAGGCCTCGTACACCGGGTCCTGGCCGACCCGTTCGCACCAGCGGAGGTAGGCGGTGGTGGACAGATGGGTGTACGTGTCCGTCGTCGTCCCGGTCAGCAGGCCGATGCGGCGGGCGCCGGCGTCGGCCAGATGGTCCAGGATGCCGAGGACGGCGGCCTCGTGGTCGTTGTCGACCCACGCGGTGACCGGCAGCGAGCCGACCGGGCGGCCGTCGGAGACGACCGGTAAACCCTGCCGGACCAGCTCACTGACCACCGGGTCCTGGTCGGAGGGGTCGATGACGACCGTGCCGTCCAGGGCCACGTTGGACCACACGTCGTGGCGGGAGGTGGCGGGGAGGATGACCAGGGCGTAGCCGCGGGCGAGCGCGGCGGAGGTGGCGGCTCTCGCCATCTCGGCGAAGTAGGCGAACTCGGTGAAGGTGAAAGGTTCATCCCCGTACGTCGTCACGGTCAGGCCGATGAGCCCCGACTTACCGGTACGGAGGGTTCGGGCCGCGGCCGAAGGGCGGTAGCCCAGCCGGTCGGCGACCTCACGGACGTGGCGTCGGGTGGCGTCGGGGAGCCGGCCCTTGCCGTTGAGGGCGTCGGAGACGGTCGTGATGGAGACTCCGGCGGCGGCGGCGACGTCTCTGATGCCTGCCCGGCCCGGCCGGTTGCCCCGGCGGGCGGTGTCCGCGCGGCTCACCTGGTGCTTCCCTGCTGCTGTCATGGCGAGCCGATAGTAGGGCTCATGCGGTGGGGTAGTGCGGACGCATATGCAGCGGTTGACAGGCACGTTTCTGCATGGTCATTCGGTGTCAAGACCATTGGATTACAAGGGAGTTGAGCGCTCCCATGGCAATACGTGACTTGTCGGCGCGCGCACACCTGCCAACTTCCCGATGTTTCGAAGAGGTCTCAACTCACCTTCACGAGGGATGCGCGCCACGGCGCGAGCCACCGGCGCATAGATATATGTGTGACGCGCCCCCCAATTCGTACGGTTTCGCGTGCGATGCCCGTGATGCCGGTGTGACGGAGGAGGTCTGTTCTCACCTGTACGCAGCCGAGCCGAATCCTCATAAGGTGAGAAGCATTGGAAGCCGGTGGTGACGATGGGCCGCCGGTGGTCGCGAGGAGGACTGCGGTGAGCGAGACGAGCCCCAAGCTGCGCGCGGAGCTGGAGGGTATCCCCACCTACAAGCCGGGCAGGCCCGCGGCGGCCGGTGGTCCGGTGGCCTACAAGCTGTCCTCCAACGAGAACCCCTATCCGCCGCTGCCCGGGGTGATGGAGAGCGTGACGGCCGCGGCGGCCGCCTTCAACCGCTACCCGGACATGGCGTGCACGGGCCTGATGAACGAGCTCTCCGAGCGCTTCGGCGTCCCGCTCTCCCACCTGTCCACCGGCACGGGCTCGGTCGGGGTCGCCCAGCAGCTGATCCAGGCCACGTCGGGCCCCGGCGACGAGGTCATCTACGCCTGGCGGTCCTTCGAGGCGTACCCGATCATCACGCAGGTCAGCGGGGCGACCTCGGTACGGGTGCCGCTGACGCCCGGCGATGTGCACGACCTGGACGCGATGGCCGAGGCCATCACCGAGCGGACCCGGCTGATCTTCGTCTGCAACCCCAACAACCCCACCGGCACGGTCGTGAAGCGGCCCGAGCTGGAGCGGTTCCTGGACCGGGTGCCCGGTGATGTGCTGGTGGTGCTGGACGAGGCCTACCGGGAGTTCATCCGCGACCCCGAGGTGCCGGACGGCGTGGAGATCTACCGGGACCGGCCGAACGTCTGCGTCCTGCGCACGTTCTCCAAGGCGTACGGCCTCGCCGGGCTCCGGGTCGGCTTCGCCATCGCCCATGAGCCGGTGGCGGCGGCGCTGCGCAAGACCGCGGTGCCCTTCGGGGTGAGCCAGCTCGCGCAGGACGCCGCGGTGGCCTCGCTGCGGGCCGAGGACGAACTGCTCGGCCGGGTCGGCTCGCTGGTCTGTGAGCGGATCCGCGTGGTCGACGCGCTGCGCTCCCAGGGCTGGACGGTGCCCGAGACCCAGGCCAACTTCGTGTGGCTGCGGCTGGGGGAGCGCACGGTCGACTTCGCGGCGGCGTGCGAGCAGCACGGCGTGGTGATCCGGCCGTTCCCCGGCGAGGGTGTGCGGGTGACGATCGGGGAGACCGAGGCGAACGACATCTTCCTGAAGGCGGCGGAGGGGTTCCGCAAGGAGCTCTAGGCGTCCGCAGGTTCAGCCGGCTCCACGCGCACGGGGTCTCCGTTGCGCACGGTCGAGAGCAGGCGGGGGTCGCCGTCGAGGCGGCCGAGGACATTGCACGGACTCGCGAGGCGGCACTCTCCCCCAAACTCCGTTTGGGGGGACCCCCAGCCTTGCGAGATCGGTGTGGGGCCGTAGGGGAGGGCGAGTGCGTCCCCGTCGGTCCAGAAGGCCACCGTGCCCGGCTCGACGACCTGCCGGGCGCCGGTTTCACGTGAAACCGAGATGCCGGTGTCGAAGTAGACCTCCTCGCCCCAGGTGCGGGCGGTGGAGACGAGCGGCAGGGCCTTGGCGAGCGCCTGGGTGGTCGGGGTGTCGTCGAGGGTCGCGGTGAGGTGTCCCGCGGGCCAGGAGATCCGTATCTGCATGGCGAGCAATTCAACAAGATGTTGATTTCGCTGCCAAGACCCTGACGCCGAGGCGCTAAGGGGACCCCCCTTCCTGTGGCGAAAATCAGTGCGTCATAATTGCTTGTGAATGTGAACGCGTTCACAAGCGTGTCCGGGTTGATCCCGTGATGAGCGGGACAAGAGGGGCAAACCTGCCGCTGGGCCTCGGCGACGTAAGGAGACTGACGACGTGGACCTCGCTTTGGCGCCGGAGACTCTGGCGCGATGGCAGTTCGGCATCACCACCGTCTACCACTTCTTGTTCGTCCCTCTGACGATCTCGCTGGCCGCCCTGACGGCCGGGCTGCAGACCGCCTGGGTGCGTACGGAGAAGGAGAAGTACCTCAGGGCCACCAAGTTCTGGGGGAAGCTCTTCCTGATCAACATCGCCATGGGCGTCGTCACCGGCATCGTGCAGGAGTTCCAGTTCGGCATGAACTGGTCCGACTACTCGCGCTTCGTCGGCGATGTCTTCGGCGCCCCGCTCGCCTTCGAGGCACTGATCGCGTTCTTCTTCGAGTCCACCTTCATCGGCCTGTGGATCTTCGGCTGGGACAAGCTGCCGAAGAGGATCCACCTGGCCTGCATATGGATGGTCTCCATCGGCACGCTGCTGTCGGCGTACTTCATCCTCGCGGCGAACTCGTGGATGCAGCACCCCGTCGGCTACCGGATCAACGAGGAGAAGGGCCGCGCCGAGCTGACCGACTTCTGGCTGGTCCTCACCCAGAACACCACGCTCAACCAGGTCTTCCACAGCTTCTCGGCGGCCTTCCTCACGGGCGGCGCCTTCATGGTGGGCATCGCCGCCTTCCACCTGATGCGCAAGAAGCACATCCCGGTGATGCGGACCTCGCTCCGCCTCGGCCTCGTCACCCTGGCGGTCGGCGGCCTGTTCACCGCGATCAGCGGCGACACCCTCGGCAAGGTCATGTACGAGCAGCAGCCGATGAAGATGGCCGCCGCCGAGGCCCTGTGGGACGGCGAGGAGCCGGCACCCTTCTCCGTCTTCGCCTACGGAGATGTCGACGAGGGGCACAACAAGGTGGCCCTGGAGATACCCGGGCTGCTGTCCTTCCTCGCCCACAGCGACTTCGAGTCGTACGTCCCCGGCATCAACGACACCAACAAGGCCCTCCAGGAGAAGTTCGGGCCCGGCGACTACAAGCCCATCGTGCCCGTCGCCTACTGGGGCTTCCGCTGGATGATCGGCTTCGGCATGGCGTCCTTCTCGCTCGGCCTGCTGGGCCTGTGGCTGACCCGGAAGAAGTTCATGCTGCCGGCCGCCTGGCGGACCGGGGAGGACGAGATACCGCACCTGGTACTGCTGAAGCAGCCGCTCGGCTCCAAGCTCACCCGGCTGTACTGGCTGCTGGCCCTGTGGACCCTGGGCTTCCCGCTGATCGCCAACTCCTGGGGCTGGATCTTCACCGAGATGGGCCGCCAGCCGTGGGTCGTCTACGGCGTGATGCAGACCCGGGACGCGGTCTCCCCCGGTGTCTCGCAGGCCGAGGTCATCACCTCGATGATCGTCTTCACGACGCTCTACGCCGTCCTCGCCGTGATCGAGGTCAGGCTGCTCGCCAAGTACGTCAAGGCCGGCCCGCCCGAGCTCACCGAGGCCGACCTCAACCCGCCCACGAAGATCGGCGGCGACTCCCGTGACGCCGACAAGCCGATGGCCTTCTCCTACTAGGCCGAGGGAGCTGCACCGTCATGGAACTGCACGACGTCTGGTTCGTCCTGATCGCCGTCCTGTGGACCGGCTACTTCTTCCTGGAGGGGTTCGACTTCGGGGTCGGCGTCCTCACCAAGCTGCTCGCCCGCGACCGGCCCGAGAAGCGGGTCCTGATCAACACCATCGGCCCCGTCTGGGACGGCAACGAGGTGTGGCTGCTCACCGCCGGCGGCGCGACCTTCGCCGCCTTCCCCGAGTGGTACGCCACCCTTTTCTCCGGCTTCTACCTGCCCCTCCTGCTCATCCTGGTCTGCCTGATCATCCGGGGCGTCGCCTTCGAGTACCGCGTCAAGCGGCCCGAGGAGAACTGGCAGCGCAACTGGGAGACCGCGATCTTCTGGACCTCGCTGCTCCCGGCGTTCCTGTGGGGCGTGGCCTTCGGCAACATCGTGCGGGGCGTGAAGATCGACCGGGACTTCGAGTACGTCGGCACCCTGGGGGACCTGTTCAACGCGTACTCCCTCCTCGGCGGTCTGGTGACGCTGACGCTGTTCACCTTCCACGGCACCGTGTTCGTGGCGCTCAAGACGGTCGGGGACATCCGGGAGCGGGCGCGGAAGCTGGCCCTTCAGGTCGGTCTCGCCACGGCCGTACTCGCGCTGATCTTCCTGCTGTGGACGCAGGTCGAGAGCGGCGACGGCAAGAGCCTGGTCGCTATGGCCGTGGCGGTGGCCGCGCTGGTGGTGGCGCTGGCGGCCAATCAGGCCGGGCGTGAGGGCTGGGCGTTCGCGCTGTCCGGGGTGACCATCGTGGCCGCCGTGGCGATGCTCTTCCTGTCACTCTTCCCGAACGTCATGCCGTCCTCGCTGAACGAGGAGTGGAGCCTGACGGTCACCAACGCCTCGTCCAGCCCGTACACCTTGAAGATCATGACCTGGTGCGCGGCGATCGCCACGCCGATCGTGCTGCTCTACCAGAGCTGGACCTACTGGGTGTTCCGCAAGCGGATCGGTACGCAGCACATCGCCGCCGACGTCACTCACTGAGGTGTGTTTCACGTGAAACCAATCGATCCGCGTCTGCTGCGCTACGCCCGGGCCACCCGGCTGTTCCTGGTGGCCGTGGTCGGCCTGGGCGTGGTCGGGGCGCTGCTGGTCATCGCGCAGGCGATGCTCATCGCCGAGGTGGTGGTCGGTGCCTTCCAGCACGGGCTGCCGGTGAGCGGACTCACCACTCCCCTGCTGCTGCTCGGGGCCGTCGCCCTCGGCCGCGCGTTCGTGGCCTGGCTCACCGAACTCGCCGCGCACCGGGCCAGCGCCGCGGTGAAGTCGGAGCTGCGGGGGCGGCTGCTGGAGCGTGCCGCCGCGCTGGGCCCGGGGTGGCTCGGCGGGCAGCGGACCGGATCGCTGGTCGCCCTCGCGACCCGGGGCGTCGACGCGCTCGACGACTACTTCTCGCGTTATCTGCCGCAGTTGGGGCTCGCGGTGGTGGTGCCGGTGGCGGTGCTCGCGCGGATCGTCACCGAGGACTGGGTCTCGGCGGCCATCATCGTCGGCACCCTTCCGCTGATCCCGGTCTTCATGATGCTGATCGGCTGGGCCACCCAGTCCCGGATGGACCGCCAGTGGCGGCTGCTGTCCCGGCTGTCCGGGCACTTCCTGGACGTCGTCGCGGGGCTGCCGACGCTGAAGGTGTTCGGCCGGGCCAAGGCGCAGGCCGAGTCGATCCGGCGGATCACCGGCGAGTACCGGCAGGCGACCATGCGGACGCTGCGGATCGCCTTCCTGTCCTCCTTCGCGCTGGAACTGCTGGCCACGATCTCCGTGGCGCTGGTCGCCGTGACGATCGGCATGCGGCTCGTCCACGGGGAGATGGACCTGTACGTCGGTCTGGTCATCCTCGTGCTCGCGCCCGAGGCGTATCTGCCGCTGCGCCAGGTGGGCGCGCAGTACCACGCGGCGGCCGAGGGGCTCGCGGCGGCCGAGGAGATCTTCGCCGTACTGGAGACGCCGGTGCCGGCTTCGGGGAGCGCCGAGGTGCCCTCGGGCGCCGTCGCCTTCGAGGGCGTGACCGTCCGCTACCCCGGCCGGTCCGGGGACGCCGTGTCGGACGTGTCCTTCGTCGTCGAGCCCGGGGAGACCGTGGCCCTCGTCGGGCCGAGCGGCGCGGGCAAGTCGACGCTGCTGAACGTGCTGCTGGGGTTCGTGCGGCCCGCCGAGGGGCGGGTCCGGATCGGCGGCGCCGACCTCGCCGGGCTGGACCTGGAGCGGTGGCGGTCGAGGATCGCGTGGGTGCCGCAGCGGCCGCACCTGTTCGCGGGGAGCATCGCCGAGAACGTCCGCATGGCCCGCCCCGACGCCGACGACACCGCCGTGGCGCGGGCGCTGGAGGAGGCGGGGGCGCGGGAGTTCGTGGCCGCGCTGCCCCGGGGCGCCGACACCGTGCTCGGGGAGGACGGCGCCGGGCTGTCCGCCGGGCAGCGGCAGCGGCTGGCGCTGGCCCGGGCGTTCCTCGCGGACCGGCCGGTGCTGCTGCTCGACGAGCCGACGGCCGCGCTGGACGGCGCGACCGAGGCGGAGATCGTGACCGCGGTGCGGCGGCTGGCCGTGGGCCGGACGGTCCTGCTGGTCGTGCACCGTCCCGCGCTGCTGGGGGCGGCGGACCGGGTGATCCGTCTGCCGGAGCCGACGGCGCCCGCGTCGGCGGCGGCGACCGACTCCCCGTCCTACGGCCGGGCGGTCGGGGCCGTCTCCGAGGCACCCGGTCAGGGGGCCGTGGCTGTCCCCGAGGCACCCGGTCAGGGGACCGTGGCTGTCTCCGGGGCTCCCGCGGCATCCGCGTCGGCGGCGGTGGCCTGCTCACCGGCCCCAGGCGGGGCGGTCGCGGACGTCTCCCCGGCGTCCGGCTCCCACGCCCGCGGAGAAGTGGCGGCCGGGGCTCCCGGGGGCGGCGAGGAAGAAGCCGTGGCGGTCGGCGGTGGTGTGCTCGCTCGTGTCCGGGCGATGTCCGGGGCCCGTCGGGGGCGGCTCGGTCTCGCCTTGTTGTTCGCGAGTCTGGCGCTGGGCAGTGCCGTCGGGTTGATGGCCACCTCCGGCTGGCTGATCTCCCGGGCCTCCCAACAGCCGCCCGTGCTCTACCTGATGGTGGCCGTGACGGCGACCCGTGCCTTCGGTATCGGGCGGGCCGTCTTCCGGTACGCCGAGCGGCTGGTGTCGCACGACGCCGTCCTGCGCATGCTCGCCGACACCCGGGTCGCCGTGTACCGGCGCCTGGCGCGGCTCGCGCCCGCGGGGCTGCGCACGGCCCGGCGCGGCGACCTGCTGTCGCGGCTGGTCGCCGACGTGGACGCGCTCCAGGACTACTGGCTGCGCTGGCTGCTGCCCGCCGGTGCCGCGACCGCCGTCTCGGCGCTGTCCGTCGGGTTCACGGCCTGGCTGCTCCCGGAGGCCGGCGCGGTACTCGCCGTCGGCCTGCTGGCGGCCGGCGCCGGCGTCCCCCTGCTGACCGGTGCCGTCGCCCGGCGCGCCGAGCACCGGCTGGCCCCCGCCCGAGGCGTGCTGGCGACCCGGGTGACCGATCTGCTCACCGGAACCGCCGAGCTGACCGTCGCCGGCGCCCTGCCCGCCCGTACCGCCGAGGCACGCCGGGCCGACCGGACGCTCACCCGGATCGCCTCGCGCGCCGCCACCGCCACCGCGCTCGGCGACGGACTCACCGCGTTGCTCTCCGGCCTGACGGTCGCCGCCGCCGCCCTCGTGGGCGCCCAGGGGGTCGCCGACGGACGGCTGAGCGGGATCACGATGGCCGTCGTGGTGCTCACCCCGCTGGCCGCCTTCGAGGCGGTGCTCGGACTGCCGCTCGCCGTGCAGTACCGGCAGCGGGTGCGCAGGAGCGCCGAGCGGGTCTTCGAGGTGCTGGACGCCCCCGAGCCCGTACGGGAGCCGGAGCGGCCCCGGCAGGCGCCCGCCTCGCCGTTCCCGGTCGTGCTCACGGACCTGACCGCCCGGTACGCGGGGCAGGACCGGGACGCGCTCGCCGGTCTCGACCTGACCCTGGAGGAGGGCCGCCGGATCGCCGTGGTGGGGCCGTCCGGTTCCGGCAAGACGACGCTGGCCCAGGTGCTGCTGCGCTTCCTGGACGCACGGGCGGGCGGGTACACGCTGGGCGGCGCCGACGCCCGCGCCCTGGACGGCGACGACGTACGGCGGCTCGTGGGGCTGTGCGCGCAGGACGCGCACCTCTTCGACAGCTCGGTGCGCGAGAACCTGCTCCTCGCCAGGAAGGACGCCGACGAGGAGGCGCTGCGCGACGCCCTGCGGCGGGCCCGGCTGCTGGAGTGGGCCGACGGGCTGCCCGACGGGCTCGACACGCTGGTCGGCGAGCACGGGGCCCGGCTCTCCGGCGGGCAGCGGCAGCGGCTGGCGCTGGCGCGCGCCCTGCTCGCCGACTTCCCCGTGCTCGTGCTCGACGAGCCCGCGGAACATCTCGACCTGCCCACCGCCGACGCGCTCACCGCCGATCTGCTGGCGGCCACCGAGGGCCGTACGACCCTGCTCATCACCCACCGGCTGGCCGGGCTCGAAGCCGTGGACGACGTCGTCGTGCTCGATCAGGGGCGGGTGGTCCAGCGCGGCCCCTACGCGCGGCTCGCCGCGATCGAGGGGCCGTTGCGGGCGATGGTGGAACGGGAGGAGGAGGCGGACCTGTTGGTGTCGGTGGGGTAGCGGGCACGCTCTCAGATCCCTTGCCCGGCCGCCCCATTGGTCCGTCCGGACCAACCGTTCCCCCAGCCGTACGACTTGAACAGGACCGCGAGCCCCCGCCGGGGCCAGGATCGCTGACATGCGCTCATCTCGCCGTCATCCCTTGGTCGTTCCGGCGCTGCTGTGCGCGGTGGCCGTGCTCGCGGCCCGTCCCACCGACGCCGCCGTCCCGGACGCCGACTCCGACTCGGGGCTCAGTGCCCAGGTGGCGCGGCTGTACGAGGACGCGGCCCTGGCGACACAGCAGTACGAGGCGGGGCGCCGGGAGGAGGAGGAGCAGCGGTCGAGGGCACGGAAGCTGGAGGTGCTGCTCGACCGGCAGCGGCAGGAGATCGGTGGCCTGCACGAGGATTTGGGCCGGATCGCGCGTGCCCAGTACCGCGACGGCGGGGGCATGCCCGCCACCGCGCAGATCATCCTGGCCGAGAGCCCCGATGAGCTGATGCGCGGTCAGCATGTCCTCTCGCGGTCGAACCTGGCCGTCAACAACGCCATCGACAAGAGCCGCAGGGCCGAGGCACGGCTCGCCGCGGACGAGGAGAAGGCGCGGGCGGCCTGGCGGGAACTGGACGAGCGCAACGCCGAACTCGCGGCGATGAAGACGGACATCGAGCGGAAGCTGGAAGAGGCCCGCCGGCAGTTGCAGGGCCGCGCGGACGCCTCGGTGGCGGCCGGGGCGTGCCGGGGCGCGGTCCGGCTGGACCAGCCGGAGACGCACTTCACCCAGTCCTGGGTGGCGCCCCTGGAGACGTACGCGCTGTCCGCGTCCTACGGCAGCGGCGGGAAGCGCTGGGCGCGGCGGCACACCGGTCAGGACTTCGCGGTGCCGATCGGCACTCCGGTGCGGGCGGTGGGCGCGGGGCGGGTGGTGCGGGTGTCGTGCGGCGGGCCGTTCGGCGTCGAGGTCGTGCTGGAGCATGCCGGGGGCTACTACACGCAGTACGCCCATCTCGCGGCCGTGGCCGTGGACCAGGGGGAGCGGGTGGGCGTCGGGCAGTGGATCGGGCAGTCCGGCACCAGCGGCAACTCAACGGGGCCGCATCTGCACTTCGAGGTGCGGGTCACCCCGGAGACGGGGTCGGCGGTCGACCCGGTGGCCTGGCTGGCCGCGCGGGACGTGGGCCTCGGATAGTCGTCGGGGTCGTCAGAGCCCGTGCTCTGAGAGCAGCCGCTCGATCACGACCGCCACCCCGTCGTCGTTGTTGGCGACGGTACGGCCGGAGGCGGCGGCGACCACGTCCGGGTGGGCGTTGCCCATCGCGTAGGAGCGGCCGGCCCAGGTGAGCATCTCGACGTCGTTCGGCATGTCACCGAAGGCGACGACCTCCTCGTGCGAGATCCCGCGCTCGGCGCAGCACAGGGCGAGGGTGCTGGCCTTGGAGACATCGGGGCCGCTGATCTCCAGCAGGGCGCTCGGGCTGGAGCGGGTGACATTGGCGCGGTCGCCGATGGCCAGGCGGGCCAGGGTGAGGAAGGCGTCCGGGTCGATGTCGGCGTGGTAGGCGAGGATCTTGAGCACCGGCTCGTCAGCGCTCGGGGCGTCCTCGGAGAGCAGCCGCTCGGCGGGCGCCAGGGTGTCCGGGATCTCCATGTGCAGCTTCGGATACTCCGGCTCCTGGTGGAAGCCATACGTCTGCTCGACCGCGTAGACGGTGCCGGGCGCCGCGTCCCGCAGGTGCCGTACGGCGTCCAGGGCGTTCTCGCGGGCCAGCTCGCGCACCTTCACGAACCGGTGGGCGCCGGGGCCGCCGTGCAGGTCGACCACCGCGGCGCCGTTGCCGCAGATCGCCAGGCCGTGGCCGTGGACGTGGTCGCTGACGACGTCCATCCAACGGGCCGGCCGGCCGGTCACGAAGAAGACCTCGATGCCCGCCTCCTCTGCGGCGGCGAGGGCCGCGACCGTACGCGGGGAGACCGACTTGTCGTCCCGCAGCAGAGTGCCGTCGAGATCGGTGGCGATCAGCCGGGGCGGGAGGGCGGCGGCCGGGGTCTCGTGCTGTCGAGTCGCTGAGGTCACCGGCCCATTGTCCCGCATATGCCCGCACGCCCGTGCGGCAGTGTGCGCATCTGAGTAGGAACGGTGCGCCAGGGCTGCCGCCCAGCTGAACCGAATCACCCCGCCGACCCGTCCCCCGAGCGGGGCAGTCCCCCGAGCCGGGCCGCCCCCCAGCGGGGCCGGACTGCCTCGCCGAGCCATCCTGCTGAGCCCAGTCGCCCCCCACCCGCACCGTCAGCCGCCCCCTTACCCCACCCCCTCAGCCACCCACACCCCCCTCACCCCACCTGGGCCGGTGCCTCCATTGCGATTTGTTCGAAGGTCTTCTCGTCCGCGGCGAAGTCCGAGTCCGGGATCGGCCAGTGGATCACCAGCTCGGTGAAGCCCAGCGCGCGGTGGCGGCCCGCGAAGTCGACGAACGCGTCGAGGGAGTCGAGCGGACGGGCGCGGTCCGGGGTGAACCCGGTGAGCAGGACCTTGTCCATGGCGTTCACGTCCCGCCCGATCGCCGCGCAGGCGTCGGCAAGCCGGTCCAGCTGTCCGCGCAGGGCCTGGACCGACTGCTCGGGCGTGCCGTTCTCGTACAGCTTCGGGTCCCCCGTGGTGACCCAGGCCTGCCCGTGGCGGGCGGCGAGCCGCAGTCCGCGCGGGCCGGTCGCGGCGACCGCGAAGGGCAGCCGGGGGCGCTGGGCACAGCCGGGGATGTTGCGGGCCTCGTGCGCGGAGTAGAAGTCGCCCTCGTAGGAGACGGCGTCCTCGGTCAGCAGTCGGTCCAGGAGCGGCACGAACTCGGCGAACCGGTCGGCCCGCTCACGCGGCGTCCACGGCTCCTGTCCCAGGGCGGTGGCGTCGAACCCGGTGCCGCCCGCGCCGATGCCGAGGGTGACACGGCCGCCGGAGATGTCGTCGAGCGAGATCAGCTCCTTGGCGAGGGTCACCGGATGCCGGAAATTGGGGGAGGTGACCAGGGTGCCGAGGCGAAGCCGGTCGGTCACGGCCGCGGCGGCGGTCAGCGTCGGTACGGCACCGAACCACGGCCCGTCCCGGAAGCTGCGCCAGGACAGGTGGTCGTAGGTGTAGGCGGTGTGGAAACCGAGCTGTTCCGCCCGCTGCCAAGCCGCCCGGCTCCCCTCCTGCCACCGGCGGTACGGGAGGATCACGGTGCTCAGACGCAGACTCATGAATCGAGCGTATGCGGCACCACCGTTTCACGTGAAACGGTCACCGTGCGCCCCGGTGCGACTCCGGAAAGCGCAGGTAGCGAGGCGGAACCTCCTTGGTCAGCCAGACGCCGTTCGCGCTGACGTGGAAGACATGGCCGTCCCGGTGCATGGCGCCCGCGTCGACGGAGAGGACGACCGGGCGGCCCCGGCGGGCGCCCACCCGGGTCGCCGTCTCGCGGTCGGCGGAGAGATGGACGTCGTGGCGGTTCATGGGGCGGAGCCCTTCCGCGCGGATCGCCTCCAGGGAGCCCGCCACCGTGCCGTGGTACAGGTACGGCGGCGGTGTCGCCGGAGGGAGGCCCAGCTCGACCTCGACGCTGTGCCCCTGGCTGGCCCGGATGCGGGTGCCGTCGATGGCGAAGCGGCGTTTGTCGTTCGTGGCGACCACGTGGTCCAGCTCTTCCCGGGTGAACCGGAATCCGTGGGCCGCCGCCGCGGCGATGAGGGCGTCGATCTCCACCCAGCCCGCCTCGTCCAGGGTGAGGCCGATGCGCTCGGGCTGATGGCGGAGGTGCCGGGAGAGGTACTTGGACACCCTCACCGTGCGGCGGTCGTCGATGGGTCTTTCTTCCATCTCCTCAGAGTGAAGGGAGAGACCTGGATCACGCGAATGATTTCGCCCACGATGTTTGATCCACAGGCAAGTGTGGTTATCCACAGGGGAATTGACGGTTCTGTGGACAACGAGCCGTCATATCAAGGGGTTTCGTCAAGATCGGCCAGCCGCAGGCCACTTGGCCAACTCCCCTTGTCACACAGGCGGCTTGATGCGGGCGATCCGCCGCAGCAGTCCCGGCGCGAACCGCGACAGCAGATGCGCCCCACGCGCCTCCGGAGTCACCGCCACAAGCGGCGAGTTGGCGACGACGCCGCGCAGAATCGCCTCGGCGACCTTCTCCGGTGGGTAGTTGCGCATGCCGTACAGGCGGGCCGACCTCTTCTGGCGGCGCGACTCCTCCTCCGCGTCAACTCCCGCGAAACGGGCGGTCGCTGTGATGTTGGTGTTCACGAAGCCGGGGCAGATCGCCGTCACGCCGATGCCCACGTCGGCCAGTTCGGCCCGCAGGCACTCGCTCAGCATCAGCACCGCCGCTTTGGTGGTGCTGTAGGCGGGCAGGGCCCGGGACGGCTGAAACGCCGCCGCCGAGGCGGTGTTGACGATGTGGCCGCCCTGGCCGCGCTCCGCCATCTGCTTGCCGAACAGACGGCACCCGTGGATCACGCCCCACAGGTTGACGTCCAGCACCTTGCGCCAGTCCTCCGACGTGGTGTCGAGGAAGGAGCCCGACAGCCCGATCCCGGCGTTGTTCACCAGGACGTCCACCACTCCGTACTCGGTGGCGACCTTCTCCGCCAGTTTCTCCATGGCCTGTTCGTCCGAGACGTCCACCGTCTCCGCCCAGGCGTCCGGGGCGCCGACCAGGCGGCACATCTCCGCCGTACGAGCCGCCGCGTCCCCGTCCCGGTCCACGGCGACCACGCGCGCGCCCGCCTCGGCGAAGGCGTACGCCGTCGCCCGGCCGATGCCGCTGCCGGCACCGGTGATCAGGACCAACTGGCCCCCGAAACGGTCGGCGTGGCGTCCGGTCGCCCCGGGCTCCGGCCGGCCGCCCTCCACGGACCGCGCGAACTCGGTGATCCAGGAAGCCAGTTGATCGGGACGCGTGCGCGGCACCCAGTGCTTCGCCGGCAGTGACCGGCGCGTCAACCGCGGCGCCCACAGGTCCAGTTCGTCGTAGAGCTTCTCCGACAGGAACGCGTCCTGCAGCGGCGTGATCAGCTGCACCGGCGCATGCGCGTAGGCGTCCGCGCGCGGGCGGCGCAGCCGCGACCGTACGTTGTCCCGGTACAGCCATGCCCCGTGCGCCGCGTCCGAAGGGAGCGACGACGTCGGGTAGTTGCCGGTCGGCACCTTCTCCAGCCGCCGCAGGATCCGCGGCCAGGTCTTGCCCAGCGGACCGCGCCAGGCCAGTTCCGGCAGGACCGGGGTGTGCAGCAGGTAGACGTACCAGGACTTGGCGCCCTGGCCGAGGAGTTGGCCGACCCGGCGAGGGGTCGGGCGCTTCATCCGCTTCTGGATCCAGTGCCCGAAGTGGTCCAGGGACGGGCCGGACATCGAGGTGAAGGAGGCGATCCTGCCCTCCGTGCGCTGGACCGTCACGAACTCCCAGGACTGCACCGATCCCCAGTCGTGGCCGACCAGATGCACCGGACGGTCCGGGCTCACCGCGTCCACGACCGCCAGGAAGTCGTCCGTCAGCTTCTCCAGCGTGAACCCGCCCCGCAGCGGCTGCGGAGCCGTGGAACGCCCATGGCCCCGGACGTCGTACAGCACCACATGGAAGTCGTCGGCGAGCCGTGCGGCCACCTCCGACCAGACCTCCTTGCTGTCCGGATAGCCGTGCAGCAGCAGCACGGTCGGCTGGGCGGGGTCACCCAGCTCCGCCACGCACAGCTCGACCCCGCCGGTCCGCACCCAGCGCTCACGCGCGCCCTGAAGACTCACTTCTCCTCCGCCCAGCGCCGCACATGCGGCAGATCGTCGTCCAGCCAGAAGGCGCTCTCCCCGGGATCCCGGGAGTCCGTGACGACCAGGATCTCCTCGAACTTCGCGCCCGTGCCCCGGAATCCGAGGTGGGGTTCGACCGCCCACAGGCCCGGCCGCGGCGGATGGTCCGAGAAACGGTACGGCGACCACAGCGGGGACCAGCCCTCGCGGTGGCCGTGCACCGCGTCGGCGGCCAGGCCCTTGAGGGACTGGGTGCCGAACCCGAAGAGCCGCGGCGACCAGCGCCGCTCGCGCACCCGGTCCACCTTGTGCGCGATCACACCGAAGGGGTAGGCACGGTGCCGGTTGGCATGGCCCTGACGGACCATGAGCCGGTCCACGTCCTCGTAGATCTCCCGCAGCGACCGGCGCTCGCGCACCTCGCGCAGGATCAGCTCGCGGTGCGCCCGCAGATCGTCCATCAGCTTGTCCTGGACGCGGTTCACCCCGAGCGAGCCCGAGTAGCCGATGTCGGCGGTGAAACCCTCGTACACCGGCGCCATGTCCAGGATGAACGGCATCCCCGGCTCCAGCCGGCGGCCGGTCGGGAAGAACTGCAGCGGGACGCGGAAGCCGACGAACGCCGTACGGTCCCCGAACCAGGCGAAAGGGAGGTGGAACCAGTCGCGCACCCCCCGCTCGCGCAGCCACTCGCGCTGCATCCGCGCCGCGTCACGCTCGGTCACACCGGGCTGCAGCCGGGCCGCCACCGCCTCGGCGCAGTCGTAGGCGAGGCGCTGCACTCTGCGGAAACCCTGCAGCTCCGCCGAGCGTTCACTGGTCACTGCCGTAGCCATGCCACCCCGTCCCACCGGTTGCGGTACGCGCTCGTAACTTGTCACCGGAAATCTGGCACCTGTTAGACCCACCGTCAATAGGGCGGCCTTCTCGACCCTCAGGGTGACCCTTAAGGACCCGTACGACTCCAGAGGGACCCCAAGACGGCTCTACGGTCTGACGACCGACGTGTTCCGGGTCACTACCGTCATTGTCGTGACTGTGATCGCGACCGAAAGCCTGAGCAAGCGGTTCCCCCGGGTGACCGCGCTTGACCGGCTCTCCGTGGACGTCGGGCCCGGTGTGACCGGACTCGTCGGAGCCAATGGAGCCGGCAAGTCCACCCTGATCAAGATCCTGCTGGGTCTGTCCCCCGCCACGGAGGGCCGCGCCGAGGTGCTGGGCCTCGACGTCGCCACCAAGGGCGCCGCCATCCGTGAGCGGGTCGGATACATGCCCGAGCACGACTGTCTGCCGCCCGACGTCTCGGCCACCGAGTTCGTCGTCCACATGGCGCGCATGTCGGGGCTGCCGCCGACCGCCGCGCGCGAGCGCACCGCGGACACGCTGCGCCATGTCGGCCTGTACGAGGAGCGCTACCGCCCCATCGGCGGCTACTCCACCGGCATGAAGCAGCGCGTGAAGCTGGCGCAGGCCCTGGTCCACGACCCGGACCTGGTCTTCCTCGACGAGCCGACCAACGGCCTCGACCCGGTCGGCCGCGACGAGATGCTCGGCCTGATCCGCCGTATCCACACCGACTTCGGCATCTCGGTGCTGGTCACCTCCCATCTGCTGGGCGAGCTGGAGCGGACCTGCGACCACGTCGTCGTGGTCGACGGCGGCAAGCTGCTGCGCTCCAGCTCCACCACCGACTTCACGCAGACCACGACCACCCTGGCGATCGAGGTCACCGACACCGACGACCACCCCGACGGCACCCGCGCGGTGCGCGAGGCGCTCCACGCGCGCGGGGTGAGCACCGACGACGGCAGCGGCCTGCCGGGCGCCGGGCACATCCTGCTGCTGACCGCGCAGGGCGACGAGACGTACGACCTGGTCCGGGACGTGATCGCGGACCTCGGCCTCGGACTGGTGCGCATGGAGCAGCGCCGGCACCACATCGCGGAGGTCTTCACCGACAGCGACGAGCAGCGGAAGGAGGCGGCCGTCCATGGCTCTTGACCAGCCCGTTGCGGGTGACCAGACCCGCATCCACGACATCGGCTACCGCAACTACGACGGCCCCCGCCTCGGCCGCGCCTACGCCACCCGCTCCCTCTACTCGCAGTCCCTGCGCGGCGCCTACGGCCTCGGCCGCTCGGTGAAGTCCAAGGTGCTGCCGATGCTGCTGTTCGTGGTGATGTGCGTGCCCGCGGCCATCATGGTCGCCGTCGCCGTCGCCACCAAGGCCAACGACCTGCCGGTCGACTACACCCGCTACGCGATCGTCATGCAGGCGGTCATCAGCCTCTACGTCGCCTCGCAGGCACCCCAGTCCGTCTCCCGCGACCTGCGCTTCAAGACCGTGCCGCTGTACTTCTCGCGGCCGATCGAGACCGCGGACTACGTGCGCGCGAAGTACGCGGCGCTGGCCTCGGCGCTGTTCGTCCTCACCGCCGCCCCGCTGCTCGTGCTCTATGTGGGCGCGCTGCTGGCCAAGCTCGACTTCGCCGACCAGACCAAGGGATTCGCACAAGGACTCGTCTCGGTGGCACTGCTCTCGCTGCTCTTCGCCGGCCTCGGCCTGGTCATCGCCGCGGTCACCCCGCGCCGCGGCTTCGGCATCGCCGCCGTGATCGCCGTACTGACCATCTCCTACGGCGCGGTCTCCACCCTGCAGGCCATCGCCGAGGAGCAGGACAGCAGCGGCTCCATCGCCTGGATCGGCCTCTTCTCGCCGACCACGCTCATCGACGGAGTGCAGACCGCCTTCCTCGGCGCGACCTCGGCGTTCCCCGGAGGCGTCGGCCCGACGAACGGCGAGGGCGTGGTCTACGTCCTCGTCACCCTCGGCCTGATCGCCGCCTGCTACGGCCTCCTGCTGCGCCGCTACCGAAAGGTCGGACTGTGACCACGCTCTCCATCGACCATGTCTCCCGCTGGTTCGGCAACGTGGTCGCCGTCAACGACGTCACCATGACCATCGGCCCCGGCGTCACCGGCCTGCTCGGCCCCAACGGCGCCGGGAAGTCCACCCTCATCAACATGATGGGCGGCTTCCTGGCCCCCTCCACCGGCACGGTCACCCTCGACGGCCGGCAGGTCTGGCGCAACGAGGAGATCTATAAGCACATCGGCATCGTCCCCGAGCGCGAGGCGATGTACGACTTCCTGACCGGCCGCGAATTCGTCGTCGCCAACGCCGAGTTGCACGGCCTGGGCGCCAAGGCGGCCCAGCGGGCCCTGGCCACGGTCGAGATGGAGTACGCCCAGGACCGCAAGATCCAGACGTACTCCAAGGGCATGCGCCAGCGCGTGAAGATGGCGAGCGCGCTGGTCCACGACCCCTCGCTGCTGCTGCTGGACGAACCCTTCAACGGCATGGACCCGCGCCAGCGCATGCAGCTGATGGACCTGCTGCGGAAGATGGGCGACGAGGGCCGCACGGTGCTCTTCTCGTCCCACATCCTCGAAGAGGTCGAGCAACTCGCCTGGCACATCGAGGTCGTCGTCGCGGGCCGGCACGCGGCCAGCGGTGACTTCCGGAAGATCCGCCGCCTGATGACCGACCGGCCGCACCGCTATCTGGTGCGCTCCAGCGACGACCGCGCCCTCGCGGCCGCGCTGATCGCCGACCCGTCGACGTCCGGCATCGAAGTCGACCTGGCGGAAGGCGCGTTGCGGATCCAGGCCGTCGACTTCGGCCGCTTCACGGCCCTGCTGCCGAGGGTCGCCCGCGACCACGGCATCCGGCTGCACACGGTCTCGCCGTCGGACGAGTCCCTCGAGTCCGTCTTCTCGTATCTCGTCGCGGCGTAGGAGGCCCACCATGTACGACCCCACAGTCGCCCGGCTCACCTACCGGGCCCTGCTCGGCCGTCGCCGGGCCCTGATCCTCGGCGTCCTGCCGCTGCTGCTGATCGTGATCTCGGTGATCGTCCGCGCCCTCGCCGGTGCCGACGACCAGACCGCCTCCGACCTGCTCGGCGGGCTCGCGCTCGCCACCATGGTGCCGATCATCGGCGTCATCGCGGGCACCGGAGCGATCGGTCCGGAGATCGACGACGGCTCGGTGGTGTACCTGCTCTCCAAGCCGATCAAGCGCCCGACGATCATCTTCACCAAGCTGATCGTGGCCGTCGCCGTGACCATGGTGTTCTCCGCGGTCCCGACGCTGATCTCCGGCTTCATCCTCAACGGCAACGGCCAGCAGATCGCCGTCGCCTACACGGTGGCCGCCCTGGTCGCCTCCATCGCGTACGCCGCGCTCTTCCTGCTGCTCGGCACGGTCTCCCGGCACGCGGTGGTCTTCGGACTGGTCTACGCCCTGGTCTGGGAGGCCCTGTTCGGCTCCCTGGTGGCGGGCGCGCGCACCCTGAGCGTGCAGCAGTGGTCGCTCGCGGTGGCCCATGAGGTGACCGGCGGGGACCTCGTCACCTCGGACGTGGGCATCACGACGGCGACGGTACTGCTGGTCGCGGTGACCGTCCTCGCCACCTGGTACGCGGGCCAGAAGCTCAGGTCGCTGACGCTGGCGGGCGAGGAGTAGCCGGGCCGCGCTTTATTCGGTGGCGGCCGACCGGGGGCGGCGGGCAGGATGGTCGATGTCCGGGACGCCGCTTCGGTCGGCGCCACCAGCTGGGGAGGAGCGCGACGATGTCGATGCACGACAGTCCGTCGAGTTCCCCACAGGGCAGCCCGCGGCGGGCTCCGGAGTAGTTACCCCTCCGTCGAGCCCGCACCGCATCGGAAGCTGCCCGGGCGGCCGCTTCGAGCACGCGAGCACTCCGCTCGCGTGAGGCCGCCCTCCCGGAGGATTGGCCGAGTGGCAAGGCACCGGCTTGCTGAGCCGTGGTCGGGGGAAACCCCGCGCACGTTCGATCCGTGCATCCTCCGCGACAGACCGACGAGCACGACGTCCGCCGAGCACGACGTCAGCCGAGCACGACGTCAGCCGAGCAGACGCTCCAGGACGACCGCGATGCCGTCCTCGTCGTTCGACGACGTCACCTCGTCGGCCACCGCCTTCAGCTCCGCGTGGGCGTTGGCCATGGCCACACCGTGGGCCGCCCAGCCGAACATCGGCACGTCGTTGGGCATGTCGCCGAAGGCGATCGTGTCGGCGGCCTTCAGGCCCAGCCGGCGCGCCGCCAGCGACAGTCCCGTCGCCTTGGACAGCCCCAGCGGCAGCAGCTCCACGATGCCCGCGCCCGCCATCGCCACCGTCACGAAGCCGCCCGCGGAGCGCCTCGCGGCGTCCGCCAGCTCGTCGTCCGACAGCTCCGGATGCTGTATGTAGATCTTGTTCAGCGGCGCGGACCACAGGTCAGACGCGTCGGTGAACGGCGTCGACGGCAGCGAGCCCGTGACCGCGTACCCCGGCCCGACCAGCACCTCCCCGTCGAGACCGTCCCGGCTCGCGGCCAGGAACAGCGGGCCGACCTCCGCCTCGATCTTCGCCAGCGCCACCCCGGCCAGCTGCCGGTCGAGCGTCACCGACGTCAGCAGCCGGTGCTCACCGGCGTGGTACACCTGCGCGCCCTGCCCGCACACCGCGAGCCCCTGGTATCCCAGGTCGTCGAGGATGTGCCGGGTCCAGGGCACCGCCCGTCCGGTGACGACGATGTGCGCGGCGCCCGCCGCGGTGGCCGCGGCGAGCGCGTCACGGGTGCGCCCCGAGACCGAGTCGTCGGAGCGCAGCAGCGTGCCGTCGAGGTCGGTCGCGACGAGCTGGTAAGGGAAGCTCACTTGGCGACCGGCTCCAGCAGCTCCCGGCCGCCCAGATACGGACGCAGCACCTCGGGCACCCGCACCGAACCGTCGGCCAGCTGGTGGTTCTCCAGGATCGCCACGATCGTCCGTGGCACCGCGCACAGCGTGCCGTTGAGCGTCGCCAGCGGCTGCACCTTCTTGCCGTCGCGCATCCGGACGGACAGCCGGCGGGCCTGGAAGCCGTCGCAGTTGGAGGCCGAGGTCAGCTCGCGGTACTTGCCCTGGGTCGGGATCCACGCCTCGCAGTCGTACTTGCGGGACGCCGACGAGCCCAGGTCGCCCGAGGCGACGTCGATGACCTGGAAGGGCAGCTCCAGGGCGGTGAGCCACTGCTTCTCCCAGTCGAGGAGCCGCTTGTGCTCGTTCTCCGCGTCCTCGGGGGCGACGTAGGAGAACATCTCGACCTTGTCGAACTGGTGCACGCGGAAGATGCCCCGGGTGTCCTTGCCGTAGGTGCCGGCCTCGCGGCGGAAGCACGGCGAGAAGCCCGCGTACCGCAGCGGCAGCTGGTCGGCGTCGATGATCTCGTCCATGTGGTACGCGGCGAGCGGGACCTCGGAGGTGCCGACCAGGTAGTAGTCGTCCTTCTCCAGGTGGTACACGTTCTCCGCGGCCTGGCCGAGGAAGCCGGTGCCCTCCATGGCGCGCGGGCGGACCAGCGCGGGGGTGAGCATCGGGATGAAGCCGGCCTCGGTGGCCTGGGCGATGGCGGCGTTGACCAGCGCCAGCTCCAGCAGGGCGCCGACGCCGGTGAGGTAGTAGAAGCGCGAGCCGGAGACCTTGGCGCCGCGCTCGACGTCGATGGCGCCCAGCGCCTCGCCGAGCTCCAGGTGGTCCTTGGGCTCGAAGCCCTCGGCGCCGAAGTCGCGGATCGTGCCGTGCGTCTCCAGGACGACGAAGTCCTCCTCGCCGCCGACCGGGACGTCGGGGTGGACGAGGTTGCCGAGCCGGAGCGCGAGGCGCTTGGTCTCGTCGTCGGCCTCGTTCTGCGCGGCCTCGGCCGCCTTGACGTCCGCCTTGAGCTGCTCCGCCTTCCGCAGGAGCTCGGCGCGCTCCTCGGGAGTGGCCTTGGGGATCAGCTTGCCGAGCGACTTCTGCTCGGAGCGCAGCTCGTCGAAGCGGACGCCGGACGACCTGCGCCGCTCGTCGGCAGACAGGAGAGCGTCGACGAGCGCGACGTCCTCTCCACGGGCGCGCTGGGACGCGCGCACACGGTCGGGGTCCTCACGGAGCAGGCGAAGGTCAATCACGCGGTCAAGGCTACCGGGGCCGAGTCCCCCCTCACGACTCGCTTTCCCGGGGCGCCTCGAACTAGGGCTTACATTCCGTTATGGGCTAATTGCTCCGCGTGTCAATAAACGGCGTCCCACTCCCCGGGACGGGGCATGCGGCGGGCGCGCGGTTGACCGGATTTCCTTGTGGAGAACGGGACTTGGGTCCGCGTCGTCCACAGGCGTCCACACCCTCCGAAAAGTTATCCACAGGCTGTGTGGAAGATCTGTGGATTGCGGAACTGATCACTCCGAATAGCGCGGTCACCCGGGGTGATTCCCGGGGTAAACCTCCTTTACGCCCACGTTCGAGTGGGAATGCGTCGCCCCAAAGGATGGCGCGCAGGAAACACGTGGACGAAGGGTGAACCGCCCACCGGTGGACGGAACGGGGTGCCGCAGGGCGATTTGTCGACCGACTCGCACCGCGGTGTCGACTTGTCCCCAGGTCGAGAGGCCGACCTGTGGATAACTTCTGTGGATAACGACAATCAGCAGGTAGCACCGGCCGGAACCAGGTGCGGGAGCGGCTGCGCCGGGACACGGCAGCGGCTGCTCAGAACCGCCCGTCCTGGCACCGGGCCACCCACTCCGACGCCGACACGAACTCCTCGTCCGACGTCCCCTGCCGCGGCGCGCTCACGTCCGCCACGTCCACGCCCGCGCGCGGGTACGACCCGAGGTACCGCACCTCCAGGCAGATCCGCTTCAGCCCCATCAGGGCCTCCGCCACCCGCCGGTCGGCGATATGGCCCTCGGCGTCGATGCAGAAGCAGTAGTTGCCGATACCCGCGCCGGTGGGCCGGGACTGCAGCAGCATCAGGTTGATGCCCCGGGTCGCGAACTCGCCCAGCAGATCGCGCAGCCCGCCGGGGTGGTCGTCACGCTGCCACAGCACCACGGAGGTCTTGTCCGCGCCGGTCGGGGCCGCGGGCCGGGCCGGTCGGCCCACCAGCACGAACCGGGTCTGGGCGTTCTCCGCGTCGTGGATCCCGCTCTCCAGGGCCTCCAGGCCGTACAGGGCGGCGGCGAACTCGCCCGCGAAGGCCGCGTCGTACTGACCCTCCTGGACCAGCCGGGCCGCGTCCGCGTTGGAGGCGGCCGACTCCCAGTGCGCGTCCGGGAGGTTCTTCCGCAGCCAGTTGCGCACCTGCGGCTGGGCGGCCGGGTGCGCGGAGACGGTCTTGATGTCGGACAGCGTCGTGCCCGGCCGGACCAGCAGCGCGAAGGTGATCGACAGCAGCACCTCGCGGTAGATCATCAGCGGGGCGCCCGCGACCAGTTCGTCGAGCGTGGTGGTGATCCCGCCCTCGACGGAGTTCTCGATCGGCACGAAGGCGGCCTCGGCCTCACCGGCACGCACCGCGTCCAGCGCGGACTGCACGGACACGTACGGGACGAGCTCCCGGGTGGCCGTCTCCGGAAGCGTGCGCAGGGCGGCTTCGGTGAAGGTGCCCTCGGGACCCAGATACGCATAGCTCGCTGGCATGACCTCACCCTAATGGCCCCGGCGGAGCCCCGGGGCACACGTCTCACGACCGGGTGAACCCGCCGGGGATCACCCCTCCAGCAGCGCCTGGCCGACGTACTCTCCCTCGGCCGCCCCGCCCGGCACCGCGTACAGTCCGCTCGCCTCGTGGCGGATGAACGGCGACAGGGCGTCGCCCCGGTCGAGCTTGCGCTGCACGGTGACGAAGCCGCGCAGCGGATCGGCCTGCCAGCAGATGAACAGCAGGCCCGCGTCCACGGTTCCGTCCGCGTCGATGCCGTCGTGGTAGGAGAACGGCCGCCGCAGCATCGCCGCCCCGCCGTTCTGGTCGGGCCGGCTGATCCGGGCGTGGGCGTTGATCGGGACGGCCAGGTTGCCCTGCGCGTCCGTCTTCTCCAGGTCCATCTCGGTGGTCTCGGTACTTCCCGGCGGCGCGGACAGCGGTGACCCGTCCGCCTTGCGGCGCCCGATGACGTCCTCCTGCTCCCTGCCGGACAGCCGCTCCCAGTCGTCCAGCAGCATGCGGATCCGGCGTACGACGGCGTAGGAGCCGTTCGCCATCCAGGAGGGTTCACCCGAGGCCGGCACGAAGATCCGCTTCTCGAAGTCGGCCTCCGCGGGCTTGGGATTGCGTGTGCCGTCGACCTGGCCCATCAGATTGCGGGCCGTCATGGGGTGGGCGGTGGCGCCCGGGGAGCGGTTGAAGCCGTTCATCTGCCAGCGCACGCGGGCCGCGCTCCCGGCGTCCTGCTGGATCGCGCGCAGGGCGTGGAAGGCGACCAGCGCGTCATGGGCGCCGATCTGCACCCACAGGTCGCCGTTGCTGCGGGCCTTGTCCAGCTGGTCGGAGGAGAAGTCGGGCAGCGGGTCCAGCGCGACCGGGCGCTGCTTCTCCAGGCCGGTACGGGCGAAGAAGCTGTGCCCGAAGCCGAAGGTGACCGTCAGCGCGCAGGGCCCGGCGTCCCGGGCCACATCGGTGTCGCCGGATCCCGTGGCCTCGCCCGCCATCAGCCGCCGTGCCGTCTGCGACCAGCGGCGCAGCAGGGCGGCGGCCTCCTTGCGGCCCGCGCCCGCCGCCAGGTCGAAGGCGAGCAGATGGCCGCGGGCCTGGAGGCCCTGGAGGATGCCGGGCTGATGTTTCCCGTGAAACATCACCTCGTCCGCGCCCAGCGAGGTGAGCGGAGTCGCCTGCGTGGGCGCGGCGGCGTAGCCCACGGCTCCGCCCGCCGCGCCGAGCACGAGACCGGTGGCGCCGGCGGTGCCCAGCAGCTGCCGGCGCGAGAGCCCCGGGGCCGCCTGCGCGGCGGGCGCCGGCGCCTCGGCGGCAGGCGCGAGGGTCTCCGGGATGGACTGGTCAGCCATGGTGTTCAGCCGATCTGCGCGTTCTTGGAGACGGTCGTCTGGTCGATGTCGGAGGTCCGCACGGTCACGGCGATCTTCCAGTCGCCGGCCATGGGGAGCTGCACTCCGCTCGCCGACCAGTGTCCGGTGGTGATGTGGTCGGGGACGACGGGCAGCGGCCCGATGTCCTGGGAGGCGAGGGTGAAGGCGACCTTCACCTCGGGGACGTCGAAGGCCCGCCCGTTGGGCCGGGTGGCGTAGACGTGCATCTCGTTGACGCCCACGCGCGCGGGGTCCAGTTCGATGCGGACGACACCCTTGCCGTCCTCGCCGCCGGTGTCGAAGGCCATGTCCAGGGTCAGCGCCCCGGAGGCGGCGGACGAGGAGGCGGCGGTGGCCCGGGCGGCGTCCTGTTCCGTACGCCCCGGTTCCGTCGACGTCAGCGCGGTGGTGACCGCCAGCAGCACGAGGGCGACCCCGGCTTCGGCGAGCACCGAGCGGCGCAGCCCGAAGCGGTTGGGGTCGGCGTCCCGCAGCCGCTTCTGCCGGGCCGTGTCCATGGCGGCCCGCTGCCGGGCGAGCTGAGCGGCCCGCTGCGGATCGGCACCGGCGGCCGCCGCCTTGACGGCCGCCTTCTCCTTGCGCGGCGCGGCCTGGGCGCTCACCGTCTCCGCCAGCCGGGCCGTCCAGCGCCGCGATATCCAGGCGACCCCGACGAGCAGCGCCACCAGCCCGAGCTTGACGAGCAGCAGCTGTCCGTAGCGGGTCCCGGTGAACGCCGACCAGGAGCCGAGCTGACGCCAGGACTGGTAGACGCCGGTGAGCACGAGCGCGACCACGCTGCCGAACGCGAGCGCGGAGAACCGTCGTACGGCCGTGCCGTCCACCGGGGTCTCGGGCGACCGGTACAGGGCGACGAGCAGGGCGGTGAGGCCGCCGAGCCAGGCGGCGACGGCGAGCAGGTGGACCACGTCGACCGGCATCGCGATGCCCGGCTGGAGGCCGGTGGAGGCGTGCTCGGACATCGCCCAGCTCGCCGCGAGCCCGGCGGCCACGACGGTCCCGCCGATCGCGAGCCCGAAGGTCAGGTCCCGCTTCTCCTGGTCCTCCCTTGAATCAGGCAGTGGGCGCGGAGCGCCTTCGTTCAGGGTGGTGGTGGGAGACGGGCGGGCGTAGGCCCCGAAGAGCACCGCGATGAACAGGGCCGCCGCCGCGAGCAGCAGCAGCCGGGAGACCAGGGCCGCGCCCGTCTTGGTCTGCAGGACGTCGCCGAGGAGGTCCAGGTCGACGATGTCGCCGACCTTGCCGGAGCCGGTGTAGGAGCCGCGCATGAGCAGCAGCGCCAGGGTGGCCGCGGTGAGCGTGACCCAGCCGGAGACGACGAGCCGCTGCACGGCCCGCACCCCCGACCCGCGCTGCCAGCAGGCGAGCACGAAGACGCCGCCGCCGACCATGACGACGAAGCCCGCGTAGGACAGGTAGCGCCCGAGGCCGTACAGCACACCGACGGCCCCGCCGCCCGCGGTCTCGCCGGAGACGGACACGGAGGTCGCCGAGGGCGCCCCGACGGAGAAGGTGAAGGCGCCGGCGACCGGGTGGCTGTCGGCCGAGACGACCTGGTAGGAGACGGTGTAGGTGCCGTCTTCCAGGCCGTCCGCGAGCCCCACGGCGTACGTCGTGCCGCTGGTGCCGGCCGGCTGGCCGGTGTCGACGCGCTCGCCGTCGGGGGCGAGGACGCGCACCGAGTCGTCGGAGAGCGCGACCTCCTCGGAGAAGGTCAGCGAGACCTGCTCCGGGGCCTGTTCGACCACCGCCCCCTGCTGGGGATCGCTGCCGGTCAGCGCGGCGTGCGCGGAGACCGGTCCGGCACCGGCGAGGAGCAGTCCGGCGGCGGCCAGGAGCAGCAGCACCAGGGTCCGGACGCGTGGGGCGATGGTCGGGGTCAAGGGGTCCCTCCCTCAGTGTCCGGTCGCGGGGGTGTACGTGGCCGGCTTCACCGGCATCTCCACCGTGACGGGGTCGGCCTCGGCGAAGTGCAGCACCACGGACACCGTGTCGCCCTGCTTCGGCTTGCGCTTCAGCTTCTCGAACATCAGGTGGTTCGCGCCGCTTTTGAACACGACCTCGCCGTCGGCGGGCACGGCGAGGTTCCTCACCTCCCGCATCGCGGAGCCGGCGGTCTCATGGACGGTGACCGTCCCCGCGATGTCGCTGGTGACGGAGGTCAGTTCGTCCTGGGTGCCGCCGTCGTTGCGGATCGTCAGGAAGCCCGCCGCCATGGAGTCGGAGACCGGCTGCGGCATGTAGGCATCGCTGACCGAGAGTTCGGGCCCGGACTCCTCGTCGGAGGAACCGCAGCCCGCCAGCACCAGGCTCAGGCCCAGGCTCGCGGCGAGGACGGCGGCCGAGGCCACGGGACGCCTCACGGCTTCTCCCCCTTGACGAGCGCGGGGAGGTCCGCGGTGTAGTCGTCGACGGTGGCGTCCTCGCCGTAGAGCACATAGCCGCCGTCGGTCTTCGGGGAGAAGGCGATGACCTGCGTGCCGTGCGTGGAGACCGTCTTGCCCTTCTCCTTGTGCGGCGGCTCGATGCTGATGCCGAGGGTGCGGGCGCCGGCCTGGATGGTGTCGAAGTCGCCGGTCAGGCCGACCACCTGGGGGTCGATGCCCTTGAGCCACTCGCCGAGCGCGGACGCGGTGTCGCGCTCCGGGTCGGTGGTGACGAACACGACGCGCAGCTCGTCCTGCTGGGCCTTGGGCAGCTGCTTCTTGGCGACGGCGATGTTGTTCATCGTCAGCGGGCAGACGTCGGGGCAGTTGGTGTAGCCGAAGTAGATCAGCGTCGGCTTGCCCGCGGTCTCCTCGCGGAAGTCGTACGTCTTGCCGTGGGTGTCGGTGAGGACCAGGTCCGGCTTCTCGAACGGCTTGTCGAGGACGGTGGCGGCCTTGGCGGAACCGGCCTCCTCGGAGACCACGGTGACGGGGGCGGCGTCGTCGTCACCGCCGCCGCAGGCGGAGAGGGTCAGGGTGGCGGCGGCGAGCAGTGCGGCGGCCGCGAACTTCTTGGTGCGCATGGCGAAATGTCCCGGAGATGAAGGGCTCGGGCGCACGCCGGGCCGCGAGGGCACCGGCGCGCTCCGAGAGGACTGACTCAGCTGGTGGTACGCCGACGGCCGGCGAGTACGCCGTAGGCCACGCCGATGGCGCCGATGACGATGCCCACGACGCCGAGGACCCGGGCGGTGGTGTCGCTGCCGTCGGAGCCGGCCTCGTCGGCGGTGGTGGTCGCGGCGGCCTGCGAGGCGTCGTCGGACGGCTCCTCGCTCGCCTCCTTGTCCGCCTCCGAGCCGTGCCCGTGACCGTCCTCGGCGGCCTCGGACAGGGTGAGCACGGGAGCGGGCTTCTCCGGCTCCTCCTGGCCCTCCTGCTGGACCTCGATCCAGCGCGCGACCTCGTCGTCGGAGTACGTCTGGACGGCCTTGAAGACCAGTTCGTCGGCGTCCTCGGGCAGCGCGCCCATGGAGACCGGGAACTTCTGGAAGAAGCCGGGCTCCACGCCCTTGCCGGTCGCGGTCCAGGTGATCTTGCTGATGGCCTGGTCGATCTTCCGGCCGTGCAGTTCGAGCGGCTTGTCCAGCTCGGCCTTGGTGACCTTCGCGGTCCAGCCGGGGACCGGCTCCGGCATCGCGGAGGCGAGCGGGGTGTCCATCGGGAAGCTGACCTCCAGCTTCACGGTGTTCGCGGTGTCGCTCTCGTTCGGGACCCGGAAGTCGACGACGGCGTAACCGCCCTTGGCGGCCTCGCCCTCGGGCTGCACGGTCACATGCGCGAAGGCGGGGGCGGACAGGGCGAGCACGGCGGTGCCGGCGAGGACGCCGGCGGCGGCGAGGCGGGAAGAGGCCTTCATTCGGGAGCACTCCACAGTGAGTGAGATTCGGTTGTTTCCGGTGGCGAAGAGGGGCGCATGCGTCACGAGGTGGCATGCGCGGGCCGCACGACGGCGGCCCCGACCGGAATCCGAGGTGGATCTCCCAGCGGAGGGCGCGTCGCGTCAGGCGGCGAGCACGAGTGCGCGGGCGGCGGCGGGCGGGCCGCGCCGGATCACGGTGTGCTGGAGCGCGGTGGTGCGCGGCGGCGGCGGCGCGAGTTCCGCGGCGCACGGCGGGCGCGCGTCCGTGCCGGGCGGGACCGGCAGCCCGGCACGCAGGGCGCGGACCAGGGCGAGGGCCGCGCGCAGGGCGCGTACGGCCGCCCCCTCGGCGAAGGAGTGGGCCGAGAGGTCGACCAGGCGCCGCAGGGCCAGGTCGCCGTGGCGCAGCAGCCAGCCGGCCGCGACGGCCGCCAGCAGATGGGCCAGCAGCATCGGCAGGGACGGCAGCAGCGACGCGGAGTCGGTGACGGACCCCGTGCCGTGGTCCGGGTGGGCGGAGGCCGGCCGGAGCCGCGCCTCGGTGAGGAGCCGGTGGGCCTGGGCGGGGGTGATGGCCGCGGCCGGGGTCCCGCAGACCAGCCGCGCGGCCTGGGCGACGAGCGAGGCGTCCGAGGCGGTGGCGGTCGTGGTGGCGGTGGTCCCGTGCTGGGCGAGTCCGAACAGCGAGTGCAGCGCGGTCTGCCCGAGCGCCAGCAGCGCCGCGATGCCCGGCAGCGAGCGCTCGCGTCCGGCGAGCGGCGCGGCGACCGCGAGGACCGACAGGAGGCCCGCGCCCATGGCCCACAGGGGGATCGAGGCGTGGGAGCCGAGTGCGTGTCCGCCCGCGGCCAGCACGACACAGACCGCGGCGAACACCGCGGCCCGCAGGATCCGGACGTCATGTCCGGGGCGCGCCGTGCGCTGGTGGGGGGCACTCATGGCGGCCCAATCATCGCACTGGTCCTACCGCCTCCATGCGGCAGGTCCACAAGATGACGTTCGGGCCGGAAGGTCCCCGTCCGGCCGGAACCGCCCCCACATACACCGTCGGCGGCTTCAGACGCATCGCCCATATGGGCGGTATCACGTCAACGATGTGCTTACGGGCCGTCGTGCGCGGCAATAGGTAACGGTATGTCGAGCCGCGGCCGGGAGGCTGGGAGCATGAGCATCTGGTGGTCACTCCATTTGCGGCGGGAAGCTGCGAGCGTGCCGCTCGCCCGGCGGCTGCTGCTCGGCACCATGGAGAGCGCGGGCGTGGACCCGGACGTGTCGTACGACCTCTCCATCGCGCTCAGCGAGGCCTGCGCGAACGCCGTGGAGCACGGCGGGGACACCGCCCTCGACGGCGGCTCGGAGGCCTACCGCGTCACCGCCTATCTCGACGGCGAGACCTGCCGGATCGAGGTCGCCGACTCCGGCCCCGGCTTCGGCGGTACGGGCCGGGGCGCGCGTCCGGCCGCCCTGGAGGTCCTTGAGTCCGCGGAGGTCCTTGAGTCCGCGGAGGCCATGGAGTCCGAGAACGGCCGGGGGCTGTATCTGATCCAGGAGCTCGCGGACCATGTCCACATCGGCAACAAGCCGGGGCAGAGCGGTGCCGTGGTGAGCTTCGACAAGATCCTCAAGTGGCGGAAGGGCGTCGCGCCCCTGCTGGCGGTGTAGCCGCGGCTTCCTCAGCACTCCCGGCCCGTCCGGCAGCCGGCACCAGTGCCCTCGTGCGGGAGGCCGCCGCCCGCCGCGCGGCCGGCCCCATCGCCCAGGACGCCGCCAGCGTCACCCCGCCCAGCAGCAGCCACCCGGGCGGACCCCACCGCACCAGCAGAGCGGTCAGCACCAGGGGGCCGGCGGTACGCGCCACCGCGACCCCCGTACCGAAGAACCCCTGGTACTCCCCGACCCGGTCCGCCGGCGCGAGATCGAAGGACAGCTGCCACGACCCCGCCGACTGCCCCATCTCCGCGACGACTTGCAGCGCCGCCCCCACCACCAGCGCCCCCACCGCCACCCACACCGGCGCCCCCGCCGACAGCGCGAACACCGCGCACGCCGCGAGCATCACCCACCCCGACCGCCGTACCGCCCGCACGGCCGACCCGATCCCGCTCACCCCGCGCGCCATCCGCACCTGGAAGGCCATGACCGCCCCGGTGTTGAGCACGAACAGCGCGGACACCAGCCAGGCCGGTGCCTCGGTGCGCTCCGCGATCCACAGCGGCAGCCCGAGGCTGAGCAGCGGCATCCGCAGCAGCAGCACGGTGTTGAGCGCCGTGACCACCGCATACGGCCGGTCCCGCAGCACCGCGAGCCCCGGCCCCCGCGCCGGGGCGACCGGCGCCACCGAGGGCAGCCGCAGCACCACCGCGGCGCACACCGCGAAGGCCACCGCGTCCAGCGCGAACACCCCGAGGTACGCCTCCCGCGTCCCCAGGTGCAGCGCCAGCCCGCCCAGCCCCGCCCCCACGGCCAGCCCCGCGTTGAGCGTCGACTGGAGATGCGCCAGCAGCCCCGTCCGCTCCCCGGCGGACACCAGCCCCGCCAGCAGCGCCTGCCGCGCCGCGGCCAGCCCGGACTGGGCGGTGGCGTAGCCGACGGCGGCGGCCACGAAGGGCCAGAACCCCCGTACGGCCAGGAAGGACGCCACCGCCACCCCGGTCGCCGACGCCAGCAGCACCGCCGTCCCGCGCGCTCCCCGCCGGTCCGCGAGCCGCCCGAGCGGCACCCCCGCCAGCGACCCGGCCGCCCAGGCGAGGGTCAGCCCGAGCCCCACGCGCGCGGGGTCGAGCCCCACGACGTGGGTGAAGTAGAGCGCGGAGGTGACGTAGAAGGCGCCGTCCCCGACCGAGCTGGCCAACTGGGCCAGGGCCAGGACGCGTTGCGGACCCGCGGGCGGGACGAGCGAGTGCGGCATGCCTGCGACACTAGGCCCGGACTGGACCCCTCGACAGACCCATCAAGGGTCCGTAATCCCGGCCCAATTCACTCCGTGGTCCCGGCCCGATCACTCCGCGTCGAGCACCTTCCCCAGCGCCTCCAAGGCATCCGGATAGGCCCGCTCCCGAGGCGTCCCGTACCCCACGACCAGCCCCTGCGGCCGCCCCTCGCGCCCCTCGTCCTCCCGCGCGTGCCAGTGCTCCCCGAGCGAGCCCACCGCGAGCCCCTGAGCCTCGGCCCGGGCCAGCGCCTCGGCCTCGTCGGCGACCTGGACCAGCGCATGCAGCCCGGCGGCGATCCCGCGCACCCCGCGCCGGGACCCGAGCCGGCCCACCAATTGGTCCCGCCGTCTGCGGTACCGCAGCCGGCACGCGCGCACATGACGGTCGTAGGCATGACTGTCGATCAGCTCGGCGAGCGCCAACTGGCCGAGCGACTCGGTGTGATGGTCGCTGTGCAGCTTGGCGTCGGCGACGTCGTCGACGAGATGGGGCGGCAGCACCATCCAGCCGAGCCGCAGCGCCGGCCCGAGGGTCTTGGAGGCGGTCCCCAGATACACGACGTGCCCCGGCGCCATCCCCTGCAACGCCCCGACGGGCTGCCGGTCGTAACGGAACTCCCCGTCGTAGTCGTCCTCGACGATCAGGCCGTCCCGCGCCCGTGCCCAGTCGGTGAGCGCCCGCCGCCGCTCGGGATGGAGCGTGACCCCGGTCGCATACTGATGGGCCGGCGTCACGACGGCCGCCGCGGGCTCCCCGAGACCGTCCACCCGGGCGCCCCGCTCATCGACCCGCACCGGCACCACGGCACCGCCGTTGCGCCGTACGACATCCCGGTGGAACGGCAGCCCCGGGTCCTCCATGGCGATCTGCCCGCCGTCCAGCACGCGGGTGAGGAGGGCGAGGCCCTGGACGTACCCCGAGGTGATGACGATCCGCTCCGGCGGGGCGATCACTCCCCGGGCCCGCCCGAGGTACCCGGAGAGCGCGGTCCGCAGCTCGATCCGGCCCCGGGGATCGCCGTAGTCGTAGGCCAGGGAGGGCGCGGTGGCGATGGCCCGCCGCAGCGCCCGCAGCCAGGCCGCGGCAGGGAACGCCCCCACATCGGGGCTCCCGGGCCGCAGGTCGAACAGCGGCTCACGCGCGCGTGCGGCGGCCGCGGCAGGCTCGGCGGCCTCCGCGGGCAGGGAGGCGACCTGCGTCCCCGACCCCTGCCGCGCGGTGAAGTAGCCCTCGGCGACGAGCTGGTCGTAGGCCCCCTTGACGGTGTTCCGGGAAACCCCCAGCTCATCGGCGAGCTTCCGGGTGGCGGGCAGCCGCGTACCCGGAGCGAGCCGCCCCTCCCGCACGGCATCCCTGAGAGCACGCTCCAGCCCGGCCCGCCGCCCGTCAGCGGCGGCGATATCCACATGCAGGTCCACACAAACCCCCCTAGGGGCGCGGGGAACTGCGCGAACAACCCCCGCACGCCCGCAGCCCACGACGATGGCCGGACACCCCACGGGTATCCGGCCATCAACCCGATGTCAGTTCCCTACTTCACCAGCGCGGCCATCCACGCCTCGACCTCGTCCGAGCGCCGCGGAAGCGCGGCCGACATGTTCCGGTTCCCGTCCTCGGTCACCAGGATGTCGTCCTCGATCCGCACGCCGATGCCGCGGTACTCCTCCGGCACGGTCAGGTCGTCGGCCTGGAAGTACAGCCCCGGCTCGACCGTCAGGCACATCCCCGGCTCGAGCACACCGTCCACATACGTCTCCTGCCGCGCGGCAGCGCAGTCGTGGACGTCGAGACCGAGCATGTGCCCCGTGCCGTGCAGCGTCCACCGCCGCTGGAGCCCCAGCTCCAGCACCCGCTCCACGGGCCCCTCGACCAGGCCCCACTCCACCAGCTTCGCGGCGAGCACCCGCTGCGCGGCGTCATGGAAGTCCCGGTACTTCGCACCGGGCCGCACGGCGGCGATCCCGGCCTCCTGGGCCTCGTACACGGCGTCGTAGATCTTCTTCTGGATCTCGGTGTACCGGCCGTTGACCGGCAGCGTCCGGGTGACGTCGGCGGTGTAGTACGTGTGCGTCTCCACGCCCGCGTCGAGCAGCAGCAGGTCACCGGAGCGCACGGGCCCGTCGTTGCGCACCCAGTGCAGCGTGCAGGCGTGCGGGCCGGCCGCGCAGATGGAGCCGTAGCCGACGTCGTTGCCCTCGACCCGGGCCCGCAGGAAGAAGGTGCCCTCGATGTACCGCTCGGAGGTGGCCTCGGCCTTGTCGAGGACCTTCACCACGTCCTCGAAGCCGCGCACCGTGGAGTCGACGGCCTTCTGCAGCTCGCCGATCTCGAACGCGTCCTTGACCAGCCGCGCCTCGGAGAGGAAGACCCGCAGCTCCTCGTCCCGCTCGGCGGTGACCTTGTCGGTCAGCGCGGCCTCGATCCCGGCGTCGTAACCGCGCACGACCCGCACCGGACCGGTGGCCTCGCGCAGCGCCCCGGTCAGCTCGCGCACGTCGGAGGCGGGGATGCCGTACAGCTTTCCGGCCTCGGTGAGGGAGTGCCGGCGGCCGACCCACAGCTCGCCCTGGCCGGAGAGCCAGAACTCGCCGTTCTCCCGGTCGGAGCGGGGCAGCAGGTAGATCGTGGCCCGGTGACCGTCGGCGACGGGCTCCATGACCAGGACGCCGTCCTCGGTCTGGTTGCCGGTGAGATAGGTGTACTCGACGGACGCCCGGAAGGGGTACTCGGTGTCGTTCGAGCGGGTCTTCAGATTGCCCGCGGGGATCACCAGACGCTCGCCCGGGAAGCGCGCCGACAGCGCGGCGCGGCGGGCGGCGGTCTCGGCGGCCTGGGGGATCGGCTCCAGGTCGCGCAGCTCCGTGTCGGCCCAGCCGGACTTCATGTTCTCGGCCAGCTCGTCGGACACGCCCGGGTACAGGCCGTTCTTGCGCTGCTTGATCGGCTCTTCAGACTCTTCCGGGCCCGCTGCGGTAGCAGCAATGGGCTCGGTCGGGGTGAGCTCCTCCGACACGGTCATCCTCCTTGATACGGCACTGGACCCCCTCCATCGTACGGTCGTACGGAAGGGGGCCCAGGGCCGAAGGACCTGTTACCGCCGTC
The DNA here is from genome assembly GCF_053592135.1 of Streptomyces sp. NPDC002784. Taxonomy (NCBI): domain Bacteria; kingdom Bacillati; phylum Actinomycetota; class Actinomycetes; order Kitasatosporales; family Streptomycetaceae; genus Streptomyces; species Streptomyces sp. NPDC002784. Next base: position 29,731 of record NZ_JBSFVD010000026.1, on the reverse strand, counting down.
ATGCGAAGCGCGCGGCGAGCAGGACGATGTCCTCCGCGCTGTCCGCCGCGTCGAGACCGTCGGGCAGCACGGTCCGCAGGACGTGGTCGACGATCGCGTCCGGGTCGTTCCGCAGCGCCCGGGGGACGCTCGCCGCCGCCGTGTGCAGCCGCGCGAAGGCCCGGTCGGTGGCGTCGCCGGTACGGTGCAGCAGCCCGTCGGTGTACAGCAGAACCGTCTCCCCGGCCTCCGCCAGGAACTCCACGCTGGGCGCCTCCCAGCAGGCCAGCATGCCGAGCGGGGCGGAGACGGTGGTCTCCACGAACTCGGTGCGGCGCTCGCCGATCAGCAGCGGCGGGCAGTGCCCGGCCCCGGCGAGGGTGATCTTGCGCAGGGCGGGCTCGCAGTAGGCGAACAGGGCGGTCGCCGAGCGGGCGGGCTCGGTCAGCCGCAGCAGCAGCTCCAGGTCGGACAGGACCGCCACCGGGTCCTCGCCCTCCATCACGGCGTACGCTCGCAGGGACGCCCGCAGCCGGCCCATCGCGGCCACCGCGCTCGGCCCCGACCCGGTGACCGAGCCGACCGCGAGGCCGAGGGCCGCGTCCGGCAGGGGCAGCGCGTCGTACCAGTCGCCGCCGCCGAGCGGCCCGGTGCGGTGCCGGGCGGCGAGCTGGACGCCGGGCACCCGGGGCAGCCGTGAGGGCAGCAGTTCCTCGGACATGGTCGCCATGCACGCGCGCGTGCGCTCGACCTCCAGCAGCCGGGCGAGATGCTCGGCGGCGTACCGCGTGTACAGGCCGATCAGGTGCCGCCGGCGCTCGGACGGCTCGGCGGGCTCGTCGTACAGCCACACCGCGGCGCCGAGCGGGCCGGCGGCGTCGGTGCTCAGGGGGAGTGCGTAGCTCGCGGCGTAGCCGAGGCGCGCGGCCACCTCGCGGTGGCGCGGGTCGAGCCCGTCCTCGGCGAACAGATCGGGCTGCGCGATCTCACCGTCCCCGCCGGGCAGCCCGTCGAGGATCTTCCCGTACGGCATCGAGCCGCGCGGCACGGTCTCGATGTGGCCGAGGTCCGCGCGGGCCAGCCCCAGGCCGACGGTGCTGTCCGGGCCCCGCCCGTCGGCCGGTTCCAGCACGACGAGTCCGCGCCGGGCGCCGACGAGGGCGGACCCGGCGCGCAGCAGTTCCTGAAGGGCGTCGGACAAGGAGTCCGTACGGGTCAGGCGTTCGGTGAGTTCGTGCAGCGTGGTGAGGTCGGAGACCCAGCCGGCGAGCCGGTCCTGGAGCAGCAGTCCGGGAGCGCCCGGTGGGGTGGGCGGTGGGACGGAGGTGGCTGCCGGGGTCTCAGAGGCCGCGGGCGCGGGCGCGACAGTGTGTGCGGGCGAGGGAACCGTGGAATCGATTCCGGCCACTTTCGGAGGGTGCGGGGCGTTCATGGCGTCCGGCTTTCCGACCGGTGCGTATTGCTCAAAAGCATCGCAAACCCCCATGTCATTCTGCGCCGCTAGCAGTGTCTCCACATGTACACGCACTCGTGAGGGGATGTCCAGCATTGTCCTGCCGGGATTCGTGGTGTCCGCGGGTAACCGGTCCACTTTTCCCCTACCCCTTGCAGAAAGGCAAAGTTGGCTTAAAACTGCCTCAGGGAACGCCCTATTGCGGTCGACTGGGCTTGTTCCACGGAGCGTCACAGCGGTCGTGATGGGTACGTACTCGGAGAAGGCCAGGGGTGGTTGACAGTCACCCGGAACCTGGCGGCGGACCCGGGCGTCTTAGCCACCGACGACCGTGCCCCATCCTCCCGTGGCGGAGGCGAAGAGAAATACGCGCAACGGCAAAACGCCAGACTTCGCCACCCCACGCCAGGCCCGTGCTTTTGATCCACGCAGTATGGGTGAGGCTGCCGCGGACGCAGCCGCCGCTCGGCCCATAGGGGTTCCCTCTGCTCGAAGCAGAGGTGTGATGCGCCAACAGGTACGCACAGTGAAGTGATCGACACATGGTGTGATGTGGACCACGGTGTTGCCAGCGGTGCAACGGAAAGGAACGAGCGCTCATGCGAGAGTTCCTCGGAAGGCGACGCAGGCTCCTGTCCCAGCGCAACGGCGGGAGGCCTGAGTTGCTCAGTGCGGCCCTGACCTTCGCGACTCAATGGCAGTGGCCCGTACTCCCGGGTGTGACGGCGGATCCGCAGGGGCGGTCCCGGTGCGGGTGCCCCGACGCGGAGTGCACGGTGCCCGGTGCGCATCCCTTCGACCCCGGCCTCCTCGCGGCCACCACCGACGAGCGCATGGTGCGCTGGTGGTGGACCAACCGCCCGGCGGCACCGATCGTGCTGGCCACCGGCGGCAAGGCGCCCTGCGCCGTCAGCCTGCCGGCCCTGCCGGCCGCCCAGGCCCTCGCCGCGCTCGACCGCACGGGGATGCGGCTCGGCCCCGTGATCGCCTCGCCCACCCGCTGGGCGCTGCTCGTCAAGCCGTACTCACTGGAGCGGTTGGGCGAACTGCTGTACGCCAAGGACTACGTTCCGGGCTCCCTGCGGTTCCACGGCACGGGCGGCTATCTCGCCCTGCCCCCCTCCGAGACCGGCGAGGGTGCCGTCCGCTGGGAGCGCGCGCCGGAGCCCGGCCCGGCGGCCCCGTGGGTGCCGGACGTGGAGGCCGTGGTGGACGCCGTGGTGGAGGCCCTCACTCGTACGGGTGTGAGCGCACCCGAGTTGTAGGGGTGTCGGGCGCGCGCCGGACGGGGCGCCCGCCTTCCCTCGTTATCTTCCGTCCATGAACCTTCGTCTGCTCGCCCTGGCCGGCGTCGCGGTGTGCGCGGTGGCGCTGCCGCTCGCCGTGGCGTCCGCGGGGCAGGTGGGCGAAGAGGCCGCTTCCCCACGGTCGTCCGCTTCTCCGCGGCCGTCCGCTTCCCTTGACGCGAAAGCGCCCTCCCCGTCGCCCCCGGGGCTCGGCCTCGGCCTGGCCACCGCCGCGCGCTGCGGACCCGAACTCACCTCGCCCGACGGCATCGAGGCGCAGACCTGTGTGCTCACCCAGGGCGAGCAGACATGGGCGCGCACCTACTACCGCAACACCACCGGCGGGGCGCTGGACGCGGTGCTGAGCCTGATGGGGCCGGGCGGGCGCACGGTGCAGATCCGGTGCGCGGTGGGCGCCGAGGACGAGCCCGGCAGCTGTGAGACACCCCGTGCGGCCACCCGGGGCGGGCCGGCCGACCACACGGCGGTCGCGGAGTTCGCGGCCCGGGCCGGCGAGGGCCCCCTGCTGCTGCGGTCCGGCAGCAACTCGGCCGCGCCTACGGGCAGTTGACGCGCGGCGGCACTCTGTAGAGGACCGCGCACATGGAAAGACCCGGTTGCTGGCGACGGGGGATGCACCAGCAACCGGGCTACTGGAACGGTAACAAGAGATCGGCGGTTCGCAAATTCGATCCGGGCTTTCCGGTCACCGATTTCCCTGCGGGGAGCGGGAGTTGTGATCGGAGTCACCTGTTCCGGGCGCCCCCGGCGGCTGACCGGTCGGTCAGCCGCCGAGGATCTTCACGCGGTGCGTCAGCTGAGCGTGACCTGGCGGTTGGTCAGGCCGCCCCGCGCGCGGCGCTCGTCCGCGGTGAGCGGGGCGTCGGTGGCCAGCGCGGCGGTGAGCCGTTCGGCGAACTCGGCGGCCGGCTTCTCCGCGTCCTCGGCGCCGAACCCGCTCGGCAGGTCCCAGACCGGCACGGTGAGGCCGTGAGCGCGGAAGGAGCCCACGAGACGGGTGCCCTCGCCCAGGTTCGACCGGCCCGCCGCGTGCAGTCGCGCCAGCGCGTCCAGAAGCTGCTCCTCGGGGTACGGCATGACCCAGCGCAGGTGGTTCTTCTCCGGCGTCTCGCACCAGTACGCGGCGTCCACGCCGGTCAGCCGCACGGTCGGGATGGCGGCGGCGTTGGCCCGTTCCAGGGAGGCGGTCACCTCCGGGGTGGAGTTCTCCGCGTCCGGGACCCAGAACTCGAAGCCCGCGTGCACAACTGGCTCGAACGCGCCTTCCGGGTCGAGCAGGTCCTGCAGCCGCGGACCGTCGGCCGGGGCGCGCCGCGCCTGCACCGGGGTGCCGGGCTCGGCCTGGAGGGCGCGCTGGAGGGTGTCGGCGAGATCGCGGCTGATGTCGCCGGACGCCGTGTCGTTCTGCAGGCCCAGCAGCACCGAGCCGTCGTCGCGGCGCAGCGCGGGCCAGGCCATCGGCAGCACGGTCGCCAGCGTGACGGCCGGGACGCCCTCGGGCAGGCCGTCCTTGAGGGGCAGCGGGACCGTGGCGGCGGGCACCAGCTCGCGCAGGGCCACCCAGTCGCACTCGCCGGGCAGCCCCTCGAAGGGGCGCTGCACCAGCTCGGTCACGGCTTCGGCGGCGGCCTTGCCGTGACAGGCCTTGTAGCGGCGGCCGCTGCCGCAGGGGCAGGGTTCGCGGGCGCCGACGACCGGGATCTCCCCGTCCTTGAGCTGCGGGCGCGCGGCCTTCGTCTGGGGTCGCTTCTTGGCCATGAGGGTGTCTCCCGGAAACGGCTCGTCTGGTACGGCGGGAGCCTAGCTGTTCACGCCATGGCCGAGGCGACCCTGTGGACAACGCGTCCCCGCGCGCTTCCCGGGCCGCTCGGTGACCGGAGGGTCAGTCCAGGTCCTCGAACGCGTCCGCGAAGTCGAGTTCGGGCATCGCGGCGACCGACGGGGCCGCCACGCGCGTAGCGAAGTCGTGGCGACGGTGTCCGGCGTTCCGGTCATGAACGTCGTCGTGGACGACCACCCAGACGGTGACCTCGCCCCGGGCGTCGTCCCGTACGCCCCAGTCGTCGGCCAGCGCGGTGATGATGTTCAGCCCGCGGCCGCCGTGCGCGGTGACCGAGGGCGTGGCCGGAGCCGGGCGGGTGGGCCCACCGCCGTCCGTGACCTCCACCGTGAGCCGGCCGGCCGGGTCCACCCGCCATGCGGCCCGGACGTCGCCGTCCCCGGCCAGGGCGTCGCCCAGTGGCCGGCCGTGCTTGCACGCGTTGCTCAAGAGTTCGGAAAGAATCAGTACGGCATCGTCGATGACCGCTTCGGCCACACCGCCCATGCGCAGCTGATCGCGCATCCGGTGTCGCGCCTTCCCCACGCCCGCAGGGCCATGGGGTACGGCCATGCTCGACGACGTGGGCACCTCCTGTGCCACCACCAACGCCACCCCCGAGACCTCCTTCGCCCCACGCCACGGTGTGGATGCCCCATTGGCCTGTACCGGAAACCGGCCAACGCAGGTCCGGTGACGCATTCGAAACGATCGAATACGGACCGAACGCGCCGGAGCACTCCCTGTAACTGCCTGGCTGGAAATCGACGGTGTGGCCGAGAGTGGAGGATGGGGCCGGTGGGACCACCGGGTCAAGAGGTCGTACCGGGGCGGATGGGTCGGCGCAGCTCAGCGGCCCAGCTGCTGGCGCACCGCGCGCGGGCGGTTGGTGATGATGGCGTCGACGCCGAGCTCCGCGCAGAGGGCGACGTCCTCGGGCTCGTTCACCGTCCAGACGTGCACCTGGTGGCCGGCGCGCTTCAGGCGCTCGATGTACGCGGGGTGATTGCGCACGATCCGGATCGACGGGCCCGCGATCCGTACCCCCGCAGGCAGCCGTCCGTCGCGCAGCCGGGGCGAGACGAACTGCATCAGATAGACCGTCGGCAGGGTCGGCGAGGAGGCACGCACGCGGTGCAGCGAGCGCGCGGAGAAGCTCATCACGCGGACCGTGGAGGCGTCGGCGGCGGCCGGGGAGTCCAGGCCGAACCGCTTCAGCAGGTGCAGCAGCCGCTCCTCGACCTGGCCCGCCCAGCGGGTGGGGTGCTTGGTCTCGATGGCCAGCTCCACCGGCCGTCCGGCGTCGGCGACCAGTTCCAGCAGGCGTTCCAGGGTGAGGACGGAGGTGTCCTGCGGGTCCTCCGGGCGGACCTCCCAGTCCGGATCCTCGTCCCGGTTCCGCCAGGAGTCGCCCCTCTTCCAGGAGCCGAAGTCCAGCGCGGCGAGGTCGGCGAGCTCCAGTGCGGAGACCGCGCCGCGGCCGTTGGAGGTGCGGTTGACGCGGCGGTCGTGGACGCAGACGAGGTGGCCGTCCGCGGTGAGGCGGACATCGCACTCCAGGGCGTCGGCCCCGTCCTCGATCGCCTTGCGGTACGCGGCCAGGGTGTGTTCGGGCGCGTCCTCGGAGGCTCCGCGGTGGGCGACGACTTGGGGCGTGGGCCGGCGTGCGTGGGTCACCGCGTCATGGTGCCACCGAGAGGGGGTAGGCGTGTCGACGGACGTACGGGAATGTGTCCTTTTCGTCGCACATGGACCATATAAAGAATGACCGCGGACCCACAGGCACCGCTTATGGTGCTCTGACGGCCCGTGGGAAAAGCTGACGGCATACAAAAAGACCAGCACAGCTGAAGCGCACCGGGCCGTCGACACACGTGAACGGGCGTGACCGAGTGCGACCGACAACGACAGCCGTGGATCGAGGAGAAAAGCTGTGAGCACCGAGAACGAGGGCGCCGCGGTACCCCCGGCCCCGTCCGCACCCCCCGTGCCGGTGGACGCTCCCGCTGCTCCGGAGCCGCAGGGCCACCCGGCTTCCGGTACCGGCGCCCCGACCACCCCGCTCCCGCCGGTGCCGCACGGCGCGCCGCCCGCGGGCGCCGCGGGACCGGCCCCGGCACCGGGCACCCCGGCGGCGCCGCAGGGCCCGTCGGCACCGGACGCGTCCTGGCCGCCCCCCGCCGCGGCGGCCCCCGCGTATGCCCACGCCCACCCCGACGCCACCTCCGGCGGTGCCGGGGGATCGGGCACCGTCTGGGGTGCGGCGTACCAGCAGCCGGCGCCCGCGCCGAAGTCCGGCCGACGCGGCGGCCTGCTCGCCGCGGTCCTGATCGCGTCGCTGGTCGCCGGCGGCCTCGGCGGCGGACTCGGCTACACCCTGGCCAAGGACGACGCGACCTCCTCGACCACCGTCGCCGCCTCCGACACCGGCGGTGACGTCAAGCGCGACGCGGGCACCATCGCGGGCGTGGCCCAGAAGGCGCTGCCCAGCACCGTCACCATCGAGGCGGCGAGCAGCAGCGGCGAGGGCGGCACCGGCACCGGGTTCGTCTTCGACACCGAGGGCCACATCGTCACCAACAACCATGTGGTGGCCGACGCCGTCGACGGCGGCAAGCTGACGGCGACCTTCCCGAGCGGCAAGAAGTACGACGCGGAGGTCGTGGGCAACGCCCAGGGCTACGACGTGGCGGTCATCAAGCTCAAGAACGCCCCCTCGGGTCTCAAGCCGCTCACCCTCGGCAACTCCGACAAGGTGGCGGTGGGCGACTCGACGATCGCGATCGGCGCGCCCTTCGGCCTGTCGAACACGGTGACGACGGGCATCATCAGCGCCAAGAACCGCCCGGTGGCATCCAGCGACGGTACCGGCAGCAACGCCTCGTACATGAGCGCCCTCCAGACCGACGCGTCGATCAACCCGGGCAACTCGGGCGGTCCGCTGCTGGACGCCCAGGGCAATGTGATCGGCATCAACTCGGCGATCCAGTCCGCGGGCAACGGCCTGGGCGGCAGCAGCCAGTCCGGCTCCATTGGCCTGGGCTTCGCCATCCCGATCAACCAGGCGAAGGTCGTGGCCCAGCAGCTGATCAAGACCGGCAAGCCGGTGTACGCCAAGATCGGCGCCTCCGTCTCGCTGGAGGAGGGCACGGGCGGCGCGAAGATCACCGAGCAGGGTGCGAGCGGCTCGGAGGCGGTGGAGCCGGGCGGTCCCGCCGCCGACGCGGGCCTCAAGCCCGGGGACGTCATCACCAAGCTCGACGACCGCGTGATCGACTCCGGCCCCACCCTGATCGGCGAGATCTGGACCCACCAGCCCGGCGACAAGGTCCAGCTCACCTACGAACGGGACGGCAAGACCCGCACGGTCGAACTGACCCTGGGCTCCCGGGTCGGCGACAGCTGACACCCCCGCCGCCGGGCCCACCCGTTACTCTTGTCCCGCGCCGGACCAACACCGGCGCGGGGAGGCGTGCCCGAGCGGCCTAAGGGAACGGTCTTGAAAACCGTCGTGGCAGCGATGTCACCGTGGGTTCAAATCCCACCGCCTCCGCGCGAGGAGCAGTGCGAACGGCCCCTGACCTGCGGCTTTGGTCGGGGGCCGTGCTCATGTCCGGCTACCGTGACTGCCCGGTGTTCCCCGTGGTTTCGCGCTTGATCGGGCACGACTGGGGCACAGGCGACAGATCCGGCCTGATGCTCGAGGAGAAAAGGGCGCATCTGAGCTTGTTCTTTATCTACCAAGATCTTCCGGGCTTGCCGATGGCGTTCAGGGTCTCGGGGCGTTTGACGGTTTTGCCGACGTCGTAGCGGGGTGCCCGGTGTCTGTTCTTGGCGCCGGGCGGGCGTCCGGGGCCGGCGCCGCGGGGTTTGGGAACGTGTGCCGGGCAGGCGAGGTGAGCGCGGATGTTCCTGAACCCCCGGCGGACCCGGGCCGGGCTGAGCCGGTCCGAGGCGGTGGGTTTCTCCCATGGTCGGCGGAGGTCCGCGGCGAGCGGTCGGGCGAGCCGGAGCTGGGTGTGAGCGACGATCAGGATCCAGGTCCAGCGGTCCGCCGCCTCGGGAGTACGGAGCTTCGGGGTGGTCCAGCCGAGGGTCTGCTTCGCGAAGCGGAAGGTGTGCTCCAGATCGAAGCGACGGAGAAATGCCTGCCAGAAACGATCCACATCGTCCGGGGTGGCGCCGGTCTTCGAGGACCACAGCCACACTGGCGGAGCGTCCCGTTCCTTCGACAGGTGCTCGACCTTCAGACGGATCAACGTGCCTTCGACCAATGGGAGTTCGCCGTCGTGGTCGAGCCAGGCCGAGCGGTGAGTGAGCCGGGGATGGACCCGGTCCCATGCCTGCGTTTCGGCCTTGCCGTAGTTAGTGGTGTCGGTGACCGTGGTGATAGCGGGCTCGGGCCAGGTCTCCGGCTTGGTGAAGCGGAACTCGGGGCCGTGCTTGGGCGGCCGGCCGTTCGTCCCCGGCTGGCGGGGCGGCTTCGGCAGCCGCATGACGCGGTCGGACCGGACCCTGCCGACCAGCTCGACGGGCAGGTCACGCAGGACCCACGCCAGGCGGGTGACGTCATAGCCAGCGTCGCTGACGATCACGATATGCGGGTCCCCGGCCCGCCACTGACCCGCGGTGATGAGCCGCTCCACGACACCCCGCAACTGGGCGGCGGTGACCGCGGTCACGTCGTCCACCGGTCCCAGCCGGACCGCGTCCAGAACCGCGGTCCAGGACGTGGCGCCCGGCTCCAGCACGGCGACGAAGGAGTAGGGCCAGCCCGGAATGAACTGCGACGCCGTCTTCGCACGGCCGTAGACGTGACAGAACAGCCGCTCCGCTGAGCACGGCGCGTCCGAACGCAGCCACGGCGAAACATCGACCGCCAGGACCAGGCGCCCGCCGTCGAAACGCGGCAGTGACAGGCCGGCCAGCACCGCCCGCAGCCCACCGACGTTGATCCGGCCCCGGTTCAGACCGCCGTACATTGCTCCGTGCCCACGACGATGCTCGGGCAACAGCGTCAGATCCACCGGGGACTTCACCGCACCGTCCGCACACAACACCGCGTCCATCAGCTCGAACAACTCATCGCGCCGAGCGGTCAGACACTCGTAGAACTCGCCCCGGAAGCGTGACGCCTCTGCGAACGCTTCCCTCCGGACAGCATCAGGCAGCAGACTCACCCTCACGGCCTTCGTCTTGGTCAGTGCACCTTGGTCGGAGCACATGATCAGACGAAGGCCGCCCCCACATCCGGCGAATCCCCAGGTGAGCGACTCAGTTCGAGACACCGTTCGAGGCCGGAAGAAAAAGAACAAGCTGAGTACCTGTGCTCATGTGTAGTGCCCGCTGCAACCACCATGCTGACCGCATGTACTTAGTGGAGCGTCACCTGCGGATGGGGCGGCAGTGGGCATGAGACGGGCGAATGAGCCGTCAACCGGCCAGCAGATCGGGGTCAGTGTGGCGCTACTCGTCATCGACTTCATGCTCATCGCCTGGTCGGTGTACGGCGTGGGAATGGCGGTATGGGCCGACAGCTACGAAAGCGACGGCGTCGTTCCGTTGAGTGCGTCGCGGGCGGCGTCGCAGGCATTGTGGCTTCTGGGGGGCGGCGCAGTACTGACAGGCGGTGGCCTTCTCGCCCTGGGTTGGCGCGTCCCTGGCATCGTGCAATTGGTCGTCCTCGGAGGCGGGGCGGTGCTGGTCTCCTCACTGGCTGCTGGTGGATAGCGCGCGACTAGCCACGTCAGAAATTCCCACCACCCTCCCCACGCACGCCACTACTTCGGCCGGCACTCACAGGCTGCGCCCCTTCCATCGCACCCGGCGGAGCGGAGCGCAGCCGGGGCTTGGTGACGTGAGGAATCCGTAACAGCCGCGCCGCGCCACGCATCGAAGTCGCACTCCAGGATGCATGGGGCGGCGTCAAGCGTCATTTCGTTGATCTCGACGGGGACGGGGCGGCCTTCGTCCGCGAATGCGATGCGGCAGATGAGGATGACGGGCGTGCCTGCCTCATCCGGCGTGGGCATGCGTCAGCGGATCTCTTCGCGGAAGTACAGGGGCTTGTAGCCGAGTTCGGCAGGCGCGCAAGGGTTCCGCCTGGCCCGGTGTCGTCCTGCGGTGGCTCAGGCCAAGGCTGCTCGGACTCGAGAGCACAGGAACGATGTTGAGGTGACACTCGAATCCGAGCGAGACAACTGCCCCTTAACAGCGGCCCCAGGGGCCTGATCAGGGATTCAAGGCCGGTCCGGTCTGCGGTTGTTGGCTCTGGCCATGTGAGCGTCGGCACCGGGCGAGCCGGGCCTCAGAGGCGGCTCAGGGCCTTACCCAGCTCGTCGATGGTGGGCCGGTCCTCGGGGGCGTGGCTGGGCATCGCGGCGATCAACTCACCGAGCTCGCTAGGTGCTTTCACGGAGCGGCCCTTGGCGTCCGCCGCTGCCTCTCTCTGGATGGGGCGTGGTGCGTTGTCCGGGTACTCGACGGCTCGCCATCCGGTGGCGGAGATGAGCAGGGAGGCACCGAGGGCGTAGACGTCGGCTTCCTGCGTCGGCTCGGCCTTTCCCGTGCCCCGTGCCCCGGGCCAGGCGAGGTCGATGAGATGGGTTCGCTCGGGACCGATGATGAAGTGGGCGGGTTGCACGTCACTGTGTGCCCAGCTCTTGGCGTGGAGTTCGCCAACGCTTCGACGCATCCCAGCGCCACGCTGGTGTGAGGTCCGATGGGCGAGTCCGGTCGGCGGCGGCGCCCCTACAGGTGGTAGAGGTCCGTCCCTCCGTGCCAGGGCTCGCTCTGCCACTGGTGGGCGGGGCAGAGGGAGGCGTGCCCGAGGTCGAAATCCCGGTCCGGCTGCGGTCGCCCAGCCGGGGTATCCGTCTGACCATGCTTGCTCTGGTGTACACCTCGTACAACACCGCGACCACGGTATGGGCCTTCGTGGCCGCCATCATGATCGTGCTGGCGGTGGGGTGGTTCATCCGAGGTCGGCGGTAGGTCCGATACCTGCTTTACGAGATCATTCGGCATTTACTCCAGTGCCGCCCCGCTGGTGGCACGCATGGCCATGTCCGATTACCGTCTATGCGCTACGCATATGCGTCAATACTCTGCGTGTTCATGGGGAAAGTGGTGCGGCTGTACTGGGGATACATGGTGGTTGCTGCCTTGGTTGTTGCTTGGAGCCAGCAATGGGCCCTGTCGGTGATCGTGGCTTTGTCAGTCAGCGTCTCGGCCTATGCAGCCTTTCAGGTGCCGGTCTGGTGCGGAGCGGTTAACCGGGACGGGCAGACCTACTGCCGGAACAACGCTTACGGAGTGCTGATGGGGTGCTCCAAGCGTCAGCACAGGTGGCAGAAGCTCAAAATGATCGTTCTGCGCAGCAAGATGGGGAACGTGAGTCGGTCTGTGTTCCCCACAGCCAAAGAGAAGTTCCATGGCGCTCTCGCTGTAGGAGGCCTGCTGTCTGCTGTTGCCGCAGTGATCGTCCCGGTAATGACCGGCAGTTGAGCGTGCATAGTAAGGGCGCCTGTGCGTGCACCTTGGCTCACGGCCGGTGTTCCGTCAGCCGGGCCGCCGAGGCGATCGTCGCGCGGGCCTCCCGTTCCGTCAGGCCCGTGTCCAGGGCCGCCTCGATCAGGGGGGCGACCAGGGCGGGGCCGATGCCGTCCTCGTAGGCGCGGCAGGCCGCCCAGAAGAGGCGGGTGTTGCGCTGCCCCTCGTGCGCGGCGAGGACGAACTGGACCAGGCCCCGCCCGTGGTCGCCCGCCGACCCCGGCACCGGGCTCTGCGGTGCGCGGGGCGGTGGGAGCAGCAGGCGCAGCAGAGAGGGCGGGCAGGCCGCGGGGGCCAGGTGGGCGGTGCCCGGCGCCGTGCCGTAGACGCCGTGTTCCGTGCGGGAGCCGGGGCCGACGAGGTAGCCGCCGGCGCCGCGGATGTCGATGCCGGGGGCCAGGCGGCCGGCGGAGTTGGGGACGACGACGTCCGCGGGCCCGCTGAGCCAGAGGTGGCGGCCTCCGCTCGGGGTCAGGACGACCACGGTGTCGGGGATGGTGAACAGGTGGCGCAGGGCCAGTTCGCGCAGGGCGGCGGAGTCCGTACCCGATTTGGTGTCGAGGTCGATGCCGATCAGGTGGTGCGGCGGCAGGCCGCACGCGATGCCGTAGCCGGTCGCCCAGGGCGCGGCGGCGAACAGGTCGCGGATCCGCGCGGGGTCCGTCGAGGCGTCGTAGACACCGTGGCCGTAGCGGCCGCATTCGCCGTGGCACGGCGCGGCCTGGGGGTCGTCGCGGTGGGGGGAGCGCAGGGCCGGGAGTTTCGTCCGGGACAGGGGGATGACGGCCAGTCCGCGCTCCGCGGCTGACAGGGCGTGGGCGAGGGCCAGCGTCGTGGCCTGCCGGTCGGTGGTGGCCATGGATCCATGTTCGTACGCGTGTTCGAAAAAGGGAAGAGGGCCCCGCCTCGACGCGCCCGGGGGACCGGATGTCGTCGGCAATGTGCCGGAACGCTTCCCCTCTTGTGCCACTTGGGGCGAGCTGTCCCTACTGCCCTGAGCTGGGCCATCCGAGCGGGCGAAGGGGTTTATCGACTTGTCATCACGCTTGAGGGCGAATCGCGCCGTAAGGGGTGGTTCGCCGGGGATTCGGTGGGCAACTCTGGATTCGCGACGTCGTGCACCACGCCAAGCCGGTCGGCCAACTGCCTTGGCAGCAGCCGTACTTCACGTTCTGGAGGAACAACATGGCAAGCATCCGTACCGCCCGCGTCATCGCCGCCGTCTCCGCCCTGCCGCTCGCCGCCGCCCTCTTCGCCGGTGCCGCGTCGGCGGACAACGGCGCCATCGCGGACGACGGATCGAGCGCGGCCGTCACGAACGCCTGGCAGGGCATTCTCGGCAGTGGTGTGGGCGGCGACAACAGCGGCAACTCCTCCACCACCCAGCAGCAGGCGATCGGCTCCGGCGCCTCGAACCAGAGCAACACCGCCCAGGTCGACGGTTCCGCGTTCACGGCCATCAACCAGGGGAACAGCAACGTGGCCGTCAACTTCACCCCGCTGTGGTGGTGAGCTGAGGGCCGGCGCTCACGACGCCGGTCCCGGTCTCCCGAGTGGTGTGCTCCATGGGGTGTGACACGTCCGCGCGGCGGTGCTACGGCATCGCCGCGCAGGCGTTTCCACTGCTCCCCATGAGGTCTTGACGCGCCATCACATCTGACGGACAGTCAGGAATCGTGAGAGGGGAGGGAGTCGTGCACACCGAAGAGGAACTGACCGAGCGGCTCAAGGGCTTCGAGGGGCGGCCCGCCGCCACCCGGGCCACCGGCAAGGACCCCGTCAACCTGCCCATGATCCGCCACTGGTGCGAGGCCCTGGGCGACACCAACCCGGCGTACACGGGCCCCGACGCCATCGCCCCGCCCACCATGCTCCAGGCCTGGACGATGGGCGGCCTCCTCGGTCGTACGGGCCGTTCGACGGCGTACGACGGCCTGCTCGGCCTGCTCGACGCGGCGGGCTGCACCTCGGTCGTCGCCACCGACTGCGAGCAGGAGTACCTGCGCCCCCTGCGCCCCGGCGACGAGATCACCTTCGACACCGTCATCGAGACCGTCTCGGACCGCAAGTCCACCAAGCTCGGCACCGGCCACTTCGTCACCACCCGCACCGACGTCCGGGTCGGCCCCGACCTGATCGGCACCCACCGCTTCCGCATCCTCAAGTACGCCCCCGCGGCACGGCAGGCCGCCGGGCCCCCGCGCCCCCGCCCGGTCGTCAACCGCGACAACGCCGGTTTCTGGGAGGGCGTCCGCCGGCACCGCCTCCTCCTCCAGCGCTGCACGGCCTGCGGCACCCCGCGGCACCCCTGGCTGCCCGGCTGCAACGCCTGCGGCGGCCTCGGCTGGGACACCGTGGAGGCGAGCGGCGAGGGGACGGTGTACTCGTACGTCGTCATGCACCACCCGCCCTTCCCGGCCTTCGACCCCCCGTACGCCGTCGCCCTGATCGAGCTGCCGGAGGGCGTGCGGATGCTCGGGAACGTGGCCGGGGTGCCGTACGACAAGGTGCGGATCGGACTGCCGGTGCGGGTCGAATTCCAGGCGTACGACGATGAGTTGACCCTTCCGGTGTGGCGGGTGGCCGCATGAGGACCGGTGAGGAACTGCCGCCGCTGACCGTCCCCGTCACCCGCACCCTGATCGTCGCCGGAGCCATCGCCTCGCGCGACTACCAGGACGTCCACCACGACCCGGAACTCGCCCGGCAGAAGGGCTCCCCGGACATCTTCATGAACATCCTCACCACCAACGGCCTGGTCGGCCGCTACCTCACCGACCACTTCGGCCCCGCGGCCGTGCTCCGCAAGCTCTCCATCCGCCTCGGCGTCCCCAACCACCCCGGCGACACACTGGTGTTGACCGGCCGCATCGAGGAGGTCGACGGCGACACGGCGACCGTACGCGTCGTCGGGACGAACAGCCTCGGCGCCCATGTGACCGGCACGGCCACCGTCACGCTCGCGGGTGCGCCGTGAGCGCGGCGATCGCGGGGATCGGGGCGACGGAGTTCTCCAAGGACTCCGGGCGCAGTGAGCTGCGGCTGGCCGTGGAGGCGGTGCGGGCGGCGCTGGACGACGCGGGGCTGACCCCCGGCGACGTGGACGGGCTGGTCACCTTCACCATGGACACCAGCCCGGAGATCACCGTGGCCCAGGCGGCGGGCATGGGCGAGCTGTCCTTCTTCTCCCGCGTCCACTACGGCGGCGGCGCCGCCTGCGCGACCGTCCAGCAGGCCGTGCTCGCGGTGACGGCCGGGGTGGCCGAGGTGGTCGTCTGCTACCGCGCCTTCAACGAGCGCTCGGGCCGCCGCTTCGGCTCCGGGGTGCAGCGGCGCGAGCCGTCGGCGGAGGGCGCCGCGCTGGGCTGGGCGCTGCCGTTCGGCCTGCTCACCCCGGCGTCCTGGGTGGCGATGGCGGCCCAGCGCTATCTGCACACCTACGGCCTGACCCCCGAGGCCGCCTTCGGCCCCGTCGCCGTCACGGCCCGCCGGTACGCGGCGACCAACCCGGCCGCCTGGTTCCACGGCCGCCCCATCACCCTCGCCGACCACGCGTCCTCCCGCTGGATCGCCGAACCGCTGCGCCTGCTGGACTGCTGCCAGGAGACGGACGGCGGTCAGGCGGTCGTCGTCACCTCGCCGGCCCGCGCCCGCGACCTCCCCCACCCTCCGGCGGTGGTCGCCGCGGCCGCGCAGGGCGCCGCCCGGGGCCAGGAGCAGATGACCGGCTTCCACACCGGCGACCTCACCGGCCTGGCCGAGTCGGGGGTCGTGGCCCGGCAGCTGTGGCGCACGACGGGACTGACCCCCGCCGACATCGACGTGGGGATCCTCTACGACCACTTCACCCCGTTCGTGCTCATGCAGCTGGAGGAGTACGGCTTCTGCGGCCGCGGCGAGGCGGCGCACTTCGTGGCGGAGGAAAGGCTGCCGCTCAACACCCACGGCGGTCAGCTCGGCGAGGCGTACCTCCATGGGATGAACGGCATCGCGGAGGGCGTACGCCAGATCCGGGGTACTTCGGTGAACCAGGTCCCCGGGGCGGCCCGGGTGCTGGTGACGGCGGGGAC
Organism: Streptomyces sp. NPDC002784; assembly: GCF_053592135.1. Classification (NCBI taxonomy): domain Bacteria; kingdom Bacillati; phylum Actinomycetota; class Actinomycetes; order Kitasatosporales; family Streptomycetaceae; genus Streptomyces; species Streptomyces sp. NPDC002784. Next base: position 13,552 of record NZ_JBSFVD010000026.1, on the reverse strand, counting down.
GGGGGTGCCGACGTCGGGCCTGGTGCTGACGGCGGACGGATGACGCCCGGCGGACGGCGGTGGGAGGACGGCCCCACGAAGGTCCCCTGGGGGTCATCCCGTAGTAGCCCCCGCCTTCTCGTCCACCCTCAGGAGGTGGAGCTGACCCCACCCCTACAACCTGAGGCGGAGTCTGCTTCGGGACCTCCGGCCGATGAGCGAACCTGGTGCCCGCTCCTAGCGTGGAGCCATGACCACTCCCGTCTGCACACGCGCTTCGGACGCCGCCGCACCCAGGGCGCAGAGCCTTCCGTACCCGTCGTTCTCGTCGTACGTGCGGGCCCGCCAGCCGGTGCTGCTGCGGACCGCCAGGTCGCTGACCGCGAACCCGTGCGACGCGGAGGACCTGCTGCAGACCGCGCTCACCAAGACGTACGTCGCCTGGGAGCGCATCGAGGACCATCGCGCGCTCGACGGCTATGTGCGCCGGGCGCTGGTGAACACCCGCACCTCGCAGTGGCGCAAGAGGAAGGTCGACGAGTTCGCGACCGACGAGCTGCCCGAGCCCGAGCCCTGCCCGAGCGGCTCCGACCCGGCCGAGCAGCAGGCGCTGCACGACGCGATGTGGCGGGCGATCATGAAGCTGCCGGCCCGGCAGCGGGCGATGGTCGTCCTCAGGTACTACGAGGACCTCAGCGAGGTGCAGACGGCCGAGGTGCTCGGGGTGTCGGTCGGCACGGTGAAGTCGGCGGTGTCCCGGGCGCTCGGCAAGCTGCGCGAGGACCCGGAACTGGCTCCGTCGCGTTAGCGTCATCCTTTGGTGAGCGCAACGTGACGTGATCGATCACCCTCCCCTAGTGACATACCACGCGGTATGCGCGCAGAATCTCCGCAACCCTTACCACCGCGTAGGCAATGCCGCCCCGGGAGGACCACCGTGCTGAGCACCATGCAGGACGTACCGCTGCTGATCTCCAGGATCCTGGCCCACGGGTCGACGATCCACGGCACATCACAGGTGACCACCTGGACCGGCGAGGCCGAACCGCACCGCCGCTCCTTCGCCGAGATCGGCACCCGCGCGGCCCAGCTGGCGCACGCGCTCCGGGACGACCTGGGCGTGGCGGCCGACGAGCGGGTCGCGACCCTGATGTGGAACAACGCCGAGCACGTCGAGGCGTACTTCGCGATCCCCTCCATGGGCGCGGTGCTGCACACCCTCAACCTCCGCCTCCCCCCGGAGCAGCTGGTCTGGATCGTCGACCACGCCGCCGACCGGGTGGTGATCGCCAACGGCTCCCTGCTGCCGCTGCTCGCCCCGCTGCTGCCGCACCTGAAGACGGTCGAGCACGTGGTGATCTCGGGCCCCGGCGACCGCGGGCTGCTCGCGGACGCGTCCGTGCGGGTGCACGAGTACGAGGACCTGATCGCCGGCAAGCCGACCGCGTACGACTGGCCCGAGCTGGACGAGCGCGCGGCGGCGGCCATGTGCTACACCTCCGGCACCACCGGCGACCCCAAGGGCGTGGTGTACAGCCACCGTTCGGTCTACCTGCACTCGATGCAGGTCAACATGACCCAGTCGATGGGCCTGACCGACCAGGACACCTCCCTGGTGGTGGTCCCGCAGTTCCACGTCAACGCCTGGGGCCTGCCGCACGCCACCTTCATGACCGGCGTCAACCTGCTGATGCCGGACCGCTTCCTCCAGCCGGCCCCGCTGGCGGAGATGATCGAGCGCGAGAAGCCGACGCACGCGGCGGCGGTGCCCACCATCTGGCAGGGCCTGCTCGGCGAGCTGACGGCCAAGCCGCGGGATGTGTCCTCCCTCGGCCAGGTCACCATCGGCGGCTCGGCCTGCCCGCCCTCGCTCATGAAGGCCTTCGACGCGCTCGGCATGCGGGTCTGCCACGCCTGGGGCATGACGGAGACCTCCCCGCTCGGCACGATCGCCCGGCCCCCGGCCCACGCGGTGGGCACGGACGACGAGTTCGGCTACCGCCTCACCCAGGGCCGCTTCCCCGCCTCGGTGGAGGCCCGCCTCACCGGTCCGGGCGGCGAGCGCCTGCCCTGGGACGGCGAGTCGGCGGGCGAGCTGGAGGTGCGCGGCCCGTGGATCGCCGGCGCGTACTACAACGGCCCCGCCGCCGAACCCCTGCGCCCCGCCGACAAGTTCAGCGAGGACGGCTGGCTGAAGACGGGTGACGTCGGCACGATCAGCCCGGACGGCTTCCTGACCCTGACCGACCGGGCGAAGGACGTCATCAAGTCCGGCGGCGAGTGGATCTCGTCGGTGGAGCTGGAGAACGCCCTGATGTCCCACCCCGACGTCGCCGAGGCGGCCGTGGTGGCGGTCCCCGACGACAAGTGGGGCGAGCGCCCCCTGGCCACCGTGGTCCTCAAGGAGGGCTCGACGGCCGACTTCGCCGCCCTGCGCACCTTCCTCGCCGACCAGGCCGGCATCGCCAAGTGGCAGCTCCCGGAGCGCTGGACGGTCATCGAGACGGTGCCGAAGACGAGCGTTGGCAAGTTCGACAAGAAGGTGCTGCGCAGGCAGTACGCCGAGGGCACGCTGGACGTGACCCGGATCTGACCCGCGCCGAAGACAGAGCCGAAGACTGAAGAGCCCCCGGCAACGGCCGGGGGCTCTCTCGTGCGTACGTCGGCTAGTTGGTGCCGATCCGCTAGTTGGTGCCGATCCGCGCCAGCAGATCCACGATCCGGCCCTGCACCTCGGGGCTCGTCGACCGCTCCGCGAGGAACAGCACCGTCTCGCCCGACGCGAGCCGCGGCAGGTCGGCGGGGTCGACGGCGGCCGTGTAGACGACCAGCGGGGTGCGGTTGAGCTGGCCGTTCGCCCGCAGCCAGTCGATGATCCCGGTGGAACCGGCCTGACGGCGGTGCACCTGCATCAGGTCCATCACGACCAGGTTCGGCCGGAACTGCCCCGCCAGCGTCACCGCGTCCAGATCGCTCGCGGCCCGCGCCACCTGCATCCCGCGCCGCTCCAGCGTCGCGGTCAGCGCCAGCGCGATCTCCGCGTGCTCCTCGATCAGCAGCACCCGCGGCGGATGCTGCTCGCTGTCCCGCGGCGCCAGCGCCTTCAGCAGTACGGCGGGGTCGGCGCCGTACGCCGCCTCCCGCGAGGCCTGCCCCAGACCCGCCGTCACCATCACCGGCACCTCGGCGGCCACCGCCGCCTGCCGCAGGGACTGCAGGGCGGTACGGGTGATCGGACCGGTCAGCGGATCCACGAACAGCGCGGCCGGGAACGCCGCGATCTGCGCGTCCACCTCCTCGCGCGAGTGCACGATGACGGGCCGGTAGCCGCGGTCGCTCAGTGCCTGCTGCGTGGTGACGTCGGGCGCCGGCCACACCAGCAGCCGCCGCGGGTTGTCCAGCGGCTCCGGGGGCAGCTCGTCGTCCATCGGCTGCGGCCGAGGGGTGTCCGCGACCTCCACCGCCCCGCCCGGCCCGTCCAGCGGCTCGGGCCCCTCGGCGGCGTTCTCGTCCGGCGCCCCTATGGCGTACGACCGTCCCGTGCCCTCGGTGCCCTGCGCCAGCCGGGACTGCCCGGCCTGCGGATGCGGCCGGGCCGGCTGCTCCGGCTGGGCCGCGCCCGCCGGTTCGGGCCGCGTGCCCAGCTTGCGCCGACGGCCGCCGCCGTTCGTCTGCTGCGGGTTCGTCTGGTGCGGGTTCATCTGATGCGGGGGAGGCGTCGCCGACGGCTGCTGCACCTGCGCCGCCTGCCGCGTGAAGGGCACGCCCTGCCCCAGGGTCCGCACACTGATCGCCCGCCCCTGTGTGGAATTCGGATCCACTGGGGCGGCGGCCTCGGCGGGCAGCGGCTGCGCCGCGCGCGGCGTCTCGGCCTCCGGGGGCAGCGGCGTCCCCTGCGCGTCGGGCGCCGCCTGCACTCGGACCGGGTTCGGGGCTACGGCCGTACCGGCGCCGGAGGTGTCGTCCGCGCCGGGCCACGGCTGGGCGGCGGCGGGGGTGCCCTGGGCCGGGGTGGCGGCCTCGGCGGGCAGCGGGACCGCGGCGGGGGCCTGCGCCTCGGGGTGGTGCGGGGCGGGCGCCCCGGCCTCCGGGACCGGCTGCCCCACGGCCCGCCGACGGCGCCCGGTCGGGGCACTCGTGGGATGCGGCTGCGGCGGCGTGTGGTCGTCGGCCTGATCGTGCGGTACGGCATCGTGGCGCCCGTCGTCGGGGGCGGGGGCCGATGCGGGGGTGAGGTGGGGGGCCGGGGCCGGGGTCTGGGTCTGGGGCTGGGGCGGTACGGGGACCTGGCCGTGAGCCGGAACCGGGCCTTGGCCGTGGGCCGGTACGGGGGTCTGGCCGTGGGTCGGAACCGGGCCGTGGCTGTGGGCCGGTACGGGGGCCTGACCCTGGGCGGGAACCGGAGTCTGGCCGTGGGCGGGAACCGGACCTTGGCCGTGGGCGGGAACCGGGCCCTGGCCCTGCACCGGGCCCTGACCCTGCACCGGCGCCTGCTGCTCCGCCCGGTCCGCGTCGGCCGGCGGCAGGGCGAACACCGTACGGGGGCCCGCCTCCTGCGTGGCCGCGCGCTCGTTCGCGGCCGCCAGCGCCCGCCGCCGGCGCCCGGTCGGCTGCCCGTCCTCAGCTGAGCCCGAATCGATACCCGGGCCGGAGCCAGGACCAGGGAGGGAGCCGGGGCCAGGGCCGGAGAGGGAGTCCGTGCCGGTGCCCCCCTGCGCCGGAATCACCCCGGAGGACACCGCGGGCAACGCCGGAGGCAGCGCGTTCTGTTCACCGGCGTCCCGCCGGGCCCGCCGTCCGCCCGGCGCGGGCACGCCCTGCGGCGGCACCGTGCCGCCCAGACCGGTCCCCGCGGCAGCGGTGCCCGCGGCATGCTCGGCAGCCGTCATCACGGCACCCTCGGACACCCCTGCACCGGCGCCGTCCGCACCGTCGGAGATGCCCGCACCGGCGCCGTCCGCACCCTCGGACATCCCCGCACCGGCGCCGTCCGCACCGTCGGAGACCCCCGCACCGGCGATCTCCGCCGGACGCCCGCGCCGCCGCCCCGTACCGCCGGACACCTCGGCCGGTGCCTGCGCCTGGGCCGGGACGGGCGCCGACTCGGCCGCCCGCCGCCTGCGCCGTCCGGTCGGCGCGGACGCGGGAGCGGACTCGCCCTCGGCGCCGCCCGGCCGCGCGGCCACCTCACTGTCCAGGAAGGCGTCCACAGAGGACCGCCGGGCCCGCCGCCGCCCGCCACCGGAGGTCTGCTCGGCGGCCTCCGCCTCGGCCGGAGGGGCGACCAGGGCGACCTGGGAACCCGGCACCGCCCCGGCGCCGCCGCCGATCGGCACCTCCAGCACGAACGCGCTGCCGCTCATCCCGGGCACCTCGACCGTCTGGAGCACACCGCCGTGCGCGCGCACGATCCCGCGCACGATCGGCTCGTGCACCGGGTCTCCCCCGGGATACGGCCCGCGCACCTCGATCCGTACGACCTCACCGCGCTGCGCCGCCGCCACGACGACCGTGTTGTCCATGTAGCCGCCCGCCGACACGGGCGCGTTGCCGGTCGCGTCGACGCCCGCGACATCGGCGACCAGATGCGCCAGCGCGGTCGCGAGCATCCGGGAGTCGACCTCCGCCTCGATGGGCGGCGCGTGCACGGCGAACTGCACCCGGCCGGGCCCGATGAGTTCGACGGCCCCGTCGACACCGGCGGCGACGACGGCGTCGAGCATCACCTTCGTCCGGGTGATCCCCTCGCTGCCGGTGTCGAGCCGCTGATAACCGAGGACGTTGTCGATGAGGGTGGTGATCCGGGAGTACCCGGCCGACAGATGGTGCAGCACCTGGTTGGCCTCGGGCCACAGCTGCCCCGCGTCGTCCGCGGCCAGCGCCGCCAGCTCGCGGCGCAGTTCGTCCAGCGGCCCGCGCAGCGACTGGGCGAGCAGCGTCAGCAGCTGCTCGTGCCGCCCGGCGAGGGCCTCGTAACGGTCCTTCTCGCGCTCCCCCAGCGCCGCGTACCGCTCCTCGTTGGCGCCGAGTTCCTCCTCGTGCCGCTCCTGGAGCTCCTCCAGCTCGGTCACGTGCTTCTGGCGCAGCGCGGTCAGCTCGGAGGCGTGCTCCTCGGAGAGCCGCTCCAGCTCCTCCTCGTACTGCTTCTCGGCGGCGGCCTTCTCCGCGGCGAGGGCGTCGTAGGGCCGCCGGTCGGTGAAGGTCATCACGGCGCCGACGAGCTGGTCCCCGTCGCGCACGGGAGCGGTGGTCAGGTCGACCGGCAGCTGCTCGCCGCTCTTGGCGAACAGCACCTGCCCGCGCACCCGGTGCTTGCGCCCGGAGCGCAGGGTGTCGGCGAGCGGGGACTCGTCGTACGGGAACGGCGTCCCGTCGGGCCGGGAGTGCAGGACGAGGTCGTGCAGCTCGCGCCCGCCGAGGTCGCTGGCCCGGTACCCCAGTATCTGGGCGGCGGCCGGGTTGACCAGGACGATCCGCCCGTCGGTGTCGGTGCCCACGACACCCTCGGCGGCGGCCCGCAGGATCATCTCGGTCTGCCGCTGCGAGCGGGCCAGCTCGGCCTCGGTGTCGATGGTCCCGGACAGGTCACGGACGACGAGCATCAGCAGCTCGTCGCTGGTGTAGCCGTAACCGTCGTAGGCCTGCTGGCCGTTCTCCAGGTTCGCGGAGGTGACCTCGACGGGGAACTCGCTGCCGTCGGTGCGCCGGGCCATCATCCGGGTCGGCTTGGTCCGCCCGCGCGGGTCCATGTGGTCGGGCCGGCGCATGGAGCCCGGGATCAGCTTGGAGTCGAACTGCGGCAGCAGATCGAGCAGCCCGCGCCCCACCAGCGCGGTGCCCGGGGCCTCGAAGGCCTCCAGGGCGATGGTGTTGGCGTTGACGACGGTCCCGTTGGCGTTGACCAGCACCAACGCATCGGGCAGCGCGTCGAGTATGGCTGCGAGGCGAGCAGCGCCTCGGGATGGCCTGCTGCTCACGAGACGCTTCCCTCCTGTTACCGCACCTTGCCGACCGCTCGGGCCATCTTGCCAACCTGCCCGCGACGTGTCACGCGAGGGAGTCTAAGGGCTGGGGTGGTGGCGGCGGCCCCGGATGAGAGGGAGGTCGCACGACGAAGTGACCCAGAACGTATGAGCGCGTCCGCGAGCCGTCACCGCACCGCCCGCTTGCTTCGCGAGACCTTCGCGGGACTTTTACCCGGCCGCCGCCTCACACCCGGCCGGCCCGCCGCAGGTCGGGCAGGACGGGGACCATCCGGTTCCAGCGGGCGATCTCGCACCCGTCACCCCGGTCGAACCGCGCGTCCACGGGCCGCCCGCGCCAGGTCCCGGTGACATGAGCGGTGGCCGCCCCGCCGTACTGCATGGTGCACACGCTTCCTTCCGGTACGGGGGAGAAGGGGTCCTTGCCCCAGCGGGCCCCGCGGTCGAGGGCCGCGCAGGCGCCGGAGACGTCGGGATGGTCGCCGCCACCGGGGTGGCAGTACAGCTCGTACCGCCCGTCAACCCCGTCCCCGGCGTTCCGCACGGTGACGGTGAGGTGGTCCCCGGAGCGGGCGCCGGCCGGGGGCACGGTGGCGGGGACGGCGGACATGAGGGGAGCGGCGACGCCCGGTACGGCGGGGACGGCGGGGACGGCGGGGACGGCGACGGCCGATCCGGTGACCGCGACGGATCCAGTAGCTACCACCGAGCCGGTGGCGACGACCAGGAACCGGCCCAGCCGGCGGGTACGGGAGGGACGGGGGGCGCGATGGCCGCCGGAGGGGCGGGAGATCTGCAACATGACCTGACTAACGCCCCGCGCCCCGGGACGTTGCGCCCCCGGCCGACCAGCGACAAGGGCTTTGCCCCGCAGGCCGCCTGCCTAGTACCGTGGGGGGCGATTGGTGACACCGCGCTCGTCTGTGTCATCATCGGCACGCACCACTCGCGCTCGCGCGGGCGGCTGTGCTGGAGGCGTCGCCTAGTCCGGTCTATGGCGCCGCACTGCTAATGCGGTTTGGGCCTCAAAGCCCATCGAGGGTTCAAATCCCTCCGCCTCCGCCAGAGATCACGAAGCCCCGGTCACCCGACCGGGGCTTCGCTGTTTTCCAGCCGCTCAGGACGCCTTTTCGCAGCTCACAAGGGGTGCGGCCAATGGATTTCACATGGCGGCGGCAGTCATGTAATGTTCTTCCTGTCGCCGCGAGCGGCCCGGAAGGGCAAGGAGCGACGGGAAAACAGAACAAGCACTCGTAGCTTAACGGATAGAGCATCTGACTACGGATCAGAAGGTTGCAGGTTCGAATCCTGCCGAGTGCACAGCACGTCAGAGGCCCTGTGGATCACTCCACAGGGCCTCTGTCTTTGGTCTTGACGGCAGTGTCTGACGGCAACCGTTATCGCGGGCCGATCAGAGGGCTATGGGGACACCGGCGGGGCCGTCGTCATCGTCCGGTTCGTTGCCGTCACCCCTCAGTGCGTCCCCGACGCGGTCGAAGGCGGACCGCTGGGAGTCGAGCCGTACGAAGGTGTAGATGTCCATGGTCACGCGGATGGAGCTGTGGCCGAGGACTTCCATGATCATGCGAGCGTCGGCCCCCTGCTCGTGGAGCAGCGAGGCGCAGGTGTGGCGCAGGTCGTGGAAGCGGACCCTGCGGACGCCGGCGCGGACACACAGGGCCTCGAAGGAGCGGTTGAGGTTGCGCGGCTCGATAGGGGTCCCGTTCTTCGTGGTGAAGACGAGGCCGTGGCCCGTCCCCTTCCAGGTGGCACCTGCCGCCTTCCGGTCGGCGATCTGCTGGGCACGCTGAGCGCGGAGCGCTGTCACGCACTCGGATGGCAGCGCCACGCGACGGGCCGAACGCTGCGTCTTCGGCGCGACGATCAGCAGCTCGCCGCCCACCCGCTGTAGGGCCTGCCGGACCGTGAGGACGCCTTCATGAAGGTCGACGTCCGACCAGCGCAGCCCCAGCAGCTCACCGCGACGCAGGCCGATGCGGACCGCCAGCTCGTACGCGGCCCAGAGCCGGTTGTCCCGTGCCGCCGCCAGGAGCTGACGCCCCTCCTTGGCTGTGAGGGGTTCTATCTCCCGCTTCGTTCCCATGCTCAGCTCCACGTTCCGGGCGACGTTGCGGGGCAGTTCGTCCTCACGAACGGCGTGCTGGAGAGCGGCACGCATGATCACCAGCAGGAAGCGCACGGTCCGGTCAGAGGGGAGCTTCTTGCAGCACTTGCCGAGGGCGCAGCAACGCCGTTTTGACTCGGGTCGCTTCTTGTCCTTGCCCTGGGCGCAGCACTGGCAGGTGACGGCTGTCTTCGCAAGAAAGGCGCGGATATCGCGGGCAGTAAGTCGGACCAGCTTCTTCCGGCCGAACTCCGGGGTGACGTAGTTGCGGACGAGGGACTCGTAGTTGACATAGGTCGTCCTGCGGACCTTGCCCTGGGCAACGTTCGTCAGCCAGTACGTCAGATACTCGGCGGTGGTCATCTTGTTGGTGGCGACCGGGAGTCCGTTGAGGGAGTCCGCCTTGAGCTTGGTGAGCTTTTCGTGCGCGTCGTCCCAAGTCTTGCCGTAGACGCTGCGCCGCTTGTACGTGCCGTCCGTCGTCAGGACGTAGGCACTGCCCTCCCAGCGGCCGTCCTTGCGCTGGTAGATGGTGCCCTCGTTGTTGGCGTTCTTCTTCGGCTTGGCCATCAGGCGGCTTCCTGCTCGGTCCGGAGGGATACGTAAGCGTCCAAGGCGGCTTCGCTGATGCGGCGGCAGCGGCCGATCTTGAAGGAGGCGAGTTCGCGGGAGCGGATCAGGTCGTGGACCTTCCAGCGGCTGATGCCGAGACGCTCGGCGACCTGGTCCACGGTGAGTACGGCCGTCGTCATGCGGGCAGCAGTCCTTCCTGCTTGAGGCGTTGGGTGTGGGCTATGTCTTGGCGGACCTGGGCGGCTAGGAGTTCCTCGCCGGGGCGGTAGCCGCTGCTGAGGTAGGTCCACGACGAGGCGGTGACGAGGGTGGTCTCGTCGGTGGTGGGGAGGCCGGCGCGGGCACGTGCGGCTTCGGCCTGGGCGAGGCGCCAGGCGCGGCGTACGTCGCGGAGGGCGCCGAGGGTGGTGGAGTAGGCGCGGGACTTGCTGGAGAAGTGGCCTCGGAAGCCGAGCATGTGGGCCCACCTCCAAAGCTTGAGGTCGGCGAATTCCGGCAGGTTCCCGAGGTCCCAGGCGGTGCGGATCATCTGGCGGACGTGCCGTTGCACGGGCAAGGCCCTTATGGGTTCGGCCTGCCCGGTGCCTTCGCAGTCGTCGCACAGGTCGCGGAAGCCGTCGGGACCTCGTACGTAGCCGCGTCCCTGGCAGGGGCGGCACATGAGGGTGCGGTCTACGGTGCCCGCGCCTTCGGCGTTCTTGGTGGCGTACTTGGCGACGTATCCGGCGACCTTGGCATCTGTGAGTTCGCCGTCGCCCAGGGCGGAGATCTGGTCGACCTTGAACCGGTCGCCCCACTTGATCACGCGTTCGCCGATAGCGTCGGACTCGACGGTGAGCCGGGCCCGCTCGACCGCCAGGCCGACCGCGACCTGGAGGACGTCGAAGGTGGCCCAGGTCGGGGGCGGTGTGGTGTGACCGTCGGGTCCGTCGAAGCGGATCACGGCGTGGAAGTGGACCAGGCCGCGCTTCTGGTATTCGGCGACTTTGGCGAAGGATACGCGGAGAGCGGAGTTCAGTGCCTTCTGCGTCATGCCGAGGTGTTCGGCCAGGGCGCGGCGCAGGTAGGTGGTGAATCGCCCCCACAACTGCCCGGCGTGGGCGTTCCAGAGCACGGCGCCGGTGTAGTCGTATGTGGCCGGGTCCAGCGGGGTTCCCAAGGCGGGGTCGTCGTCAATGTGGTGGCTGCCGCAGCCGCAGGGGCGGGCTTTGCCCGTGCTGTCGGTCTTGCGGTTGTGCACGGGGCCGAACGACGGGGCGGTGAGCGTGACGAAGGCGCGGGGGTGATCGCGGACGGTTTCGTCGACGTTCTTGCCGCCGGAGAGTCCGGCCTTGATCAGGTGGTAGGTGTCGGCGGCGTAGACGCGGGAGCAGGCGGGGCAGCGGGAGGCACGGCGGTTGCCGCAGGTGGTGAGGAGGCGTCCGGAGGGCTCGTCTTCGGAACGGTAGGAGCGGACTACTTCCCTGGTCGCCGGGTCGGTGGTGATCGTCCAGCCGTGGAGGTTGACGGGGCTTGTGCAGCCGCGCAGGTCGCGGACCTGTTCGGTAACGCGGTTGAAGTCGTGGGTGTTGGCCAGCTCGATCAGGTCCCGCAGGCCGGGGCTGACGACGTGCCGCAGGTCGAGAGGGCGGCGCATGAGTGGCGGCGTCTCCTTTCTGGGGTCAAGGTGGGGCCCGCGGGCAGTAGCGATTCAGTGCGCTCGGGCTGCTGCCCGCAGGCATGACGGGGTGAGCCCAGGGCGGGCGGGGTGGGGGAGCCGGAGAGGCCGGCGAAGGGTGCGGCCCTACAGGGCAGCGTGGAGGGCAGTGGCCATGGGCAGGCCGATGCCGAGTCGCGTCTTCAGCTGGGCCGGAGTGATCGCTTCTCCGTGCTCGGCGTGGTGGGACGCGGCGATGGAGCGTGCTTCGGTCAGCAGCGGCTCAGGCACCTTGGGCGCTGGCGGGGCGGGAGCCGGGGCGGTGCGCGGAGTCATGGAGGTTGGGACTGGGCCCGGCGCGACGGGCGGTGCCGGATCTGCGAGCGGTGCGGCGGTGGGGGTGAGGGCCGTTGCGGGCTCTGGTTCGGTCTCTTCCGCTTCGGGAGCCGGGGCAGCGGGGCGGGTGACGGTGTGAAAGGCGCGCAGGAGTTGCGGGCCGACCGCGCCCCAGCCGAGCAGCAGCAGGGGAGCCACAGCGTCCACGGCTGCCCGGCCGTAGTGTCCGGCGGCGATGGGTTCGGCGACGTTGAGGGCCAGCGTCAGCAGCCCGGAAAAGTGCATTAGCCGGGTGGCGGCCGTCATCTGTTCGGCGGGCAGACCGCGCAAGGACAGGTAGCGCAAGGCGACCAGCAGGCCGACCACGGAAAGGTCCACCATTGGAGCGATGAGCGGCGCGATCGGTGCGGGGACGCCCAAGCGAAGGGCGAGAGACCAGACGTTCCCGAAGGAGAAGACGAACGCCAGCACGGCAATGACGATCATCACGGCGGTGATGGTGCGCTGAGTGATGCGGTCCTCTGTCAAGGAATTCACCTCCCTTCGGTGCTGTGTGACGGGTGCGTGGGTCGAGGCTCAGGCGGCGTCGGCGTCGGGCTTCTCCAGGTCGACTTCCGTGTCCCAGATGCGCGGGCCCAGGATGGCTTCCAGGAGCACGGAGGGGTCGGCGGTCAGGTGGGCGGTGCTGTCGGCGATGCGGGCTGCGTCGGCGTCGGAGACGTACGGGGTGCGGATGCGGGTGAAGCCGGGCTGTGACTGGTGGTTCATCGAGGCGACGCCGACATAGGTCGGGTCCTGGAGGTTGATCGGATTGGCGTCGGGCCACTCCCGGATCTCCTCCCCCAGAGCGGCGACAGCGGCCTCAGCGGTCTTCTGCGCGAAGCTCAAACCCACTGGGCATACGTCACGGATGAAGGTCGGGATCGCATCGCCGGTGGACTTCTGGGTGGCGAGGATGACGAGCATCCCCACCGAGCGGCCCTTCTTGACCAGGTCCTCGACGAGTCGGGCGTTCTCGGCAGCGAGAGCGGCGAGCTTCTTGGTCTTCGGGTCGCTGCCCTTGTGGTCGCGGAAGTACGTGTGTGCTTCGTCGATGACCAGCACGACCAGCGGCCAGTTCTCCGACGGACCCACATCCCACATGGACTTCACGCCGAGCGCCTTGCGTACCCAGGCCGACCGGAGGCGCCGCAGTTCCACCAGGTCCCTGAAGAGCTTGTTTGCCTCTTCCAAGTCATCCCCGACGAAGGCGAACATGCGCTGTACCCAGTCGGCATAGTCACCTTCGTGTGCGGCGGACACCTTGCCGTCCGCACAGGCGAACTGCACGCGGGGAGAGGGCGCCCAGTCTGAGAGAAGCCGGTTGATCAGGCTCGTCTTGCCGAAGCCGGGAAGGCCGGCCACGGTCACTCCGGGCACCTGCGTGAGGTCTACCGAGACCGGCTGTGCGTACTCGTCCAAGCCCAAGTCCCACCGGGCCGTTTCGTCCGGCACGTCCCCCGTGGGTCGGTGCTCAGTGGCGAGCTTGAGCGGATCGAGCCGCACGCCCCGGATGACGACCTGTCCGGGCTTGTCCTGCGTGATCGCGACGCGCGTGCACTTCCAGGCGTCGGCCAGATGCGGGGCCGCCTTCTGGAACTGCTGCAGGCCCACGCCGGGCAGGCAACTCGCCCGCGCGATCACGCCGTATGGGTCATGCGTGACCTTGAGGGCCGGGATGAGGACGCGAGGCTTGACCGGCTTGCCGTCGGTGTTCGCAAGCGATGCGAGCGCAGTCGGAGTCTTGTCCGTAGCCGCCAGCTTGAGCATCGGCGCGAGCCGCTTCTGAGGTTCCCCCGTCATGCGGGAGGTGCTGATCAGCTGGTCAGCAGGGGTTGATGGGTGTTCAGATTCGTTGGTTCGGCTGTCGCCTGCTCGGCG
>NZ_JBSFVD010000025.1:0-81573 GCF_053592135.1 Streptomyces sp. NPDC002784 | reverse complement strand
TCCGCACCCCCATGCAGTGGACGCCGGACAGGAACGCGGGCTTCTCCACCGCCGACCCCGGCCGGCTCTTCCTGCCCACGATCATGGACCCGGTCTACGGTCACCAGGTCACCAACGTCGAGGCGTCCATGGCGTCGCCCTCCTCGTTGCTGCACTGGACACGCCGGATGATCGAGATCCGCAAGCAGAATCCCGCCTTCGGACTCGGCTCCTTCACGGAACTGCAGTCGTCCAACCCGGCGGTGCTGGCCTTTCTGCGGGAGTACGAGGACGATCTCGTCCTGTGCGTGAACAATTTCTCCCGGTTTGCCCAGCCGACCGAGCTCGATCTGCGCGAGTTCGACGGACGGCATCCGGTCGAGCTGTTCGGCGGGGTCCGCTTCCCGGCCATCGGCGAACTGCCGTACCTGCTGACGCTGGCGGGACACGGCTTCTACTGGTTCCGGCTCTCCCGAGTCGCCTCCCGCATCGGCCGCCGACACCGAGCGTCCGCCCCTTGAGCGTGTCCCCTTGAGCGTGTGCCGACGAAAGGACGCGTCACCATGCCGAAGACCGCATCCCTCAGACCGAGCCCTCCGGCCGTAGCCGACATCATGGTCTCGCTCGGCGGTCTGCTGCGTCAGTGGCTGCCGCGGCAGCGGTGGTTCGCGGGCAAGGACCGGCCGGTCACCGACCTGGCCCTGTTGTCCATGACCGAGCTGTTCCCGGGCTGTCTGCATCTGCTGGTCCACGCCGGCCATGTCCCGGTGCCCGCCCCCGGCGGCACCACCGCGCCCCCGGCCGGCGACTGCTACCAGCTGCTGCTCGGGGTGCGCGAGCACCCCTCGCCGCGCCTGGGCCGCAGCCTCATCGGACGGGCCGACGAGGGCCCGCTCGCCGGTCTCACGGTGTACGACGCCTTGCAGGACCTGCGCTCCGCACAGCTGCTCCTGGACCGGCTGCGGCACCCCGGCACCGCCGGCCCGCTGCGCTTCGAGTCCTGCTCCCCCGTGCAGGTCCCGTCCGGACTCGCGCCGCGTCTGATGGACGCCGAGCAGTCCAACTCCTCGCTGGTGTACGGCGACGCCTTCGTGCTGAAGGTGTTCCGGCGGATCCAGCCGGGTGTCAACCCGGATCTGGAGGTGCCGGGCGCGCTGGCCCGGCAGGGCTGCCGCCGTGTCCCCGCACCGGTCGCCTGGTTCCGGACCACCCGTCCGTGGGACGCGACGCTGGGCGTGCTCCAGCCGTTCCTGCGGGACGCGACCGACGGCTGGACGCTGGCGCTCCAGGCGCTCGCCTCCGGTGACGACTTCACCGCGGAGGCCCACCAGCTGGGCCGGGCCACCGCCGAGGTCCACCTCGCGCTCGCCTCGGCGTTCCCCTGCGAGACCCGCCGCGAGAACGCCGCCACGGCCGCGGCGATGACCGAGCGGCTGGACTCCGCGGCGCACTGCGTACCGGCCCTGCAGTCCTTCGTGCCGGGCCTGCGGACCGCGTTCGGGGCGCTCACCACCTGCGACCCCGGCCCGCCCGCCCAGCGGATCCACGGCGACCTGCACCTGGGGCAGGTCCTGCGGGCCGGACGGGAGTGGTTCGTGATCGACTTCGAGGGCGAACCCTCCCGCCCGCTCGCCGAGCGGCGCGACCTGCACTCCCCCGTCCGGGACATCGCCGGAATGCTGCGCTCCTTCGACTACGCGGCACGCCAGCGCCGGCCCTGGCGGCCGGAGTGGGCCCTCCGTTGCCGCGAGTCGTTCTGCGCGGGCTACGCGGCTGCCGCCGGATGGGACCCCCGCAAGAAACACGGCCTGTTGCGCGCCTACGAGACGGACCGGGCCGTGTATGAAGTGCTCTACGAAGCCAGGCACCGCCCGGACTGGCTGCCCGTACCGATGGCGGCGATCGAGCGTCTCGCCGTACGAGGAGGCTGACCCCATGGCGTTGCGTGACACCTCGCTGCCCGAGCCGTCAGGACCCGCCCGGTGCGGGACGGCTCCGCCGCTGGACCCCGACGACCGCGGTCGTCTGCTGGCCGGCGCCCACCACGACCCGCACGCGCTGCTCGGCGCCCATGTGGTGCAGGGCGGGATCATGTTCCGGACGCTGCGCCCGTTCGCCCGCGCGGTGAGCGTGGTGATCGACGGCAGACGCAGACAGCTCGTCTCCGAGGGCGACGGTCTCTTCGCCGGGGTGGTGCCGCGGCGGAAGAAGATCCCGGCGTACACCCTTCTCGTGTCGTACGAGGACGGCGAGCACGAGGTCGACGACCCGTACCGCTTCCTGCCCGCCCTCGGGGAGCTGGACCTCCATCTGATCCGGGAGGGCCGGCACGAGCAGCTGTGGAAGGCGCTCGGCGCGGAGCCGATGACCCACCAGGGCGTCACCGGCACCCGGTTCACCGTGTGGGCGCCGAACGCCCAGGGCGTGCGGGTCGCCACGGACTTCACCTACTGGGACGGCACCGCCTTCCCGATGCGCTCCCTGGGCGCCAGCGGCGTGTGGGAGCTGTTCCTGCCCGGTGTCGGCGAGGGCACCCGGTACAAGTTCGAGATCCACTCCCGGCACGGCCACCGCTTCCTCAAGGCCGACCCGATGGCCCGGTTCGCGGAGATCCCGCCGGACACCGCGTCCATCGTGCACTCCTCCCGCTACGAGTGGGACGACGCGGAGTGGATGGCGCACCGCGGGGACGTCCCGGTGCATGTGGCGCCGTTCTCGGTGTACGAGGTGCACCTGCCGTCCTGGCGGCCCGGGCTGACCTACCGTGAGCTGGCCGAGGTGCTCCCGGCCTACGTCAAGGACCTCGGCTTCACGCACGTGGAGTTCATGCCGGTCGCCCACCACCCGTTCTCGGGCTCCTGGGGCTACCAGATCACCGGCTTCTACGCGACCATGGCCCGGCTCGGCACGCCCGACGACTTCAAGTTCCTGATCGACGCGCTGCACCGGGCGGGCATCGGCGTGATCATGGACTGGGTGCCCGCCCACTTCCCCAAGGACGACTGGGCGCTGGCCCGGTTCGACGGGGAGCCGCTGTACGAACCCGGGGACGACCGGCGGGCCGAACACCCCGACTGGGGCACCTACGAGTTCGACTTCGGGCGGGTCGAGGTGCGCAACTTCCTGGTCGCCAACGCCGTGTACTGGTGCGAGGAGTTCCACATCGACGGGCTGCGGGTGGACGCGGTCGCCTCGATGCTGTACCTCGACTACTCCCGTGACTCCGGCCAGTGGACGCCCAATGTGTTCGGCGGCCGGGAGGACCTGGACGCGGTGGCGTTCCTGCGCGAGATGAACGCCACGGTGTACCGACGGGCGCCCGGCGTGGTGACCATCGCGGAGGAGTCCACCGCCTGGGAGGGGGTCACCCGGCCCACCGACAGCGGCGGGCTCGGCTTCGGGCTGAAGTGGAACATGGGGTGGATGCACGACTCGCTCGGCTACATCAGCCACGAGCCCGTCCACCGCAAGTACCACCACAACGAGATGACCTTCTCGATGGTGTACGCCTACAGCGAGAACTACGTGCTGCCGATCTCCCACGACGAGGTCGTGCACGGCAAGCAGGCGCTGGTGTCGAAGATGCCCGGCGACTGGTGGCAGCAGCGCGCCAACCACCGCGCCTACCTGGGCTTCATGTGGGCCCACCCCGGCAAGCAACTCCTGTTCATGGGGCAGGAGTTCGCCCAGGGCGCGGAGTGGTCCGAGCCGCACGGCCCGGACTGGTGGCTGCTGGACCCCGGTTACAGCGCCGAGCCCGACCACCGGGGCGTCCGGGACCTGGTCCGCGACCTCAACACCGCCTACCTCGCCACCCCGGCGCTGTGGCAGCGGGACACCGACCCCGGCGGCTTCCAGTGGGCCCTCGGCGACGCGGCCGACGACAACGTCTTCGCCTTCCTCCGGTACGCCGCCGACGGCACTCCTCTGCTCGCGGTGTCGAACTTCTCCCCGGTCGTGCGGGAGGACTACCGGATCTGGGTGCCCGAGGGCGGCACCGTCTGGGAGGAGACCCTGAACACGGACGCGGCCCGGTACGGAGGCGGCGACATCACCAACCCCGGGCCGGTCAAGCCGGAGGAGGACGGGATCCGGATCACCCTGCCTCCGCTGGCGACGGTCTGGCTGACGCCGTATCCCTCCTGAGGCCCGCAGGCGATGCCAGGTGTCCGACTGCCAGGTAGCGGGCAGTCGGGGCGTACGACGAAACCTCGTCGTCATCGCGTCGGGCCATAGAAGGGGTGCCACAGGTGCGCACCGTAGGTGTGGAGGAAGAACTCCTCCTTGTCGATCCGGAGACGGGTGAACCGCGGGCCCGGTCGGCCGCGATCATCGCGCGCGCCGAGCGGGAGAGCGCGGACGGGCACGACGTGTTCGAGAAGGAACTGCACGACCAGATGCTGGAGTACGCCAGCGAGCCGCAGTCGAGCATGGACGGCCTGAGCCGGGAGATCGCCCGGTGCCGCAAGGAGGCGGCGCGGTACGCCGGCGAGCTGGGCTGTGCCGTGGCGGCGCTGGCCACCTCCCCGATGCCGGTCAGCCCGGCCGTCGGCGCGGGCCGGCGCTATCGGTGGATGGCGGAGCAGTACGGCATCGCCACCCAGGAGCAGCTCGTCCTCGGCTGCCATGTGCATGTGAGCGTGGAGTCCGACGAAGAGGGCGTCGCCGTCATCGACCGGATCCGGCCGTGGCTGTCGGTGCTGAGCGCGCTGAGCGCCAACTCGCCCTTCTGGCAGGGCAAGGACAGCGGGTACAGCAGCTATCGCAGCCGGGTGTGGCAGCGCTGGCCGTCGGCGGGTCCCACCGAGGTCTTCGGGTCGGCCGAGCGGTACCACCAGGTCGTCAAGGACATGATCGACACCGGGGTGATCCTCGACCAGGGGATGGTGTACTTCGACGCCCGGCTGTCCCGGAACTTCCCGACCGTGGAGATCCGGGTGTCGGACGTGAGTCTGCACGCCGACACCCCCGTCCTGATCGCCAACCTGGCCCGCGGCCTGGTGGAGACCGCCGCACGGGAGTGGCGGGCGGGGGTCGAGCCGGCGCCGCACAGCGTCAGCGTGCTGCGGCTGGCGGCCTGGCAGGCCGCCCGGGCGGGCGTCACCGGGGAGCTGCTGCACCCCGTGACGATGCGGCCCATGCCGGCCCGCGCCGTGGTGCAGGCCCTCCTCGACCATGTCGGGGAGGCGCTGGAGGACCACGGCGACCTCGACCGTGCCCGGGCGGGCGTCGCCGAGCTGCTGGAGCGCGGCAACGGCGCCCGGGTGCAGCGCGAGCTGCTGGAGCGCACCGGCAGCCTTCGGGACGTGGTCCTCGAGTGCGTCCGGCGCACTCAGGATTGAGGCGGGAGGCGCCTCACAGCATGAGCATGATGGCGTAGGTCAGGAAGAAGCCCGCGCAGAGCACGGCGAGGACGAGGATCACGAGGATCGGGCCCTTGGCCCAGCCCGTGGTCGGGTTGTGCGTCTCGCGCGGGCCCGCTTCGGGCATGCTGCTCTCCGCAGGCGGGGTTTCGCCCGGTGGTACCGAACCGCCCGGTTCCAGACCGGTGGTGCGCTCGGGCTCCGGATCAGGGTTGATGTGGTTCATGCCCCCCGAGTCCCCCTATCTCGCCGAGATCATCAGCGGCGGCGGATCAGCTCTGCGGACTTGTCGGATTCCGGCCCGGTTCGCTCGTACCTCGGCTAGATTCGAGCACCGCCGATAACCCTCCTCGTCGGTGGCGTCACACCGTGTACACGACAGGAGCTGCGCATGCGCGACTTCGCCCTGGCTCCCTCCGTCTCCGCGCCGCCGGGCGGCGGGCTGGCCGACAGCATCTTCGAACGGGCGCTTGTGGAGCCCACGCTGCCGATGCTGGCGCGCCGCCTGCCCGGTTCCGCCGAGTGGACCGAGATCAGCGCGGTCGAGGTGCGGGACACGGTGGTCGACGTGGCCAAGGGTCTGGTCGCCTCCGGGATCTCGCCCGGCCACCGCGTGGCGATCATGGCGCGCACCCGGTACGAGTGGACGGTCTTCAGCCACGCCCTGTGGGCGGTGGGCGCCGAGGTCGTGCCGGTGTACCCCACCGCGTCGCGGGAGCAGGTGGAGTGGATCCTCCGGGACGCCGGATGCGTGGGGGTGGTGGTCGAGGACGAGCAGTCGGTCATGACCGTGGGCTCGGTGTGCGCCTCGCTGCCGTTGCTGCGGCACGTCTGGCAGCTGGACGCGGGGGCACTGGGCGAGCTGGTCGAGCGGGGCGCCTTCGTGCCGCTCGCCGCGGTCGACTCGCTGCGCCGCATCGTGCTGCCGGACTCCACCGCCGTGATCTCCTACACCTCCGGCTCCACCGGCCGCCCGCTCGGCTGCGCGCTGAGCCACCGGAGCCTGGCCAACGGGTGCGACACGCTGCTGGCGGGCTGGGGGCACCTGGTGGTGCCGCCGGGAGGACAGGCGTCGGTGCTCGCCTTCCTGCCGTTCTCGCACGCGTACGGGCTCATGGTGCAGGGACTGTGCGTGCGCGGCGGGATGCTGATGGGCCACGAGTCCGACCCGGGCGGGGACTCCCTCGCCTCGGCGCTGCGCTCGTTCCGGCCGACGTACTTCTGCGCCGTCCCGTCCGTCTTCGAGAAGATCTACAAGAACTTCCTGCGCTCCGCCCGCCAGTCGGGCCGGGGCTCGCTGTTCGAGCGGGCCGCCGACACGGCACGGGACTTCGCCGCGGCCCTGGAGCGGCACCGGCTCGGCGAGGGGCCCGGGCCCGGCTTCGACCTGCGCCTCCAGCACGCGCTGTACGAGCGGACGGTCTACCGCGGGCTGCGCCGCGCCCTGGGCGGCCGGATCCGCCGGGCGACCTCCGGCGGCTCACCCCTGAACCGGGAGATCTCCCTGTCTACGAGGGCATCGGCATCTACCTCAACGACGGGTACGGGCTCACCGAGACCGCCGGCGGGGTCACCGCGCAGCCGCCCGGCCAGGAGCGGTCGGGGACGGTCGGCAAGGTGCTGCCCGGCATGGACGTCCGGGTGGCCGACGACGGGGAGATCCTGGTGCGCGGGCCGTCGGTGTTCCAGGGCTACGTCAACGACGAGGCGGCGACCCGGGCCGTGCTGCGGGGTGGCTGGCTGGCCACCGGGGACCTCGGGATCCTCGACTCCGACGGCTATCTGACGATCACCGGCCGCAAGAAGGACGTCATCATCACCAGCAGCGGCAAGAGCGTCGCTCCGGCCGCCCTGGAGCAGCGCCTGCGGATGAACCCGCTGATCCATCAGGCGGTGGTGGTGGGCGACAACCGGCCCTGTGTCGGGGCGCTGCTCACCCTGGACCCGGACTTCCTGGCGTACTGGCGCGGCACCCTGCAGCCGCGCTCCGACCCGCGCAGCCGGGACGCCCGGGAGGAGAACGCGCTGCGGGAGGAGATCGCGCGGGCGGTGGCGGCCGCCAACAGCACGGTGTCGCGGTCGGAGTCGATCCGGGTCTTCCGGGTGCTGCCGGAGCCGTTCGACCTCAGCAACGGACTGCTGACGCCGTCGATGAAATTGCGCAGGGACGCTATCGTGCGGCACTACGCATTGGAGATCGACGCGATGTACCAGGCCCGCGCCCGGACCCGGCGGCAGCCGGTGCCGGACGAGTCGGCGGTGTGGGACGACGCGGACAACGTCTTCCGGTGACCTGTGCGTAGGTCGCGGCGAGCGGGGAAGCCGGACAGCGCAGGTGCATGGGGGGAGAGACGGACGACGACACCTTGGCTGGACAGGACATTGCAGACCGTCTCGTCCGCTTCGCGGGGGCGCTGGCGGACGTGACCGAGGCACGCATGGTCGCGGAGGCATACCTCCGCGACCTGGCGCGGGTCTCGCCACCCGCCGCGCCCGACCACCGGGACGACATCCTGCTGGTGGTCACGGAGCTGGCGGCGAACACGGTGGAATACGCCCCGGGCCCGTTCGAGCTGCGCTTGAGCAGAGCCTTCGACGGTGTGCACGTGGTCCTGCGCGACACCAGTCCGGAGCCGCCGGCCCCCCGTGCCTTCGACCCGCACAGCGGCGGCCGCGGAGTCGGCTGGTATCTGGTGCAGAGCCTGAGCCATCAGGTCGGCGTCATCACCCATGAGCGCGGCAAGGACGTCCACGTCTTCCTGCCGTGGTGACTGCGCGGCCGATCTTTGGGAACCCAGTGTGCGCAAGGCCCCCGTGGGGCAGTGTGGCTCGAACATGTCGTTCATCTGCCTGCCGCACCCGACTGGCGGAGCGGCCGGGAGCGCGGTGGGATCGATGAGGTGCGAGGCAGCGATCCAGGGGCAGGCGAACGACGTCGTATCAGACCGCCTGGAGCCGCAGAAGGGATGAACACCGTGACACGACCCAGGATCCTGGTGGTTGGCGCAGGCTTCGCCGGAGTGGGGTGCGTGCGCCGTCTGGAGCGCAAGCTCGCCGCCGACGAGGCCGACGTCACCCTGGTGACGCCGTTCGCCTACCAGCTCTATCTGCCCCTGCTGCCTCAGGTCGCCTCCGGCGTGCTGACGCCCCAGTCGATCGCGGTCTCCCTGCGCCGCAGCCGCAAGTACCGCACCCGGATCATCCCGGGCGGTGCCATCGGCGTGGACCTCGCGGCCAAGGTGTGCGTCATCCGCACGATCACCGACGAGATCGTCAACGAGCCCTTCGACTACATCGTGCTGGCGCCCGGCAGCATCACCCGCACCTTCGACATCCCCGGCCTGACGGACCACGCGTTCGGGATGAAGACGCTCGCCGAGGCCGCCTACATCCGTGACCACGTCATCTCGCAGCTCGACCTGGCCGACGCCAGTGCCGATCCGGCGGAGCGGGAGTCGCGGCTGCAGTTCGTGGTGGTCGGCGGCGGTTACGCGGGCACCGAGACGGCGGCCTGCCTCAACCGGCTCACCCGGGCCGCCGTCAAGCGCTACCCCCGGCTGGATCCCGGCCTGATCAAGTGGCATCTGATCGACATCGCCCCCAAGCTCATGCCCGAGCTGGGCGACAAGCTGGGCCGCAGCGCCCAGGACGTCCTGCGCAAGCGGGGCATCGAGATCTCGCTCGGGGTGTCCATCGCCAAGGCGAGCCCGGAGGAGGTCACCTTCACCGACGGCCGGGTGGTGCCCACCCGCACCCTGATCTGGACGGCCGGGGTCGTCGCCAGCCCGCTCATCAAGACCCTCGGCGCGGAGACCGTCCGGGGGCGGCTCGCGGTGGCGGCCGAGATGAACCTGCCCGGACACGACGGGGTGTTCGCGCTGGGCGACGCGGCGGCGGTGCCGGACCGGGCCAAGGGCGAGGAGGGCGCCGTCTGCCCGCCGACGGCCCAGCACGCCATGCGCCAGGGCAAGGTCGTCGCCGACAACGTCATCGCGACCCTGCGCAACCAGCCGATGAAGCCGTACGTCCACAAGGACCTCGGGCTCGTCGTCGACCTCGGCGGCCGGGACGCGGTGTCCAAGCCGCTCGGGGTGGAACTGCGCGGGCTGCCCGCCCAGGCGGTGGCCCGCGGCTACCACTGGTCGGCGTTGCGCACCAATGTCGCCAAGACGCGCGTGATGACGAACTGGGTGCTCAACGCCATCGCCGGCGACGACTTCGTGCGCACCGGCTTCCAGGCCCGCAAGCCCGCCAAGCTGAGGGACTTCGAGTACACCGACGCCTATCTGACGCCGGAGCAGCTGCGGGAGCACATGGCGGAGGGTCGGGGATAGCCACCGGCACGGGGCGGGCACGGCTGCGGGATCGGGTCGCGGCGTCCGACCCGGGGCTGCTGCGGCTGGCCGCGGGGCTGCGCACGGTCGCCTCGATCGCGCTCGCCCTCGTCGTGCTCGCCCTGCTCGGCGCCGATGTGCCGCATCTGGTCGCGGGCGCGATGGCGGCGATGGTCTCCACCTTCGCCGTACGGGAGAAGCAGCGCGGCCCGCAGGCCGTCACGCTCGCCCTCGGCCTGCCGGTCGCGCTCACCTCCGTCACCCTGGCCGCGCTGCTGCACTCCCATGTGATCGCCGGTGATCTCTTCTTCGTCGCGCTGATCTTCGGCGCCGTCTACAGCCGCCGGTTCGGCGACCGCGGTACCGCGCTCGGGCTGATCGGCTTCCAGCTGTACTTCGTGTCCCTGTTCGTCGGCGCCACCGTCGCGGACCTGCCCGAGCTGTACGTCTCCGTGGTCACGGCCGTGGTGTGCAGCGCCCTGGTGCGGTTCGCGGTGGTGCCGGAGACACCGGCCGGGACGCTGGAGCGGCTGCGCGAGGCGTTCCGGGCCCGGCTGGCGCAGCTGGTGTCGGCCCAGCTGGAACTGCTGGACGCGGGCCCCGGGGAAGCGGACCGGGCGTTGCGGAGCGTGCGCGAGGGAACGGCGCGGCTGCACGAGACGGCGCTGATGATCCAGGGGCGCCTGGAGGAGGGCACGGCGGACGAGAGCACGGCCCGGCTGGTGCAGCGGCGGGTGGCGCACGCCGAGATCGCCGCGGAGCGGCTGGGCCTGCTGCTGCTCACCGCCCGCAGCGCCGAACGCACGGACACCCTGACCCTGCACCTGCCCGGCGCCCTTGTCCCGACGGCCGGACGGCTGCCGGTCCGGGACGAGGCCGCCGAGATTCTGCGCCGGGACCTGCGCGGCCTGCAGCTGCTGGTCCAGCGCCCGGGCGGCACCGCTCTCGCCCAGGTCCGCAACCGCCTGCTGTCCTACCGCGACGAGGAGAACCTGCCCGCCGCCTCCCCGGCCGTGCAGGACGCCTTCCGCGGGATCGGCGAGGCCGCCCGGGCCGTCCTGGGGCTGCGGACCGCGCTGGACGGGCCGCAGGACGAGTCGGACGACACCCCGTCCACCGCCAGGTCCCGCGAGGAGCTGGACGCCGAGGACGCCGCCATCGACGGCGCGGAGGACACCGCGGCCCAGGAGCCGACCGGACTGCGCAGGCCGACCACCCGGGCCGCCGTGCAGGTCTCCGTCGGCTCGGCGCTGGCCATCGTCGGCGGGGAGCTGCTGTCCAGTCACCGCTGGTACTGGGCGGTGCTGACCTGCTGGATCGTCTTCCTCAACACCTCCTCCACCGGCGAGATCCTGGTGAAGGGCTACCGCAGGCTGCTCGGCACGGTGTTCGGGGTGGTGGCCGGCATCGTGCTGGCGGGGCTGGTGGGGCAGCACACCTGGACGGCGTTCGCGCTGGTGCTGGTCTTCGTGTTCTGCATGTTCTACACCGCACCCCTGTCGTACACGCTGATGTCGTTCTTCGTCACGGCCGCGCTGGGGCTGCTCTACACCCTGCTGCACACCTACAGCCTCGCGGTGCTGGTGCTGCGGATCGAGGAGACGGCGCTGGGGGCGGCCTGCGGGGTGTTCGCGGCGGCGCTGGTGCTGCCCATCGCCACCGACCGGCGGACCAATGACCTGCTCGGCACCGTGTTGGAGCGGCTGGGCGAGGTCACCGGGACGGCCGTGGAGCAGCTGAGCGGCGGGCCGCCGGTGGAGCTGCTGGACCAGGCGCGGGACCTGGACCAGGCGCTGGCCGATCTGCGGGCCGCGACCAAGCCGCTGACGCATCCGGTGACCCCGCTCAGGGCCCGCCGTGACACCGCCCGCTATGTGGTCGCGCTGCTGGAGACGGCGGCCTATCACGCGCGCTCGCTGGCGGCGACCGCCGAGCTGCTGCCCACGCATCCCTCGATCGCGGCGGATCCGCGGCTGCGCGGGGCCGGGCGGCGCATCGCGCACAACATCGGGGCCATCGCCGCGCATGTCGCCGACGAGCGGGCCGAGGACCGGGTGGAGACCGGTCCGAGCATCGCCTCGCTGCTGGAGCCGCAGGTGCCGGGCGGCAGCCGGTACGGCAGGGTCACCGACCGGGTGCTGCGGCACCTGCAGCGGCTCGACGAGTCCGTGGTGGGCCTGGCCCGCCCGCTGGGGGCACCGGTCGGCCCGGCGGACGGCGCCTGAGACCGGTCAGAAGTCGGTGGGCAGGCCGCTCGCCTCGGCGATGCCGCGCAGTTCCTCGTCGTCGTGGCGGCGCGTCCTGATGTAGGACGCGATCTCGTCCAGGCGGTCGGGGTCGGAGGCGGTGGCCGAGTCGGTGACCACCCGGACCGAGCCGGTGTCCCCGAGGTCGATCTCGACGACCTCGTTGTCCATCCGGCCGGTGACCGCGGTGGCGATGACCAGGGCGGCCTGGTCGCGGATCTCCTGGGGCAGCTGCTCCTCGCCGTCGTCGTCCAGGGCGAACTCGGCCGGTGGCAGCCGCCGCTCGTCGATGGCCCGCAGGACGGGTTCGACGACGTCGAGCAGGCGGAGGTAGTCCTCGGTGTCCATTCGGGCGCGCAGCAGGCCGAGGTAGATGTCCACGGGCCGGCCGTCGGGCGAAAGCTCGTAGTCGTTCATCTGCCCCGCGTTCCCCTTATCCGGAGTCTCAGACGCGTCGCCGGGCGGCCATCATGAAGGAGAACAGGCCGAACAGCACCAGACCGCAGGCGACGGCGGCCAGCAGCCACGGGCCGAGCCCCGTCTCGGCGAACGAGCGCAGGGTGTCGTCCAGGCCCTTGGCCTCGTCGGGTTCGTAGTCGACGGCGGCGCGTACGGCGAAGGCGCCCAGCACGGCGAAGACCGCTGCGCGCGCCAGGCCGCCGCCCACGCCCGTCACGTCCGTCAGCCGCTGCGCGGTCCGGGACATCTCGCCGAGCTTCAGATCCTTGCGGTACTTGCGGCGGATCGCCTGGACGCCGATCCACGCCCCGGCGACCATGATGCCCGCCCCGCCCGCCCCGACGATCCACTGTCCGGCGGGCAGCTCCATCGCCGTCGCGGTGATGTCGCGGGACTGCTGGTCGGCGGAGCCGCCGCCCTCGCCCTTGCCGCCGTTCGCCGCGAAGCGCAGCACGGAGTAGGCGACGAAGCCGTAGAAGAGACACCTGCCCGCGGACAGGAGGCGCTTGTGGGGCTTGTGGCCCTTCGGTCCCACGCGGCCGAAGACCGCCTCCGACAGCCGCCACAGGGCCATGCCGACCAGGCCGATGCCCAGGGCCCACAGCAGGACGGAGCCGAAGGGCTTCTCGGACAGTTCGGCCAGGGCGCCCTGGCGGTCCGCCTGGCGGCGCCGGCCGCCGAAGGCGATCTGCAGGGCGAGGATTCCGACCAGCAGGTAGATCACCCCGCGCGCGGCCAGTCCCGCCCGGGCGGCGCCCTCGGTCATCGAACCGGCGGCCTTCGACCCGGACGGGGTGCGACCCGCCCCGACCACGGCACTCATATTCATCAGGACCTCCCGGACTTCGAATGCCCCGGTTGCGGCGGGACTCACGTCGGAAGACCGGTCAGCGCCGCCTGCTCCGGCGGCCGAGGGCGTGCAGGTGCTCCAGGGCGTCCAGGACCACGGTGCGGTCGTACCAGGCCAGCCAGCGGCCCGCCTGGGCGCCGACCTCCTCCAGGGCCTTGAGCTGGGCCGCCGTCATGTCCTTGAGCAGGCCCTCGAAGTGTGCCGAGACGATGCCCAGGCACTGGCCGGAGGCGGTGGCCAGCGGCACACTGTGGACGGACCTGCTGCCCGAGGCGAGGATCGCCTCCCGGGCCGGTTCGGTGAAGACCGGGTCCGCCTCCACGTCGTGCACGGTCAACTGGGCGACGTCCCGGGCCGCCCGGGCGCACGCGGTGCCGTCGGCACCGACGTAGGCGAAGAAGTCGAGGAAGTCCGCGGTGTGCCCGGTGTGCTTCTCGATCCGCAACCCGGTGCGGGCGCGGTCGGCGAGCTGCACATTGCCCATGTCGGTGTCCACCACGGCGAGCGTCTGGCTCAGTACCGCCGTCAGGACGGCGCCCCGGGTCTCGCTGCCGGTCTCCCGGGCGGCCGGGAAGATCAGGGGCGGCTCCACGGTCCGGGCCCGGCCGGTGAACCACAGCGCCGCGCGCTCGTCGGGGCGCGGCAGGGTCACCACGGCCTCCGCGAGGGTGCGCATGCGCACGTTGTGCTGCTGCGAGGCCCGCCGCATCAGCGAGAACGCGCTGTCCGCGTCGGGCAGCGCGTAGCGCTCCTGCAGCATGCCCTGGGCCTGTGCGATCAGCGGATGGGTCAGGGCGCGGGCGCGCAGATCGCGCACCTCGGCGCGGAGCCGCTCCAGCTCCCCCTCGGTATCGGTCATGGAACTCCTCAGGTGGGTCGCAACCGCACCTGCCCTCTTCGTTTCGTCATACACGCGAGGTTTTCAGAGCAGCGGCACCAGGGCGCTGATCCGTTTGCCGCCCGCGGGCAGCAGCGATACCTGCACGTCACGGGCGAGACGGCACACGATCCGCCAGCCGTGGCCGCCGAAACGGCGGGGCGAGCGCCGCTCGCCGGGTTCGGTGACCACCGGAAGGCAGTCGCTGCGGTCGCTCACCGAGACCCGTACGCCGGGATCGACGAGATCGACGCGGAAGTCGGTGACTCCGCCGCCGTGCACGATCGCGTTGGTGGTGAGTTCCGAAGCGACCAGCAGAGCGTCGTGGACCGCCATGCGGTCGGGCGCCGCACCGGTGGTGCGGCAGTGGTCGGCCACCGCGCGTTCCACGGCCCGGCGTGCCTGGGCCGGTTCGCTCACGGACTGTGTGCTGTGCTCCCCGCGCATCATCTGACTCCGTGAATCGTATAGAGGGGCGCGCTCCCCGTGGCGCCTTGCGTTCCCTCCTTCCCGGCTCGCCCTTACCGGGCGGGTCAAACCTTCCGGCACCCGGCCGGACGCTCGAACCGGCCACCACGGGGTACGCGGAATCCATGACCGATGTCGTGGACTCAGACGAACTGCTACGGCGCATCCAGCGCGCCCGGACCTGCGCGCGACAGGAGGAGCAGACCTGGCGGACCCGCAGCGTCGAACTGCGGGCGAGTGACCCGGACGGAGCGCGGGAGGCCGACGTGCGGGCGGTCGCCTACGAGGCCGTGCTGCGGGTGCTGGACGAGATCGTGACACCGGGCGCGCATGCGCAGGAGCCCTGAGCGGGGCCCGCACGCCCGCGGCGCGGATCCGGCGGTCCGGGAGATCCTCCGTGACGCGGTCCTCCTCGGCGGTGTGCCGGCCTCGGGCGGTCCCGACGGCCGGCCCGGAGTGAAACGGGTCACGTGACCCGCTGGTGGTTTCACACGGTGACCAGAGATGGTTTACCTTTCATCCATACGTGGTCGCGGGGTCGATGTGAACCGTCCCCCGGACCCCGCATACGGCCCTGGCTGGCTTCCCCCGTCCAGCCAGGGCTTTTTCATGCCCGCGGAAATCTCCACCGGTTCTGTAGTCCGTCAAGGTGCTCTTCGCCTCGGCAGCGGCTGAAATGGGCGTAGGGAAAGCCCCGGAACCCCGACGCCGGCGAGGAGCCCCGTGTCATGACCAAAGCGACCAAACTGCTGACCGCCCTTCCCCCGCCGCAGCGCAGCCATCTGATGACGGCGGCCAAGGAAGTCTCCTTCCCGGAGGACGCCCGTATCTTCGAGGCCGGCGGCACCGCCGACCGGTTCTGGGTGATCCGCTCCGGCGCCGTATCACTGGACCAGCAGGTGACCTCCGTGCAGCGGGTCACCGTCGCCAGCCTCGGCTCCGGCGATCTGCTGGGCTGGTCCTGGCTGTTCCCGCCGTACCGGTGGGACTTCGGCGCGGAGGCGTTCAGCCCGGTGCGCGCCTACGAGTTCGACGCCGCGGCCGTGCTCCGGCTGTGCGAGGAGGACCAGCAGCTCGGCATGATCCTGGTCCGCACGGTCGCCGAGATCCTCGCGCACCGGCTGGAGATGACCCGGGGCAAGCTCATGGAGCAGTACGGGATGCGCCGGCGCAGCGCCCTGTAGGGGGCGTCAGACCCGGTAGCGGCGCAGCGCCGGGACGGCGAGGGCCAGGCCGAGCATCGCCACCACGACCAGCAGGCCGCCGCCCGCGACCGCCTGGCGCGCGCCGAAGGCGGAGCCCGCCGTGCCGTGCAGCACATCGGCGAGGCGCGGTCCGCCCGCGACGACGACCGTGAAGACACCCTGCATCCGGCCGCGCATCTCGTCGGTGGCGGCGGACAGCAGGATCGCCCCGCGGAAGACCATCGACACCATGTCCGCGACCCCGGCGGCGATCAGGAACGCCACCGCGAGCCACAGGCCGCGGCTCAGCCCGAAGCCGGTGATGGCGGCGCCCCAGGCGACCACGGCGCCGATCACCATCAGGCCGTGCCGGCGTGCCCGGGAGAAGGTGCCGGAGAACAGCCCGCCGAGCACCGCGCCGACCGGGATCGCGGCGAACAGCACACCGAGGGCGAGGCCTTCGCCGTAGGACCCGTAGGTCTCGGCGGCGAGCTGCGGGAACAGGGCCCGGGGCATGCCGAGGACCATGGCGATCACGTCGGCGAGGAACGACAGCAGCAGCACCTTGTGCAGGGCGATGTAACGGAACCCCGCCCCGATCTCCCGGAGCCCGGCCCGCCGGACCGTCGACCCGGCCAGGGGCGGCAGCGCGGGCAGCCGGTGCACCGCCCATACGGTCACGCACAGCGCCAGCGCGTCCAGCAGATACAGCTCGGGCAGCCCGATGACCGGGATCAGGGCTCCGGCCAGCAGCGGACCGGCGACCAGGCCGGTCTGCATCACGGTCGAGCCGAGGGCGTTGGCCGCCGCCAGTTCGTCCGCCGGGACGAGCCGGGCGACGGAGGCGTTGCGGGCCGGCGCGTTCAGCCCGAAGAACGCCTGCTGGGCGGCGAGCAGGACCATCAGGGCCGGCACCGACTCCAGGTCCGCGACGGCCTGGAGCCAGAACAGCACCGAGGTGACGGCGATGCCGCAGTTGGTGATCAGCAGCAGTTTGCGGCGGTCCATGCTGTCGGCCACCGCACCGCCCCACAGCGCGAACACCACCAGCGGCAGCAGTCCGGCGAGGCTCGCGTAGCCGACCCAGGCCGAGGAGCCGGTGATGTCGTAGATCTGCTTGGGGACGGCGACCGCGGTGAGCTGGCTGCCGACCGCGGTGACGATCGTCGAGGACCACAGCCGGCGGTAGGCGGGGCGGCGCAGCGGGCGGGTGTCCATGACCCAGCGGCGCCTGACTCGTGGGGTCTTCTCGGGCGCCGCCCGCTCTTCGCCGGTGTCCACACACATCCTGGTTGCTCGCTACATCTTTTTCGGGAACCAGGGTGCACCATGGCGGTGCCGAGCGGGAGTTCGGGTTGCGTGATCTCAGCTTCCGAGAATCAGTGACACACCGAGGACGAGCATCATGGCGGCGACCAGAGCGTCGACGATCCGCCAGGCCGCGGGGCGGGCGAGCAGCGGGCTGAGCAGCCGGGCGCCGTAACCGAGCGCGGTGAACCAGCACAGGCTGGCGAGGACGGCGCCGAGCCCGAACGTCCAGCGCAGGTCACCGCGGTCGGCGGCGACGGAGCCGAGCAGGAACACCGTGTCGAGGTAGACGTGCGGGTTGAGCCAGGTCATCGCCAGACAGGTCAGCACCGCGCGCCGGCGCGACCCCGTGGCCTCCCCGTCCGTCCGCAGCGCACCGGCCGGACGGAACACGCGCCGGGCGGCGAGGACGCCGTAGGCGATCAGGAACGCTCCGCCGATCCAGCCGACCGCCGTCAGCGCGCCCGGCCAGGCCACCACGACCGCGCCGACGCCGCCGACGCCGAGGGCGATGAGCGCGGCGTCGGACAGGGCGCAGATGCCGACGACGGCGAGGACCGCGTCACGGCGGATGCCTTGACGCAGGACGAAGGCGTTCTGGGCGCCGATGGCGACGATGAGCGAGAGGCCGGTGCCGAAACCGGCGGCGGCGGTGGTGAGAGCGATGGGCATGGCTCCGACGCTAGAGACGCCCCCACCGTGTGTACAGCTAAAGATTCTTACGTACCCTTAGCTCTCGTGATGGTGACGGAGCTGCCGCTGGACCAAGTGCGTACGCTGCTCGCGGTGGTGGACGAGGGGACGTTCGAGGCCGCCGCGGCCGAGCTGCACGTGACGCCCTCCGCGGTCAGCCAGCGGGTGAAGGCGCTCGAACAGCGCACGGGGCGCGTGCTGCTGGTGCGGACGAAACCGGTGCGCCCCACCGAGTCGGGCGCCGTCGTGGTGCGGTTCGCGCGCCAGCTCGCCCGGCTGGAGCGCGACGCGCGGGCCGAGCTGGGCATGGGCGGCGCGGAGCGGGAACCGACCCGGGTGTCGGTCGCGGTGAACGCCGACTCCCTGGCGACCTGGTTCCTCGACGCCCTCACCCGCGTGCCGTCCGGCCCACGGCTCTGCTTCGAACTGCGCCGCGAGGACGAGGCCCATACCGCGGCCCTGCTCCGGGAGGGCCTGGTGATGGCGGCGGTGACCTCCGCGGCCGAGCCGGTGGCGGGGTGCTCGGTACGGCCGCTCGGCAGGATGCGGTACGTCGCCGCGGCGAGCCCCGGCTTCGTCGAGCGGCATCTGGCCGGACCGCTGCGTCAGGCGCTGCCGGAAGCGCCCGTGGTGACCTTCGACCGCAGCGACGAACTCCAGGACGCCTTCCTGCGCCGCCTGCGCCGGGACGGCACCGGCGCGGTCCGGCACCGGATCCCCACGTCGGAGGGGTTCCTGGCGGCCGTCGAGGCCGGGCTCGGCTGGGGCATGGTGCCCGAGATCCAGGCCGGCGCCCGGTTGCGCGACGGCCGGCTGGTCTGCCTCGCCCCGGAGCGGCCGGTGGACGTGCCGCTGTACTGGCAGCAGTGGAAGCTGGACTCCCCCGCGCTGGCGACGGTCGCGGAGGTGGTGGCGAGGACGGCGGCCGAGGTGCTGGACGTCTAGGTCCACATCAGGACGGAGCTAGCGCGCCGGGTGCAGCCGGGCCTGCGCGCTGTCCAGGAGCATCTCCAGGGCCGTCGGATAGGCGCTGGTCACCATGCGGGTCGCCAGCAGGGGCGCCGCCTCGGCGATGCGGGGATGGCTGGTGCGGGGCAGACGGGCGTACGTGGAGCGCCACATCGCCTCGTCGGCACGGAGCGCGGCGCTCGGCAGGGCCAGGGAGGCGGCGTCCAAGGCGGCGAAGGCCAGGGTCTGGTCGATGAAGGCGTGGTAGATCCGGACCGTCTCGGCGAGCGGGAAACCGGCGGTGCGCAGCACGTCCAGCACCGCCTCGTCGGCGGCGAGTTCGTTGGCCCGGCCGGTGACCCGGTTCGTGGTCAGCAGCGCGGCCTGCGGATGGGCGACGTAGGCGGCGTGGATCCTGAGGCCGACCGCCCTGAGGTCCGCCCGCCACTCCCCCGTCGGCCGCCAGCCGTGCAGGGCCTGTCCGATGAGCGCGTCACCGATCGCGAGGGTCAGGTCGTCCATGCCGCGGAAGTACCGGTACAGGGTGCTCGGATCGGCGTCCAGGGCCAGCCCGAGGCGGCGGGCGGTGAGCCCGGTGCTGCCGTGCTCGCGCAGCAGCCGCAGCGCGGTCTCCACGATCAGCGCCTCGGACAGCACCGTGCCGCTCTTGGTCGGACGGCGCCGGCGCCGCTTCCCTCGGGGACCACCGGTTTGGGCACGCCCGCCTCCCGCCTTATGCCAACGCGATTGACCTTACGTGAAGGGCGGGCGTTGTATCTCCGTCGGGGCCCCGCGTTCTTTCCCAGTCCTTCTGATCCGCTCCGACAGGGAGTTCTCGTCATGCGTGTACTGCTCGTGGGCGCCGGCGGTGTCGGCACCGCTGTGACCCGGATCGCCGCCCGGCGTTCGTTCTTCGGGGCGATGATCGTCGCCGACTTCGACCCGGCGCGCGCCGAGGCGGCCGTCGCCCACCTCGGCGACCCCCGGTTCCGGGCCGAGCGGGTCGACGCCGGCGACGAGGCCGCGGTGGCCGCGCTGCTGCGGCGCCACTCCTGCGACGTCCTGCTCAACGCCACCGACCCGCGCTTCGTGATGCCGCTGTTCCGGGCGGCGCGCGCGGCCGGTGCCACCTATGTCGACATGGCGATGTCCCTGTCGCGTCCGCACGCCGAGCACCCGTACCGCGAGTGCGGCGTCAAGCTCGGCGACGAGCAGTTCGCCGAGGCCGACGCGTGGGCGGAGGACGGCGCGCTGGCCCTGGTCGGCATGGGCGTGGAGCCGGGCCTGTCCGATGTCTTCGCCCGGTACGCGGCCGACGAACTCTTCGACGAGATCGAGGAGATCGGCGTCCGGGACGGCGCGAACCTCACCGTCGACGGCTACGACTTCGCCCCCTCCTTCAGCATCTGGACCACGATCGAGGAATGCCTCAACCCGCCGGTCGTCTACGAGGCCGACCGGGGCTGGTTCACCACCGAGCCCTTCAGCGAGCCCGAGGTGTTCGACTTCCCGGAGGGCATCGGGCCGGTGGAGTGCGTGAACGTGGAGCACGAGGAGGTGCTGCTGGTCCCGCGCTGGGTGGACGCCCGCCGCGTCACCTTCAAGTACGGGCTCGGCGAGGAGTTCATCAGCACCCTCAGGACGCTGCATCTGCTGGGCCTGGACCGCACCGAGCCGGTGACCGTGCCGGGCCCCGACGGGCCGGTGCGGGTCTCGCCCCGGGACGTGGTCGCCGCCTGCCTGCCCGACCCGGCGACCCTCGGCGAGCGGATGCGCGGCAAGACCTGTGCGGGCACCTGGGTGCGGGGCGTGAAGGACGGGGCGCCGCGCGAGGTGTACCTGTACCACGTCGTCGACAACGCGTGGTCGATGGCCGAGTACGGCAGCCAGGCCGTGGTGTGGCAGACGGCCGTCAACCCGGTCGTCGCGCTCGAACTCCTCGCCGGCGGCGCCTGGTCGGGCGCCGGCGTGCTCGGCCCGGAGGCGTTCCCGGCCCGCCCGTTCCTGGATCTGCTGACCGCCTACGGCTCCCCGTGGGGCCTGCGCGAGCAGTGACCGCGGGGCCTGCTCAGAAATCCGTGGTTTCACTTCCGTGTCGGCAGGTCACCCGAAAGCGACTAAACGCATCCGAAAGGCACGAACGACGTTAGGGCGCAGGTGACTTCGATGGATGACTGGCGGGGCCGGGCCGAATGCCGTCACGAGGACCCCGAACTCTTCTTCCCGATCGGTACCTCGGGGCCGGCACTGATGCAGGCGCAGCAGGCGAAGGAGGTGTGCCGGCGCTGTCCGGTGCAGGAGCGGTGTCTGGAGTGGGCGTTGGACACCCGCCAGGCGGTCGGCGTCTGGGGCGCGACGACCGAGACGGAGCGCCTGGCGCTGCTGCGGCGGCGGGCCTCCGCGCGCCGCCGCAGCGGCTAGCGGCCCGTCAGGGGTCCTGCGGCGGGCCGCACCCGGGCAGCCGGAGCGTGAACACCGCGCCGGTGCCGGGTTCGCACGCCGCCTCGGCCGTGCCGCCGTGGGCGGCCAGCAGGTGGCGGACGATGGGCAGGCCGAGCCCGCTGCCACCGGTGCGGCGGCTGCGGGACTTCTCCGCCCGCCAGAAGCGGTCGAAGACGTGCGGCAGATCCTCGGGCGCGATCCCGCAGCCGGTGTCGGTGACCTCCAGGACCACGGCGTCGCCGTCGTGGCGCGCGAACAGGGTCACGGAGCCGCCCGAGGGGGTGTGCCGCAGCGCGTTGGAGACGAGGTTGCCGAGCGCCTGCCGCATCCGTACCGGGTCGGCGTCCAGCCAGGGGTCGCCCTGCGCCGAGGTGCGCAGGGTGACCCCTGCCGCGTCGGCGGCGACCCGGTGGGCGGCGGCTACCTGGTCGAGGAGTTCGTCGGCGCGGACCGGCTCGCGGTGCAGCCGCAGGGTGCCGGCGTCGGCGTCGGCGAGGTCCTGGAGATCGTCGATGACGCGCTGCAGGACGAGCGCCTCCTCGTGCAGCGAGCCGAGCAGGGCGGGGTCGGGGTCGACGAGGCCGTCCCGGGTGACCTCGAGCCAGCCGCGGATGTTGGTGAGCGGGCTGCGCAGTTCGTGGGCGATGTCGCTGACCATCGCCTTGCGCTGGGCCTCCAACCGGGCCCGGCGGTCGGTGAGTTCGTTGAACGCCGCCGCGAGGATCCCGGTCTCGTCCCGGGTGGTGACCGGTACCCGCACATGCCGGTCCGGGGGTTGCTGGGCGGCGGCGGTCAGCGCCCGCAGCGGCCTGACGAGCCGGGTGGCGACGACGGCGGTCACGGCCACGGTGACGGCGAGCACCAGGCCCGCGGTGCCCACGACCTTGGTCCAGTTGGCCGGGGACAGGTCGAAGCGGACGGCGGGCCGGTCCCCGACGCCGAGGTACAGGTGGGCGGGCGGGGCGGCATAGGGGTCGAGCTGGGCCCGGCGGGCCTGCTCGACGCAGTCCTGCGCCTGCCGCTGGGCGCTCCCGTGCGGCTGCGTCAGGAGCTTGCCCATGAGGTAGCGGGTGGTCATCCTGCGCTCGGTGACGTCCACGGCGACGAACAGCGGCTCGTGGAACTCCAGGCCCCGTGCGTCCAGGCAGGCGCGGGCGCGTTCGGTCAGCTCGGTCAGCGCCTTGTCCTCGGTGGCGGTGGGCGTGTTGAGCCGTCCGTCGGCACATTCCGTGGGCACGTAGTCGAGGGCGCTGCCGTCGTCGTCGGTGAGGACCGGGCGACCGCTCGGGGTGCGCTCCACGGTCGCCTCGATGCCGTTGCGGGCAAAGCACGCGCGCCGCTGCCCGGCCAGCCGGTCCAGCCGGGCGCGTTCGTCGGCGGGCAGCCAGTAGGGGCCGACCAGCCGGGGGTCGGTGCCGCCGCGCTGGGCGCCGCGGTCGGTGTGGGTGTCGATGGTGAGCGGGTCGACGGTGGCGGCGGCCCGCGGCGGCAGCGGGGTGCCGGGCGCCGCGGAGTCGGCGATCACCGTGCCGTCGCCGTCGCCGGTGGTCAGGGCGATGCGCCGGCCGATCCGGTCGGACAGCTCGCGCAGCGTGCCCGGTACGCCCTTCCAGTCGGGGTGGGTGGCCGCGTAGCCGCTGAGCCGGTCGAGGACGTCCATGTCGTCGGCGAGGACCTGGCCCTGTTCCTCGCGCAGGGCGCGCGTAGTGGTCTCCACCGCCAGCCATGCCGTCGCCGCCACCGAGCACACCGCGATCAGCACCGAGGCGATCAGCAGCCGGACCAGGAGCCGCTTGCACAGGGGTATGCCGGATCTCATCCGCGGCCGCCGCTCAGCTTGTAGCCCACCCCGAACACCGTCAGCAGCCGGACCGGCCGCCGCGGATCGGCCTCGATCTTGCGGCGCAGGTTCATGATGTGGACGTCCACGGCCCGCTCGGTGGAGGCCCGGTCGGTGCCCCGGGTGCACTCCAGCAACTGCCGCCGGGAGAACACCCGCTCGGGCTCGGCGGTCATGGCGAGCAGGATCTGGAACTCGGCGGGCGTGCACTCCACCGGCTCCCCGTCGCAGCGCACCTCGTGCCGCACCGGATCGACGGCGAGGCCCGCCGCCCGTACGACGGGATCCTCCCGCCGGTCCGCGGCCCGCCCGCTGCGCCGCAGCACGGTGCGGATCCGGGCCATCAGCTCACGCGGGCTGTACGGCTTGGTCATGTAGTCGTCGGCGCCCAGTTCGAGACCGAGCAGGAGGTCGTCCTCGGCGGAACGGGCCGTGAGCATCAGCACCGGGATGTCGGGATTCCCGGGGTCGCGGCGCAGCACCCGGCACACCCCGAAGCCGTCGATCACGGGGAGCATCAGGTCCAGCACGACGAGGTCGGGGCGCAGCCGTCGGACGGCGTCCAGGGCGGCGGGGCCGTCGTGGACCACCGTGGCGGTGTGACCCTCCACCAGCAGGGAGCGCCGGATCAGTTCGGCCTGCATCTCGTCGTCCTCGGCGACCAGCACATGTGCGCACACGCGGCGGATCCTAGGCGGTCAGCGGGCGAGGGACTTCGCGTCGCCCATGACGACGACGGGCTTCTTGGCGGGGTCCAGGGCCAGGAGCAGCGTTCTCATATGGTCCTTCGCGAGGCTCACACAGCCCTGGGTGGGTCCGTCGTGGTCGACGTGGAGCCATATGCCGCCCCCGCGGCCGTCGCCCAGCGGGCGGGTCCAGTCGAGCGGTGTGGTGCCGGGCTTGCGGTTGTAGTCGATGGCGATGACGTAGTCGAAGGAGCCCGCCAGGGGCTCGCCCTCGAAACCGGTACCGGTCGCGGTGAAGCCCGGACCGTGGTCGTACGGCAGCCGGGTCCCGGGGTCGCGCAGGCGTCCGCCGGCGTCGGTGAGGGTGAAGACGCCGATGGGTGAGCGCAGATCACCGGCCAGGTGGTGGTCGGTCCAGCCCTTGAGCGCGTTGTGCGCGGGCAGGCTCGGGCCCGCCTCCCATCCGGCGTCGGTGCGCTCGTGCAGGACGGCCGTGGAGTGGGGCGAGTTCTTGCCGCGTCCGGTCACCACGAGTGCCTGGCGGGTGGCGGAGGGCACCTCGGCCCAGGTCCTGGCGCCGAGGCCGGGGATCTGCTGCGGGGCCAGGTCCAGCGAGATCTCCGGCTGGGGCGCGCTTTTCGTGGGGGCCGCGGTGGTCGGGGTGGTCGCCGCGGCGCCGGTGCCGCATCCGGTGAGCAGGAGGCAGGCGGCCAGCAGCGCGGCCCGCGGGTTCGGCGTGATCATGCGTCGACCTTGCCGGACACTTGTGAGGAACCCGTCAGCCCCGCGGGGTGTCGAAGGACGCGGCCCGGGTGGACCAGTGGCCCGAGGCGCTGACCGCGTCGACCGGGCTGCGGCGCCGGTACCACGCGCGGCGAGGGGGCCTGCGGGGAGTTCGGCCGCCGGTACGAGCCCGAACTCCTCGGAGATGTCAGGGAGTTGGCGCGGAAGGGGGCCGTTGCGCTGCTGACGGCCGCGAGGACTCCGGAGGAGAGTCACGCGGCCGTCCCGGCCCGGCTGCTGGGCTGACGCTCAGCGGGTCTGCTGGGCGGCGGCCCGTCCCGCCGCCCGCCCGGAGAACAGGCAGCCGCCGAGGAAGGTGCCCTCCAGCGCGTTGTAGCCGTGCACCCCGCCGCCGCCGAAGCCGGCCACCTCACCGGCCGCGTACAGCCCGTCCACCGGCTGCCCGTCGGCGCCCAGCGCGCGGGAGTCGAGGTCGGTCTGGATGCCGCCCAGCGTCTTGCGGGTGAGGATGTGCAGCTTGACGCCGATCAGCGGGCCCGCGGCGGGGTCGAGGATGCGGTGCGGGGTGGCGACCCGGCCGAGCCGGTCGCCGATGTAGCGGCGGGCGTTGCGGATGCCCTGCACCTGGGCGTCCTTGCTGTAGGAGTTGGCCAGCTGCAGGTCGCGGGCCTCGATCTGGCGCCGGAGGCCGGCCGGGTCGAGCAGCGCCTTGCCGGTGAGGCCGTTCATCTTCTCGACGAGCTGCTCCAGGTTGGGGGCGGTCACGAAGTCGGCGCCCTTGCGCAGGAACGCGTCGACCGGTCCCGGCGCGCCCTTGCCTAGCACGCGTTCCCTGAGGAAGCCCGCGCGGTCCTTGGCGGTGATGTCGGGGTTCTGTTCGGAGCCGGAGAGCGCGAACTCCTTCTCGATGATCTTCCGGGTGAGGATGAACCAGGAGTGGTCGTACCCGGCGATGTCCTCGGTGGTGCGCAGGTACTTGAGGGTGCCGAGGGTGTCGTAGCCGGGCAGGCAGGGGTCGGGCAGGCGGCGGCCGAGCGCGTCGAACCACATCGAGGACGGTCCCGGCAGGATGCGGATGCCGTGGCCGGGCCAGATCGGGTCCCAGTTCTGCAGGCCCTCGGTGTAGTGCCACATGCGGTCGCGGTTGACCAGCCGTACGCCCGCCTGGGCGCTGATGTCGAGCATCCGGCCGTCCACGTAGGCGGGGACGCCGGTGACCATCTCGGCGGGCGGGGTGCCGAGGCGCTCGGGCCAGTAGCGGCGCACGATGTCGTGGTCGGCGCCGATGCCGCCGGTGGTCACGACGACGGCCTGGGCGGTGAGTTCGAAGTCGCCGACGCGCTCGCGGTTGGACTTCACGCCGCGGGCCGAGGTGTCCTCGGCGAGGACGGTGCCGCGCACGCCGCGCGCCTGGCCGCCCTCGATGACGAGTTCGTCGACCCGGTGGCGGTGGTGGAAGGTCAGCAGCCCGTCGCGCGCGGCCTGTTCGGCGTACCCGACGAACGGCTCGACCACGCCGGTGCCGGTGCCCCAGGCGATGTGGAAGCGGGGCACCGAGTTGCCGTGGCCGTGCGCCCTGAGGTCGCCGCGCTCGGCCCAGCCGACGGTGGGCAGGAACGTGATGCCGTGCCCCGCCAGCCAGGACCGCTTCTCCCCCGCCGCGAACTCCACGTAGGCCCGCGCCCAGCGCACCGCCCAGGAGTCCTCGTCGTCGACGCGGTCGAACCCGGCGCTGCCCTGCCAGTCGTTCCAGGCCAGCTCGAAGGAGTCCTTGATCTTCAGGCGCCGCTGCTCCGGCGAGTCGACGAGGAACAGCCCGCCGAACGACCAGAAGGCCTGTCCGCCCAAGTTGTTGGCGTTCTCCTGGTCCACCAGGGCGACCCGGCGGCCCCGGCTGGTGAGTTCATGCGCGGCGACCAGGCCCGCGAGGCCCGCTCCGACGACGATGACGTCGGCATCCATGCGACCGTTCCCTTCCTCAGTGGGG
Organism: Streptomyces sp. NPDC002784; assembly: GCF_053592135.1. Classification (NCBI taxonomy): domain Bacteria; kingdom Bacillati; phylum Actinomycetota; class Actinomycetes; order Kitasatosporales; family Streptomycetaceae; genus Streptomyces; species Streptomyces sp. NPDC002784. The sequence continues at coordinate 55,165 of NZ_JBSFVD010000025.1, read as the reverse complement.
AGTGCCGCTGCCGTCGGTCAGCAGGGCGGTGAGCAGTTGCTTGAGCCAGGCGCGGGCGCTGTCGACGTCCTTGTCCAGCAGCAGTTGGGTGGTGACCCCGTCGTAGGCGGCGACGACCGCGCGCGCGGCGCCGTCGATGCCGCCGAGCACGGCGGGCAGCCGGGTGTGCCCGGTGGCCCGGGCGAGCCGGTCGGCGATGGCCGCGCGCAGCCGCTCGCGGTGCTCCAGCAGGCTCTGCGCGACGGCCGGGTCCCGGGCCGCGTGCACCAGGAAGTCCGTCTTCACCAGCAGCCACTCCACATCGAGCAGCAGGACCTCGGTGACCCGGTCCACGGACTGCGGTACGTCGAGCGCGGGCCCGTCCAGCGCCAGCGCGCCCGCGACCTGCTCGGCGATCAGGTCGGCGCGCTGCCGGTACAGGGCGAAGAAGAGTTCGTCGAGGCTGGCGAAGTTGGAGTAGAAGGCGCCCCGGCTGTAGCCGGCGGCCTCGCAGACCTCCTCGATCGACACCCGGCCGAACCCCTTGGCGGCGAAGACCTCGAAGGCGGCGTCGAGCAGATTGGCCCGGGTGCGCACGCGACGCCTGGTCACGCGCCGCGCCGTCTGCTCCGCCACCCTGGCCGCCTTCCCGGTCGGTCCGTCGTTCGATGCGTGAATGTATCCGATACATCAGTGCATCGAAAGGGGCTGGTCGGACCCGGCTGCGGATAGGAACAGGCTTTCGATTAAGGAGTACGCTGGAGCCATGACCACGCACCTCCAGGGATCCCTCTTCGACCAGACGGACCAGGTCAGGCTCGGGTCCCTCGACGGGATCCGCCGGACCGCGCTCGGCCGGGGCGCCTGGATCGACGTGCTGCCCGGCTGGCTCAGCGGCTCGGACACCCTGTTCGAACAGCTCGCCACCGAGGTGCCCTGGCGCGCCGAGCGCCGGAAGATGTACGACCACGTCGTGGACGTGCCTCGGCTGCTCGCGTTCTACGGGGCGGGCGACGCGCTGCCGCATCCGGTGCTGGACGAGGCGCGGGCCGCGCTGTGCGCGCACTACGCCGAGGAGCTGGGCGAGCCGTTCACCACGGCGGGGCTGTGCTTCTACCGCGACGGCCGGGACAGCGTCGCCTGGCACGGCGACCGGATCGGCCGGGGTGCACGCGAGGACACGATGGTCGCGATCGTCTCGGTGGGCGCGCCCCGGGATCTGCTGCTGCGCCCGATGGGCGGGGGCGAGACCGTGCGCCGCCCGCTGGGCCACGGCGACCTGATCGTGATGGGCGGCTCCTGCCAGCGGACGTGGGAGCACGCGGTCCCGAAGAGCTCGCGCGCGACGGGACCGCGCATCAGCATCCAGTTCCGGCCGCACGGGGTGCAGTGACGGCCGCCGCTTGAGGCAGGCGCCGGATGCAGTGCCCGCCGCTTGAGGCAGGCGCCGGATGCAGTGCCCGCCGCTTGAGGCAGGCGCCGGATGCAGTGACGGCCGCTGCTTGAGGCAGGCGCCGGGTGTACCGGCCCCCGTCACTGCGGGTGGCCGCCGGGTGCACCGGCCCCGTCATTTCGGGTCACGGCCGAAGGTCGCCTTCGACCAGACGTAGCCCAGCACCGACAGGCCCAGGCACCAGGCCACCGCGAGCCATCCGTTGTGGCCGATCCCGCTGCCCAGCAGCAGCCCGCGCAGGGTCTCGATGGCCGGTGTGAACGGCTGGTACTCGGCGACCGGCTGGAACCACCCCGGCATCGCCTCGATCGGCACGAAAGCGCTCGACAGAAGCGGCAGCAGGATCAACGGCAGCGCGTTGTTGCTCGCCGCCTCGGCGTTCGGGCTGACCAGGCCCATCCCGACCGCGATCCAGGTCAGCGCCAGGGCGACGAGCGTGACCAGGCCGAACGCCGCCAGCCACTCCAGGACCGTGGCCCCACGGGACCGGAAGCCGATGGCCACGGCGACGGCACCCACCAGCGCCACGCTCATGATCACCTGGAGGACGCTGCCGAGGACGTGCCCGATGAGCACCGACCCGCGGTGGATCGCCATCGTGCGGAAGCGGGCCATGATGCCCTCGGACATGTCCATCGCGACGGACACCGCGCTGCCGACCACCGTGCCGCCGATGGTCATCATCAGGATGCCGGGGACGACATAGGCGACGTACGCGGAGCGGTCGGCGGCGCCGGCGATGCCCGCGCTCATGGTGTCGCCGAAGACGTAGACGAAGAGCAGCAGCAGGACGACCGGCGTCAGCAGCAGGTTGAGGGTCAGGGACGGGTAGCGCCGGGCGTGCAGGAGGTTGCGGCGCAGCATCGTGGACGAGTCGCGCACGGTGAGGGCGAGGGAGCTCATCGGGCGTTCTCCTTCGGCTGGTCGGGGACGGTCGCGGCGCCGCCGGTGAGGGCGAAGAACACGTCGTCGAGGTCGGGGGTGTGCACGGTCAGCTCGTCGGCCTCGACCCCGGTGGCATCCAGCCAGTCGAGGATGGCGCGCAGTTCGCGCTGGCTTCCGCCGCTGGGGATCTGGAGCGCCAGCGCTTCGTCGTCGCGGGTGGTCTCACGCAGCGCGGAGGCGGCGGAGCGGTAGGCGGCCGGGTCGGAGAAGCGGAGCCGGACGTGGCCGCCGGGGATGAGCCGCTTCAGTTCGTCCGCGGTGCCCTCGGCGGCGATCCTGCCGTCGTGCAGCACGGCGATCCGGTCGGCGAGTTCGTCGGCCTCCTCCAGGTACTGGGTGGTGAGGAACACCGTGACGCCGCCGGTGACCAGCTCACGGATGATCTGCCACATGGTGTGGCGGCTGCGCGGGTCGAGCCCGGTGGTCGGCTCGTCGAGGAAGATGATCCGCGGATCGCCGACCAGGGTCATGGCGATGTCCAGGCGGCGCTTCATGCCGCCGGAGTAGGTGGCGGCGGGCTTCCTCGCGGCCCCGGTGAGGTCGAAGCGCTCCAGCAGCTCGGCGGTGACCCGGCGCCCCTCGCGCCGGGGCAGGTGGTGCAGGTCCGCCATGAGGAGCATGTTCTCCTCGCCGGTGATCAGCCCGTCCACGGCGGAGAACTGTCCGGTGACGCCGATCGCGGCACGCACGGCCTGCGGATCGGTGGCGAGGTCGTGACCCGCGACCTCGGCCCGGCCGCCGTCGGCGGTGACGAGGGTGGAGAGGATCTTCACCGCGGTGGTCTTGCCGGCGCCGTTCGGCCCGAGCAGCGCGAACACGGATCCGGCCGGGATCCGCAGATCGACGCCGTCCAGGACCGTCCGGTCGCCGTACGACTTGCGCAGACCGGCGGCAAAGACGGCGGCCGGAGCCGGGCAACCGCCCCCCGGACTGGACGTGGGCATGACAGATGAAGGCATGGCGCCCCCCGTTCGAAGGCTGAAGAAGTGGGAGTAGTGAGCGGGTCGGGGCCGACCTCGCGGGGTCAGGCCTTGGCGCGGAGGACGTCGATGTTGCCCCAGTTGGTCCGGGCGCGGACCGTGACGGTATCCTCGGTCTGCGCCGGGGCTTCGGACACGGCGAGCGCGTTGCGCACCTGCCCGCGGTTGGAGCTGACGTCGAGCCAGGCGGCGGCGCCCTCGCGGATGCCGACCTCGATGGACCCGTTGGAGGTCTCCAACTGAACCTCCCCGCGCGCGACATCGGCGACGCGCAGCAGACCGTTGGTCGAGGTGCCGGTGACCGAGCTCTCGGCGCGCGCGATGTCGATGGCCCCGTTGGCGCCGCTCACCCGCAGCTCGCCGGTCACGGCGCCGACGATCGTGGCGCCGTGCGAGTTCTTCAGGACGGCGGGGCCGTCGACGGTGCCGACGCGCACATTGCCGGTGCTGCAGGTGATCTCGGCCCTGCCCTCGACCCGGTCCACGGTGATCTGGCCGTGCGACGCGCTCAGCTCCACCGGACCCGTGGTGTCGAGGCGGATGTCGCCGACCGCGGTCTTCACGCGGACCTCGCCGAGCCGGCCCTCGCCGAGCATCTGGGCCCAGGCGCCGGTCGCGTCGACACGCGAGCCGGTGGGCAGGTCGACGACCACGTCGACGACGCCGCTGGGTCCGACGAGACGGCGGTGCTTGGTCCGGATGGTCAGCACACCGCTCGCGTAGGAGACCTCGGTCACCTCGGCGGCACGCACGTCCCGGTCCCGCTTCGGATCGCGGGGCCGTACCTCGACGACCGTGTCGAGGCGGTCGCCCGCGGAGAACCGGATGGAACCGGCGTCCACGCGGGCGCTGACCGAAATCGGGCCGGGGGTGTCGAATGCGGGCATGGCTGTACCGTCCTCGTGTGTCCGTGGGGCGTCCCGCAGGGGGACGTGATGGGGTGACGTGCTGGGGCGCGGGCCGCGATGACGGCAGGTCCGCCCCTCCCGTGCGGAGCGGGCCTAGCGCACCCAGCCCGTGAAGCTCTGCCCGACCGTGCGGGTCCTCTCCGTGGGGCGCGGGCGCGCCGGGCCTCCGTCGACCGCCGCCGACACGGCCCGCACCAGCCAGGCGTTGACCGACAGGCCCTCCCGGCTCGCGGCCTCCTCGGCGCGCGCCTTGAGGTGGGCCGGAAGACGCAGATTGACCCGGGCGGTGCCGCCCTCCTCGGCGTCCGCCACCGGCGTGAGCGGTTCGGCGGGCGCGGCGGGCTGCGCCGGGGCGCTGTCGTAGGCGGGCGGCACGGTCACCACGAAGTCGGGGTCGAGTCCGCGCAGCCGTACGTCGACCGAGCCGGGGGCGAGCTCGCGGGTGATCTCGTCCATCGCGTCCGAGAGCACGTTGAGCAGGGTCAGCCGGGTCGCCGACTCCAGCGGAGCGGTGAGGCGTTCGGCCAGCTCGCGGGCTTGGTCACCGCCGGCCTCGGCGGCCACCGCCAGTTCCCGGCGGAGGGTTTCGACGTACGGGGTGAGGTCCATGACACCATAGTGGCACTATCATGGCGCCACCCGCAACCCCGATGGCGCCAGATGGCACCATGTGGCGCCAGGACGCACCCGGTCCGGCGCCCGCCGCGCGATCTGCTTTGCTGATCCCGTCGAGCGGCAACCTCGGAACGGGGACGGTCATGCGGGCGAACGTGCGGCAAGTGGCCGACGGCATCCATCTGGTGCACGGCAGCAACACCAACTGGGTCATCCTCACCGAGGGGGACGCGGCCACGCTGATCGACACCGGCTACCCGGGCGACCGGGAGCACCTGCTCGCCTCCCTTGCAGAGGTGGGGAGTTCACCGCAGGCGGTGGCGGCCGTACTGATCACGCACGCCCACAACGACCACGTGGGTTCGGCCGAGTACCTGCGCACGACGTATGGCACGCCCGTCCTGCTGCACGAGGCCGAAGTGCCGCACGCCCGGCGGGAGTTCCTCCATCAGGTGTCCGTGGGCCAGGTCCTGCGCAACGGCTGGCGGCCGGGCGTCGTGCCGTGGGCGCTGCACGCGCTCCGCTCCGGCGGCACGGCGCACGTCCCGGTCACCGCGCCGGCGGCCTTCGCGACGGGCGCCCCGCTCGATCTGCCGGGACACCCGGTGCCGGTGCACACGCCGGGCCACACCGACGGCCACTGCGCCTTCCGCCTGCCGGACAGCGGCGCCCTGATCACCGGGGACGCCCTGGTCAGCGGCCACCCGACCTCCCGTGTCAAGGGCCCGCATCTGCTGCTCGGCATGTTCCACCGCGAGCGCGCCCGCGCCCTGGCCTCGCTGGACCTGCTCGGTGCCCTGGAGGCCGACCTGGTCCTGCCCGGGCACGGCCCCGCCCACCGCGGTCCGGTCCGTGAAGCGGCACTTCAGGCCAGGGAGCGCGCCGTCTAGGGTGAGGTGACGATCACCGGCGAGACGAGGACACCCCGCCCATGGCCCTTCAGATCAGCGCGACCAACCCGGAGCACCCCGCGCTCCTGCTGGAGCTGCCCTGGCACCTGCCGCTTGAGGAGTGGCCCGAGGAGTACCTCGTGCCGCTGCCGCGCGGTATCTCCCGGCACGTCGTGCGCTACGCCCGCGCCGGGGAGGAGGTCATCGCGGTCAAGGAGCTCGCCGAACGGCCCGCCCTGCGCGAGTACGAGCTGCTGCGCGACCTGGACCGGATCGGCATCCCGGCGGTGGATCCCCTCGCCGTCGTCACCGGACGCGCCGACGCCGAGGGCGCGCCCCTGGAGTCGGTGCTGGTCACCCGCCACCTCGGCGGCTCCATGCCGTACCGCTCGATGTTCGAGACGACGATGCGCCCGGCGACCATGCACCGGCTGATGGACGCCCTGGCCGTGCTGCTGGTGCGGCTCCACCTGGCCGGGTTCGCCTGGGGCGACTGCTCGCTGTCCAACACCCTCTTCCGGCGCGACGCGGGCGCCTACGCCGCCTACCTGGTCGATGCCGAGACCGGCGACCTGCACCCCCGGCTCAGCACCGGCCAGCGGGACTACGACCTCGACCTCGCCCGCGTCAACATCAGCGGCGAACTGCTGGACCTGGAGGCCTCCGGGGCGCTGCACCCGTCGGTGGACCCGATCGAGTTCGGCACCGAGATCTGCGCCCGCTACCGGGGCCTGTGGCAGGAGCTGACCCGCACCTCGGTCTACCCGGCGGGCAAGTACCACTACATAGAGCGCCGGATACGCCGCCTCAACGACCTCGGCTTCGACGTCGCGGAGATGCAGATCGAGCACTCCTCCAACGGTGACACCGTCACCTTCGTGCCCAAGGTCGTCGACGCCGGCCACCACCAGCGCCAGCTCCTGCGCCTGACCGGCCTGGACACCGAGGAGAACCAGGCCCGGCGGCTGCTGAACGACCTGGAGAGCTGGATGGCCACCCAGGACGACTACGCCCCGGGCGACCCCCTCGCCGCCCGCCCCGAGGTCCTCGCCCACCGCTGGGTGCGGGACGTGTTCCGCCCGACGGTACGGGCGGTCCCGCTCGAACTGCGCGGCTCGATGGACGCCGCGGAGATCTACCACGAACTCCTCGAACACCGCTGGTACCTGTCGGAGCGCTCGCAGCACGACATAGGGCTGGACACGGCCGTGGAGGACTACATCAAGAACATCCTCCCCACGGCCCGGGAGACGCTCCAGCCCACCTCGGGGGAGGCGGGCTGACTCAGGACGCGGGCGGCACCACGGCCACCGGGCAGCCGGCGTGGTGCAGCACGCCGTGCGCGACCGAGCCGATCCGCGCACCCACGGCCGTACGGTGGGCGCGGCGCCCGACGACCATCAGCTGCGCCCGCCCGGCCACCGACAACAGCACCTGCCCCGCGCTGCCCATCTCGACGTGCTCCACGACATGGACGTCCGGGAACCGGTCCCGCCACGGCTGCAGCGCCGCCGCCAGCGCCTTCTGCTCGAACGGCTCCAGACCGCCCGCGTCGTCGAGCAGCTTCAGCGAGGCCGGGCTGTACGCGAACAGCGGCGGCAGCGTCCAGGCCCGTACGGCCCGCACCGTGGCACCACGCGCCGCGGCCGTCTCGAACGCGAACCGCAGCGCCGCCGCGCTGTCCTCCGGATCGCCCTGCTGACCGACGACGATCTCGTGCCCGGCGACCTCGGCGGAGGGCTTGTCCTCGGCCCGGACGAGCACGACGGGCCGCTCGGCCTCCACGATCACCTGCTGCCCGACGGAGCCGAGCAGGAACCCGACGACCGCGCCGTGCCCCCGGGACCCCAGGACGAGCATCTCGGCGTCCGCGGCGGCGGCGACGAGCGCGTCCACGGGCCCGCCCTCCAAGGCGTCCGTCGACACCTCCAGACCGGGATGCCGCTCCCCTATCTCCCGGGCGGCCGCCGCCACCGCTTCCCGCGCCCACTGGGCCTGCGTGTCGGGATCGGCCTCCTCGACCGCCTCCAGCGCCTGGAACCGCCAGGCGTGCACCACCCGCAGCGCGAGCCCTCGCCGAACCGCCTCCCGAGCCGCCCAGCCCAAGGCGGCGATGCTCTCCTCGGTCCCGTCGAATCCTGCCGTGATCGGGCGCGTCATTGCGGGGTTCCTCCTGTGTCGCGGTCACGTCGGTGCCCACAGTCTTCACTACCCTGCGCCCATGGCATTGCAGTGGGAGCAAGTGGTGGTGGACTGCGCGGATCCGGCGGCCCTGGGCGCCTGGTGGGCGGCGGCCCTCGGCTGGACGGTCCTCAACGACTCCGCCGACGAGTACGAGATCCGCCCGGAGCCGGACCGCCTCCCGGGCCTGATCTTCGTGCCGGTACCGGAGGAGAAGGCCGGCAAGAACCGGCTGCACCTCGACTTCCGCCCGGACGACCAGCGGGCCGAGGTCTCCCGGCTGCTCGCCCTGGGCGCCCGCCCCGCGGACGTCGGCCAGGGCGAGCAGCCGTGGGTGACGCTGGCGGACCCCGAGGGCAACGAGTTCTGCGTGCTGGCCGCGCGGCACCGCTGACCGCACCACGCGACGGAGGAGAACGCGATGAGCGAACGCACGGGCAAGGTGGTCTGCGACCTCACGGTCTCGGCCGACGGCTACTCGGCCGGGTTGCACCAGAGCGAGGAACGCCCCTTCGGGGACGACGGCGGGGACGGTTCGGGCGCCGGGCTGCACGCCTGGATGTTCGACACCCCCGACGAGAACCGCGAGGAGATCGACCGGCTGGCCGGCGCCGGGGCCTTCATCATGGGCCGCAACATGTTCGGCCCCGTGCGCGGCGCGTGGGACAGGCAGTGGAACGGCTGGTGGGGCGAGAACCCGCCGTTCCACGCGCCGGTGTTCGTGCTCACCCATCACGCGCGCGAGCCGCAGCCGATAGCCGGCGGCACCACGTACCACTTCGTCACCGACGGAATCGACTCGGCACTGGCGCAGGCACGCGCGGCGGCGGGCGACCGCGAGGTCCTGGTCCACGGCGGCGCCACCACCGTCAACCAGTACCTCGCCGCCGGCCTGGCCGACGAACTGCGGCTGCACATCGCGCCCCTCACGATCGGCGCCGGCACGCGCCTGTTCGAGGGCGTCCCGCCGCTGCGGCTGGAGCAGGTGGCGTCCCGCGCGGCGAGCCGGGTCACCCACCTGACCTACCGCGTGCTGGGCGAGGCGACCGGCTGAGCGAAGCGCGGCGATCGAACATACGATGGCCACAGCCGGCCCGGCGGCTGCGGTCGCCGTGCCCGGGCACCGGACACTCTCGGGGTGGGAGACGTATGGCACAGGCCGCCGAATCCGCGCGGACCGTCATCCTGACCGTGGACGACGACCCGGGGGTCTCCCGTGCCGTCGCCCGTGACCTGCGGCGGCGCTACGGCGAGTCGTACCGGATCGTGCGCGCGGAGTCCGGGGAGTCCGCGCTTCAGGCACTGCGGGAGCTGAAGCTGCGCGGTGATCTCGTGGCCGTGATCCTGGCCGACTACCGGATGCCGCAGATGAACGGCATCGAGTTCCTCGAGCGGGCCATGGACATCCACCCCGGCGCGCGGCGGATCCTGCTCACCGCGTACGCCGACACCAGCGCGGCCATCGACGCCATCAACGTCGTCGATCTCGACCATTACCTGCTCAAGCCGTGGGATCCGCCCGAGGAGAAGCTCTACCCCGTGCTGGACGACCTGCTGGAGGCGTGGCGGAGCAGCGAGTACCGGCCGGTGCCCGCCACCAAGGTCGTCGGGCACCGGTGGTCGGCCCGCTCGTCCGACGTACGGGAGTTCCTCGCCCGCAACCAGGTGCCCTACCGCTGGTACTCCGCCGACGAGCCCGAGGGGCGGCGGCTGCTCGCCGCCGCGGGCGAGGACGGGCAGCGGCTGCCGCTGGTGATCACGCCGGAGGGGACACCGCTGGTCGAGCCGGACGCGCCGGAGCTCGCCGCGCACGTCGGCCTCGCCACCACGCCGACCGCCGACTTCTACGACCTCGTCGTCATCGGCGGCGGTCCGGCCGGGCTCGGCGCCGCGGTGTACGGGGCGTCCGAGGGGCTGCGGACGGTACTCGTGGAGCGGTCGGCGACCGGCGGGCAGGCCGGACAGAGCTCGCGGATCGAGAACTACCTCGGCTTCCCGGACGGCGTCTCCGGCGCCCAGCTCACCGACCGGGCCCGCCGGCAGGCCGCCAGGTTCGGCGCCGAGGTCCTCACCGCCCGCGAGGTCACCGGCCTGGAGGTCAGCGGCGCCGCGCGACTCGTGCGGTTCTCCGACGGCTCGGCCATCGCCGCGCACAGCGTGATCCTGGCGACCGGTGTCTCCTACCGCCAGCTCCAGGCACCCGGCTGCGCCGAACTCACCAGCTGCGGGGTGTTCTACGGCTCCGCGCTGACCGAGGCGCCCTCCTGCCAGGGGCAGGACGTGTACATCGTCGGCGGCGCCAACTCCGCGGGGCAGGCGGCGATGTACCTGTCCAAGGGCGCCAAGTCGGTGACCCTGCTGGTGCGCGGGGCGGATCTGTCGGCGTCGATGTCGCACTACCTGATCCAGCAGATCAACGAGGCGCCCAACATCGGCGTCCGCCCGAGGACGGTCGTCGAGGCCGCCCACGGCGACGGCCACCTGGAACAGCTGACGCTGCGCGACCTGGACAGCGGGGAGAGCGAACTCGTCGACGCGCAGTGGCTGTTCGTCTTCATCGGCGCCGCCCCGCTGACCGACTGGCTGGACGGCACCGTGCTGCGCGACAGCGGCGGCTTCATCCTCGCCGGGCCCGACCTCACCCCCGACGGGCGGCCGCCGGCGGACTGGGAGCTGGACCGGCCGCCGTACCACCTGGAGACCAATGTGCCGGGCGTCTTCGTGGCCGGCGACGCGCGCGCCGAGTCCGCCAAGCGGGTCGCGTCCGCCGTAGGAGAGGGAGCCATGGCCGTGATGCTCGTCCACCGCTATCTGGAGCAGTCGTGAGCGGCCGGCCCGTGCCGTGCAGCCCCGCGGAGATCGGCTCGCTGTTCCTGTTCGAGAAGCTCTCCCCCGAGCAGCTCGGCAGACTGTGCGCCGAGGGGCGGATGGAGCGGTTCGAGCCGGGGCCGGTGTACGCGGAGGGCGAACCGGCGACCTGCTTCTACGTCATGGTCGAGGGCACGGTGGTGCTGTCCCGCCGGGTCGGCACGGACGACGTGGAGGTGATCCGCAGCTCCCAGCGAGGCGTGTACTCGGGGGCCATGCAGGCCTATCTCGGCGACCGGGAGCGGCAGGTCTACAACAACTCCATGCGCGTGACGGAGCCGACGCGGTTCTTCGTGCTGCCCGCCGACACGTTCGCGGCCGTCATGCGGGAATGGTTCCCGATGGCCGTGCACCTGCTGGAGGGGCTCTTCTTCGGCTCGAAGAACACCCAGCGGGTCATCGGCCAGCGCGAACGGCTGCTGGCGCTCGGCTCGTTGTCGGCGGGTCTCACCCATGAGCTCAACAACCCCGCGGCGGCGGCCGTGCGGGCGACCGCCTCCTTGCGCGAGCGGGTGGCGAAGATGCGGCACAAGCTGGCCGTGATCTCCTCCGGCCCGTACCCGCGCGAGAGCCTGGCGAGCCTCATCGACATCCAGGAGCGCACCGCCGAACGCGTAGGCAAGGCACCGGCCCTGGGCCCGCTGGAGGCGGCCGACCGCGAGGACGCGCTCACCGACTGGCTCGACGACCACGGCATCAGCGAGGGCTGGCGGCTCGCACCGGCCTTCGTGCAGGCCGGACTTGACGTGGACTGGCTGGAGCAGGTCGCCGCGGCCGTGGACGAGGACATCCTCCCCGGGGCGATCGGCTGGCTCAACTACACGGTGGAGACCGAGCTGTTGATGGACGAGATCGCGGACTCCACCACGCGTGTCTCGCACCTGGTCGACGCCGCCAAGCAGTACTCGCAGCTCGACCGCGCCCCCTTCCGCAGCGTCGACGTCCACGAACTCCTCGACAGCACCCTGCTGATGCTTTCCGGGAAGATCGGCCCGCAGATCAAGGTCGTCAAGGAGTACGACCGCACCCTCCCGGAGATCCCCGCCTACCCGGCGGAGCTGAACCAGGTGTGGACGAACCTCATCGACAACGCGGTCTCCGCCGTCAACAGCGCGGGCGGGGAAGGGACGCTGACCGTGCGGACGGCTCGGGAGCACGACCGGCTGCTGGTGGAGTTCCGCGACACCGGCGTCGGCATCCCGCGGGAGATCCGCGGACGGATCTTCGACCCCTTCTTCACCACCAAGCCCGTCGGCGAGGGCACCGGCCTGGGTCTGGACATCTCCTGGCGGATCGTGGTCAACAAGCACCACGGGTCCCTCCAGGTGGAGTCCGAGCCGGGCGATACCCGTTTCCAGGTGCTGCTTCCGCTCACCGCCGCCGCTGACGACGACACGATTGAGGAGTCCGTATGACCGAGGGAATCGATCCCGGCGCGTCGCCCAGCGGCGCCGGGTGCGTGGAGTGCGACGAGCACGGCGGATGGTGGTTCCATCTGCGCCGGTGTGCGCAGTGCGGGCATGTGGGGTGCTGTGACTCCTCTCCCGGCCGGCACGCCACCGGGCACTTCAAGGCCACCGGGCATCCCGTCGTGCAGAGTTACGAGCCGGGCGAGGAGTGGTTCTGGGACTACGGCTCCTCCGAGCTGTACGAGTCGGGGCCGGAACTGGCGCCGCCGGTCAGCCATCCCGCGGAGCAGCCCTCGCCGGGGCCCGCTGGGCGGGTGCCCGCGGACTGGGCCCAGGCGCTGCGGCGCGCCTGAGGCGGGGGGGCGGGGCGGGCCGTGGCTGGTCACGCCCTTCCCCGCACCCCCTTCGGTCGCACACGCGTGCCAGGATGAGCGAGTGACGCAGACCATGGCCCCCGCGCCCCTCATCGGCCGAGAACACGAGCTGGCCCGGCTCCTCGGTGTGCTGGAGCGTGCCCGTGCCGGTGAGGCGCGGGCCGTCCTGGTCGCCGGGGACGCCGGAGTCGGCAAGACCCGGGTGCTGGACGAGATCGCCTCGCGGGGCGCGGCGGACGGCATGACCGTCCTCACCGGCCACTGCGTCGACCTCGGTGACGTCGGTCTGCCGTACCTGCCGTTCACCGAGGTGCTCGGCGCGCTCGCCGCGGATCCGCGGTTCGCCGACGTGCTCGCGGGACATCCGGTCGTCGGCCGGATGCTGGGCGGCGGCACGGACACCGCGCGGGACTCCCGGCTCCAGCTGTTCGAGGGCATGGCCGCGCTCCTGGCCGACCTGGCCGGCACCGCGCCGCTGCTGCTCGTCCTGGAGGACCTGCACTGGGCCGACCAGTCCTCCCGGGATCTGCTGCGGTTCCTGCTCAGCCGGGGTGTGCTCCAGCGGCCGGCGGGCGGGGTCGCGCTGCTGGCCTCCTACCGCGCGGACGATCTGCACCGGCGGCATCCGCTGCGCCCGCTGCTGGCGGAGCTGGTCCGGCTGCCCGCGGTGGAGCGGCTGGAGCTGCGGCCGCTCGACGACACCGAAGTGGCCGAGCTGGTACGGGCCCTGGAGGAACGCCCGCTGCCGGAGACCACGGTCCGCAGGATCGTCGAGCGCGCCGAGGGCAACGCCTTCTACGCCGAGGAGCTTCTCGCGGCCACGGACACCGAGGCCGGCGGGGTGCCGAGCGGTCTCGCCGACGTCCTGCTGATCCGCTTCGAGCAACTGTCCGAGACCGCCCAGCAGGTGCTGCGCACCGCCGCGGTCGCCGGGCGGCGCGTCGAGCACGATCTGCTGCGCGATGCGGCCGGACTGCCCGAGGCCGAGCTGGAGTCGGCGCTGCGCGAGGCCCTGGGCCGGCAACTGCTGGTGCCCGGCGACGGTGACACGTACTCCTTCCGGCACGCCCTGGCGCGGGAGGCGGTCTACGCCGATCTGCTGCCCGGCGAACGGTCCCGGCTGCACGGCGCGTTCGCCCGGCTGCTCGCCGGCCGGGCCCGGCGCGCCGAGACCGCGGCCGAGCGCGCCCACCACTACCGCGAGAGCCATGAGCTCGCCGAGGCGCTCACCGCCTCGCTGGAGGCCGCCGACCACGCCCGGCGGGTCGGCGCGCCCGCCGAGGAGCTGCGGCATCTGGAGGCGGTGCTCGATCTGTGGCCGTCGGTGGAGCCGTCCGCGCGCCCCTCGGGCGAGGGCCACGACCGGGTGACGCTCACCCTGCGCGCCTCCTCGGCCGCCGCCCACGCCGGAGAGGCGCACCGCGCGGTGGCGCTGACCCGGTCCGCGCTGGCGGGCGTCGACCAGCAGGAGGACTCAGAGCTGGCCGCCCGGGTCCGGTACACCCTCGCGGGCAATCTGATGACCGTCGACAACCTGAGCGCGGCCTTCGCCCACAGCAGTGAGGCGCTGGCCCTGATCCCCGCCGAGCCGCCGTCGCCCACCTGGGTGTGGGCGGCCGCCACCCATGTGCTGGCGGCCCGTCAGGTCGGGGAGGGGCAAACGGCGTTGCGGGTGGCCCACGAGGCGCTGGCCGTCGCCGAGCGGCTGGGGGTCACGGACGCCCGGGCCGACCTGCTCGTCTCCCTGGCGATCCTCGAGGGCGACGGCCGGCGCAGCCCCGAGGGCCGGGCACGGCTGCGCGAGGCGCGGGACCTGGCGCGGACCGCGGGCAACGCGGCGGTGGAGCTGCGGGCCCTGCTCCACTTCGCCATGGGCAGTTACGAGGCGGGCGAGCTGGAGGAGTGCCTGCCGTGGCTGACCGAGGGGCTCGACCGGGCCCGCCGCGCCGGGCTGCTGTCCTCGTCGTATCCGATGGAGATGCGCTATCTCCGGCTGCTGGTGCTGTACACGCTGGGCCGCTGGGACGAGTGCCTGCGGGCCGCGGCGAGCGACGCCGACATGCTGCCGCCCGCGGGCGGTTACACGTCCGGGCCCGCCTGGTACGTCTCGCTGGCGCGCGGGGACCTGACGGCCGCCGACCGGGCCCGGGCGCTGCTGGAGGGGCCGTTCGACTGGATGGCCGCGCTGATCGCGGGCATCGTGCTGACCGACGCCGCCGCCATGGCGGGCGATCCCGAGGCGGCGGTCGAGCGGGTGCGGTCCACGGTCGCGGCGCTCACCGACGACGCGGGCTTCCGCCCCGATGTGACGGTGCGGCTCGCCGCGCTGGCGCTGTCCGCCGTGGCCGACCGCGCCGTCGAGCTGCGGCACGGCGGCGACGAGGCCGGGGCCGGGCGCTGGGCGGACACCGCGACGGAGCTGATGGAGCTGGCGCGGGACTCGGCCGTGCACAGCGCCAACCGGACGCCGCAGGGTCCGGAGGGCATGGCGTGGCTCGCCCGCGCCGAGGCCGAGTGGCTGCGGGCGACCGCGGGGCCCGAGGTGGCGGCCTGGGCCAAGGCGGTGGCCGCGGTCGACTACGGCGACGCCTACGAGCGGGCGCGCTGCCGGTACCGCTACGCCGAGGCGCTGGTGACGGCCGAGCGGCGCGAGGAGGCGGCCGTCGAGGCGGCGGCGGTACGGGAGACGGCCGCGCGGCTGGGCGCGCTGCCGCTGCTGGAACGGGTGGACGCCCTCATCCGCCGGGCCCGCCTGTCGGACACGCGGGAACCGACCGCGTCCCCGCTGACCGCCCGGGAGCAGGACGTGCTGCGGCTGCTGGCCCGCGGCCGCAGCAACCGGCAGATAGGCGAGGAGCTCTTCATCAGCGGCAAGACGGCGAGCGTCCACGTCTCCAACATCCTCGCCAAACTGGGCGCCGCGAGCCGCGGTGAGGCGGTGGCCGTCGCCTACCGCGAGGGGCTGATCGCGCCGGAGCCGACGACGTCCGGCTGAGACTTCCGCCTTTCCCGTACGGGTGAGACGCGTCCGTTCGGACCTCGAATGAGCATCTTTTCTCCTCTCCCTGGCACTACTGTGCGTCGCCGTGACGGAGTGTCAGCAGGGAGAGAGGGCGCGGATGGACTCGGCAACGGTGGGCAAGGGCACGGCGTGGGGGACGGCGGTCCTCCTCGCCCTCCTGACAGTCCCGGCGCACGCGGCACCCCAGGGACCCGAGCCCGATCTCGCGGCCCTGCGGGGCGTCCTGCGCACCGCGATGCAGCAGGGCGCGCCCGGCGCGATGGCCCGCGTCGACGATCACGGCACCGTCTCCACGATCGCCGCGGGCATCGCCGACCGCGCCACACTGCGCGCCCTCACCACCACCGACCGGTTCCGCATCGGCAGCGTCACCAAGACCTTCACCGCCGTGGTCCTGCTGCAACTGGTCGACGAGAAGAAGCTGAAGCTCGACGACCCGGTCAACCGCCATCTGCCCGGGCTGCTGCCCGACGACCGGATCACCGTGCGCCACGTCCTGAACCACCGCAGCGGCCTGTACGACTACACCAACGACATGTTCGCCGAGACGGTTCCCGGCTTCGAGGCGGTGCGCACCAAGGTCTTCACGCACCGGCAGCTGCTGGCCCGCTCGCTGTCCAGGCCCCGCACCACCGCGCCGGGCGGCGCCTACACCTACTCCAACACCAATTTCGTCGTCGCCGGCATGCTCATCAAGAAGCTGACCGGGAACACCCTGCGCGCCGAGTACCAGAACCGGATCATCGAGCCGCTGAAGCTGACCGACACCTTCTACGTCCACCCCGGCACCCGCATCCCGGGCCGGTACACCCGCGGCTACCTCACCCCGGACACACCGGGCGCCGCGCTGGTCGACGCCACCGAGCAGACGGTCTCCTGGGCGCAGAGCGCGGGGGCCGTCATCTCCAGCGCGCGGGACCTGAACACCTTCCTGTCGGCGCTGCTCGGCGGCCGGCTGACCTCGGCGGCGCAACTGGCGCAGATGAAGCGGTGGGTGCCCGCGGGCTCCGGTCAGGCGTACGGGCTCGGGCTGCGGCGCCGGGACCTGTCGTGCGGGGTGTCCGTGTACGGGCATACGGGTGCCGTCCAGGGTTTCTACACCTACGCGTTCGCCTCCAAGGACGGGCGGCGCAGCCTGGCGGCGCTCGCCAACACCTCCAACAACGGCACGGTGCACACCACCATGCTGGGCACGCTGGAGTCGGCGTTCTGCGGCAAGAAGCCGAAGGTGAAGCGCGGTTCGTCGGCCGGCGAGCGGATCGATCCGGGGGCTGTCCGGCGCTGAGTCGGGGGGCGGGAACCCTCGCGGGGCGGCGCACGTTTTCCGGACATACCTCTCCGGACGCGTACGTGGACATCAGGACGGCCCCATGAGCGAGTTGGTCCCCGGGGGCAATGTGCCCCTCCCGGACGGCGCCGTGGCCGTCCGGGTGCCCGGCCCGTTCGATGTGTCCGCCCTCATCACGGACGACGGCGGCAAGGTCCGCGGCGACGGCGACTTCGTGTTCTACAACCAGCCGGCCGCCCCGGGCGCGCGGCTGCACGGCGACACGCTGACCGTCGACCCCGCGCGGCTGCGGCCGGGCGCCACTCGGGTCACGGTCGTCATCAGCCCCGCCGACCCCGGCACCGCCCTCGGCGGCCTCCCCGCGCCGACGCTGCACGTCACCGGAGCGGGCGGCCGCACCCTGGCCCGGTTCGCCCCACCGCGCCCCCGGCAGGAGACCGTGCTGCTGCTCGCCGAGCTGTACCGCCGCGGCGGCGGCTGGAAGCTGCGGGCCCTGGGCCAGGGGTACGCCGACGGACTGACGGGCCTGGCCCGCGACTTCGGGGTGGACATCGCGGAGGACGCGCCCACCGGGCCGGGCCCGGGCGTCGGGGCGAACACCGCGGGGAGCGCGCCCACCGGCCCGGGCGTCGGGCCGAATACCGCGCAGAGCACGCCCACCGGGCAGGTACGGGGCTTCGGGCCGAACACCGCACAGAGCACGCCCACCGGCCCGGGCCCGGGCCTCGGCATGGTCATCACGGAGGGCGCGCCCTCCGATCCGGACGGCTTCGCCCGTCTCGTCAACGCCGCCCGGGCCTCGGCCGGTGCCCCGCCCGTCGCCCTGGACGCCCGTCTGAGCTCCGCCGCGCGGGACCACGCCCTCGCCATGGCGGCGCGGAACCGCCTGGACGGTGCGGGTCTCCACCGGCGCGTCACCGCGACCGGGTACGCGTATGTGACCGTCGGGGAGCACCTGGTGTCCGGCCCGCGCTCGCCCGCCGAGTTCGTCGAGTACTGCCTGGGCTCCGACCGGTCCCGGCGCACCCTGCTCGCCCCGGCCTTCACCCACGCCGGGTTCGCATGCTCCCCCGCCCGCTCCGGGGACGTCTACTGGACGGCGCTCTGGGCCCGCCCCTCCACCCCGGCGGAGCTGGCCAGGACCGCCACCCGGGTGGTGGAGCTCACCAACCGGGAACGTGCCGGGGCCGGTCTCCCGCCGCTCGCCGTCGACCCGTTCCTCACCACCGCCGCGCAGGCGCACAGCGCCGACATGGTCGCGCGGGCCTTCTACTCCCACACCTCCCCCGACGGCAGCCGGCCCTGGGACCGGGCGGCCGCGGCGGGCTCCCGGCGGCGCTCGATCGGCGAGAACATAGCCTGCGGCCAGCGCTCCCCCGCCGAGGTCGTCCAGGGCTGGATGAACAGCCCCGGCCATCGCGCCAACATCCTCAAGCGCGACTTCACGCACATCGGCGTCGGCTTCGCGGGCGGCGGCGAAGCGGGCACGTACTGGACCCAGCTCTTCGGCGGCTGAGGCAGGTTGCCGCGCGAGCTAGGCGGAGGGACACCGTCCGCGACACGATGCCCTCATGAAGGGTGATCTGTTTTCCAGCGAGCACATGGTCCAGCCCGCCACCGCGCCGGGTATGACCGTCGAGAACTCCAAGTGCATCAGATACACGGTGAGCGGCGAGATGCTGGCCCGCCAGGGCGCGATGATCGCCTACCGCGGCAACCTCCAGTTCGAGCGCAAGGGCCAGGGCGTGGGCGGCATGCTCAAACGCGCGGTCACCGGGGAAGGGCTGCCGCTGATGGCGGTGCGCGGCCAGGGCGAGGCCTGGTTCGCGCACGAGGCGCAGAACTGCTTCGTCGTCGAGCTCGACCCCGGCGACGAGTTCACCGTCAACGGCCGTAACGTCCTGTGCTTCGACGCCTCGCTGTCGTACCGGATCGCCACCGTGAAGGGGGCCGGCATCAGCGGCGGCGGACTGTTCAACAGCGTGTTCACGGGCCAGGGCCGGCTGGGCCTGGTCTGCGACGGCAATCCTCTGGTGATCCCGGTGTCGGCGCAGTACCCGGTCTACGTCGACACGGACGCGGTGGTCGGCTGGAGCGCGGGGCTCGCGACCTCGCTGCACCGCTCCCAGTCCATCGGTTCGATGCTGCGCGGCGGCTCCGGGGAGGCCGTGCAGCTGATGCTGAGCGGTGAGGGCTTCGTGGTCGTACGGCCGAGTGAGGCGACCCCGCAGAAGCCCCAGCAGCACTGACGGTCCGTGAGGTGATCTGCGCCTCACGGGCAACCCCGTCGGCTCCGTCCACGTCTTGATCGGCAACAGATGACACCGCCCTGGCCCGTCGGGGGCCGGGGCGGGTGTCCGACGCTCTATACACATCATGTATACGCTCAATGTAGAGATGCTGTGTATACGGACCGAGAGGGATCCATGTACGGCAAGGCATTCGCCCCGGAGTACCAGGGCGCCCTGACGACCCTGTCCGTGAACTCCTCGCTCACCGACGTCCTGGCCGCCGGCACCGAGGAACTGCGGGCCGCCGAGCGGGCCGGGAGGCACGGCGAGGCGGCCCGCTCCGGGCTCGCCGTCGCCGAGGCACACCGGCGCCTCGGCCGGATCGGCGAGGCGGACCGGGCCTGGAAGGCCAGCTACCGGGCCGCCCGCCGGGCCGGGGACACCGCGGCAATGGCCTGGGCGCTGTGGAGCGGCGGCACCCTGGCCCGGCAGCGCGGGGAGTTCGCGCTGGCCCGGCGGCTGCTCCAGCTCGCCGCCGACCTCGGTGAGCGCGGCGGGGACGTCGTGGTGCGCGGATACTCCCTGGCCGGCCTCGCCGAGACCGGCCGCATCCAGGGCGACTACGAGGCCGTGACGCGGCTGCACGAGCAGTTGCTGGCCGAGGCCCGCCGGCGCGGCGAGGCCCGGCACACGGTGTGGGCGCTGGAGGGCATCGCGCAGATCCACCGCAACACCGGCGCCTACGACACGGCGTACGCCCTGTTCGAGGAGGCGGCCGGGATCGCCGCGCGCGCCGACGACCGGCGCGGGCACGCCTGGGCACTGCGCGGACTCGCCGACATCGTCTCGGTGCGTGACAAGGACACCGGGCGGGCCCTGGCGCTGCTGTCCGAGGCGGAGACGATCTGCCGGGCGATGAAGCTCTCCAGCGCGCTCGCCTACAACCACAAGATGCGCGGCAACGTCCTGTACCGCGCGGGTCGTTACGCCGAGGCCCGCGGCCTGTACGAGCAGGCGCTCGCCGGGTTCCGCGCCATGAGCGAACCGCGCGGGGAGGCCCTGGCCCGGCTGGGCCTGGCCAAGTCCAGGGCCCGACTGGGCCGGGACAGCGCCGAGACCGAGGCCGAACTGGCGGAACTGGCCCGGACCTTGGACCGGATCGGCCTGAAGCACGCCCGGGAGATGGTGGCCCGGGCGCAGGAGGAGCTGGGCGCGGAGGCCGGACGGTGACGGCGCTTCCCTCCGCGGCTCCCCTTTCCGGCGTTCACGTGCTGGACCGGTGCCGGGAGTTGGTCCGCCCGGCACTGGTCGAGGCCGTGGGGCGGCTGCATCCCTGGGTCGGTGAGATGGCCGCCTACTCCTTCGGCTGGTGCGAGGTGGGCGGCGCCCCGGCCGCCGCCGCCGGAGGCAAAGGGGTGCGCCAGGCACTGGCGGTGCTCGGCGCGGAGGCCGCGGGCGGCCCCGCCGAGGCCGGGACGACCGCCGCGGTGGCCGTGGAACTGGTGCACGCCTTCTCCCTGCTGCACGACGACATCATGGACGGCGACCAGGACCGCCGCCGTCGCCCCACCGTGTGGAAGGCGTACGGCACCGGCCCTGCCGTCCTCGCGGGCGACGCGCTGTTCGCGCTGGCCGTCGGGACGCTCGCCGCGGCGCCCGGGGGCGGCGGCGCCGTACGGCTGCTGTCGGGGGCGCTCGGCGATCTGGTGCGCGGGCAGGCCGACGACCTGCTGTTCGCGACCCGGCCGTGGACGGGGCCGCAGCGCGTGCGGCCGGAGGAGTACCGGGTGATGGCCGAGCACAAGACGGGCGCCCTGCTGGGCTGCGCCGCCGCCCTGGGTGCCGCGCTGGGCGGCGCCCCGCCGGGGACGGTCGCCGCGCTGGACCGCGCCGGGCGCGACCTCGGGGTCGCCTTCCAGATCGTCGACGACGTCCTCGGCGTCTGGGGCGATCCCGCGGTCACCGGCAAGCCCGTCCACGGCGATCTGCGGGAACGCAAGAAGACGTTCCCGGTGCTGGCCGCCCTCGGCACACCCGTGGCCGGACGGCTGGCCGAACTCCTCGAAGCGGGCGAGGACTTCGGCCGTACGGCAGAGCTGATCGAGGAGGCGGGCGGCCGGTCGGCGGCGCTCGGCGAGGCGCGGCGCCGGATCGCCGTCGCCGAGGCCGCCCTGGACGCCGTACCCCTGGAGGCCGGGGCGGCCGGGGAGTTGGGGGCGCTGCTGGACTTCCTGGTGCGCCGCGACCTGTGACACGGGTGTTCGAGGCGCCGGATGAACAATCGGGAATCGGCGCATCTCGCTCGGCGAATCCTTGAACACACCCCGTCACGCCCGCCGTACCTGTGGGAAAGGTGAGAGCCAGGGGTTCAGCGAGGGATGACCATGGTCAAGGCGCACGTCTCCACACCCGTGTCGGTCGCCGGGAGATTCCGGCTCGTCGAGGTCGTCAGCCGGGAGACCAACCGCGTCTGCTGGTACGGGGAGGACATCGCGGTGGAGCGGCCGGTCCTGGTCACCCAGGTCGGGCTGCCGGACCTCCCGGACGGGGAGGAGGCGCGCCGGATCATCGCGCGCGTCCTGCACACCTGCGAGCGGATGGCGCTGCTGCTGCCCCACCGGGTCGCCGAAGTCGTGGACGTGGTCGAGGAGTCGGGGACGCTGTGGGTGGTCACCCGGTGGATCGACGGCGTGCCGTTGAGCGAACTGCTCGTCCAGCAGGGCACGTTGAACTACGTCCGGGCCGCGCGCATCGGCCTGGAGCTGCTCGACGTGCTGGAGACGGCGCACGGACAGGGCCTCGCGCACGGCGAACTCAGCCCCGCCCAGGTGTTCGTGCGCGACGACGGGTCCCTCGTGGTCGCCGGGTTCGGGCTGGCCGGGGCCACCCTCGCGCCCCGGCTGGCGGCGCCCGCCTACGCCTCCCCCGAGCAGGCACGGGACGAGCCGATCGGGCCGGCCACCGATCTGTGGACGCTGGGTGCCCTGCTCTACACGATGGTGGAAGGGCGCCCGCCGTTCCGTGACCGGGGCCGGCCGGAGGCCACGCTGAAGGGCGTGGACCGCCTCCCGCTGCGCACTCCGGTGCGGGCGGGGCCGCTCACCCAGGCCGTGCAGGGGCTGTTGCGCAAGGACGCCGTGGAGCGGCTGCCCCGCCCGGTGGTCCGGGAGGCCTTCGTCCGCGTGCTGGACGAGGAGACCGCGGCGGCCGTGCCGAGCCCGCGGCTGCGCGGGCGGTACGCGCACGGTCCGGGCTGGAGCCACCGCTCCGTGATCGCGGGGACCGCCGTGGCCGTGGTCACCGTCGCGGTCGCCGTGCTCGCGGTCACCGACCGGCTGCCCGGCGGCTCCGACGCCCCCGCCGCCGGACCGAAGCCCAGCCCGCCCCCGTCCGCCACCGCCACCGCCTCCCCCAGCCCCTCCGCCACCGCCTCGCCCAGCGCTTCTGCCACGCCGCCGCCCGCTCCCACCGAGGCTCCCTTCCGCCGCTACGACTCCCCCGAGGGCTTCTCCGTCACGCTCCCCGAGGGCTGGCGGCCGCTGAGCACCGACCGGGTCTCTGACCTGGCGTACCGCGTGGTGCTCGGCGCGGACGGCGACGCGCGCACGCTCACCGTCACCTACAGCGAACGGGTGGGCCCCGATCCGGTGGCCGTCTGGCGCGACGTGGAACCCGGCCTGCGGCAGGCCGGCGGGTACCGCAGGCTCGGGGAGATCCGGCCGACGACGTACCGGGGCCGGGAGGCCGCCGAGATGGAGTGGCTCGCCGAGGCCGAGGGCACCCGGGTGCGCACCCTCGGCCGGGGTTTCCTGCTCGGCGGCGGTCGCGGCTACTCGCTGCGGTGGACGGCGCCCGCGGCCGACTGGGCCGACCCCGGCAACCGCGAGGGCCTGGCCACCGCGCTGCGCACCTTCCAGGAGCCCTCAGCCTGACCGGCGTGGCGCGCCCATCCTGAGCAGGCGCCGCGGATGCAGGGGCTCGGTGCGCCAGCGGGCCGTGCAGGTGCGGTCCGGCAGCGAGCAGGTCACGGCGAGCCGGTGGGGCGTCTCCAGGAAGATCACCTCCACCTCCAGCGTGCCGGCGTCGGTCCAGCCGCCGCTCACGGCGGTGGGGACCGGCTCCTCGGCGATGCTCCAGCCGCTGTCCGCGAGCCGCAGTTCCAGCCGCTCACCGTCCTCGACGAGCGTCAGCCGGTGCCCGTCCGCGGTCGCGGTGACCTCGGCGGAGATCCAGTCCGAGTCGAAGGCGACCGAGGTCCACCCCTGCGGCGCGGGTTCGCCCACGGCCGGCGGCAGCGCCAGCCCGGCCAGCCGCTGCGCCAGGGCCGCGTCCGCGGCCTCCCGGCCGGACAGCGGCCCGGGGCGGAACGCGGGCAGCAGATGCGTCCAGACCATGTCGAGCAGCTTCTGCATGGCCACGGTGGCCGCGGTCGTCGCGATCACCGCGTCCTGCTCGGGCAGCACCAGACAGAACTGGCCGTACGCGCCGTCCCCGCGGTAGCCGTGCCGCGACATCCAGAACTGCAGGCCGTACCCCTGCCGCCAGTCCTCGCCGCCCATCGGCCCGTCGTCGTTCGCCGTGTGCGGGCGGGTGGCCTCGGCGACCCAGGACTCGGGCAGCACCCGCCGCCCGTCCCATATCCCGCCGCCCAGATACAGCTGCCCCAGCCGCAGGATCGCGTCGGTGGTGGCGTGCAGCCCGCTGAAGCCGAGGTCGCGGCCCGTCCGGTCCCGCAGCCACGCCACCTCACCGATGCCGATCGGGTCGAAGAGCCGGGGTCGCAGATAGTCGGTGAGCGACTGCCCGGTGAGGCGCTGGACGATCGTGGCGAGCGTGTAGGTGGTGGGCTGGTTGTACGCGAACACCGTCCCCGGATCCCGGTCCGGCGGGATCCGCAGGAACCCCCGTACCAGCTCGTCGGGGTCCAGCGCGCGGGCCCGGTCCAGGGTCTCGGCCTCGTGGCCGCTGGCCATCGACGCCACGTGCCGCACGAGCATCGCCCGGCTGCGCGGGTCGGTGACGTCGGCGTCGAACTCGGGGAAGTACGAGAGCACCGGAGTGTCGAGGTCGAGCAGCCCCTCGGCGACGGCGAACCCGGCGGCGGTGGACGTGAAGCTCTTGCTGAGCGAGTACAGCAGGTGCGGCCGCCCGGCGGAGTACGGCGCCCACCAGCCGGAGGCGACGAGGCTGCCGTGCCGCATGATCATGAGGCTGTGCGGCTCGATCTCGGGGTCGGATTCGAGTGCGTCGAGGAAGGCGTGCACACCGGAGGCGTCCACGCCCTGGGAGGCGGGCGGGCCGGCGGGCAGGGGGCGAGTCGTCATGACGGGATCATTACCCACCGGTCCGTTTTCCCGTACCCCGGCCGGGGACTCGGGCCGTATGGTGCAAATCGGATACACGATGATGACCGAGCAGGCCGGCCCGCGTGACCTCGTCGACCACGTGGTGCGCGCCGAAGAGGCCGGCTTCGATTTCTCCGTGACCTCGGACCACTACTTTCCCTGGCTGCGCTCGCAGGGTCACTCGCCGTACGCGTGGACCGTGCTCGGCGCGGCCGCCCAGGCGACCCGGCGGATTCCGCTGATGACCTATGTGACGTGTCCGAGCTTCCGCTACCACCCGGCGGTGGTGGCGCAGAAGGCGGCCACCATGCAGCTGCTGTCCGAGGGCCGCTTCCGCCTCGGACTGGGCTCCGGGGAGAACCTCAACGAGCATGTGGTGGGCGGCGGCTGGCCGTCCGTCGATGTGCGGCACGAGATGCTGGAGGAGGCGATCGACATCATCCGGGCGCTCTTCGACGGGGGCCATGTCACGCATCACGGCCCCCACTACGACGTGGACTCGGCCCGGCTGTGGGACCTGCCCGACCAGCCGACGCCGATCGGCGTCGCCGTCTCCGGGAAGCAGTCCTGCGCACTGGCCGGCCGGGTCGCGGACCTGGTGATCGCCACGGAACCGAAGGCGGGTCTGCTGGACGCCTTCGACCGGCACGGCGGGCAGGGCAAGCCGAGGGTCGGCCAGCTGCCGGTCTGCTACGACCCCGACCGGGACACCGCGGTCAAGCGCGCCCATGCCCAGTTCCGCTGGTTCGGCAACGGATGGAAGGTCAACTCCGAGCTGCCGCACCCGGATTCCTTCGAGTCGGCCACCCAGTTCGTCACCCCGGACGACGTCGCCGCGTCCATCCCGTGCGGGGACGACCCGGAGGCCTTCGTCGAGGCCGTACGGCCGTACGCGGAGGCCGGGTTCAGCGAGATCGCCCTGGTGCAGATCGGCGGGGAGTCGCAGCCCGCCTACCTGGACTGGTCGGAGAAGACCCTGCTGCCCGCGCTGCGCGACGCCTTCGGATGACACACCCAGGGGTCCGGCAAACCGTCGTATGCAGGCGCATATAGGCTGCCGCTGCGCTTGTGCGCTTCCGAGTTCCCGCCGAGACCCAGGAGAGTCCTCCGTGACCCTAGCGTTCGCCCCGTCCGAGCCCTCCCCCGCGCCGCTGTCCGACCTCGTCGCGCGGGACGCGCGTGAGTTCGGGGCGTACGCCCGCACCGGCGGGTGGACCTTCGGCCTGATGGTGGCGCGCAGCGTGCGCCCCGGCGGCCAGAGCGCGGACGAGACACCGAAGGTGTCGGCGAAGGAGTTCGCCGAACTCGCCGGCTGCTCGCCCGAGCGTGTCATGCGCTACTACAAGGCCTGGGACCGGGCCGCCGACGACGGTCTGGTCCCGCACTTCGAGGCGCTCCGGCCGGGCGCGGAGGTGGAACTGCCGGACGCCGACGTGTGGCTGACCTACTACGTCTCGCGCACCAGCGCCGCCTCCGAGCGCGGCACCGCCATCGCCCAGGCCGCCGAGGCGGAGGGCATCCGGCCCACGAAGGCGCTGGAGGTCGCGGAGAACCCCACCGCGCTGCGTGCCGCGATCCTCGCCGACCCCTCCACCGCCCGCGCCGCCCGCGGCGCGCTGCTCGACCGCATCAAGGAGGACCCGGAGCTCCAGGCCGAGCTGGCCCGTGACGTGGTGCGCACCGACGATCTGAAGAAGGCCGTCGCCAGCGAGAGCCGGGCCGCCGACCGGATCGGCTACGTCCGCCAGATCGCGGAGTCCGGGCTGGTCAAGACGCCCGCCGGGCAGACCATCGACGCGCCCGTCGACCTGCGCCAGGAGGCCGAGCGGCATCTGTCCCTGCTCGACGAGCTGGACGAGGACGAGGACACCGGGGAGTGGGCCACCGAGGCCTACGACACGATGAAGACCCTCGTCGCCGAGACCGTGGAGGCGGACCCCGAGCTACGCGTCCAGGAGCGGCGGACGAAGTTCTACAGCAGCCTGCAGAGGGCGACGAAGGTGTTCGAGGAGCTCACCTTCGACGATGTGCAGGAGTTCGTCGAGGACGACATGGTGCAGCAGTTGGAGGAACTGCAGCACGCCATCGCCTCGTGCATCGCCACCCTGCGCGGCGCCAAGGGCACCGGCGGCACCGGCGGTCACTCGTTGGACGTGTAGCGGCGCCGTACCCACCACGGCAGGACGAACCAGCACAGGAGGTACCACAGCACCACGCCGGTGACCAGCCACGGGACGAAGCCGTCGTGGGTGGCGACCCGCAGGATCAGCAGCAGGGACGACGTCGTGGTGGCCAGCAGCAGCACCAGGCCGACGAAGGTCAGCCGGGACGCCCACTGCACCGCCCGGGACTTGATGCGCCGGCCGGACACCAGCCGGTGCAGGGACACCGGCCCTATCAGGGCGCCGGTGGCGGTGGCGCCCAGGACGACGGTCACGATGTAGATGGTCTGCTCGGTGTCGCCCAGGTCCGCGTAGGCCGGGGTGAACACGACGGTGAGCAGGAATCCGAAGAGGATCTGCACCCCCATCTGCGCCACCCGGATCTCCTGGATGAGCTCCGTCCACATCCGGTCGGCCCGCTCGTCCTCGGTCTCGTTGCGGCCGGAACGTCTCTCTGCTGCCTGATCCATGAACTCCGTGTGACCCCGAGGTTGATCCTTCAAACGGTCACCAGCGGCTCTCGACCTGCTCCTTGATCCGGCGGTCGTACAGGTCACGGATCGCGGCGAGGGTCGTCTCCGGCAGCTCCGGAAGCTCGGCCGCGGCGGCGTTGGCGCGGGCCTGCTCGGGCGAGCGGGCGCCGGGGATCACCGTGGTCACGCCGGGCTGCTGGACGATCCAGCGCAGGGCGAGCTGGGCGGGGGTGTACCCCTCCGGGGCGAGGGCGGAGAACTCGGCGGCGGCCTCGACGCCGGTCGTGTAGTCGACGCCGGAGAAGGTCTCGCCGACGTCGAAGGACTCGCCGTGCCGGTTGTAGGTGCGGTGGTCGTTCTCGGGGAAGACGGTGTCCTTGGTGTACTTGCCGGACAGCAGGCCGGAGGCGAGCGGGACGCGGGCGATGATGCCGACGCCCGCCTCCTGGGCGGCCGGGAGGACCGCGCGCAGGGGCTTCATGCGGAAGGCGTTGAGGATGATCTGCACGCTCGCCACGCCGGGCCGGGCGATCGCGGTGAGCGCCTCCTCGCAGGTCTCCACGCTGACGCCGTAGGCGGCGATGCGCTCCTCGGCGACCAGGGTGTCGAGGGCGTCGAACACCTCGTCCGTGGCGTAGACGGAGGTCGGCGGGCAGTGCAGCTGCACCAGGTCGATGCGGTCGATGCCGAGGTTGCGGCGGGAACGGTCGTTCCAGGCGCGGAAGTTGTCCAGGACGTAGTTCTCCGGGTTCTGGTCGACCCGGCGGCCCATCTTGGTGGCGACCATGACGTGCAGGTCGGGCCGGCTGCGCAGGAAGGTCGCGATGGTCTCCTCGCTGCGGCCGTCGCCGTAGACGTCGGCGGTGTCGAAGAAGGTCACCCCCGCCTCGGCGGCCGCCTCCAGGACCGCGAGGGCTTCCTTGTCGTCCACGTCGCCCCAGTCGGCACCCAGTTGCCAGGTGCCGAGACCGATCACGGATGCGTGCTGCTGAGACCTGCCGAATGTGCGCTCGTCCATGGCGTCAGTCTGCCACCCGCCCCGCGCGCTTTCCGCGCGGGGCGGGCGCCGATCGGGCTACTCGCGCGAGGTCAGCGTCCTGGCCTGGACCGTGCGGGCGACCTTGGGGCCCAGCCAGCGCTTGAACCGGCGCAGTGCCTGAAGCTGTCCGGCCGCCTTGTCCAGGCGGTAGTAGAGCTGGGGCGGGACGTACGGCAGCAGGGGTGAGTGGCGCTGGCCGAGGAGGGCGAACATGTGCTCGGGCGGCAGGTGGATGTAGCGGGGCAGGTTCTCGTACCACTGGGCGCTGTAGCGGGCCGCGCTCTGCAGGGGCAGCAGGGCCTGCTTGCGCTCCTGTTCGTAGCGGGCGAGGGCGCGCGGCAGGTCGGTGTGCTCGCGCAGGGCGCCGGCCAGGGCGAGGGCGTCCTCCAGGGCGAGGGTGGTGCCGGCGCCGATGGAGTAGTGGGTGGTGTGGGCGGCGTCGCCGAGCAGGACCAGGTTGTCGCGGTGCCAGGTGCGGTTGGTGAGGGTGCGGAAGTTCAGCCAGGGGGAGCTGCCGTCGGCCGGGGAGCGGCCGATCAGGGTGTGGCCGTCGAGGGTGTCGGCGAACAGCTTCTCCAGCAGGGCGAGGCTCTCCGCCTCGTCGGCGCGGTCGAGGCCGAGCCCGGTGAAGGTGTCGGGGGCGCATTCGACGACGCAGGTGCTGCGGTCGGGGCCGAAGCGGTAGCCGTAGGCCCAGATCCAGCCGTGGCCGGTCTCCACGAAGGCGAAGGTGAAGGCGTCGAAGACCTTGGTGGTGCCGAGCCAGATGTAGTGGTTGCGGCCGGGCCGCAGTTCGCTGCCGAAGTGGGCGGCGTGGTGGGTGCGCAGGGCGCTGTGCACTCCGTCGCTCGCGACGACCAGGTCGGCTCCGGGGAGCGGGGCGGCCGGGTCGATCTCGTGCTCGTACTCCAGTCGCACGCCGAGCGAGCGGGCGCGTGCGGCGAGGAGTTCCAGCAGCCGGTGGCGGCCGATGCCGAAGCCCTCGTCGCCGGGCTGACGGGCGGTCAGGTCCCTTACCCGGGCCACGCCTTCGCTCCAGCTGACCGAGTTGTCGGCGATGGCGCGCGCCGACTCGGGGTCGTGCGCGTGCAGCCGGTCGAGCAGTCCGCGCCAGTAGGTGACGCCCCAGCCGTAGGTGGAACCCTCCGCGTTGCGCTCGTACACGGTGATGTCGTGGGACGGGTCCTGCAGCTTCAGCAGGATCGAGAGGTACAGGCCCGCGGGCCCGCCTCCGACGCAGTCGACCTTCACGCGCACCCCTTGGAATCACTCATTGCGATCATTCAGAGACGGAGAGTAGCAGCGCGACCGCGCCCGGCCCCGCTTCCGGATCGCGTCACTTTCCCGGCGTGACCCACGCCACCGGTGACCCGCCCGTCCGCGAAAGACCATCCGGATCAGGGGTCCCGGGAGAAGGAATTGCCCGTTCCGGAGGGCGGTCCAGCACCGGAGCAGCGAGATCATCTTTGTTCAACCTTACACGACATGTAGGTAATTGTCCGGATCGCAGCCAACCGCTCCGAAGGGATTTCACCGCGTCTCACCTTCCCCGATAGGCATACGGAGTCAACAGCCGAACCACCCCGGGAGATCCGTATGCCAGAACTCAGCCGTCGCCGCGCGCTCACCGCGGCGGCCGCCCTCGCCGCCGCCTCCGGAGCCGCCACGCTCGCCGCCCCCGCCCGGGCCGCCGGCCACCACCCCGGCTCCCCCGCACCCTTCGACGAGGTCTACAAGGGCCGCCGGATACAGGGCCGGGCCCGCTCGGGCGGCGGGCACCACGACCACGGCGCCGGTTACGCCGTGTTCGTCGACGGGGCGGAGCTGCACGTGATGCGCAACGCCGACGGCAGCTGGATCAGCGTCGTCAGCCACTACGACCCGGTGACCACCCCGCGTGCCGCGGCGCGGGCCGCGGTGGACGAGCTCCAGGGCGCCGCACTCCTGCCGTTCCCCACGAATTGACCCGCCCAGTGACCTGCCCCTACCGCTACAGCACTTCCGGGAGCCCTCGCACATGACCGTCCGCAAGAACCAGGCGAACCTGACCGCCGACGAGAAGCGCCGCTTCGTCGCCGCCGTCCTGGAGCTCAAGCGCACCGGCCGCTACGACGAGTTCGTCACCACGCACAACGCCTTCATCATGGCCGACACCGACAGCGGCGAGCGTACGGGGCATCGTTCGCCGTCCTTCCTGCCCTGGCACCGCAGATTCCTGCTCGACTTCGAGCGCGCCCTGCAGGCGGTGGACCCCTCGGTCGCGCTGCCCTACTGGGACTGGACCGCCGACCGCACGGCACGGGCCTCGCTGTGGGCACCGGACTTCCTCGGCGGCACCGGGCGGAGCCTGGACGGCCGCGTGATGGACGGCCCCTTCGCCGCCTCCACCGGCAACTGGCCCGTCAACGTCCGGATAGACGGCCGTACCTATCTGCGCCGGGCCCTCGGCGGCGGCGGACGCCCGCTGCCGACCCGGGCCGAGGTGGACTCCGTGCTGGCGATGCCGACGTACGACATGGCGCCCTGGAACAGCGGCTCGGACGGGTTCCGCAACCATCTGGAGGGGTGGCGCGGGGTCAATCTGCACAACCGGGTGCATGTGTGGGTGGGCGGGCAGATGGGCACCGGGGTCTCCCCCAACGACCCGGTGTTCTGGCTGCATCACGCCTACGTGGACCGGCTCTGGGCGGACTGGCAGCGCCGGCACCCCGGCTCCGGCTACCTCCCGGCGGCGGGCACCCCCGATGTGATCGACCTCGGCGACACGATGAAGCCGTGGAACGACGTACGGCCCGCCGACCTGCTGGACCACACGCCGCACTACACCTTCGACGCGGCCTGAGCCGGCGGAACGACCCGGCGGAACGAGTCACTCCTCCGGCGGTTTGTCCCCCACGGCACGCGGTAACCCGTGCCGGGAACCGTACACAGACCAAGGAAGGGCGACTCATGTCACAGGTCGAGGAATCCATCGAGGTCGGCGTCCCGGTCCACACCGCGTACAACCAGTGGACCCAGTTCGAGTCGTTTCCCGAGTTCATGAGCGGGGTCGAGCGCATCGAGCAGCGCAGCGACACGCTCACCCACTGGGTGACGAAGGTCGACGGGGTGCAGCGGGAGTTCGACGCGGAGATCACCGAGCAGATCCCGGACGAGCGGGTCGCCTGGACCACGGTCGGCGGCCAGGCCCATCAGGCGGGCGTGGTGACCTTCCACCGGCTCGACGAGCAGCACACCAAGGTGATGCTCCAGATGGACTTCCACCCGGACAGCCTCGCCGAGAAGGTCGGCGACAAGCTCGGGTTCGTGAAGCGGCAGGCCAAGGGCGACCTCGAGCGCTTCAAGTCCTACATCGAGGACCGCGGCCGGGAGACCGGCGCCTGGCGCGGCACCGTGGTGTAGGTCCCTGAGCTATCCCGCCGCTTCCGTGCGGCACTCCGGGTGACCCCAGCCCTGCGCGTTCTTCGCGATGGGCTCGCCCGCGGCGTAGGAGCGGCCGCACAGGCAGCGGCCGGGGAACTTCGCCTTGATGGTGCGCGCGGAGGAGCCGGCGCCGCTCTTCTTGGCGGTCGCGGGGCGGCGGCGCGGCGCCTTGGCAGGGGCGTCCGGAGCGGGCGGCGGCTCGGGCGAAACGAGGCCGCTGCCCGCGGGCTCCTGCACGGTGGCCGCCTGGCTCGCGGCACGGTCGGCGAAGTCGTTGAGCTTGTCGCCGTCGACCTGGTGAGCGGGCACATAACGGAACTCGACGGAACGGCCGGCCAGGAGTTCGTCGATGCGTACGACCAGCTCCTGGTTGGCGACCGGCTTGCCTCCGGAGGTCTTCCAGCCGTTGCGCTTCCAGCCCGGCAGCCAGGTGGTGACGGCCTTCATGGCGTACTGGGAGTCCATCCGGACCTCCAGCGGTACGCCGGGGTCGGTCGCCGCCAACAGGCGCTCCAGGGCCGTGAGTTCGGCGACGTTGTTGGTGGCCTTGCCGAGCGGTCCGGCTTCCCAGCGGGCCGGGGTCTCCGTCTCGTCGGCGACGACCCAGGCCCAGCCCGCGGGTCCGGGGTTCCCCTTCGAAGCCCCGTCGCACGCGGCCACTACTCGTTCACGCATGCGCCGATCATGCCATGGGCCGCGGGGGTGACCCGAGCCCGCCCGGTCAGACGTCGGTGATCTTGGGCATCTCGCCCGCGATGGTGGTGGTGTCGATCACGGAGAAGTGCGCGCCCTGCGGGTCGCTGAGCGAGGCGAACCGCCCGAAGGGCGTGTCCATGGGCCCCAACCGCAGGACCGCGCCCAGCTCGGTGGCCTTGGACACGGCATCGTCGCAGTCGGCGACGGAGAAGTACACGTTGATGTACGCCGGGACCTCGGGCGGGAACTCCTCGGTCATCGCCATCCGGCCCAGGACCGTCTTGTCGCCGATGTTGAACAGCCGGAAGTCGACCCCGTCGTCCTCCATCCGCTGCGCGGTGTACGCGGGGAAGACGGCCGGGAAGAACGCGTCGGACTTCTCCGGCTCCCGGGTGAAGATCTCGGCCCAGCAGAACGCGCCGGGCCGCTCGGGCGGCGCCTCGAAGCCCTCGTGCGCGCCGGCCTGCCAGACGCCGAAGACGACGCCGCTCGGGTCGCGGCCCAGGCACATGGTGCCGAAGTCGCCGACGCGCATCGGCTCCATCAGCACCTCGCCGCCGTGGTCGCGGATCCGGCCGGCGGTGGTGGCGGCGTCCGGGGACGCGAAGTACAGGCACCACTGGGACGGGCCGTCCTGCCCGGGCATGGGCGGGACGACGGCGGCGACCGCCTTGCCGTCCGCGTAGGCCTGGGTGTAGCTGCCGAACTCCGTCGACGCCTCGCCGAAGGTCCAGCCGAGGACAGTGCCGTAGAAGCTCTTGGCTCCCTCGACGTCAGTGAACATCGCATCGGCCCAACAAGGGGTTCCCTCTGGCTGTACCGCCATGACCGCGGCCTCTCCGACTCGGGTTTCCGGTCCGGTTTCCCACGCTATCCACCCCCCACGCCGAGCGCGCGCCGAACGAACCCCGGCGCCGTCACCGGCCGCGCCGACGCCCCCGCTGAACCAGCCGCGCGCGGCGGCACGCTCGCACGGCTCCCGCGCTCCCTGTGCGCCGCCCGTTCGGGCGATGATGACCGGCGTGGGATCACACGCGCTTTCGCAGTCCGCCCCGATCGGGCGGTTTGCACATCCGGCGCGCGAAACCGCCCCCTTCACGCGGTTCCCGGCCCTCACCTCCGCTGTTTGCCTTGTGTACAGGCAGCGCGTGCTGTCCACCCCGTGCCACGAGGTTGCCGTCTCACCGACCACACCGCTCACCCCTGAACCCCCTTCCAGGGAGGGACTGTGTCCGCACCCGAAAGCGCCGCCGATCCCACCGTCGACGAACCCGGCACCACCGCTCCCCCGTTCACCAGCCTCAGCACGCGAGCCGCCCGCAACCTGACGACGACCACCAAGTCCGAACCCCAGATGCAGGCCATCACCTCCCGATGGCTGCTGAGGATGCTGCCCTGGGTCGACGTCAGGGGCGGCGCCTACCGGGTCAACCGGCGTCTGCAGCTGCGCATCGGCCGCGGCCGGGTGCAGTTCGAGCAGAACGGCGCCGACGACGTCCGGGTGATCCCGCAGACGCTCACCGAACTGCCGGCGCTGCACGGCTACCGCGACATCGAGGTCCTCCAGCAGGTCGCCTCCCGCTTCCGGGTCCGCGAGGTGCGCGCCGGGCAGGTCCTCTTCGAGGCCGGACAGCCGGTCACCGAGGCCTACCTGGTGGTGCACGGCCGCTTCACCCGCTTCACCGCCGGCAAGTACGGCGAGGAGGAGGTCATCGGCGTCGTCACCGACGGCGAGGGCCTGGGCGACGAGGCCGTCGGCCAGGCCGACCCGCTCTGGCTCAGCTCGGTCCGGGCCGAGACGTCCGGGGTGGTGCTGGTGCTGCCCTGGGACGAGCTCATGGAGGACGTGGGCCGGGCCCCCTCGCTCGCCGCCCATCTGGAGGCCTACGCCGAGCGGCAGAACAAGCCCATGAACCGCAAGGGCGAGGCCGATGTGCCGGTGCAGGCCGGCCACGTCGGCGAGCCGGTGCTGTCCGGCGGCTTCGTCGACTACGAACTCGCCCCGCGCGAGTACGAGTTGTCCCTCACCCAGACCGTGCTGCGGGTGCACACCCGGGTCGCCGACCTCTACAACGACCCGATGGACCAGACCCAGCAGCAACTGCGGCTCACCGTCGAGGAGATCCGCGAACGCCAGGAGTGGGAGCTGGTCAACAACCGCGAGTTCGGGCTCCTCCACAACACCGCCTACGACCAGCGGATCAGCACCTTCGCCGGACCGCCGACCCCGGACGACCTGGACGAGCTGCTGTCGATGCGCCGCAAGACCCGGCTCTTCCTCGCCCATCCCAAAGCCATCGCGGCCTTCTTCCGGCAGTGCAACCGGCGCGGACTGGTGCCCGGCACGGTGACCGTCGAGGGCCACGAGGTGCCCGCCTGGCGGGGCGTGCCGCTCTTCCCGTGCGGCAAGATCCCGATCGGCCCGCAGCACACCACCAGCATCATCGCGCTGCGCACCGGCGAGGCCGACCAGGGTGTGGTCGGCCTGTACCAGACCGGCATCCCCGAGGAGTACCAGCCGGGCCTGAACGTGCGGTTCATGGGCATCGACGACAGCGCGATCCTGCGCTACCTCGTCACCGCCTACTACTCCATGGCGATCCTCGTGCCGGACGCCGCCGGAATCCTGGAGAACGTCCAGATCGGCCGGACCGCCGACTGAACGGACCGCCGACCGAACGGGAGTACGTCGATGAGCACGTCCACGTTCCGGCCGCCCGGCCCGCCGAGCCCGGCCCGCTCTCTCCGGACCCGGCGCGGCGGTGCCGTGCCCGGCCTGCTGTACCGGCCCGCCGTCCCACCGGATCCGCGGAAGGTGACGGAGGTGGACCTGCGCCTCGAAGCCTGGGCGCGCGGTCTGGATCTGTTTCCCAGGGCCTGGTCCGGCGACTTCACCGGCTTCCGGTTCGGGCGGGCCGTGGTGCTCCAGCATCCCGGCGCCGCCGACCTCGAACGCCTCACCGCCGCCGGCAAGCTGCTGCTCGCGGAGAACGTCGTCGACAGCTGCTACTGCGAGGTCTCCGAAGGCCGGGGCGCCTCGGCGCGCGGCCTGGGCGGGCGGCTGGTCATCGCCCAGTCGGCGCTCGACCCGTACCACGGCACCCCCGAGACGGAGGAGCAGTGGCGGCTCGGCGTCCAGGCGGACGGGCCGCTGCGCGCGTACCACTGGGCGCTGAAGGACTACGCCGCCTTCGCCACGCCCAGCCAGACCGACCGGCTCGTCCACGACATCGCCCGGCTCCACCTGGGCTACCTCGGCGAGGCCGCCTGGGCGGAGACGGCGTACCTGCCGCGGGTGTGGGAGTACCTGACGATGCGGCAGTTCAACAACTTCCGGCCCTGTCTGTCACTGGTCGACGCGGTGGACGGCTATGAACTGCCCGCGGCGCTCCACGCCCGCCCGGAGATCCAGCGGGTGACGGCGCTGGCCTGCAATGCCACCACGATCGTCAATGACCTGTACTCCTTCACCAAGGAACTGGCGAGCGACCCGACCCATCTGAACCTGCCCGTGGTCGTCGACGCCAACGAGCGGTGCGGGCTGAAGGCCGCCTATCTGGAGTCCGTGGAGATCCACAACCGGATCATGGCGGCGTTCGAGGAGGAGGCCGCCGCCGTCTCCGCCCTCTCGCCCGTCGTCGCGCGCTACACCGAGGGCCTCGCGGCCTGGGTCGCCGGCAACCACGAGTGGCACGCCACCAACACCCACCGCTACCACCTGCCCGACTACTGGTGAGCGCCCCGCAGCACACACCGGCCCCACCGTCCCCCCACGAGAGGAACCAGCGTTGAGCTCCACCGACGTCGGCACCACCACCGCACCGGTGCCGCCCCAGTCCACGTACCAGCACCGGGTGGCGGACTACTGGAACGCCGAGGAGAACCCGGTCAACCTCGAACTCGGCAGGATCGACGACCTGTACCACCACCACTACGGCATCGGGGACGTCGACCGGTCGGTGCTGGAGGACTCCGACCCCGCGCTGCGCCAGGAGCGGATCACCGCCGAACTGCACCGCCTGGAACACGCCCAGGCCGAGCTGCTCGCCGACCGGCTCGGCCCGCTGTCCCCCGCCGACCGGGTCTTCGACGCCGGCTGCGGACGCGGCGGCGGCAGCGTCGTGGCCCATCTGCGCTACGGCTGCGGCGCCGACGGGGTCACCATCTCCGCCAAGCAGGCCGAGTTCGCCAACGAGCAGGCCCGCAAGCGGGGCATCGAGGGCAGCGTGCGCTACCACTGCCGCGACATGCTCGACACCGGATTCGCCTCGGGCGCGTTCGCCGCCTCGTGGAACAACGAGTCCACCATGTACGTCGAGCTGGACCTGCTGTTCGCCGAGCACGCCCGGCTGCTGCGCCGCGGCGGACGCTATGTGGTCATCACCGGCTGCTACAACGACACCTACGGGCGCGCCTCCCGCGAGGTGTCCCTGATCAACGCCCACTACATCTGCGACATCCATCCCCGCTCGGCGTACTTCCGGGCGATGGCCCGCAACCGGCTGGTGCCGGTGCACGTGCAGGACCTCACCGCGGCGACCATCCCCTACTGGGAGCTGCGCCGGCAGGCCGAGCACCTGGTCACCGGAATCGAGGACACCTTCCTGACCGCCTACCGCAACGGCAGCTTCCAGTACCTGCTGATCGCGGCCGACCGGATCTGACCCGACGCCGGCGGGACGGCCCCTCTGCTCGTGGCTGATCTGCCGCGGGCAGAGAACGCCCCGGCGCGGGGAATGCGCGGGCAACAGTGGAGTCGACGGCATTCACGCCACGACGAGGAGATCCCATGACTCCACTCACCGCGCTCGCTCCCCGGGCGGAGGAGGGCGACACCGCGCCCACCCGGTTCGACGACCAGCTGGCCGCCCAGTTGCTCGGGCAGCGGATCGTGCTGCTGGGCACCCAGGTCGACGAGGTCTCCGCGAACCGGGTCTGCGCGCAGTTGCTGATCCTGTCCGCGGAGGACCCGCGCACTGACATCTGCCTGTACATCAACAGCCCCGGCGGCTCGGTCCACGCGGGTCTCGCCATCTACGACACCATGCGGCTGATCCCCAACGACGTGTCGACGCTCGCCATGGGCTTCGCGGCCAGCATGGGCCAGTTCCTGCTGAGCGTCGGCACCGCGGGCAAGCGCTTCGCCCTGCCGAACGCGCGGATCATGATGCACCAGCCGTCGGCCGGCATCGGCGGCACCACCGCGGACATCGAGATCCAGGCGGAGAACCTGGAGCACACCAAGCGGACCATCGAGCGGCTGACCGCCGAGCACACCGGCCAGAGCCCGGAGACGATCTCCCGGGACGGTGACCGGGACCGCTGGTTCACGGCCGAGGAGGCCCAGGAGTACGGATTGGTCGACCGGGTGGTGGAGTCGCTCACCGACGTCCGCCCGGCCGCCTCGAAGCGACGGATGGGGCTGTAGTCATGGGCAGTTACACGATTCCGAACGTCATCGAGCGCACCCCGCAGGGCGAGCGGTCCTTCGATGTGTTCAGCCGGCTGCTGAACGAGCGGATCATCTTCCTCGGCACGGAGATCGACGACGGGGTGGCCAATGTGGTCATCGCGCAGCTGCTCCATCTGGAGGCCGCGGCGCCCGAGAACGAGATCTCGATCTACATCAACTCCCCCGGCGGATCGTTCACTTCGCTGATGGCGATCTACGACACGATGACCTTCGTGCAGGCGCCGATCGCCACGGTCTGCGTGGGGCAGGCGGCGTCCACGGCGGCCGTGCTGCTGGCCGGCGGGGATCCCGGGCGGCGGTCCGTGCTGGAGCACGCGCGGGTGCTGCTCGGGCAGCCGGCCAGCGGTGGCCGGCAGGGCACGGTCTCCGATCTGACGCTCCAGGCCAAGGAGATGGTCCGGATCCGCGCCCAGGTCGAGGATGTGCTGTCCCGGCACACCCACCACGACGTCGGGACGCTGCGCGCCGACATGGACCGCGACAAGGTGTTCACCGCCGAGGAGGCCGTGGCGTACGGCCTGGCCGACCAGGTGATGAACCGGCGCCTCGTCGGGGTGTGAGGCGCCGGGCCGGCGGCGTCAGGCGGCCAGGCAGAGTCCGTCGTACGACGAACCGGCCGTGCCGCGGCTGCGGACCGGGCTGTGGCGGCTGGTGAGCCGGATCAGTTCGCCCTGGGCCCGGGACAGCAGGTCGCCGAGGCCGAGTCCGAGGGCGTGGGCGGCGGCCGCGAGGACCTCCGAGGAGGCCTCCTTGCGGCCGCGCTCCACCTCGGAGAGGTAGGGCATCGAGATCCGGGCGGCGTCGGCCACGTCCTTCAGGGTGCGTTCCTGGGCGAGGCGTTCGCGTCGCAGGACGTCTCCGACCAGGTCCCGCCACAGGGGTTCCCTGGTGGTGGGTCCGGCGGACCGCGGGGGCGAGGGTTCCGGGCGCGCGGGCGGGCGCAGCGGGACGACGCGGGCTTGGTTCGGCGCTTGGTTGCTCACCCTCCCAGCCTAGGAGCCAGGGCCGGGACGGGAAGGGCGCGGCGTTCCGCGCTGGGAGGAATCGCCAGGAGCGAACAGGGAGTTGAGCCGAGCCGAGCCGGTTCGGGTGACTGTCCGGTTCGGGTCACTGCCCGGCGAAGCCGATCACCGCACGGACCCGCTTGCCGACCGGGATCCGTTCCACGGCGACGTCCCCCGCCAGCGCGTGCACGATCTCCAGACCGTGCCGGCCGATGCGCTGGGGGTCCCGCGGGAAG
Source organism: Streptomyces sp. NPDC002784 (assembly GCF_053592135.1). Lineage (NCBI taxonomy): Bacteria > Bacillati > Actinomycetota > Actinomycetes > Kitasatosporales > Streptomycetaceae > Streptomyces > Streptomyces sp. NPDC002784. The sequence continues at coordinate 16,171 of NZ_JBSFVD010000025.1, read as the reverse complement.
CGGCGGGGCAGCGCGGCGCTGCTGTCGTAGACGCAGACCGTGACCCCGGAGTCGGTGCCCTCCAGCTCCAGGATGTAGGGGCCGTTGCTGTGCCGGTCGGCGTTGGTGACGAGTTCGCTGACCACCAGGAGCACCTCTTCCTGGGCGCGGTCGTCGATGTGGGCGCACCATTCGGTGCGCAGCCTGCCGAGGAAGAGGGCGGCGAAGGACCGCGCCTCGGCGATGCATCCCGGCTCACCGGTGTAATGGGCCGCCCGTCGGAGCGGTTCCACGGGCACGTCGAAACCAGTCGGAATCACTGCCCCGTCGTGTTCGATCATGCGTTTCTCTCTCGAAGCCGACCTGGCCGGACACTGCTGCATCAGTGCTCGTACCCAGTGCCGCGCTCCGCATCCCCCCGCACAGGGGACCGATACGTCACATCGACGGAGTCAGCGGGCTGACGCCCGGCAGGGACTGGGTCGCCGTGGCGGTCGAGTCCGAGGTCAGCGGCACTTCGGGGGTGGTCGTCCCGGGAGACTCCGGCTCCGCCGGGGGCTGGGAGGTCGGGGGCACCGGGGTCGGCGGCTGGATCTGGCCGGAGGGGGTGATGGAGGACGGCGGGCAGGTGTTCTCCGAGCCGTCGGGCGTGTCCGGGCACGCCGGCGGGTCGTCGGGGGACGTCGACGTGGAGGGCGGTTCGGTCATCGACGGAGAGGGCTGGCGGGCGGGCGGGTCCGTCCTGCGGTCCTTGGAACCGGTGTCACCGGGGTGCCGCTCGAACCAGTCGCCGCGCTCGGGGTCGTGGACGACGAAGACCTCGACGACGGTGGTGGCGGGGGCGACCACGACGACGTTCGAGGACGTGTACGACGGCCAGGAGTCGCCCGTGGTCCTCGGGCTCCGCTGGGCCACCGGCTCGGTCAGCGGGTTGCCGCAGGCGCAGCGCACCCGGGGCACTCCGCGGTCGTCGACGAGGACGGCGGTGCCGCTCTGGAGGACGGCCTGGTAGCTGGTGGCCGTGCCGTCGCGGTAGCCGTGGTTGGTGACGCGGGTGTCCATGCGCAGCTGCACGGGGGTCAGGCCGCGCAGATAGGCCGGAACTCCGGCGGGGTCGACGCGGGCGACGGAGGCGAACGCCCTGTTCTTCGCCGGTTCCGCCTGGAGGGCCTTGATCTGCTTCTCCACGTCGCAGCTGGCGGCGTTGCGGGTGCCGCCGTACAGGCCGGGCGCCGCGCCGTCGACGCCGCGGACGGCGTTGCCGGTGGGGGTCTCCGTGGCCGGGGAGGGGGTGGCCGGCGGGGCGGAGCTGTCCTTGGCGGTGGACTCGGTGAAGGGGTCGGGGCCGGTCTTCCCGGCGGCCTGGAGGAAGACCTCGCCGCCCGCCGCGGAGCCACCGCCGCCACCGCCACCGCGGCCGAGGACGACGGCGATGACCACGGCCGCGACCACCACCGTGGCGAGCACGGCGATCCGCGGCACGGACCGCCACCAAGGCCGACGGGGTTCCGGTGGCGGGGGGACACCGCCGCCCCCGGTGCTCGGGGGCAGGCCGCCGCCGCTGCCGCCCGGGGGCTGGGAGGGCGGACCGGTAGGCGGCTGCGAGGGGCCGGACAGGGGTCCCGAAGGGGGTCCTGTGGGCCTGCCCGAGGAGGGAGGTTCGGCGCTCACGAGCCCTTCTTCCCGATAGGGAACTCTCACGGCCTTTCACCTGAATAGCCGTGTTTCTCCATATCATCACCATTGTGCGCTCCGGGCCGGTGCGCCGCGCAAGCCGACGCGGACGGCCCTCCCGGCAGGCGGGGCGGACGGAGGCTGCTTAGCGTGGCAGGGTGATCACGCGCACCCCCTCCGACCAGGCAGTGGCCCGCCACGGCTGGCCGCAGGCCGTCGTCGCCGTGCTGGCCGGACTGCTCGCCATGGCGATCGTCGCGGCGCTCGGCCTGTGGGCGGCGGGGGCGGCCGGCCTCCCGGACGGCGCCTTCCCGCGGGTCGCCGCCGCGACCGTGGTGACCGCCGTCGGCGGCGCCGTGGAGATGTCGGGCGACGCCGGCGGCCTCGCCGAGTCCGCGGCCGACCTCGCCGTGATCCCGCTGTCCGTCACCCTCGTCGGCGCGCTGGTGATCGCCGCCGGTTTCCTGCGGCCGCTGCGGCACCGGGCGGTGGCCGGGGCGCGCGAGCTGGCGGGATGGGCGGCCCGGATCGCCGTGCTGTGGCTGCTGGCGCTGCTCGGGCTGGCGCTGGCCGCCCGGCAGACCTTCACCGTCTCGCTGGGCGACGATGCGCTCGGCGAGCTGGGTGAGCTGTTCGGCGTCACGCCCCGGGTCGGCTTCCGCGCGGACGTGCCGCTCACCCTGCTCTTCGGCCTGTTGTGGCTGGCGGGCGTGCTGGTCCTGGCGCTGCTGGTGTCCCGCGGGGCTCCCCTGCCGGCCCGGCTGCTGCGCTTCCAGGAGGCGGTGCGGCCCGCCGCGTACGCCATGGTCGTGCTGCTGCTCGCCTGCGCCGCTCTGGGCGCCGTCATCGGTCTGGTCGTCGCCGCCACCCGCGGCCACGCGGCGGAGACCCTGGCGGTGCTGCTGCTCGGTCTGCCGAACCTGGTGTGGCTGGCCTTCACCGTCGGCCTCGGCGCCACCTGGGACGGCCGGGTCGAGGGCCCGTTCGGCCTGCCGATGCCGCATGTCCTGGACGAGGTGCTGCGCGGCTCGGACACCGCGGCCCTGAATCTGGGCACGCTCGCCGAGCACGACGGCCGGGTGTGGTGGCTGGTGGTCGTCGACGCGGTCCTGGTGCTCGCCGCCGCGTTCGTGATGGCGGCCCGTTCCCCGCGCCGGATGCGGGCCTGGCAGCACGCGGTGCGGATGGCGGTGGCGCTGGCGCTGACGGTGCTGATGATCTGCCTGGTCGCCCGGATCTCGGCGCACTACGGCCTGTCCGTCCTCGGCATCGGCGACCTGGGGGGCGATCTGGCCGGGGAGCTGGTGCTGAGGCCGCGGATCTGGGGCGCGCTGGGCTTCGCGCTGCTGTGGGGCCTGGTGGCGGGATTCCTGGGCGCCCTGCTGGCCCGGCCGGTGCACCGACGGGGCGAAGTGCCGCGCTAGCTGTACCTCCCGCCGAAGAACGGCTCGGCCCACCGCGGCGGCGGCTTCGGCCCCTCGGCCCGCTCGTCCCCCTGGTCCACGGCCCGTACGTCCACCCGGGTCGGCGGGTGGGCCCGCTCCGGGTCGCCCCGCAGGGCGAGGCGCAGCGCCGCCACGAAGGCCAGGCAGGAGTCGTACCGGTCGTCGGGGCTCTTGGCCAGCGCCTTGGCGAAGACCGCGTCGACCGGTGCCGGGAGGTCGGGCCGGGAGGAGGTCAGCGGCGGCGGTTCGTCGTACTGGTGCGCCCACAGCAGCGCCATGTCGTCGTCCCGCCGGAAGGGCGGCCGCGCCGCCAGGCACTCGTGGACGACGCAGGCGAAGCCGTACACGTCGCAGCGCGCGTCGACCGGTTTGCCGGAGATCTGCTCGGGCGCCACGTAGTCCAGCGTGCCGACGAACTGTCCGACGGTGGTGAATCCGGTCAGGGACAGCGATTTCTTGGTCAGCCCGAAGTCGGTCAGATAGGCGTGCTCGGGGTGGTCGCTGTCGGTGCCGCGGGCGACCAGGATGTTGCCGGGTTTCACGTCCCGGTGGACCAGCCCGTGCTCGTGGGCGGCGTCCAGCGCGGACGCCACCTGCGCGGCGATCCGCAGGGCCGTCGCCGGCGCCAGGGGGCCCTGCCGGTCCAGGAGGTGGCGCAGGTCGCTGCCGGCGACGTAGCGCATGGCGATGTACAGGACGCCGTCGGTCTCGCCCGCCTCGAAGACCGGCACGATGTGCGGGTGGTCGATCGCGGCGGCGGCCCGGGACTCATGGGTGAAACGGCGGCGGAAGGTGTCGTTGCGGGCGAGTTCGGGGGCGAGCAGCTTCAGCGCGACGGTGCGGTCCAGGCGCAGGTCGCGGGCCCGGTAGACGACGGCCATGCCGCCGCGGCCGATCTCCTGCTCGATGCGGTAGGCGGCGATCTGCTTGCCGATCAGCTCCGAGGGGCGGCCCGAGAACAGGCTCGTCTCATGGCCCATCCGGGGTCACCACCTGGGTGGCGGTGTGGTCGCGGTCCGCGGCGGCGGCGCGGGGCGCCTCGTCCGTGGCGAAGGTGGTCAGTCGCAGGCCGTCGGCGTAGACCCAGCGTCCGTGTTCGGTGTCGTAGAGCCATACGTGCTCGCCCTCGACGACCACGCCGATCCGCAGTCCGCGGGTGCGGTCGCGGAAGGACTCGCCGTCCAGGCCGCCGGCCGCGAGATCCTCCAGCGCGGCCCGGTAGCGGGCGAGGTTCTGCTCGGCGCGGACGAGCTGGGGCCGGGGGTCGGCGGTGCGGGCCAGGGCGGCGTCGGGGGTGGGCGGGTCCTGGGGCACGGCGACCAGGTGGCGGCCGTCGACCCAGGCCGACCAGCCGTTGGCGCACAGGACGTGGCCCCAGTCGCCGCGTCGCTCGAGGAGCTGCACCGGCAGCAGCGGGTCGAGCGGCACGGTGGGCCGGGCCGGGTCGGGGCTCTGCCAGGCCGGCATCCCGCGGGCGGGGACGACGTGCGTGGGCCGGAATCCGGGTGTCGCCATGGCCTCGGCCTACTTCCGCATCACGACGGGTTCTTGGCGGCGCAGCAGCCGGGAGACCACGTAGCCGAAGACCACCGACAGCACGATCAGCATGCCGATGTCGAGCAGCCAGACGCCCGCCGAGTGGCGGAACAGGGGGTCGCCGGTCAGGTCGCCGGGCACGAGCCGCGCCAGATCGACGGTGCCGGCCATCGCGCCCAGCGCCCACCGCGCGGGCGCCAGCCAGGCCAGCTGTTCCAGGCCGGGCACGCCGTCGAGTTTCAGCAGGGCGCCGCAGAACACCACCTGGACGATGGCCAGCAGCACCAGCAGCGGCATCGTCACCTCCTCCTTGCGCACCAGCGCGGACACCAGCAGGCCGAGCATCATCGCGGTGAAGGCGAGCAGGGCGACGGCGACGATGATCTCGGCCAGGGGCGGCAGCAGTACGCCTTCGCCGCCGGGGGCGTTGAGATCGACGCCGAGCAGGCCGACGAGCGTCAGCACCACGGCCTGGAGCACGGTGATCGTGCCGAGCACCACGACCTTCGACATCAGGTACGCCGATCTGGACAGGCCGACGGCGCGTTCGCGCCGGTAGATCACCCGTTCCTTGACGAGTTCACGCACGGCGTTCGCGGCGCCGGTGAGGACGGCGCCGACGCACAGGATGAGCAGGGCGTTCAGCGCGGTCTCGCGGGTCAGGGCGCTGCCGGCCAGGGCGCGGGCCATGGCGCCCATCACGAACGGCAGGGCGATCATGATCGCGAGGAAGGTGCGGTCGGCGCTGAGCGCGGCGCCGTAGCGGCGGATCAGCGTGCCGAGCTGGGCGCCGCGGCTGCGCGGCCGGCTCGGCGGGGTGATGACGACCGGTCCGGAGCGCAGCAGCCGCGGCTGGGCGGCGGCGTCGGCGACATAGCGGCGGTGCAGGGGCGAGGCGGCGTAGTCGCCGGCCCAGTCGCGGTGCTGGTCGCGTTCGAAGGCCTCGAAGGCCTCCGGCCACTGTGCGAAGCCGAAGAAGGCGAGGGCGTCCTCGGGCGGGCCGTAGTAGGCGATCCGGCCGCCGGGCGCGAGGACCAGGAGGCGGTCGCAGACGTCCAGGCTGAGCACGCTGTGGGTGACGACGATGACGGTACGGCCGTCGTCCGCCAGGTCGCGCAGCATGTGCATCACCGAGCGGTCCATGCCGGGGTCGAGCCCCGAGGTCGGCTCGTCCAGGAAGAGCAGGGAGGGCTTGGTGAGCAGTTCCAGGGCCACGCTGACGCGCTTGCGCTGGCCGCCGGAGAGGCTGTGCACGGGCTGTCCGGCGCGCTGCTCCAGGCCGAGTTCACCGATGACCTCGTCGACCCTGGCGCGGCGTTCGGCCTTGGCGGTGTCCTGCGGGAAGCGGAGTTCGGCGGCGTAGGACAGGGCGGCGCGGACGGTGAGCTGGGAGTGCAGGATGTCGTCCTGCGGGACCAGGCCGATGCGCTGGCGCAGTTCGGCGTAGTCGCGGTAGAGGTCGCGGCCGTCGTAGACGACGGTGCCGTGGTCGGCGGGCCGCTGTCCGGTGAGGGCGTTGAGCAGGGTGGACTTTCCGGCGCCGCTCGGTCCGACCACCGCGAGCAGGCACTTCTCCCCCACCGGGAAGGAGACGTCGTCGAGGAGGGTCTTGCGGCCGCGGTCGACGGCGACGGTGAGGTCCTGCACCTCCAGGGAGACCTCGCCGGTGTCGACGTACTCCTGGAGCTCGTCGCCGACCAGGCAGAACGCCGAGTGTCCGATGCCGACGACGTCGCCGGGGAGCAGGGGGGCGGCGGTGACGGGGCTGCCGTTGAGGAAGGTGCCGTTGTGGCTGCCCAGGTCGGCGATCTCGTGGCCGCCGTCGGGCAGGGCGCGCAGCTCCGCGTGGTAGCGGGAGACGACGAGGTCGTCGAGGACGAGGTCGTTGTCGGCGGCGCGGCCGATGCGGACGGTACGGGCGGGCAGCGGCCGGACGCTCGTCGGCTGCCGGAAGGTGCCGGTCTGGGCGGGCATCGAGACGGCCGAGGGGCGCTCGGGGACGGCGGTTTCCGGTCGGCCGAGGAGGACGGCGCGGGGGCCGTCGGCGGGGTTGCCGAAGCGGATCACGGTGCCCGGTCCGACGTCCCACTCGTGGACGCGGTGGCCGTCGGTGTAGGTGCCGTTGGTGCTGCCCTCGTCCTCCAGCGTCCAGTGGCCGGACTCGGGGCGCAGGACCGCGTGGTGCCAGGAGACGCGCGCGTCGTCGATGACGATGTCGCTGAGCGGGTCGCGTCCTACGTGGTAGTCGCGGCTCGGGGTCATCACGGTGGAGCCCGACTCGGTCTCCAGCACGAGTACGGGCGCAGTCGGTGCGAGCGGCCGCTCCGCCATGCCTGAATTCTACCGATGTGCCCACTTGCGCGCCTGGCGCGGAGGATCAGGCGACCGGGACGACCAGGGCGGGGCTGGTGCGCTGCATCCGCAGCGCGTCGATCGACTCGGCGAGCAGTTCGTACTCGGTGGTGTCGTCGTGGGTGGCGATACGGACCAGCCGTCCGGCCGCCAACTGCTCGGCGACCAGCTCCTGTTGAGCGGCGTCCCCGCACCAGGCGCGCAGTACGGCGGGCACGTCGGGCACGGTGCCGGCGACCGGGACGAGCGCGCCCGCGGGTAAGTGCTCGGCGTCGGGGTGCGGGTCCAGCCGCTCGGCGATCCACGCGGCCCGGTCGCGCAGCCACCACAGGGCGAGGGCCAGGGTGGGCGCCCGGTAGGTGCCGAGCGGTACGCCGATGCGCCGGCCGCCGCAGGTGCCGTATGCGGTGACATGGCACAGGAATTCGTCGTGCACGTCTCACTCCCCCGTGGTGCGCTCGCCGGTGGGCCGGGCCTCGCTTTCCGGGCGGCTCAGCTGCTGTGCGTGATGGGGTCTTCGCTGCGGGTGAAGTGCCCTCTGCGATTGAGTATGTTCACTACTGAATCACTGTCACCATGACTTTTTGGCCACTCTCCTGGCATATTCGCCAAGATCGATGGCCGAAAGGCGATAGGGGCAGGTTTTCCCAGGCAAGACGGCGGTGAGTGCCCCTTCGGCCGCTCCGGCGACCGACGCCCCGCCGGATCCGGCGGGGCGTCACCTCGGGCTCAGGCCTTCACGGCCTCGTCGATGCGGGACAGCTCCTCCGCGTCGAAGTCCAGGTTGCCGATCGCCGCCACGCTGTCCTCCAGCTGCTGCGGGCTGCTCGCGCCGACCAGGGCCGAGGTCACCCGGCCGCCGCGCAGCACCCAGGCCAGCGCCATCTGCGCCAGCGTCTGGCCGCGGTCCTTGGCGAGGTCGGCGAGGGTGCGCAGCCGGGCCACCAGGTCCTCGGTGAGGGCGTCGGAGCTGAGGAAGGGACTGTCGCTCGCGGCCCGGGAGTCCTCCGGGATGCCGTTCAGGTAGCGGCCCGTCAGCAGGCCCTGCTCCAGCGGCGAGTAGGCGATGGAGCCGATCCGCAGTTCGTCGAGGACGTCGAGCAGTCCCTCCTCCGGGCGGCGGTCGAGCATGGAGTAGCGCGGCTGGTGGATCAGCAGCGGGGTGCCCAGCTCACCGAGGATGCGGGCCGCCTCCCGGGTCTGCTCCGGCGAGTAGTTGGAGACACCGACGTACAGCGCCTTCCCCTGCTGGACGGCCGAGTGCAGCGCGCCCATCGTCTCCTCCAGCGGAGTCTCCGGGTCCGGGCGGTGCGAGTAGAAGATGTCGACGTAATCCAGGCCCATCCGCCGCAGGCTCTGGTCGAGCGAGGACATGAGGTACTTGCGCGAGCCCCACTCGCCGTACGGTCCCGGCCACATCAGGTATCCGGCCTTCGTGGAGATGACGAGTTCGTCGCGGTAGGCCGCGAAGTCCGCCTTCAGCGCCTCACCGAGCGCCGACTCGGCGGCGCCGGGCGGCGGGCCGTAGTTGTTGGCCAGGTCGAAGTGCGTGACGCCGAGGTCGAAGGCGCGGCGCAGGATGGCCCGCTGGGTCTCGACCGGGCGGTCCGGGCCGAAGTTGTGCCACAGACCGAGGGACAGGGCGGGGAGCTTGAGGCCGCTGCGTCCGGTGCGCCGGTAGGGCATGTCCGCGTAGCGGTCGGGGTGTGCGGTGTACAACGCGACTCCAGAGGGGTGGGCACGGAGGAACCAGGGTCCCTGAGAACCGCTGCCCACTCTGCCGTGACCTGTGGGCATCGGTCCAACAGAAGAATCCGATGGAATTCAGCGGATACGCTTCTCAGCCATGGAACTGCGCCATCTCCAGCACTTCGTCGCGGTCGCCGAGGACCAGCATTTCACCCGGGCCGCCGAACGGCTCATGGTCTCCCAGTCCGGGCTCTCCGCCTCGATCCGCTCCCTGGAACGGGAACTCCAGACCCCGCTGTTCGTACGCACCACCCGCAGCGTGACGCTCACGCCGGCCGGGCGCGCGCTGCTGGGCGAGGCGGAGCGGATCCTCGCGCAGGTGCGGTCGGCCCACGAGGCGGTGGCCGCGGTGCAGGGCGTGCTGCGCGGGATGCTGGCGCTGGGCTCCGAGCAGTGCATCGCCGGGGTGCATGTGGCGGGACTGCTCGCCGCGTTCCGGCGCCGCCATCCGGACGTGGAGATCTGCCTGCGCCAGGCCGGCGCGGGGGCGCTCGCGGAGGAGGTCGCGGCCGGCCGCCTGGACCTGGCCTTCGCCGTGCGTGCGGCGCAGAAGGACACCGACCAGCTGCGCGCCGTACCCCTGTCCAGCGAGCCCATGACGGTGCTGTGCCACCCGAGCCACCGGCTCGCCGCCACCGGAGCCGCGGTCACCCCCGAGGAGCTGGGCGCGGAGGTGTTCGTCGACTTCCACCCGGACTGGGGACCGCGCCGCACCACCGACGCCGCGTTCGCCGCCGCGGGCGTACGGCGGACGGTCGCCCTGGAGGTCAACGACGTGCACAGCCTGCTGGACCTGGTGGACGAGAACCTCGGCATCGCCGTCGTACCGCGCCACTTCCGGCACAAGCGCGAGTCACTGACCGCGCTGCCGGTCAAGGGCACCGGCGAGCGGGTGTACGAGACGGTCGCCCTGCTGCCGCCCCCGCAGGCCACGAGCCCGGCGGCGCGGGCGCTGATGGAACTGCTGGAGGCAGAGGGCGCGTGAGGGACGGCTGTGCGCGATGGTGGAGCCATGCATGCCAAGGACATCCTCATCGACGGTTTCAGCCGCATCCAGGAAGAAGTCCACGCCACGGTCGAGGGCCTCGCCCCCGACGACCTGCACGCCCGGCCCGGCCCGGACGCCAACTCCATCGCCTGGCTCGTCTGGCATCTCACCCGCGTCCAGGACGACCACATCGCCGACGCCTTCGGCCTGGACCAGGTGTGGCTCACCCAGGACTTCCAGCAGACCTTCGGCCTCGATCTGCCCCCCAGCGACATCGGGTACGGGCACACCTCGGCGCAGGTCGGCAAGGTGCGGGTCGGCTCCGGTGACCTGCTGACCGGGTACTACGACGCCGTCCACGCCCAGACCCTCGCGGCGCTGCGAGAGCTGCCCGCCAAGGATCTGGAGCGCATCGTCGACGAGCGCTGGGACCCGCCGGTCACCCTGGGCGTCCGGCTGGTCAGCGTCCTGTCCGACGATCTCCAGCACCTCGGACAGGCCGCCTACGTCCGCGGACTGCTTCAGAGCGCGTAACCCGGCAGGACGACGTCCTCGATGAGGGCCTTGCGCTCGTCGAACGGGATGAACGCGCTCTTGACGGCGTTCACCGTGACCGTGCGCAGGTCCTCCACCGTCCAGCCGGCCTGCTCGACCAGCAGCGACATCTCGCGCGTCATCGTCGTACCCGACACCAGACGGTTGTCGGTGTTGAGGGTGACGCGGAAGCCGAGGTCCTTCAGGGCGGTGATGGGGTGCTCGGCCATGGAGGTGGCGGCGCCGGTCTGCAGGTTGGAGGTCGGGCACATCTCCAGCGCGATACGGCGGTCGCGGACCCAGCCGGCCAGCCGGCCGAGCTTGCCGTCGACGATGTCGTCGGTGATGCGCACGCCGTGACCGAGGCGCTGGGCGCCGCAGATCTGGACCGCCTGGTGGATGCTGGACAGGCCGTCGGCCTCACCGGCGTGAATGGTGAAGGGCACGTTCTCGCGGCGCAGGTGCTCGAAGGCGCCGAGGTGGTCGGCGGCGGGGAAACCGGCCTCGGCGCCGGCGATGTCGAAGCCGACGACACCGGCGTCCCGGAAGGCCACGGCCAGGTCGGCGGCCTCGCGCACCCGGTCGAACATGCGCATGCCGCAGAGCAGGGTGCCGACGCGGACCGGGGTGCCGGCCGCGGCCGCCTTCGCCATTCCGGCCGCCAGCCCCTCCTGAACGGTCTCCACGACCTCGGCGAGGGCGAGCCCGCCGGTGGTGTTCAGCTCGGGGGCGTAGCGCACCTCGGCGTAGACGACACCGTCCGCGGCCAGGTCCAGGACGTACTCCTCGGCGGTGCGCAGCAGGCCCTCGCGGGTCTGCATCACGGCGAGGGTGTGCTCGAAGGTGGCGATGTAGCGGACCAGGTCACCGGAGTTCGCGGCCGCGAAGTACCAGGCGGCCAGCTCGTCCGGGTCGGTGGTCGGCAGGGTGTGACCGACGGACTCGGCGAGCTCCACGACGGTGGCGGGGCGCAGGCCGCCGTCGAGATGGTCGTGCAGGACGGCCTTGGGGAGCCGGCGGATCACGTCGGTGTCTACGCGCGTAGCGATCATGGTGGGTCTTTCCTTGGGCGGGTGGGGCGGTTGGGAGGGGTGGTGGAGCGGGCGGGGGCTCAGCCGGGCGGGCTGGGCGGGGATTGGCTGTTGCCCGGCGGGCGGGGCTGGGCGGTGAGCTTGAGCGGGCGGGGTGGCTGGGAGAGTGGTGGAGCGAGGGAGGGTTCAACCGGGCGGCTGGGCGGGCTTTGCCTGTTGCCCGGCGTGCGGCACGGGGCTGGGCGGTGAGCTTGAGCGGGCACCGGCGGGTGCGCGGTGGGGCGGCGGGCGAGGGTTGGTCGGCGGGCTTGAGCGGGGCCCGGCGGGTGCCCGGCGGTGCGGGCCTGCGGGGGTCAGTCGGCGAGTCCGATCGGGCCCCAGCAACTGCCCGGTGGTGCGGCGGACCGGGTCCGAGCTACCCCGACGGTTGCCCGGCGGTGCGGCGGCGGGTTTGAGCTGGCTCGGCGGCTGCCCGGCGGTGCGGCAGCGGGTTTGAGCCACCCAGCAAATGCCCGGCGGTGCGGCGGCCGGGCCCGAGCCACCCCAGCTGCTGCCCAGCGGTGCGGCGGGCCGGGCTCAAGCCAGCCCGGCGGCTCCCTGCGGTGCCGCACGGCCGGGCTCAGTCGGCGGGCTGGAGCAGGTCCCAGCGGTTGCCGTACAGGTCCTGGAAGACAGCGACCGAGCCGTAGGGCTCGTGGCGCGGCTCCTCCAGGAAGGTCACGCCCGCGGCGAGCATCCGGGCATGGTCGCGGGCGAAGTCGTCGGTGTGCAGGAAGAACCCGACGCGCCCGCCGGTCTGGTCACCGACCCGGGCGGCCTGGGCGTCACCCTTGGCGCGGGCCAGCACCAGGCCGGTCCCCTGCTCGCCGGGCTCCACCACGACCCAGCGCGAGCCGTCCGGGCGCGGGCTGTCCTCGGCGAGCCGGAACCCGAGGGCGTCGGTGTAGAAGCGGATCGCCTCGTCGTAGTCGTCGACGACGAGGGTGACCAGGGCGATGCGTCTCATCGGTACCTTCCGGGGACGGGCGATTGACGGGAGAGGTTATACGTAAAACCCACCCGGGCGCCAGTCCATGACCGCGACCCCGCGCGGGGCTCGGTCCACGGGCCTAGGCCCACGGCCCGAGGCGTCCCGGCCCGGTGCTGGGTAGCGTCCCCGGCATGACGATCACCGAGCCGCCCCGCACCCCCGAACAGCGCCGACGCGACGTCCTGCACCGGCTGGAGCGGGAGATCGACATCTGGGTCTCCACGGCGGACGCCGACGGCGTGCCGTGTCTGGTGGCACTCTGGTTCGTCTGGGACGGCGAGGCGCTGTGGCTGTCGACCCGGGGCACCAACCCCACGGGCCGCAATCTGCGCAGCGGGCGGCGCACCCGGCTGGCGTTCGGGGACACTCGTGACGTCGTCCTGATCGACGGCGAGGCGGAGGCGTTCACCGCCGAGGAGGTGCCGGCCGCGGCGGCGGAGGCGTTCGCGGCCAGGACCGGCTGGGACCCGCGCGCCGAGCGCGCGCCGTACGCCTTCTTCCGGGTGCGCCCGCTGGCCGTACAGGCCTGGCACGAGCAGCGGGAGCTACCGCAGCGGCATCTGATGCGGGACGGGAACTGGCTGGTCTAGACAGGTTCGGCCCCTGTACCGCCCCGGGACATCCGAATCCCCCAAAGGTGTTACCTGAGGGTAACCCCTGCTGGTTTGATGTGCGGCGCCACCCAACCCCCCTCCACCACAGGGAGAACCAGTGACGCTTTCCGCACAGCGCCGTGCACAGGGATCGGCCGCGCTCGCCCTCTCGCTCGCCGTCGCGGGCCTGGCGGGCGCGACGCCCCCCGCGTCCGCCGCCGAACAGACCCCGGCACTGGGGGTGTTGTCGTACAACGTGTTCCTGTTCAGCAAGAGCCTCTACCCGAACTGGGGCCAGGACCACCGGGCCGCCGAGATCGTGAAGGCGCCGTTCTTCCAGGGCAACGACGTGGTGGTGCTCCAGGAGGCGTTCGACAACTCCTCCTCGGACGCGCTGAAGTCGGCCGCCGCGAGCGCCTATCCGTACCAGACGCCCGTGGTCGGCCGGAGCAGGACCGGCTGGGACGCGACGGGCGGGGCGTACTCGGCGACGACGCCGGAGGACGGCGGGGTGACGGTGCTCAGCAAGTGGCCGATCGTCCGCAAGGAGCAGCACGTCTACCAGGACGCGTGCGGCGCGGACTGGTGGTCCAACAAGGGCTTCGCGTACGTGGTGTTGAACGTCGGCGGCACCAAGGTGCACGTCGTGGGCACGCACGCCCAGTCCACCGACCCCGGGTGCGACGCCGGTGAGGCGGCCGCGATGCGCAGCCGTCAGTTCCGGACGATCGACGCGTTCCTGGACGCCAAGAACATCCCGGCGGGTGAACAGGTTCTGGTCGCGGGCGACTTGAACGTCGATTCGCACACCGCGGAGTACGGCACGATGCTCACCGACGCCGGTCTGGTCGGCGCCGACGCGCGCACCGGGCACCCGTACTCCTTCGACACCCAGGACAACTCCCTGGCGCGCGACCGCTACCCGGACGACCCGCGCGAGGACCTGGACTACGTCCTGCACCGCGCGGGCCACGCCCGTCCGGCCGTATGGAAGAACGACGTCGTCAAGGAGCGGAGTGCGCCCTGGACGGTGTCGAGTTGGGGCACCGACCACACGTACACCAATCTGTCGGACCACTACCCGGTGACCGGGTCGGCGGGCTGACCACGGCGGGTTCAGCCGGCGGCGGCCAGTACGGGGCCGCCGCCGAGGGCGAGGGAGAAAGGGAGAACTGGTCGGTGACCTGGGCCAGGGCCTCGGCGGAGCCCGGGGCGATGGCGAGGGGTGTCACGCGCGCCGCGTCCGCACTCGCCGCCGAGGCGCTGACGGCCCTGGACGGCGGGCTGCGACGCGGAGCGGACCTCACGTACGACGAGGGCGCCGAGATCTCGGTCCTGGTGACGGTCGCCGAGGCCGCCGCCGCCAAGGCCGCACACGAATCCACGGCCCGCGCCCTGGACATCATCGGCGCCCGCTCCACCTCCGCGCGCCTGGGCCTGGACCGCTTCTGGCGCGACGCCAGGACCCACACGCTGCAGGAGTCCGTGATCCATCGACTCCGTGACGTGGGGGGCTACTTCCTCAGCGGGGAGCACCCGCCGTTCACTCTGCCGGTCTGAGCATCTCACTTAGCAAGATCAGCTCGTCCAGCATGCGAACACCCTCTTGGGTCGGCGGCCGACTTCTGCCACGATCCCTAGCAACCAGGTAGGAAAGCTAGGGATCGATGGGGGTGGCCATGGGACCGTGTGTCCGCGCAGCGCTTTCGCTGCCGCTGCTGACCTCCCGCCGCCACATCGACCTTCGCCGTACGTCGAGCGCCATCTGTCGGCCCTTCTGAGGCCGCGAGCCGACCTTCCGGCCTGACCCGAGGCCCTGAGCCAGCCGTGTCGACCCGGTGGCCCGGTGGCCCTGCATCAAGTCATTCGCCGAACCTGTCGGCCCCCCCCTTACTCCCTTCAGCGATCACCCGCGCCCTCCCCGGAGCAGGCGTGTGCCCGCGTACCCGTGATCCACGACTCCCGAGAGGACACCTCCGTGTCTGCCGCAAGACCGCTCACCGCCCTGCGCACCCTCGCCGCCATAGCCGCGCTCCCCCTGCTGCTCACCGCATGCGGTTACGGTTCGGACTCCGCCGACGACGACAAGCAGGCGCAGGTCGCGGCCGACGCCAAGAAGCTCTCCGCCGACGAGGTGCGGATCGGCTACTTCCCGAACCTCACGCACGCCACCGCCCTGGTGGGCGTCGAGGAGGGCATCTTCCAGAAGGAACTCGGCGGCACCACGATCGAGGCATCGACCTTCAACGCGGGCCCCTCCGAGATCGAGGCCCTCAACTCCGGTTCCATCGACATCGGCTGGATCGGCCCCTCCCCCGCGATCAACGGCTACACCAAGGCGGACGGCTCGAACCTGCGGATCATCTCCGGCTCGGCGTCCGGCGGGGTGAAGCTCGTCGTGAACCCCGGCAGGATCACGTCCCTGAAGGACGTCAAGGGCAAGAAGATCGCCACCCCACAGCTCGGCAACACCCAGGACGTGGCCTTCCTCAACTGGATCGCCGAACAGGGCTGGCAGGTCGACGCGCAGAGCGGCAAGGGTGACGTCTCCGTCGTCCGCACCGACAACAAGGTGACCCCGGACGCCTACAAGTCCGGTTCCATCGACGGCGCCTGGGTGCCGGAGCCGACCGCCTCCAAGCTGGTCGCCGACGGCGCGAAGGTGCTGCTGGACGAGGCCGACCTGTGGCCCGACAAGAAGTTCGTGATCACGAACATCATCGTGTCCCAGACGTTCCTCAAGGAGCACCCGGACGTCGTCGAGGCCGTACTGCGCGGCTCGGTGAAGACCAACGAGTGGATCAACGCCAATCCGGACCAGGCCAAGGCATCCGCCAACAAGGCCCTGGAGAAGGAGTCCGGCAAGGCGCTGCCCGCCGAGGTCATCGACCCGGCCTGGAAGTCGATCAGCTTCCTCGACGACCCGCTGGCCGCGACCCTCGACACCGAGGCCGAGCACGCGGTGAAGGCCGGTCTGCTCGAACAGCCCGACCTGGACGGCATCTACGACCTCGCGCTCCTCAACAAGGTCCTCGCGGCCGAGGGCAAGGACGAGGTCGACGACGCCGGTCTCGGCGTCAAGTAACGGATTCCCAGAGCTCCCAGGAGGTGACGACCATGGCCATCACGATTCCCAAGGCCGACGGCACGGACACGTCGGTCGACCACGCCGCGCGCATCGACCACGTGTCGAAGTCCTTCGCCGGCCCGGCCGGGCAGCAGCTCGTCCTCGACGACATCACCCTCGATGTCGCGCCCGG
>NZ_JBSFVD010000024.1:0-86099 GCF_053592135.1 Streptomyces sp. NPDC002784 | reverse complement strand
TTCACCAGCCCACAACCTGACATCAGCAAGGTCCCCACCCATGACCACATCAACGACCGAGCTGGCCAGCAGTCACGGCAAGCACCGTTGCAGTACTAGGCGAGCCGGTGCATCCAGCCGTGCTTGTCCTCGGCGGTGCCGCGCTGGATGTCCAGGAGGGCCCGGCGCAGCCGCATGGTGACCTCGCCGGGCTCCCCGCCCGACTGCGTCCACTCCGCGCCGGTCCGCTTGACCGTGCCGACCGGCGTGATGACGGCGGCCGTACCGCAGGCGAACACCTCGGTCAGGGTGCCGTTCTCGGAGTCGCGCTGCCACTGGTCGACGGAGATCCGGCCCTCCTCGGCCCGGTAGCCGAGGTCACCGGCGACGGAGAGCAGCGAGTCGCGCGTGACGCCCTCCAGGATGGACCCGGTGAGGGCCGGCGTGACGATCTTGTCGCCGTACACGAAGTACAGGTTCATCCCGCCGAGTTCCTCGACCCACTTGCGCTCGACCGCGTCGAGGTAGCAGACCTGGGCGCAGCCCTTCGCGGCGGCCTCCGCCTGGGCGAGCAGGGACGCGGCGTAGTTGCCGCCGGTCTTGGCGTAGCCCATGCCGCCGGGCACCGCGCGGACGTGGTCCTCGGAGACCCAGATGGAGACCGGCTGCACGCCGCCGGGGAAGTAGGCGCCGGCCGGGGAGGCGATGACCAGGAAGAGGTAGTCGTTGGCCGGCTTCACGCCGAGCCCGACCTCCGTCGCGATCATGAACGGACGCAGGTACAGCGACTGCTCGCCGCCGTGCTCCGGGACCCAGGCCACGTCCTGCGTGACGAGCGCGTCGCACGCCTCGATGAAGGTCTCGACCGGCAGCTCGGGCATGCCGAGGCGGCGGGCGGACTCCTGGAAGCGCTTGGCGTTCTTGTCCGGGCGGAAGGTGGCGACGGTGCCGTCGGGCTGGCGGTAGGCCTTCAGGCCCTCGAAGATCTCCTGCGCGTAGTGCAGCACCATGCTGGCCGGGTCGAGGGAGATCGCCGCGTACGGGACGAGCTGACCGTCGTGCCAGCCGCGGCCCTCGGTCCACTTGATGGTCACCATGTGGTCGGTGAAGTGGCGGCCGAACCCCGGGTTGGCCAGGATCGCCGCGCGCTCGGCGTCGGCGAGCGGGCTGGCGGAGGGCTTGAGCTCGATCGTGGGCGTCGTCATGAGTGGTTGTCCTTCACCGGTTTTGGTTGTGGCGGGCCGCGGTCGCGCCAGTACTGTCAGTGGCCAGTGCTAGGACGTCCGAGCATTCCCTCATTCCGCGGCTCCGCGTTCGATTATCGCGCGCGGGGAGCCGTGGAAGAAACGGCGTGAAATGCGGCCCAGGGGTTGATGGTGACACCCGGCGGGGACATGCGGAAGCCGCCGGGTGCTGGAGAGACCCGGCGGCTTCGAGTGGCGCGACGGGTCAGCCGGCTACCCGTACGGCGAGCGCGTCGCCGATCTCGGAGGTGCTCCGGGCGGGCTTGCCGACCCGCGCGGTCAGGTCGGCCGCGACCGCCTCGTCGATCCGGGCGGCCTCGGCGTCGTGGCCGAGGTGGCGCAGCATGAGCGCGACGGACAGGACGGTGGCGGTGGGGTCGGCCTTGCCCTGGCCCGCGATGTCGGGCGCGGAGCCGTGCACCGGCTCGAACATCGAGGGGTACTCGCCGGAGGGGTTGATGTTGCCGCTCGCGGCGACGCCGATGCCGCCGGAGACGGCCGCGGCGAGGTCGGTGATGATGTCGCCGAAGAGGTTGTCGGTGACGATGACGTCGAACCGCTCGGGCTGGGTGACCAGGTAGATGGTCGCCGCGTCGACGTGCATGTACTCGGTGGTGACGTCGGGGTACTCCGCGGCCACCCGGTTGAAGACGTCGGTCCACAGGTGGCCGGCGAAGGCCAGCACGTTGTTCTTGTGGATCAGCGCGAGCTTCTTGCGCGGCCGGGCCTGGGCGCGGGCGAAGGCGTCCCGGACGACCCGCTCGACGCCGAAGGCCGTGTTCACGGAGACCTCGGTGGCGACCTCGTGCGGGGTGCCCTTGCGGATGGTGCCGCCGTTGCCGGTGTAGGGGCCCTCGGTGCCCTCGCGGACGACCACGAAGTCGATGGCCGGCTGGCCCTTCAGGGGCGTCTCCACGCCCGGGAGGAGCTTCGACGGACGCAGGTTGACGTGGTGGTCGAAGAGGAAGCGGAGCTTGAGCAGGAAGCCGCGCTCCAGGACGCCGGACGGGACCGTGGGGTCACCGATCGCGCCGAGAAGGATGGCGTCGTGCTTCCTGAGCGCCTCGGCGTCGGCCTCGGTGAGGGTCTCACCGGTGGCGTGGTAGCGCCGGGCGCCGAAGTCGTACTCCTTGGTCTCCAGCTTCACATCCTGCGGGAGGACGGCGGAGAGGACCTTCAGGCCTTCGGCCACGACTTCCTGCCCGATGCCGTCACCGGGGATCACTGCCAGATTGAGGATGCGAGAGCTAACCGACATGCGCGGCACCCTACTCCTCGTCCCATGGGATGACACGCCATGTCCGCGATGCGGACAGCCGGGCGGCGGCAACTCCATCGTGTCGGCTGCCGTTCACCCGTACGACCCACGGGTGTTGGGGTGCGCTGGGAAGTTCTCCGTCATGGACCTCCCCGACGTCGGAATTCCCCCGCGGCTCGCGCGCCGGATGAGCATGGCCGAGCAGTACGAGTACGCGCGCACCAAGCTGACCCGGCGCCGCGCGCTGGTGACGGCGGGCGCGGTGGCGGGCGGAGCGCTGACCGGCTGCTCGGGTGCGGGCACCACCGCCTCCTCCGTCCCGTCCCGGTCCGCGACCACGGAGGTGCCGGGTTCGGCGGTCACGCCCTTCGGCCGCCATCTCGCCTTCGGCGCCGACCCGCGCACCCAGATGCGGATCTCCTGGCAGGTCCCGGCGGCGGTCGGGAAGCCGTACGTACGCATCGGCGTCCGCCCGGACGAGCTGGGCCGCAAGGTGGAGGCCGAGATCCGCGCCCTGCACACGCCGGGCGTGGAGGGCGTACGCCTCGCGCTGGAGCAGTACTACGTGCACGCGGCCCTGGACGACCTGCTGCCCGGCACGACGTACTACTACGGCGTGGGCCACGACGGCTTCGACCCGGCCGCGCCCCCGCACCGCTCCACCGTCGCCTCCTTCCGTACCGCGCCGGCGAACCCGGAGTCCTTCGTGTTCACGGCCTTCGGCGACCAGGGCGTCAGCGACGCGGCCGAGGCCGGTGACCAGCTGCTGCTGCGTCAGGACCCGGCGTTCCATCTGCACGCCGGGGACATCTGCTACGCGAACGTCAAGGGCCGGGGCGAGGAGTCGGACG
This sequence comes from Streptomyces sp. NPDC002784, assembly GCF_053592135.1. Lineage (NCBI taxonomy): Bacteria > Bacillati > Actinomycetota > Actinomycetes > Kitasatosporales > Streptomycetaceae > Streptomyces > Streptomyces sp. NPDC002784. The sequence goes on along the minus strand of NZ_JBSFVD010000024.1, from coordinate 82,767 downwards.
GCTACGACCCCGGGTTCTGGGATCTGTTCCTGAAGCAGAACGAGCCGGTCGCCAAGACCGTGCCGTGGATGGTGACCACCGGCAACCACGACATGGAGGCCTGGTACTCCCCCGACGGCTACGGCGGCCAGGTGGCCCGCTTCAGCCTCCCGGAGAGCGGCTTCGACCCGCGGACCGCGCCGGGGGTGTACTCCTTCGTCTACGGCAACGTCGGCTTCGTGGCGCTGGACGCCAACGACGTGTCGTACGAGATCCCGGCGAACCTCGGGTACACCGAGGGCCGGCAGACGAGGTGGCTGGCCGGGCGGCTGCGGGAGCTGCGGGCGTCGGCGGCGGTGGACTTCGTCGTCGTCTTCTTCCACCACTGCACCTACTCGACGTCCACGCACGCCTCGGACGGCGGGGTGCGCGCCGAGTGGCTGCCGCTGTTCGCCGAGCACCGGGTGGATCTGGTGATCAACGGCCACAACCATGTCTACGAGCGGACCGACGCCATCAAGAACGGCGAGGTGGGCCGCCCGGTGCCGATCGGCGCGGCCACCGACCCGGCGCGGGACGGCACCGTGTACGTCACGGCCGGCGGAGGCGGCAAGGACCTGTACGGCTTCCCGGCGGGCGTCGAGGAGAGCTACGAGGGCCGGGTGAAGGACCGCGAGTCGGTGGACACCTTCCGGTGGACCAGGTCGCGGTCGGTGAAGCGGGAGACCGTGGAGTGGTCCCGCGTGCGCTACCGGGGCTTCTCGGTCCTGAAGGTGGAGGCGGTCAGCGGGCCCGGTGCGCGGCTGAAGGTGTCCGCCCTCGCCCATGACGGCAAGCGCATCGACCATTTCGAGGTGCGGCGCGGCGCCTGAACCCCGCGCCGCACCTCGCGCGGGTGCGGCTCCCGGCGTGTGCGGTCCGGCTCAGTGGCCGGTGGCGCCGCCGTTGTCACGGCGGTCGAGCGCGCGCTGGAGGGCGGCGGCGGCGTTCTTGCGGTCGGACTCGCTGGAGCGGGGGAGGTGACGGACTCGGCGGGCGGTCGTCTCGGCCATGGGAAATCGACTCCTTCGAAACAACTCTGGAGTGCGGAAGAGGGGTTACGAGACGCCGGGGCGGGGAGCGGTGGCCGCAGGGGTTGCCTGCACGGGGCCCGGCTCACGACCGCCATTCGCTTGATCGAGCGAGACGTTCGGCTCCTACAAAGTTAAGGGAGCGGGACGCTTCTGTCTCCACAATTACTCGGACTTCCTACTATCTGAGACGGCGGCGACGGGAACGGGCCGGATCCCGAGGGATCCGGCCCGTTCCTGCCTGCCGTCGATCAGCCCATGTGCGGGTACGTGTAGTCGGTCGGCGGGACCAGCGTCTCCTTGATGGCACGGGTCAGCGTCCAGCGCATCAGGTTCTGCGGGGCGCCGGCCTTGTCGTTGGTGCCGGAGGCCCGGCCGCCGCCGAAGGGCTGCTGGCCGACGACGGCGCCGGTCGACTTGTCGTTGATGTAGAAGTTGCCGGCCGCGTAGCGCAGCTTGTCCATGGTGTACGCGGTGGCCGCGCGGTCGCTGGAGATGACCGAGCCGGTGAGGGCGTAGTCGGAGGCGGACTCCATCTGGGTCAGCGTCTCCTCGTACTTGTCGTCCTCGTAGACGTGCACGGCGAGGATCGGGCCGAAGTACTCGGTGGTGAACACCTCGTTCTGCGGGTCGTCGCACTCGATGACGGTCGGGCGGACGAAGTAGCCCACCGAGTCGTCGTAGGAGCCGCCCGCCACGATCGTGCAGGACGGGTCGGCCTTGGCGCGGTCGATGGCGGCCTTGTTCTTGGCGAAGGCACGCTCGTCGATGACGGCACCGATGAAGTTCGCCAGGTCGGTGACGTCACCCATGGTGAGGTAGTCGACCTCGGCGGCGAACTCCTCCTTGAAGCCGGAGTTCCAGATCGACGCCGGGATGTAGGCGCGGGAGGTCGCCGAGCACTTCTGGCCCTGGTACTCGAAGGCACCGCGGGTCAGCGCGGTCTTCAGGATGGCGCGGTCGGCGCTCGGGTGGGCGACGACGAAGTCCTTGCCGCCGGTCTCGCCGACCATGCGCGGGTAGGTGCGGTACTTCTCGATGTTGTTGCCGACCGTCTTCCACAGGTACTGGAAGGTCTTGGTCGAGCCGGTGAAGTGGATGCCGGCGAGATCGCGGTGCTCCAGGGCGACCTTGGAGACCTCGATGCCGTCGCCGGTGACGAGGTTGATGACGCCCTTGGGCAGGCCCGCCTCCTCCAGCAGCCGCATCAGCAGCACGGCGGCGTGGGTCTGCGTCGGGGACGGCTTCCACACGACGACGTTGCCCATGAGCGCGGGGGCGGTGGGCAGGTTGCCCGCGATGGCCGTGAAGTTGAACGGCGTGATCGCGTAGACGAAGCCCTCCAGCGGGCGGTGGTCGAGACGGTTCCACACGCCGGGGGAGTTCGCCGGGGGCTGCTCGGCGAGCAGGTCACGGGCGTACTTGACGTTGAAGCGCCAGAAGTCGACCAGCTCGCAGGGGGTGTCGATCTCGGCCTGCTGGGCGGTCTTGGACTGGCCGAGCATGGTGGAGGCGGCCAGCGTCTCGCGCCAGGGGCCGGCCAGCAGCTCGGCGGCGCGCAGGATGATCGCCGCGCGGTCGTCGAAGGACATCGCGCGCCAGGCCGGGGCGGCGGCGAGGGCGGCGTCGATGGCGTCCTGGGCGTCCTGCTGGGTGGCGTGGGCGAAGGTGCCGAGGCGGGCCTTGTGGTTGTGCGGCTGCACGACGTCGACACGTTCGCCGCCGCCCATCCGCTTCTCGCCGCCGATGGTCATCGGCAGGTCGATCGGGTTGTCGGCCAGCTCCTTGAGCTTGGCCTCCAGCCGGGCGCGCTCGGGCGAGCCGGGGGCGTAGCCGTGCACCGGCTCGTTGACGGGGGTGGGGACCTGGGTCACAGCGTCCATGAGATCCGTAACTCCTTGTACGTGAGCGGGTGTTTCGGGCTCAGCCCTTGGTGACCATCGAGCGGACGAAGAAGCGCAGGTTCGCCGGCTTCTCCGCAAGCCGCCGCATGAAGTAGCCGTACCAATCGGTGCCGTAGGCGGTGTAGACGCGCATCCGGTGGCCCTCGGCGGCCAGGCGCAGGTGCTCGTCGCCACGGATGCCGTAGAGCATCTGGAACTCGTACTCGTCGAGCTTGCGACCGGCACGGTGGGCCAGCTCCTGGGCGATGGAGATCAGACGCGGGTCGTGGGACCCGATCATCGGGTACCCGGAGCCCTCCATCAGGATGCGCATGATCCGGACGTACGCCTTGTCGATCTCCGCCTTGTCCTGGTAAGCGACCTCGGCGGGCTCCTTGTAGGCGCCCTTCACGATGCGCACCCGGCTGCCGTCGGCGGCCAGGCGGCGGGCGTCGGCCTCGGTGCGGAACAGGTAGGCCTGGATCACGCAGCCTGTCTGCGGGAAGTCCTTCCGCAGCTCCTCGTGGATGGCGAACATCGAGTCGAGGGTCGTGTGGTCCTCCGCGTCCAGGGTGACCGTGGTGCCGATGGCGGCGGCGGCCTCCACCACCGGGCGGACGTTCGCCAGCGCCAGCTCGTGGCCGCCGGGCAGCGCCTGGCCGAACATCGACAGCTTCACCGACATCTCCGCGCGGGTGCCGAGCTCCAGCCCCTTGAGCCGGTCGATCAGCGCCAGGTAGGCGTCGCGGGCGGCCTCGGCCTGCGCGGGGGTGGTGATGTCCTCGCCGACCACGTCCATGGTCAGCTCCAGGCCCTTGGCCGCGAGGTCCTCGACGATCGGGACGATGTCGTCCACGGTCTCGCCGGGGATGAAGCGGTCGACGACCTGCTTGGTGACCGGAGCGGCCGAGACGAGACGTCGCATCCGGTCGCTGCGCGACGCGGCGAGAATCACGGGACCCAGCACGGGGCACCTCCACAACCATCCGAAACAGGCCGTATCCCAACGGTTCGGGTACGGCACGGAGAACCACCGTGAAACCTAAGGATCCCTCCGATCCTCGGCCATCGACAGCTGTCACGCATCCGTGCCGCAGATCTCATACAGATGTATGAGGCACCTCGGAAAATGCGGGAGAATGCCCGGGTGACGTCGGAATTCAAGGGTGACTACCAGGAGCTGGTCGACGAGATCTCGGAGCTGCTGGGTGCCCCGGCGACCCTGGAGAACCGCGACTTCGAGCTGATCGCCTTCGGCGCCTACGACAGCGAGGGCGAGCTGGACGCCTCCGCGCTGGACCCCGTGCGCACCCGCTCGATCCTGACCCGCCGCTCCACGGCCGCCGTCCGCGCCTGGTTCGAGGGCTTCGGCATCACCCGCGCGAGCGCCCCCGTCCGCATCCCGCCCACCCCGGAGGCCGGCGTCTACCGCGGCCGGATCTGTCTGCCGGTACGGCATCGGGGCGTGGTCCTCGGTTACGTCTGGCTCCTGGACGACGACCCGGGCCCCACCGACCGCCGGCTGGCCGCCGCGATGGACGTCACCGTCCGCATCGGCGCCCTGCTCGCCGACGAGGCCCAGCACGGCGCCGACCTCACCCGTGAACTGCGGGCCGTCCTCACCGCCGAGCGGGACTGGCAGCGCGAGATGGCCGTCGCCGAACTCCGCACCGCCCTGGGCGTGCGCGCCGACTCCCTCCACACGGTCGTCTGCGTCGCCCCGTGGCCCTCGGCCGACCCGGACGACGCCCCGTCGGTGCGCACGGTGCCGGGCGCCACGGCCCTGTGCACGGTGCCGTGGGGGACGACGGCCCACTCGCTGGCGCTGCTGATCCGGCTGCGCTCGCCGGAGGTGCTGACTCCGGCGACCGCCGCGGCCGGACGGCTGCTGGAGCGGGCGGGCGGACACGGGGGCGCGGGCATCGCGGCCGCCCGGGCCGGGCTCGGGGAACTGGGGGCGGCCTGGCGGGAGGCGTCGGCCGCGGCACGCGCGGTGCTGGCCGAGCCGCGGCTCGGGCCCGTCGCACAGTGGGCGCGCATCGGCCCGTACCGTCTGCTCACCGCGCTGCCGCCGGGGACGGCGCTCGATCCGGCGGTGACCCCGCTGCTCTCCCCCGCGCACCGGGAACTCGCGCGCACCGCCGAGGTCTACCTCGATCGCGCGGGACAGGCGGCGCGCACGGCCGCCGAACTCGGGATCCACCGGCAGACGCTCTACTACCGGCTGTCCCGGGTGGAACAGCTGACGGGTCTCGACCTGGACGACGGGGAGGACCGGCTGCTGCTGCACATGGCGCTGAAGGGGGCGCGGCTGTAGTCGGCCCCCTCCTAGTTCCGGGTGGCGGCCTCGATCACCTGGCGCAGGCCCTCGGTGAGCTGCTCCGCGCGCGGCGCGGTCTCCGGGTCGAAGGTCCACTGGGCGATGAGGCCCGTCATGAGGGTCACGTAGAACATGCCGAGGGTGTCGGCGGTGCCGTCCTCGACGTCCTCCTCGCGCCCGCCCATGAGCAGCGGAATCAGACCGCGCCCGGCCTGCCGCTGAGCCACCGCCAGATGGTCGCGGACCTCGGGGAGTTGGTCGCCCATGACGACGATCTCCATGCTGAGCCGCCACAGCGAACCGGGCTCGCGCAGGGTGGCGATGATGTTCGACCACACCTGCTGGAACCGCTCGACCGAGCCCGGCTCCGCGGTGATCCCCGCGGTCCCGTCGCCCTCGAAGGTGTCGCCCACCTCCTCGACCAGCGCCGCGTAGGCCTGCGCCAGCAAGGCGTCCTTCGAGCCGTAGTGATAGCCGATCGACGCCAGGTTGGTCCCCGACTCCTTGACGATGTCGCGCGCGGTCGTCCGCACGAACCCCTTCGCCAGCAGGCAGCGCTTGGCGCCTTCGAGCAGATCCTCACGGTGTCCCATGACGGACAGCCTACTCCGCATCCATACACGCGTCCTATACGATCGTCATATACGGTCGTTTAGTACGTGTGCACATTCCACGCCACGACAACGAACCCCCCGGCCGCCGTGAGTGGACCGCGCTCGGCGTGCTGATGCTCCTCGGCCCGCTGCAGGGGGCGGCGGTCGCGGGGGCGGCGGTGAGTCTGCCGCGGGCGCAGCAGAACGCCGGACGGGCTGAGCGCGTCTCAGCCCGTCCGGCGTATGAGCGGCAGTGGCGTCAGGCCAGGTTCACCGCGCGGGCGGACGTCGCCCCGATCTCCTCGGCGACCTCGGCCAGCACCCCGGAGGGCACCGTGTCGTCCACCGTCAGCACGGCCAGCGCCTCGCCGCCGGCGACCGCGCGGGACACCTGCATGCCGGCGATGTTGATGCCCGCCTCGCCGAAGACCCGGCCCACGGTGCCGACGACACCCGGACGGTCCTCGTAGCGCAGCACCACCATGTGGTCGGCGAGCGCGAGGTCGACGTCGTACTCGCCGACCGCGACGAGCTTCTGGAGGTGCTTGGGGCCGGCCAGGGTGCCGGAGACCGCGACCTCCTCGCCGCTGCCGAGCGTGCCGCGCACGGTGACCACATTGCGGTGGTCGGCCGACTCCGAGCTGGTGGTCAGCCGCACCTCCACGCCGCGCTCCTGGGCGAACAGCGGGGCGTTGACGTAGGACACCGTCTCGGCGACGACGTCCTCGAAGACGCCCTTGAGCGCGGAGAGTTCGAGCACCTTGACGTCGTGCTGGGTGATCTCGCCGTACACCTCGACGTCGAGGCGGACCGCGACCTCACCCGCGAGCGCGGTGAAGATCCGGCCGAGGCGCTCGGCGAGCGGCAGGCCCGGCTTGACGTCCTCGGCGATGACGCCGCCCTGCACGTTCACCGCGTCCGGGACCAGCTCACCGGCGAGCGCGAGACGCACCGAGCGGGCGACGGCGATACCGGCCTTCTCCTGCGCCTCGTCGGTGGAGGCACCGAGGTGCGGGGTGGCGACGACCTGGTCGAACTCGAAGAGCGGGGAGTCCGTGCAGGGCTCCTTCGCGTACACGTCGAGACCGGCACCGGCGACCCGGCCCTCCTTGAGGGCGGAGTACAGCGCCTCCTCGTCGACGATCCCGCCGCGCGCGGCGTTGACGATGCGGACGCTCGGCTTGACCTTGCGCAGCGCCTCGTCGCCGATGAGACCGACGGTCTCCGGGGTCTTGGGAAGGTGGACGGTGATGAAGTCGGAGACCTCGAGCAGCTCGTCCAGCGACAGCACCTTGACGCCCATCTGCGCGGCGCGGGCGGGCTGGATGTACGGGTCGTAGGCGACGACCTTCATGCCGAAGCCGGACATGCGCTGGGCGACCAGGGCACCGATCCGGCCGAGGCCGACGACGCCCAGGGTCTTCTCGGCGAGCTCGACGCCCGTGTACTTGCTGCGCTTCCACTCGCCGTTCTTCAGCGCGGCGTTGGCCTGCGGGATGTGGCGGGCGGTGGCGACGAGGAGGCCGCAGGCCAGCTCGGCGGCGGTCACGATGTTGGACGTGGGGGCGTTGACCACCATCACGCCGGCCTTGGTGGCGGCGGAGACGTCGACGTTGTCCAGGCCGACGCCGGCTCGTGCGACGACCTTCAGCTTGTGCGCGGCGGCGATGGCCTCGGCGTCGACCTTGGTGGCCGAGCGGATCAGGATCGCGTCCACGTCGGCGATGGCCGGGAGCAGCTCGGCCCGGTCGGCGCCGTTGCAGTGGCGGATCTCGAAGTCGGGGCCGAGCGCGTCGACGGTGGCGGGCGACAGCTCTTCAGCGATGAGTACGACGGGTTTCGAGCTCACGTGAGTCCTCACATGTCCATTGCGGACGGCCGTCCCGACGGCCGCTGGCGGTGGAGGGGCTTGCCGCGTGGAAGACGCACGACGCTGTGGGCCTGACGCGTATGTTGTCGAGAAGTGTAGTGCTGCGGGCCGAGGCGTCTTACGCCGCGGCGGAAGGATCACTCGTCCGTGGCTGGACGATGTGGACAACGGGGCCGGAGCGCGTGCTCCGACCCCGTGACCATGCGGCTTACGCCTCCTCGTCGACCCAGCTCATGAGCTTGCGCAGCTCCTTGCCCGTGGTCTCCAGCAGGTGCTCGGAGTCCTGCTGCTTGTACTCGTTGTACTTCTTCAGACCGCCGTGGTACTCGTCCATCCAGGCCTGCGCGAAGGTGCCGTCCTGGATCTCCGCGAGGACCTTCTTCATCTCGGCCTTGGTGGCGTCGGTGATGATCCGCGGGCCGGTGACGTAGTCGCCCCACTCGGCGGTCTCGGAGATCGACCAGCGCATCTTCTCCAGGCCGCCCTCGTACATGAGGTCCACGATCAGCTTCAGCTCGTGCAGGCACTCGAAGTACGCGATCTCGGGCTGGTAGCCGGCCTCGGTCAGCGTCTCGAAACCGGCCTTGACCAGGGCGGCGGTGCCACCGCAGAGGACGGCCTGCTCACCGAACAGGTCGGTCTCGGTCTCCTCGGTGAAGGTCGTCTTGATGACGCCGGCACGGGTGCCGCCGATGCCCTTGGCGTACGACAGGGCCAGCGCGAAGGCGTTGCCGGTGGCGTCCTGCTCGACGGCGGCGATGCACGGAACGCCGCGGCCCTCCTCGTACTGGCGGCGGACCAGGTGGCCCGGGCCCTTGGGGGCGACCATGCAGACGTCGACGCCGGCCGGGGGCTTGATGAAGCCGTAGCGGATGTTCAGGCCGTGGCCGAAGAACAGCGCGTCGCCGTCCTTCAGGTTCGGGGCGATGTGCTCCTCGTAGACCTGGGCCTGGATCGGGTCCGGGACGAGGATCATGATGACGTCGGCCTCGGCGGCGGCCTCCGACGGCGTCACCACGCGCAGGCCCTGCTCCTCGGCCTTGGCCTTGGACTTGGAGCCCTCGTGCAGACCGACGCGCACGTCGACACCCGAGTCACGGAGCGACAGCGCGTGGGCGTGGCCCTGGCTGCCGTAACCGATGACCGCGACCTTGCGGCCCTGGATGATGGACAGGTCGGCGTCGGCGTCGTAGAACAGCTCGGCCACTTTGGGTTCTCTCCTTGTGTGCAGGTGTTGCGTCCCACCGTATGACGGTGGGCGGAAGGGAAGTTCGGGGGTCTCGGTATGCGGGCGGCCGGTGTTCCCCGGCCGCCCGGATCCGTCGTTATGCCGACCGGTCGAGGGCGCGCAGCGAGCGGTCCGTGATCGAGCGTGCTCCGCGTCCGATCGCGATCGTGCCGGACTGGACGAGTTCCTTGATGCCGAAGGGCTCCAGCATCTTCAGCATCGCCTCCAGCTTGTCGCTGGAGCCGGTGGCCTCGATCGTGACGGCCTCCGGGGAGACGTCGACGGTCTTGGCGCGGAACAGCTGGACGATCTCGACGATCTGGGAGCGCGTCTCGTTGTCGGCGCGCACCTTCACCAGAACGAGTTCGCGCTGCACGGCCGAACCGGGCTCCAGCTCGACGATCTTCAGCACGTTGACGAGCTTGTTGAGCTGCTTGGTCACCTGCTCCAGCGGCAGGTCGGCCACGCTGACCACGATGGTGATGCGGCTGATGTCGGGGTGCTCGGTGACACCGACCGCGAGCGAGTCGATGTTGAAGCCGCGGCGGGAGAACAGGGCGGCGATCCGCGCCAGGATGCCGGGCGTGTTCTCCACCAGGACCGAGAGCGTGTGCTTGGACATTTTTCTCTGCGTCTCTCTCGCTCAGTCGTCTTCGTTGTCGCCGAAGTCGGGGCGGACGTCCCGGGCGGCCATGATCTCGTCGTTGGAGGTGCCGGCGGCGACCATCGGCCACACCATCGCGTCCTCGTGGACGATGAAGTCGACGACCACCGGGCGGTCGTTGATGGAGTTGGCCTCCTCGATCACCTTGTCGAGGTCGGCCGGGTCCTCGCAGCGGATCGCGTAACAGCCCATGGCCTCCGACAGCTTGACGAAGTCGGGGACGCGGGTGCCGGCGCTGGGCTGCCTGCCGTCCGCCTCCGGGCCGCTGTGCAGCACGGTGTTGGAGTAGCGCTGGTTGTAGAACAGGGTCTGCCACTGGCGGACCATCCCGAGGGCGCCGTTGTTGATGATGGCGACCTTGATCGGGATGTTGTTCAGGGCGCAGGTGGCCAGTTCCTGGTTGGTCATCTGGAAGCAGCCGTCGCCGTCGATCGCCCAGACCGTGCGGTCCGGTGCGCCGGCCTTGGCGCCCATCGCGGCCGGGACCGCGTAGCCCATCGTCCCGGCGCCGCCGGAGTTGAGCCAGGTCGCGGGCTTGTCGTACTCGATGTAGTGCGCGGCCCACATCTGGTGCTGGCCCACGCCCGCGGTGAACACCGTGCCCTCCGGGGCGAGTTGCCCGATGCGCTCGATGACCTGCTGCGGCGACAGCGAGCCGTCCTCAGGCTGGTCGTAGCCGAGCGGGTAGGTCTCGCGCCACCGGTTCAGGTCGTGCCACCAGGCGCTGTAGTCGCCCTGGTGGCCGTCGTTGTGCTCCTTCTGGACCGCCTGGATCAGGTCGGCGATGACCTCGCGGGCGTCCCCCACGATCGGCACGTCGGCGGCACGGTTCTTGCCGATCTCGGCCGGGTCGATGTCGGCGTGGACGATCTTGGCGTGCGGGGCGAAGCTGTCCAGCTTGCCGGTGACGCGGTCGTCGAAGCGGGCACCGAGGGCGACGATCAGGTCGGCCTTCTGCAGCGCGGTGACGGCGGTGACCGATCCGTGCATGCCCGGCATTCCCACGTGCAGCGGGTGGCTGTCGGGGAAGGCGCCGAGCGCCACCAGGGTGGTGGTGACGGGCGCTCCGGTGAGCTCCGCGAGGACCTTCAGCTCGGCGGTGGCCTTGGCCTTGAGGACGCCGCCGCCGACGTAGAGGACGGGCCGCTTCGCGGAGGTGATCAGCTTGGCCGCCTCGCGGATCTGCTTGGCGTGCGGCTTGGTGACCGGACGGTAGCCGGGCAGGTCCATGACCGGCGGCCAGGAGAAGGTGGTCTGTGCCTGGAGGGCGTCCTTGGCGATGTCGACCAGGACCGGGCCGGGGCGGCCGGTGGAGGCGATGTGGAACGCCTGCGCGATCACCCGCGGGATGTCATCGGCCTTGGTGACGAGGAAGTTGTGCTTGGTGATCGGCATGGTGATGCCGACGATGTCCGCTTCCTGGAAGGCGTCCGTGCCGATCGCCTTGGAGGCCACCTGGCCGGTGATCGCGACCATCGGCACCGAGTCCATGTGCGCGTCGGCGATCGGCGTGACGAGGTTGGTCGCGCCGGGGCCCGAGGTCGCCATGCAGACACCGACCTTGCCGGTGGCCAGCGCGTACCCCTCGGCCGCGTGACCGGCGCCCTGCTCGTGGCGCACCAGGATGTGCCGCACGCGGGTGGAGTCCATCAGCGGGTCGTACGCCGGAAGGATGCAACCACCGGGAATGCCGAATACCGTGTCGGCCCCGACTTCCTCGAGAGAGCGGATGAGGGACTGCGCACCCGTGACGTGCTCGGGGGCGGACTGCTGTCCTCCGGAACGGGGCCGCGGCTGCGGATGATGGGCCCCGGTGGCCTGCTCGGTCATCGGCATTCTCTTCTCGATGCTGAGGGTTTTTGCGAAGTTTGTACGGTGTACGACTGCTGCTGGTGCAACAAAAAACCCCTCGTGCCGTCAGGCAAGCGAGGGGAGCGCGCCGGGAGTGGGTCGCTGAGCGGTCAAGGGCTCAGCGTCAGCCGACGCGCTTTCCAAGTACGAGAATTCGGGTGCGCATGGCACTGACCCTCCCCCCGGCACGCACCGCGTGTCAAGGTGGTGGGACGGGAGTCTCATTATGTGAGCGAAGGGTGCCGCCGCCTCCGAGAACGGCGGGCACCCCCCGGCCCTGCGGCTCCCGCACACCCGCGAACGCCGGCTCCCCCGGCCCGTGCGGGACCGGGTAGCGGCCGGAGGCGAGCGCCCGGCGCAGCCGGTACTCGTCCAGCGGACCGGAGAAGGCCATGCCCAGACCATGGGTGCAGCCCATCGCCCGCAGCGCCACCACCTGCTCGGGCAGGTCCACGCCCTCGGCCACGGACTGCAGCCCCAGGTCGGCGGCGATCCGCAGCAGCCCGCTGGTGATCTTGTGCAGCCGCGCGGACTCCACGACGCCCTCGACCAGGCCGCGGTCCACCTTGAGCACGTCCACGGGCAGCCTGCGCAGCGCGGTGATCGCCGCGCAGCCACTGCCGAAGCCGTCCAGCGCGATCCGCACGCCGAGTCTGCGCAGCGCGCCGAGGCGGCGCTCCAGCTCGTCCAGCGAGCCCCGTACGTCGGTGTCGGCCAGCTCGATCACCAGCGAGCCCGACGGCAGCCGGTACCGGGTGAGCAGGGCCTCGATCGAGTCGGGCGGCATCGAGCGGTCCAGCAGCCGGCGCGCGCTGATCCGGACGGTCACCGGCACCGAGAGCCCGGTGGCGGCGCGCTCGGCGGCCTGCTCGACGGCCTCCTCCAGCATCCAGCGGCCCAGCTCGGCGGTCTTGTCGCTGTCCTCGGCGACCCGCAGGAACTCGGCGGGCGTGAACAGCACGCCCTGCGAGGACCGCCAGCGCGCCTGGGCGGCGACCGAGGTGATCCGGCCGTCCTCCAGGCGCACCACCGGCTGGTGCAGCAGCGCGAACTCGCCGTCGTGCAGCGCGGCCCGCAGGCGGGTGGCCAGCTCGGCCTTGCGTACGACGTCCTGCTGCATCTGCGGCTTGTACAGCTCGACCCGGCCCTTCCCGGACGCCTTGGCCCGGTACATCGCGAGGTCGGCGTTGCGCAGCAGCTCGCCCGCGCCCAGGCCCGGCTCGGCGAACGCGACGCCGATGGAGGCGGCGACCCGGACATCGTTGCCGTCGATGACGTACGGCTGCGACAGCGTGAGCCTGAGGCGGTCGGCGAGCTCCAGGATGTGCCGTTCGCGGGCGGACCGGTCACGGGTGCCGTCTCCGACGATCAGCGCGGCGAACTCGTCGCCGCCGAGCCGGGAGGCGGTGTCCCCGTGCCGGACCGCCTCCTGGAGCCTGCGGGCGGCCTGCACGAGCAGTTCGTCCCCGGCCTGGTGCCCGATGGTGTCGTTGACGGCCTTGAAGCCGTCCAGGTCGATGAAGAGGACGGCCGTGCCGCGCAGGGCGGCGCCGCGGTCGGAGGCGCGGCGGCCGGACAGGGCCTGCTGCACGCGCTTGGTGAACAGGGCGCGGTTGGGCAGGTCGGTGAGCGGGTCGTGCTCGGCGTTGTGCTGGAGCTGCGCCTGGAGGCGGACGCGTTCGGTCACGTCCCGGCTGTTGAAGATGAGGCCGCCGTGGTGGCGGTTGACGGTGGACTCCACGTTCAGCCAGCCGCCGTCGCCGGAGCGGAAACGGCACTCGATGCGCGTGGTGGGTTCCTCGTGCGGGCTGGCGGCGAGGAAGCGGCGCACCTCGTGCACCACGCAGCCCAGGTCCTCCGGGTGGATGAGGTTGGCCAGTTCGGTGCCCACCAGCTCCTCCGCGGGGCGGCCGTAGACGCCGGCCGCGGCCGGGGAGACGTAGCGCAGGATGCCGTTCGGCGCGGCGATCATGATGACGTCGCTGGAGCCCTGCACCAGGGAGCGGAAGTGGTTCTCCTTCTGCGCCAGTTCCTGGGTGAGGGTGATGTTGTCGAGCAGCATGATGCCCTGGCGCACCACGAGGGCGAGCACGACGGTGCCCCCGGTGATGAGCACGACCCGGTCGACGCTGCGGCCGTTGAGGACGTTGTAGAGGATCCCCAGCGTGCAGACGGCGGCGGCGAGATAGGGCGTGAGGGCGGCCAGCGAGCCGGCGATCGGCCGGGCCGCCGGGAACCGGCTGTGATCACCTCCCTGCGGGGGCAGGTGGTGGTGGCTGCCGCCGCCCCGCTGTCCCGGCAGGTGCTCGTGCACCACGCGCGTGTACCCCTCGCCCTCCTGCCGCTCCGCGTCGCCGCCCCGGGGGGAGGCCCAGGGGGCGTAGGCGAGCAGCAGCGAGCCGGCGAACCAGCCCGCGTCGAGGAGCTGGCCGGAGCGGTAGTTGCTGTGCATCAGCGGCGAGGTGAACAGGGCGTCGCACATCACGGTCAGGGCGAGTGCCCCGATCGCGGTGTTCACCGCGGTGCGGTTCACCGACGAGCGCCGGAAGTGCAGCGCCAGCACCATGCTGACCAGCGCGATGTCCAGCAGCGGGTAGGCCAGCGACAGCGCGGTGTGCGCCACGCTCGTCGCCTCGGACTGGGCGGCGGTCTGGGCGAGGGCGAGGCTCCACGCCAGAGTCAGCAGGGAGCCGCCGATCAGCCAGGCGTCGAGGCCGAGGCAGACCCAGCCGGCCCTGGTCACCGGGCGCTTGGCGAGCACCAGCAGCCCCACGATGGCGGGCGGGGCGAAGCACAGGAAGAAGCCGTCCGCGTAGCTAGGGCTGGGCACGGGCCGCTCGAGCACGACCTCGTACCACCCCCAGACCAGATTGCCGAGGGACGCCATCACCGAGGAGAGGGCGAACAGCAGCCAGGCCGGCCGGAAGCGGATCCGGCGGCTGCGGGCGTACAGGAAGCACGAGACCGCTGCGGCGGCGGCCGCGGCGCTCAGCCCGAAGTCGCCCATGATCAAGGCGAGTTCGTCCGAACCCCAGCCGAGCGCGGAACCGACGGCGTATCCCGCGCACACCAGGGCCAGAACGAGTTGGGGGACCATGCCGGCCCCGCCGCCGGTGGACGGCGGCCGGGGCAGCGCCCCCGACGAAGGATGGGCCCGCAACGCGCCGTTGAGGGTCGTCGTGGGAGGCGGCGGCGAGATCACCGGTCCCTCCCGGTCCGCGCCGCTCCCGGGTCCCGCGGGTCCCGGTGCGCTGGATGGGCCTGCCTGCGGCGGCTGCTGTGCCTGCGGTGATGGCTGTGGTGGCCGCCGAGACTGCCGTGGTGGCCGCGCCTGCGCGCGGCCGTGCGCCAGGGTCGCCGCCGGCGGCCCCGCCGCGTCGGATCGTTGGTCCATAGGCCGTGCATCGCCCGTCGCCCCCCTCACAGTCTGCAATGTCCATCCCCGGCGCCGAACGGTGCGCGGCGCAGCCCCTGTCGGGACGATACACCAGTCTCGTCACTCAGGGACATAGGTTCTCTACGCTCCGTGACGACCAGCGGGGATGCGGGTACGGACCGCGTCCGGAAGGTTGCGGAGGGTACCCGAACCGGGTTACGTGGCTGTTGCGTTGGTCAACGGGCCGCTGTCGGCACCCGTCGTAAGGATCACGTTGCGCAGCGGCTCCCGGTTCACGAAACGGCTCAACTGCTCCACCAGCAGCCGCTTGGCGCGGGGCATGAAGGCGGATGTCGGGCCACCGACGTGCGGACTGATGAGCACGCCCGGAGCCTGCCACAGAGGGTGGCCCGGCGGCAGCGGTTCGGGATCGGTGACGTCGAGGGCCGCGGTGATGCGCCCGCTCTCCAGTTCGGCGAGAAGGGCCTTGGTGTCGACGACGCCGCCGCGGGCGATGTTCACCAGCAGCGCCCCGTCCTTCATCCGGGCCAGGAAGTCGGCGTCGACCAGGTGGCGCGTGGTCTCGGTGAGCGGGGTGGAGAGCACGACGACGTCCGCCTCGGGGAGCAGGGCGGGAAGCCGGGTGAGTGGATGCACCGGCCCGCGCTCCGTAGTGCGCTCGGAGCGCGCGACGCGCGCCACCCGCGCGAGCTCGAACGGCGCGAGCCGGTCCTCGATGGCGGCGCCGATCGAGCCGTATCCCACGATGAGCACGGTCTGGTCCGCCAGCGCGGGCCGGAAGCCGCCGCGCCACTCCCCCTTGTCCTGGGCGCGCACGAAGTCGGGGATGCCGCGCAGCGAGGCCAGGATCAGCGCGAGCGTGAGCTCGGCGGTGCTCGCCTCGTGCACCCCGCGCGCGTTGCAGAGCCGGACGCCCGCGCGCAGATGCCGCAGTCCGGGCTCGACGTGGTCGATGCCGGCGGACAGCGTCTGCACGACCTCGACGGAACTCATCAGGGGCAGCGGGCGCTGTCCGAGTCCCGGCGGCTTCATGTAGGGGACGACGTAGAAGGCGCACGCGGCGGGGTCCGCGGGATAGTCCTCGGCGCCGTTCCAGAAGCGGTAGTCCGGCCCCTCGGGGAGCCCTTCGATCTCGTCCGGCGGGATGGGAAGCCACACGTCAGCAGTCATGCACCGGAGGCTATGTCAGGTCCCCGGGACGGCAGAGGTTAGGTTGGGGTGGCGGAAGAGGGAGGGTCACGGGCAGGTGGAGCGCAGGACGATCGGCGCGGCGGCGCTCGCGGTGGGGGCTGTCGGACTCGGGTGCATGCCGATGAGCTGGGCGTACAGCGGATCTCGGCAGCGCGGTGACGAGTCGCTGCGGGCCGTGCACCGGGCGCTCGATCTGGGCTCGACGCTGCTGGACACGGCCGACATGTACGGCCCGTTCACCAACGAGCTGTTGCTGGGGCGGGTGTTGAAGGAACGCCGGCCGGACGCCTTCGTGTCGACGAAGGTCGGGCTGCTGGTCGGCGAGCAGCACATCGTGGCCAACGGCCGCCCCGGGTACGTGAAACGGGCGTGCGACGCGTCGCTGCGGCGGCTCCAGACGGACGTGATCGACCTGTACCAGCTGCACCGGGCGGACCCGGAGGTGCCGGTCGAGGAGACCTGGGGGGCGATGGCGGAGCTCGTGCGGGCCGGGAAGGTACGGGCGTTGGGCATGTGCGCGGTGGGTGCGCGCGGCGGTCGCCGGTCCGGGAGCCGCCTGCACGACGCCACGCTGCGGCAGTTGCGGCGGATGCAGCAGGTCTTCCCGGTGAGCGCGGTGCAGGCGGAGCTGTCGGTGTGGTCGCCGGAGGCGCTGGAGTCCCTCCTGCCGTGGTGCGAGGCGCGCGGCATCGGCTTCCTGGCGGCGATGCCGCTGGGCAACGGCTTCCTCACCGGCACGCTGACGCCGGGCGAGGGCTTCGAGCCGGACGACGTCCGCGCCCGGCATCCCCGCTTCACGGCGGAGATGATGGCGGCCAACCAGCCGATCGTGGCCGGTCTGCGCCGCATCGCCCGCCGCCATGGGGAAGACGTCACCCCGGCGCAGGTGGCGCTGGCGTGGGTGCTGGCGCAGGGACGGCACGTGGTGCCGGTGCCGGGGGCGAAGCGGGAGCGGTGGGTGACGCAGAACGCGGGGGCGGCGCGGCTGCGGCTCACGGCGGAGGATCTGGCGGAGGTCGGGGCGCTGCCCGGGGCGCGGGGGTCCTGGGACTGAGCCCGCGGTTACCGAGCCTGATCCGGCGGTTACTGATCCGGCGGTTGCCGGGCGGTCTTGATGCGGGAATCATTGATCGGGAACCTGTGAGGCGCGAGCGGTGTATGACAAGGAGAAGCCGCCGCGTCGAAGGGACCATGATCGTGCAACGTCGAGCTGTGTCGGCCGTACTGGCCGCGGCCGCGCTCCTGCTGACGGCCGGGTGTTCCTCCGACGACGAAGGGGGCTCGTCCGGCGCGGGTGACGGCGCGGCCTCCAGCGGTGCGGCCTCCCAGGCACCGCCCTCGTCCCGGGCCACCGACGACACCCCGCCCGCCAAGGGCTCCGCCAAGGTGGTGCGGACGGTCGCCGAGGGTCTGAAGAGCCCGTGGGGCCTGGCCCCGCTGCCGGACGGCGACCTGCTGGTCTCCTCCCGTGACGAGGGCACCATCACCCGGGTCGACACCGAGAGCGGCAAGAAGACCGAGCTGGGCGAGGTGCCCGGGGTGTCCCCGGCCGGAGAGGGCGGCCTGATGGGCCTCGCGCTCTCCCCGGACTACGCCTCGGACCACATGGTCTACGCCTACTTCACCTCGGCCTCGGACAACCGCATCGTCCGGCTGCTCGTCGACGAGGACAAGCCGGCCGGTGAGCAACTGGGCGCCCCGGACACCGTCTTCAGGGGCATCCCCAAGGGCTTCGTCCACAACGGCGGCCGGATCGCCTTCGGCCCCGACAAGATGCTGTACGCGGGCACGGGTGAGAGCGGCGAGGAGGGGCTCTCGCAGGACAAGAAGTCCCTGGGCGGCAAGATCCTGCGGATGACCCCGGAGGGCGAGCCGGCGCCGGGCAACCCCTTCCCCGACTCCCCGGTGTACTCGTACGGCCACCGCAATGTGCAGGGCCTGGCCTGGGACACCGAACAGCGCCTGTTCGCCGCGGAGTTCGGCCAGGACACCTGGGACGAGCTGAACGCGATCAAGCCGGGTGACAACTACGGGTGGCCCCAGGCCGAAGGCGAGTCGGACGACCCGGCGTTCCACAACCCGATAACCCAGTGGGCGACGGACGACGCCTCCCCCAGCGGCATCGCCTACGCCGAGGGCTCGGTGTGGATGGCGGGCCTGAGGGGCGAGCGTCTGTGGCGCGTCCCCCTGAAGGGCACGGAGGCCGCGGCCGACCCGCAGTCCTTCCTGGAGGGCGAGTACGGCCGGCTGCGCACGGTGGTCCCGGCGGGCGGCGACAAGCTGTGGCTGACGACGAGCAACACCGACGGCCGGGGCTCACCGGGGGACGCGGACGACAGGATCCTGGAGGTGCAGGTGTCCTAGGCGGCGAGGTGCAGGTGTCCTAGGCCGCGCCGCCCACCCGCTCCCCGTCCTCCGTCGGGAACAGCCCCATCCGGTGCGCCACCGCCGCGGCCTCGCCCCGCCCCGCGACGCCCAGCTTGGCGAGGATGTTGGAGACATGGACGCTGGCCGTCTTCGGGGAGATGAAGAGCTCCTCGGCGATCTGGCGGTTGGTGCGGCCGGCCGTGACCAGCCGCAGGACGTCCCGTTCGCGGCTGGTGAGGCCGAGGGTGTCGGCGGCGGGGCGGGGCGCGTCGGGCGTGAGGGGGAGGCGCGCTCGCCGGGCGAGGGAGGCGGCCTCGTCGGCCAGGGGGCGGGCGCCCAGGTGGTCGGCGACGGCGTGGGCGAGGCGGAGGAGTTCCGCCGCCGAGGCCCGGTCGTCCTCGCCGCCCGCCGTCACCAGGGCCTCGGCGAGCCGGTGGCGGACGCGGGCGAGGTCGTAGGGCCGCTGGAGCCGCTCGAAGGCGGTGACGAGCGACGACCAGAGGTCGAGGGGCGTCTGTCCCTCGGCGCGGTGGAGTTCCGCGCGGACCCACTGCTCGTGGGCGCGCCAGATGGGCGCGTCGGTGGTGAGGGTCTTCACCGCGTCGAAGAGGCGCTCCAGGGTCTCGGCCCGGCCCTCGCCGGCGGGGAGGTCCCGGGCGTCGGCCTCGGCGGTGGCGGCGGCCAGCAGCAGGGGCCAGGCGTAGCGCTGGGTGCCGGGCTGGAAGCCGGCGTCGAGGACGCGGGTGAGTTCGGCACGGGCGTCCAGGATGCGGCCCTCGGCGGCCGCGAGGGCTATCGCGAGCCGGGACAGGGGCAGGTCGTTCTGCGGCATGGGGTCGTGGGAGCCGTAGGCGAGGCGGCCGTCGGCGAGGTGCCGGGCGGCCTCGTCCAGGTGCCCGCGGGCCAGCGCGATCTGGGCGAGGCAGTGGGCGGCGCAGCCGCGCGGCTTGGCGACCTGGCCCACGCGCTGGGCGGCGAGCGCGGCCTGCGCTGCCTCGTCCCAGCGGCCCAGGGAGATCAGTGCCTCGGCGAGGTTGGCCCAGATCCAGGCCTCCGAGTCGCGCAGGCCCCGGTCCTGGGTGAGTCGCAGGCCCTCGCGGAGGATGCCGACCGCGTCCTCGGAGCGGCCGATGCCTTCGAGGACGGACGCCAGGTTGATGTGGCTGCGGCCGAGTACGGACGGCAGTCCGAGCGGCAGCGCCTGCTCCCGCACCTCGTACATCTGGGCGAGCCCGGTCTCGATGTCCCCGGCGTCGACGAGCAGTACCCCGAGGGTGAGGCGGGCGTTCAGTTCGATGTCGGAGGCGCCCACCATGCGGGCGTACTCGACGGCGCGCTCGGCGGCGGTCATGGCGTCCGGGCCGGGTGCCCGGACCATGGCCCAGGCGGCCGCGGTGGCCAGCACGTCGGCGTGCACCTCGGACGGCGGCAGGCCCCGGACCAGGTCCTGGGCGGTGCCGATCTCCTGCCAGCCGTCGCCGCGGGCCTGGGCCTGGACCAGCCGGGAGCGCTGGATCCAGAACCACGCGGCCCGCAGGGGGTCGTCCTCGCCGTCGAGCAGACGCAGCGCTCGCTTGGTGATCTTTAGGGCGCGCTCGCGCTCCCCGCACAGCCGTCCGGCGACGGCGGCCTCGGCCATCAGGTCGAGATAGCGCAGGGGTGTGGTGGCGGGGTCGCAGCCGCAGGGCGGATAGACCTCGGTGTAGTCGACGGGGCGCAGGGTGGCCCGTACGTCCTCGGGCGCGGAGTCCCACAGCTCCATCGCGCGTTCCAGGAGCCGCAGTTGTTCGGAGTAGGCGTGCCGGCGGCGGGCGGTGACGGAGGCGTCCAGCACGGCGGGCAGGGCCTTGGCCGGGTCGTGGGCGTGGTACCAGTAGCTGGCCAGGCGCATGACGCGTTCGTCGGCGGGGACGAGGCTCGGATCGGCCTGGAGGGCCTCGGCGTAGGCGCGGTTGAGGCGGGAGCGCTCGCCGG
The DNA here is from genome assembly GCF_053592135.1 of Streptomyces sp. NPDC002784. Lineage (NCBI taxonomy): Bacteria > Bacillati > Actinomycetota > Actinomycetes > Kitasatosporales > Streptomycetaceae > Streptomyces > Streptomyces sp. NPDC002784. Next base: position 62,380 of record NZ_JBSFVD010000024.1, on the reverse strand, counting down.
GCAGCAGGTCGTCGCTGACCGCCTCGCGGACCAGGGAGTGCCGGAAGCGGTAGCCGTCGCCGCCGGGCGCGGCGGTCAGGATGCTGGCGTTGACGGCGGCCCGCAGCGCCTCCAGGAGATCGTCCTCGGCGAGCCGGGCGACGGCGGCGAGCAGCCGGTACTCCACGGTGGAGCCGCCCTCGGCGACGATCCGGGCCACCCGCTGGGTGGATTCGGGCAGGGCCTCCACCCGCACGAGGAGCAGATCGCGCAGGGAGGCGGTGAGTCCGGTGCAGCAGCCCTCGTGGGCGGCGACGGCGAGTTCCTCGACGAAGAAGGCGTTGCCGTCGGAGCGTTCGAAGATCTCGTCGACCTGGGCCGGGTCGGGTTCGGTGGCGAGGATGCCGGCGATCTGGCGGCCGACCTCGGCGCGGCTGAACCGGGCGAGTTCGATGCGGCGGACCGTGCGCAGCCGGTCGAGTTCGGCGAGCAGGGGGCGCAGCGGGTGGCGGCGGTGGATGTCGTCGGAGCGGTAGGTGGCGAGGACGACCAGGCGGCCGGTGCGCAGGGTGCGCAGGAGGTAGGCGAGGAGGTGGCGGGTGGAGGCGTCGGCCCAGTGCAGGTCCTCCAGGACGAGGACGACCGTGCGGTCGGCGGAGACGCGCTCCAGCAGCCGGGCGGTGAGCTCGAAGAGGCGGGCCATGCCGTTCTCGTCGTGCCGCTGGGAGCCGGTCTCGCCGAGTTCGGGCAGCAGCCGGGCCAGTTCCTCCTCCTGGCCCGCCGCGGCGGCGGCGAGTTCCCCGGGAAGTTCGTGGCGCAGGGCGCGCAGGGCGGTGGAGAAGGGCGCGAAGGGCAGCCCGTCGGCGCCGATCTCCACGCAGCCGCCGAGGGCGACGACGGCTCCCGCGCGGGCGGCGCGGTTGGCGAACTCCTCGACGAGGCGGGTCTTGCCGACGCCAGCCTCGCCGCCGAGGAGCAGCGCCTGGGGCTCTCCCCCGCTGCCGAAGGCCGGGGAGGTTCCTCCGGCCTCGGCACGGGCGAGCGCGTCGTTCAGGATCTGCACCTCGTCGGCACGACCGACGAACACCGGGCTGACGGACTGGTTCTCCACGGGCCAGAGCATCGCACGCGGCCCTGACAGCGGGGCACCGGTTTTCGTGGTGCGCCCTGGCGCCGGTCCCCCGATGGTCATGCGGTGCGGGTGATCCGCAGGCGGCCGAGACGGGAGGTATGCACCTCGCCCTCGGCGGCTCGGCGGGCCGCTTCCCGGCGGGCGGCGCGGCGGCCGCGGACGATCTCACGGGCCAGCCGGTCGTTCTGGGCCTCGTGCATGAGGTCGGCGGTGCGCAGGCGGTAGAGCTCGTGCTCGAACATGGTGTCCCCTCGGGAGAGTCGGCTTCGCTTGTTGCGATGCCTCAACTCTCGTCTCCCAGGGGGGTCCGCCACATCGGGAGAGTTCCGCATCTTCGGCGGCGCCCGGGGCCTTAGACGCGGGTGAGGGGCCTCAGATGCTCCGTAAGGTGCTCACGTACGCTCTAAGACCCCTCAGGACCTGCGGTGGTTCAGCTGGTGGAAGGCAGGCCGAGCAGGACGTCGGTGTACTTCAGTACGGCCAGCAGCAGGCCGATCACACCGAGCGCGACGCCGCCCCAGGCGACCGACTTGATCCACACGGGCTGCGGCTCGCCGGGGACGCCGAAGGCGGGCCGGGCCAGCACGAAGACGCCGGCGATCAGGGCGATGAGCGCGAACAGGCCCGCCCACAGGGCGGTGGTCTGCCAGGCGTCACCGTAGACCTGCTGGACCTGCTGGGCGACGGTCGCGCTGGAGGAGGTCTCCAGCTGGCCGATGAGGGTCTCGCGCGCGGCGGCGACCGTACCGATCCAGCCACCCGTCAGCGACACCAGGCCGAGCGCCGCGGAGACGACGGCGCCGGCGCCCTGTCCGACGAAGGATGTGCCCCCGTCCTTGGTGGTGGCGGCGGCCTCGGCCTCCGTCACCTCGTCCGTCACTTCGTCGTCGGGCTCGGTGGCCTCGACGGCCTCCGGCTCCTCGGCTGTCTTCGTCACGTCCACTGTCTTCGTTCCCATGTCTCGCACCGTACGGAGGCTGTCTGAGAGGTTTCTTAATGATCCTTGTGAGCGGTACGCGCGCGTGCGTGCGCCCACTCGGCGGCGAGGATCGCCCACACCTCGGTGTCGTGGCGGACGCCCCGGTGAGGATAGTTCTCCCGCAGGACGCCCTCCCGGGTCATGCCGAGCCGCCGCGCCACGTTGATGCTGGGCTCATTGGCCGCCGCCGCGTGCCATTCCACGCGGTGCATGCCGCGCGCGCCGAACGCCCAGTCCAGGAGCGTCCGCATCGCGCGGGTGACGAGGCCGCGTCCGGTCGCGGCCGGTTCCAGCCAGCACCCGACCTCGCAGTTGCGGCTGACGGCGTCGAAGTTCAGGAAGAGCACCCCGCCGACCAGCTTCCCGTCCAGCCACAGCCCGTGCAGGGACCCGGTGTCGGCGGCCCGCATGTCGGCGTACCGCTGGAGGACCTCGCGCGCACCGGCGGTGTCCTCGGCCTTCGAGCCGAACGGGACGTACTGGTTGATGAACTCCCGGCCGCGCTCCAGGTGCGCGAGGAACTCCTCGGCGTGCCAGGGCTCCAGGGGCCGCAGTTCGGCGCCGTCGTCACCCAGCGATATCGCGTACATCCTGCCGCTGCTCCTTCGCCAGTACGTCCGCCATCTCGGCGTCCGTCGCAGCGGCCAGCCTCTCATGGGCGGCGCGCGCCTCGGGCGGCTCGATGCTGATCCGGGGCAGCCAGGCGTCCAGCCGGCGCGGCAGCCACCAGTTGGCGCCGCCGAGCAGGTGCATGAGGGCGGGCACGAGCAGGGTGCGCAGCACGAAGGCGTCCAGGGCGACGGCGGCGGCGAGCGCGATGCCGAACATGGCGATCACCCGGTCGCCGCTGAGCACGAAGGCGAGGAAGACCGAGATCATGATGACCGCGGCGGAGTTGATGACCCGGCTGGTCTCGGCGAGGCCGATCCGTACGGCCCGCCGGTTGTCCCCGGTCTCCAGCCACTCCTCGTACATCCGGCTGACCAGGAACACCTGGTAGTCCATGGAGAGCCCGAAGAGCACGGACACCATGATCACCGGGAGGAAGGGCTCGATCGGCCCGGCGCGGCCGAGACCGAGCAGCTCGCTCCCCCAGCCCCACTGGAAGACGGCGACGACGATGCCGAAGGAGGCGGCGACGGCGGCGATGTTCATCGCGGCGGCCTTCAGCGGGATGCCGATGGACCGGAAGGCGAGCAGGAGCAGCAGACAGCCGAGTCCGACGACGACGCCCACGAACAGGGGCAGCTTGCCGACGATGACGTCGGCGAAGTCGTCGTAGCCGGCCGTCACCCCGCCGACCTGCACATCGAGCGAGGTGCCGGTCTCCGCGCGCGGGAGCACCTCGGAGCGGAGCCGCTCGACGAGGTCGCTGGTGGAGCGGGACTGCGGCGAGGACTCGGGGACGACCGTGAGGTACGCGGTGTCGCCGGCCGCGTTGAAGGTCACCGGGGTCACCGCGGCGACGCCCTCGGTGGTGCGCAGGGTGGCGTCGAGGCCGTCCAGGGCGAGCTTGTCGTCGCCGCTGTCGACCTGGGTCACCAGGGTCAGCGGGCCGTTGGCGCCGGGGCCGAAGCCGTCGGCGAGCAGGTCGTAGGCCTGCCGGGTGGTGGCGGTGTCCGGGTTGTTGCCCTGGTCGGAGGTGCCCAGGCGGAGCGAGAGGGTGGGCAGGGCGAGGATCGTGATGACGACCAGGGCGAGGGCGCCGAGCAGCTTGGGGTGGCGCTCGACGAACGCCGACCAGCGGGCGGCGAACCCGGTCGGCAGCTCGGGTTCGGGCCCGTGCTCGACGAGCCTGCGCCGTTCGCGGCGGCTGAGGGCGCGCGGGCCGATGAAGGACAGCAGGGCCGGCAGCAGGGTCACGGAGGCCGCGACGGTGAGCACCACGGTCAGCGAGGCCGCGACGGCGACGCCATTGAGGAAGTTCAGCCGCAGTATCAGCATGCCCAGCAGGGCGATGCAAACGGTGGCACCCGCGAACACGACCGCCCGTCCGGTGGTCGCGACGGCCTGGGTGATCGACTCGGTGACGTCCAGTCCGCGCTTCAGGCCGCGCCGGTGCCGGGTGACGATGAACAGCGCGTAGTCGATGCCGACGCCGAGCCCGATCAGCATGCCGAGCATGGGCGCGAAGTCGGCGACGGTCATGACGTGCCCGAGCAGCACGGTCCCGGCGTAGGCGGTGCCGACGCTGACCAGGGCGGTGGCGATGGGCAGCACGGAGGCGGCGAGCGAGCCGAAGGCGAGGAAGAGGACGACCGCGGCGACGGCCACCCCGACCACCTCGGCGAGATGGCCGCCGGAGGACTCGGTGAGCCCGATCGCGGTGCCCCCCAGCTCCACCCGGAGCCCGTCGGCCTCGGCTTCCCCGGCGATGTCGACGACCGCCCGCACCTCGGCGGGGTCGATGTTCTCGGCCCGGTCCTCGAAGGTGACCGTGGCGTAGGCGGTCCGTCCGTGCGCGCTGAACTGGGCCGCGCCCTGGTCGCCGTAGGGGCCGGTCACGGAGGCCACGCCGGGCAGCTCGGCGATCTCCTCCAGGGCCCGGTTCATCGTCTGCTGGACGTCGGCGGCCCGCACGGTGCCGGCGTCGGTGTGCCAGACGACGGTGTTGCTGTCGCCGCCGAGGCCCCGGAAGCCGTCCTCGAGGAGCTGGGTGGCACGGCCGGACTCGGTGCCGGCGACCTCGTAGTCGTTGGAGTACGCGGTGCCCGCGGCGACGGCCGCCGCGCTCACCGCGCCGAGGGCGAGGAGCCACAGCAGAACGGCGACGAGGCGGCGCTGGACACACCAGCGGGCGAGGGCTGCCACGAAACGTGCTCCCAGGAGTGCGATTTATGGATCTTTGACCGGGAACAGCGGTTCATGAGGTGAACAACCCGCAAAGAACGCATGAGCAATGCGAGCACCACTCTTACAGCCGAACGTGATCCTTTGATGGGTTCGTGGGCTTATTCACAGGAATGGGAGACGGATCACAGGACAGTAACGGCCGCTGTGTCAGGTCAGTCGAACTGGTCCCGAACGCCATCACCGTCACCCCGGCGATCAGCAGCCACAGCGCACCGGCGGCGGAGGTGTCTCCGGACGCACCCAGGGGGATGCATCGGCTGCGATGCATCCCCCTGGGGCACGGGACAAAGGGCCGTCAGCCCTCGCTGACGCCCAGCTTCTCCAGGATCAGCTCCTTGACGCGCGCCGCGTCGGCCTGCCCCCGGGTCGCCTTCATGACCGCGCCGACCAGGGCACCGGCCGCGGCCACCTTGCCGCCGCGGATCTTGTCCGCGATGGCCGGGTTGCCGGCGATGGCCTCCTCCACGGCGGTCGTCAGGGCGCCCTCGTCGGAGACGACCTTCAGACCGCGCTTGTCGACGACCTCGTCCGGGGTGCCCTCGCCCGCGAGGACGCCCTCGATGACCTGACGGGCCAGCTTGTCGTTCAGGTCACCCTTGGCGACGAGCTCGGTGACCCGGGCGACCTGCGCCGGGGTGATCGCCAGCTCGTCGAGCGAGGTGCCCGACTCGTTGGCGCTGCGGGCGAGTTCGCCCATCCACCACTTGCGGGCGGAGGCGGCGTCGGCACCGGCGTCGATGGTGGCGACGATCGGGTCCAGCGCACCGGCGTTGAGGATCGACTGCATGTCGGTGGCGGAGATCCCCCACTCCTCACGCAGCCGGTTGCGGCGCACCAGCGGCAGCTCCGGCAGCCCGGCACGGATCTCCTCGACCCAGTCACGGGACGGGGCGACCGGCACCAGGTCGGGCTCCGGGAAGTACCGGTAGTCCTCGGCCTCCTCCTTCACGCGGCCCGAGGTCGTCGACCCGGTGTCCTCGTGGAAGTGGCGGGTCTCCTGGATGATCGTGCCGCCGGAGGACAGCACGGCCGCGTGCCGCTGGATCTCGAAGCGGGCCGCACGCTCCACGGACCGCAGCGAGTTGACGTTCTTCGTCTCCGACCGCGTGCCGAACTTCTCGGTGCCGTGCGGGCGCAGCGACAGGTTCACGTCGCAGCGCATCTGGCCCATCTCCATCCGGGCCTCGGAGACACCGAGCGCCCGGATCAGCTCGCGCAGCTCACGGACGTACGCCCGGGCGACCTCGGGAGCGCGCTCGCCCGCACCCTCGATCGGCTTGGTGACGATCTCGATGAGCGGGATGCCGGCGCGGTTGTAGTCCAGCAGCGAGTGCGAGGCGCCGTGGATACGGCCCGTGGCACCGCCGACGTGCGTCGACTTGCCGGTGTCCTCCTCCATGTGGGCGCGCTCGATCTCCACGCGGAAGGTCTCGCCGTCCTCCAGCTGTACGTCGAGGTAGCCGTTGAAGGCGATCGGCTCGTCGTACTGGGAGGTCTGGAAGTTCTTCGGCATGTCCGGATAGAAGTAGTTCTTCCGGGCGAAGCGGCACCACTCGGCGATCTCGCAGTTCAGCGCGAGACCGATCTTGATGGCGGACTCGACACCGGTCGCGTTGACGACCGGGAGCGCGCCGGGCATGCCGAGGCAGACCGGGCAGGTCTGGGTGTTCGGGTCGGCACCGAGCGCGGTCGAACAGCCGCAGAACATCTTGGTCTTGGTGCCGAGTTCGACATGGACCTCAAGGCCCATGACGGGGTCGTACGACGCCAGCGCGTCCTCGTACGACACCAGGTCGGTCGTGGTGGTCACGATGAAACTTCCCTCTCAGCCCAGCAGGACGTCGTCGTCGCCCAGCCGCTTCAGCTCGCGGTAGAGAATGGCCAGGTTGGTGACGACCGCGGCACCGGTCACGACGGCGTCGAGCAGCCGCAGCGTGTCGTTGTCGCCGCGGGCCTTCTTGATCTGCTTGTAGACACCCAGGGCACCGAAGGCCGACGTGGCCATCGAGATGTACAGACCGGACTTGGAGCTCTTGAAGCCCTTGGCCTTGGACAGTGCGCTCACAGCGACGGAGCCTCCTCGATCAGCGGGTGGCCCCACCTTTCCACGAAGGCTGCCTCGACGGCGGCGCCGACCTTGTAGAGGCGCTCGTCCTTCATGACCGGGGCGATGATCTGCAGTCCGACCGGGAGGTTGTCCTCCGGGGCGAGGCCGCACGGCAGTGACATGGCCGCGTTGCCCGCCAGGTTGGTCGGGATGGTGCACAGGTCGGCGAGGTACATCGCCATCGGGTCGTCGGCGCGCTCGCCGATCGCGAAGGCGGTGGTCGGGGTCGTCGGGGAGACGATCACGTCGACCTGCTCGAACGCCTTGTCGAAGTCCTGCTTGATGAGCGTACGGACCTTCTGGGCGCTGCCGTAGTAGGCGTCGTAGTAGCCGCTCGACAGGGCGTACGTGCCGAGCATGATGCGGCGCTTGACCTCGGGGCCGAAGCCCGCCTCACGGGTGAGGGAGGTGACCTCCTCGGCGGAGTGCGTGCCGTCGTCGCCGCTGCGCAGGCCGTAGCGCAGGCCGTCGAAGCGGGCGAGGTTGGAGGAGCACTCGGAGGGCGCGATCAGGTAGTACGCGGAGAGCGCCAGGTCGAAGGACGGGCAGTCCAGCTCGACGATCTCGGCGCCCAGCTCCTTGAGCAGGGCGACGGACTCGTCGAAGCGCTGGATGACACCGGCCTGGTAGCCCTCGCCGCGGAACTGCTTGACGACGCCGACGCGCATGCCCTCGACGCTGCCGTTGCGGGCGGCCTCGACGACCGGCGGGACCGGGGCGTCGATCGAGGTGGAGTCCATCGGGTCGTGCCCGGCGATGACCTCGTGCAGCAGGGCCGCGTCCAGGACCGTACGGGCGCAGGGGCCGCCCTGGTCGAGGGAGGAGGAGAAGGCGACCATGCCGTAGCGGGAGACCGAGCCGTACGTCGGCTTCACGCCGACCGTGCCGGTGACGGCGGCCGGCTGGCGGATGGAGCCGCCGGTGTCGGTGCCGATGGCGAGCGGGGCCATGTGCGCGGCCAGCGCGGCGGAGGAGCCGCCACCGGAACCGCCGGGGATCTTGGTGAGGTCCCAGGGGTTGCCGGTCGGGCCGTAGGCGCTGTTCTCGGTGGAGGACCCCATGGCGAACTCGTCCATGTTGGTCTTGCCGAGGATGACGACGTCGGCGGCCTTGAGGCGCTGGGTGACGGTGGCGTCGTAGGGCGGGATCCAGCCCTCGAGCATCTTCGAGCCGACGGTCGTCGGGATGCCCTCGGTGGTGAAGATGTCCTTGAGCGCGAGCGGTACGCCGGCCAGCGGGCCGAGCTTCTCGCCGCGCTCCCGCTTCTCGTCGACGGCACGGGCCTGGGCCAGCGCGCCCTCGCGGTCGACGTGCAGGAAGGCGTGCACCTTCTCGTCGACGGCCTCGATGCGCGCGAGGTGGGCCTCGGTGACCTGGACCGCGGTGAGCTCGCCGGAGGCGATCTTCGCGGCCGTCTCGGCGGCCGTGAGCTTGATGATGTCCGTCATGCGACTAGTCCTCCCCCAGGATCTGCGGCACCTTGAAACGCTGCTGCTCCTGGGCCGGGGCGCCGGAGAGCGCCTGCTCGGGGGTGAGCGACGGACGGACCTCGTCCGCCCGCATGACGTTCGTCAGCGGGAGCGGGTGCGAGGTCGGCGGTACGTCTTGGTCGGCGACCTCACTGACGCGGGCCACCGCGCCGATGATGTCGTCCAGCTGTCCCGCGAAGTGCTCGAGCTCTTCGGGCTTCAGCTCCAGACGCGCCAGCCGGGCGAGGTGGGCGACCTCCTCGCGCGTGATGCCAGGCATGCAGCGATCCTCTGGGTGAGAGTGTGTGGTGTGGGCCCAATCCTATGGGGCGGGGACCCGTGCCAGGGAAACGGTTTCGACAGCGCCCGGAACGGGGCCCGGGACTGCGTCGATTTCGCGGCTCCACCGCGCGGGCGCGACCAGCCCCCGACGAACCGCGGACGCGCTAATCGGCCGCCGGCAGTGCCGCCCGCGGCCGCTGCCACCCTCGCGACCCCCGGGCCCGCAGCCACGCCGTCGTCTCCTCGGGAGGCATCGCGGCGGCGACCAGCCAGCCCTGTACGGCGTCGCAGCCCAGGTCGCGCAGCCGCTCCCAGGTCTCGTCGTCCTCGACGCCCTCGGCGACGACCAGCAGGCCGAGCGAGTGGGCGAGGTCCACCGTGCAGCGCACGATCGCGGCGTCCTCGGTGTCGATGGCGAGGCGGGCCACGAACGAGCGGTCGATCTTCAGCTCGCTCACCGGGAGCCGCCTGAGGTGCACGAGGGACGAGTACCCCGTGCCGAAGTCGTCCAGGGACATCTTCACGCCGTGCCCGGTCAGTCCCGCGAGGGTGTCGGCGGCGCGCTGCGGGTCCTCCAGCAGGACGTGCTCGGTGATTTCCAGTTGGAGCGCTCCCGCGGGGACGCCGTGCCGGGCGAGCCGGGCGGCGACCGATCCGGCGAAGCCCGGGGTGTGGACGTCGCGCGGGGAGACGTTGACGGCGACCGGGACGAACAGGCCCTGCGCCCGCCACTTGGCGACCTGTCCGAGCGCCGTGTCCAGCACGTACTCGGTCAGATAGGGCATCAGCCCGGAGGACTCGGCGATGGCTATGAACTCGTCCGGCGGCACCTGCCCGCGCTCCGGGTGCACCCAGCGCACCAGCGCCTCCAGGCCGGCCACCTGGCCGTCGAAGCGGACCTTGGGCTGGTAGTGCAGCTGCACCTCGTGCGCGTCCAGCGCCCGGCGCAGATCGCCGAGGAGTCCGAGCCGGTCGGGGGTGTTGGAGTCCCGCTTGGACTCGTACACCTCCACGCCGGTACGGTCCCGCTTCGCCTGGTACATCGCCACGTCCGCGCGGCGCAGCAGGCCCTCGGCGTCCAGGGCGTGGTCGGGGAAGACGGCGACGCCGGCACTGGCCTCCAGGACCAGGGTGAGGCCGTCGAGGTCGAGCGGGGAGCTGAGGTCGGCGACCAGACTGCGGGCGACCCGGGTCGCGGACGTCGTGGAGTCGGCGACCGGCAGTAAGACGGCGAACTCGTCGCCGCCGAGGCGGGCGGCCTCGGCGCCGCGGGGCAGCGCCAGCCGGAGCCGGTCGGCTATCTGGAGCAGCAGCCGGTCCCCGGCCAGATGACCGAGGGTGTCATTGACCGAACGGAAGCGGTCCAGGTCGATCAGCATCAGTGCGGACCGGGCGTCGATCCGCTCGGCGTCGTCGAGCGCGGTCCAGATCCGCTCCAGCAGCCACTGCCGGTTGGGCAGTCCGGTCAGCGGGTCGCGCAGTTGCTCCTCGGCGCGCGCCCGGGCTATCCACAGGGTGGAGTCGAGGGCGATCAGCGGGATGGCGAACAGCGGCAGCAGCACCGGCTTGGACATGGCGACGACGCAGACCAGCGGGGCGATGCCGAGCAGGGCGACCGCGACCAGACCCTGTCTGACCAGGGCGGTGCGGGCGACGGTGGGCACTCCTGCGGTGCGCGGGGCGTGGAGGTACCACAGCAGGGTGCGGCTGACGGCGAGGTAGGCGACGGCGACCAGCACCACCTCGGGGGCGGTGTAGAAGGTCCAGGTGTCCGGGTTCCAGGGGTTCTCGACGGACGGCACCCGGCCGAACGCGGCGAGCACCAGGGCCCCGGCGGCGATGCCGAGGATGTCCACCGAGCCGTGCAGGACACCCTGCCGCCAGCGGTGGCGGCGGGCTGCGCCGACCAGCACGACGACGGTGAGGCTGACCATGCCGGCGGGCAGCCAGCCGAAGAGCATCAGGACGGCGAGGGTGAGGGCGGCGCCGGAGCCGGTGCCGCCCCACCAGCGGGCCCGGCCGAGGGCGACGAGGTGGCCGACGATGATGCCGGTGAGCACCGCCAGCGACCAGCCGACGGTGCCGGACGGGAAGAGGGCGTGGCCGTCGGTGAAGGCGCGGTAGAACCCGGCGCCGAGCACGAAGCCCGCCGACGCCACGACGCCCGCGGGCAGCGCGGGCCACGACAGGTGCCGTTCCGTCTCGCTCTCCGGCAGACCGGGGACGCGCTCGACGGTGAGCTGGGCGGCGCCGAGGCCGGCCGCCCCGCTGAGCGGTACCGCGCCGGGCCGCCCGGACCAGCGGCTCGTGCGCCGGGAGCCGGTGACCCGGCGCAGGCGCAGCCGTGAGTCCGGGGCGGCGCTCTCGGTCGGTTCCATTCCCGTCCCTCTCACAGCCGGCGGTGCCCACGCCACGCGGCCCGTGGCCCGACGACCGGGCGGCACCGCGTTGGAAAACCCTTCCCCCGGCTCATGATGAGCAAGGGAATGCCCCGACCGCAGCTGGGCACGGCAGGCGCACATCTCAACAGTAGGCCGCAGATGGCTTCCACGGGCAGCGGTCGTCGACGGTTGCCCGAATGCGCCCCGGCCACCCGTATGCATCTGATATGCGCCGATCGGGTGGCCTTCAACCGCTGCCGCCCCCTACTCCTCGGTGGGAAGCGCGACGTCGGCCGCCGCCTCGGGACCCTGTTCCAGCAGGACGTCGAAGCCGTCCTCGTTCAGAACAGGCACCTTGAGCTGCATCGCCTTGTCGTATTTCGAACCGGGATTCTCCCCCACCACCACGAAGGACGTCTTCTTCGAGACCGAACCGGTCACTTTCGCTCCACGGGTCTGCAGCGCCTCCTTGGCGCCGTCCCGGGTGAAGCGCTCCAGGGTGCCGGTCACGACCACGGTGAGCCCTTCGAGCGGGCGCGGGCCCTGGTCCTCGCCGGAGCCCTCCTCCTCCATGCGGACACCGGCCGCCCGCCACTTGCGGAGGATCTCCTGGTGCCACTCCTCGGCGAACCACTCCTTGAGGGAGGCGGCGATGATCGCGCCGACGCCGTCGGTGGCCGCCAGCTCCTCCTCGCTCGCCTGCTCGATCCGCTCGATCGAGCGGAATTCACGGGCCAGCGCCTCGGCGGCGACCGGGCCCACGTGACGGATCGACAGGCCCGTGAGGACCCGGGCGAGCGGGCGCTCCTTGGCCGCCTGGATGTTCTCCAGCATGGCAAGCGCGTTCTTCTTGGCCTCGCCCTGCTGGTTGGCGAAGACCCGGGCGACCTTCTCCTCGCCGGTCTTCGGGTCCCGCTTGGGCAGGCCGCTGTCCTGGTCGAGGACGTACGCCTTGATGGGCAGCAGCCGCTCGATGGTGAGGTCGAACAGATCGCCCTCGTCGGCCAGCGGCGGGTCCTCGGGCTCCAGCGGCTTGGTGAGGGCGGCCGCGGCGACGTACCCGAAGTGCTCGATGTCCAGCGACTTGCGGCCCGCGAGGTAGAACAGGCGCTCGCGCAGCTGGGCCGGGCAGGTGCGCGCGTTCGGGCAGCGCAGGTCGACGTCGCCCTCCTTCATGGGCCGCAGCGCCGTGCCGCACTCGGGGCACTCGCTCGGCATCACGAACTCGCGCTCGCTGCCGTCGCGCAGGTCCACGACCGGGCCGAGGATCTCCGGGATGACGTCACCGGCCTTGCGCAGCACCACGGTGTCCCCGATGAGCACGCCCTTGGCCTTGACCACGTCCTGGTTGTGCAGGGTGGCGAACTCGACCTCCGAGCCGGCCACCGTCACCGGCTCGACCTGGGCGTACGGCGTGATCCGGCCCGTACGGCCGACGCCCACCCGGATGTTGACCAGCTTGGTGTTGACCTCCTCCGGCGCGTACTTGTACGCGATGGCCCAGCGCGGCGCGCGCGAGGTGGAGCCGAGGCGGCCCTGGAGCGGGATCTCGTCGAGCTTGACGACGACTCCGTCGATCTCGTGCTCGACCGAGTGCCGGTGCTCGCCGAAGTGGGCGATGAACTCCCGGACGCCGTCGAGGTCGCCGACCACCTTGTTGTGCCGGGAGGTGGGCAGTCCCCACGTCTTGAGCAGGTCGTACGCCTGGGAGAGGCGGGTGAGGCCGTCGCCGCCCTCCAGGGCGCCGATGCCGTGGACGACCATGTGCAGCGGGCGGGTGGCGGTGACGCGCGGGTCCTTCTGGCGCAGCGAACCGGCGGCGGCGTTGCGCGGGTTGGCGAAGGGCTTGTCGCCGGCCTCCACCAGACGGGCGTTGAGCTCCTCGAACTTCTCCATCGGGAAGTAGACCTCGCCGCGGATCTCGACGAGGTCCGGGACGCTGTCACCGGTCAGCCGGTCCGGGATCTCCGCGATCGTCCGGACATTGGGCGTGATGTCCTCGCCCGTGCGGCCGTCGCCCCGGGTCGCCGCGCGGGTGAGCCGGCCGTGCTCGTAGGTCAGGTTCACGGCGAGGCCGTCGACCTTCAGCTCGCACAGGAAGTGGTACGCGGAGGTGCCGACGTCCTTGTGGACGCGCTCGGCCCAGGCGGCCAGCTCCAGGTCGTCGAAGGCGTTGTCCAGGGAGAGCATGCGCTGCCGGTGCTGGACGGCGGTGAAGTCCGTCGCGTACGCCCCCGCGACCTTCTGGGTCGGCGAGTCGGGGGTGCGCAGCTCCGGATACTCCTCCTCCAGCGCCTCCAGCGAGCGCAGGAGCTTGTCGAACTCCGCGTCGCTGACGACGGGGGCGTCCTTCACGTAGTACCGGAAGCGGTGCTCCTCGATCTGCTCAGCGAGCTTGGCGTGCTGTTCCCGCGCCTCGGCGGGCACCGTCGTCTCCGCTTGCTTGTCGCCGGCCACCGTGTTGTCCTCCCGTTACTCTGGGTTGTCCGCGAGGGATCTCGCCGCCCGGACGCAGTGGGCGAGGGCCTTGCGGGCGTACTCGGGGGACGCGCCCGCCAGTCCGCACGCCGGGGTGATCGTGACGGACTCCGCGAGGAGCCCCGGTCGCAGCTCCAGCCTGCGCCACAGCGTCCTGACACCCATGACGCTACCGGCAGGGTCTGACAACGGGCCGTCCGTGCCCGGGACGACACCGGCGAACAGCCGGGTGCCCGCCTCCACCGCCTCACCGATCGTGTCGTCGTCACGCTCGGTGAGGAGCGCGGCGTCGAACGACACCGCCGCGGCGCCCGCTCGGCGCAGCAGGGCGAACGGGACGTCCGGTGCGCACGAGTGGACCACGACGGGTCCGCCGGCGTGCACCCCGACGGTCTCGCGCAGCGCGGCCTCGACGATCTGCCGGTCCACGGCACGGTGGGTGCGGTACCCGCTGGCGGTCTTGACGTGCCCGCGCAGGACCGCCGTGAGGGAGGGTTCGTCGAGCTGGAGGACGAGCTGGGCGCCGGGGATGCGGCGCTGGACCTCCGCGAGATGGAGGCGCAGGCCCTCGGTGAGGGAGGCGGTGAGGTCGCGGCAGGCGCCGGGGTCGGAGAGGGCCGACTCGCCGTTCCTGAGCTCCAGCGCGGCGGCGAGGGTCCAGGGCCCGACGGCCTGCACCTTGACCTGCCCCGTGTACCCCTGGGTGAACTCCTCCAGCGCGTCGAGGTCTTCGACGAGCCAGGACCGGGCGCGCCTGGTGTCCCTGCCGGGCCGGTCCCCGAGGCGCCATCCACTGGGCTCCACGCGCGCGTACAGCTCGACGAGCAGGCCCGCGGTACGGCCGATCATGTCGGCGCCGGGGCCCCGGGCGGGCAGTTCGGCGAGGTGCGGGAAGTCCTCGAAGGACCCGATGACCGTCTTGGCGGCCTCCCGGGCGTCGCCGCCGGGCAGGGAGCCGACGCCGGTGGCGGGGGCGAAGCTGAAGTGTGCGTTCACGGAGGGAAGCCTACGTAGGAGGGGGCGGCGGGAGCACCGCCGCGTACCCCGGCCCGCTTCGCCCCGCCGGGGCCGCCCGGTCGGTCAGCGGCCGGGGCGGACCGTCACGTCGTTGATCTCCGCGTCTCTGGGCAGGTCCAGGGCCGTCAGGATCGTCGTCGCCACCGACTCCGGGTCGATCCACTGCGACGCGTCGTACTCCTTGCCCTCCTGCTGGTGGACCTTCGCCTGCATCGGGCTCGCCGTGCGGCCGGGGTAGACCGACGTGACGCGGACGCCGTTCGCGTGTTCCTCCTGCCGCAGCGCGTCCGCCAGCGCCTTCAGACCGTGCTTGGAGGCGGCGTAGGCGGACCAGTCGGCGTGTGCGTTCAGGCCCGCGCCGGAGTTCACGAACACCACGTGGCCCCGCGTGGTCCGCAGCTGCGGCAGGAAGTGCCGGGTCAGTTCCGCGGGCGCGACGAGGTTGACGTTCAGCTGGTGGCGCCAGGACTTGGGGGTCAGGTCGCCCACCCGGCCCAGGTCCACCACGCCCGCGATGTGCAGCAGCGAGTCCACCCGGTCCGGGAGCGACTGGTGCGAGAAGGCCCAGGACAGCTTGTCGGGGTCGGCGAGATCGCCCACCAGCGTCCTCGCCCCGGGGAACCGGGCCGCCAGCTCCTTCGCCCGCCCCGCGTCACGCGCGTGCAGCACGAGGTCGTCCCCGCGCGCGTGCAGCCGGCGCGCCACGGCCGCGCCGATGCCGGAACCGGCCCCGGTGATCACATGAGTAGCCATGCCGGCCATGGTCGCACTCCAGGGCCGTCACTCGATGCCCTGGCTCTCCTCCAGATAGGCCAGCGCCCCCACCGGCTCCTCCGCGAAGAACACCAGGTCGGTCAGCGGCCGGGGCAGGAAGCCCTCGTCCTCCATGCGCCGGAACTGCTCCTTGAGGCCGTCGTAGAAGCCCGCCGTGTTCAGCAGCACCACCGGCTTGTCCGTGTGCCCGTGCTTCTTGAGCTCCAGGATCTCCGTGGCCTCGTCCAGCGTGCCCGTCCCACCCACCATGATCACCACGGCGTCGGCGTTCTCCAGCAGCAGCTTCTTGCGCTCGGCCAGATCCTTGGCGACGACCATCTCGTCGGCGCCCGCGCGGGCCCTGGCGGACAGGAATTCCACCGAGACACCGAGCAGCCGCCCGCCCGCCTCCTGCACGCCGTCCGCGACCACCTTCATCAGGCCGACGTCGGAGCCGCCCCACACGAGCGTGTGACCGCCCTTGCCCAGCAGGTTCGCGAACTCCCGCGCGGGGCGGGTGTAGCGCTCGTCGAGATCGGCCGCGGAGAGGAAGACGCAGATTCGCATGTGATCACCGTACGCGGGAAGAACCGGCGCCCCGCGCGCGCTGCACCAACCATGGCTGATGGACACACGATCACGATCGAGCAGGGCACACGACGCGTGCGGGCCGTCCACGACGGCGAGATCCTCGCGGAGAGCGACCGGCCGCTCGTCCTGCGGGAGACCGGCTGTCCCGTGCGCTACTACCTGCCCGCCGAGGACGTCCGGATGGACCTGCTGACGCCCTCCGACACGCACACGTACTGCCCGTTCAAGGGCACGGCCTCCTACTGGTCGCTGCCGGGCGCACCCGACCGGGTGTGGTCGTATCCGGACCCCAAGCCGGACGTCGCCCGGATCAAGGACCACCTGTGCTTCTACGAAGTCGAGGTGTTGTGAGCGATTAGCCGGGTGCCCGATGGCAACCTGTCGGGCATGGCACACGAGACCATTTCGCGCGACGGCACCGCCCTCGCGTACGAGAGCACCGGTGACGGCCCGGTCGTCGTCCTCGTCAGCGGTGCGATGTCCACGGGCGCCACGCTCGCGCCGCTGGCCGGGTCCCTCGCGGAGCGCGGGCTCACCGCGGTCACGTACGACCGCCGGGGCCGTGGCGCGAGCGGTGACACGCCGCCGTACGACGTCGCCCGCGAGGTCGAGGATCTCGCGGTGCTGATCGAGGCGGTGGGCGGCGAGGCGGCGCTGTGCGGGGTCTCCTCGGGCGGCGCGCTGGCGCTGGAGGCGGCGGCGAGCGGGCTGCCGGTGCGTCAGGTGGCCGTGTACGAGACGCCGTTCACCGTGTACGAGGGCGGCACCGCGGAGTGGGCCGCGTACACCGAGCGCCTGACCGAGGCGCTCGGCGAGGACCGGCGCGGGGACGCGGTCGAGCTGTTCCTGCGGCTCACGGGGCTCGCCGAGGCGATGATCCAGGGCGCCCGCCAGTCCCCCATGTGGGCCGGCATGGAGGCCATCGCGCCGAGCCTCGCGTACGACGCCGCGGTGCTCCGGGACGGCGATGTGCCGCGCGAGCGGCTGACCGGGATCGAGGTACCGGTGCTGGCGGTCGCGGGCGGCGAGAGCCCCGGCTGGATGCGGGAGGCGGCGCGGGCGGTCGCCGAGGCGGCGCCGCGGGGCGCGTACCGCTCCCTGCCGGGCCAGACCCACATGGTGGAGCCCCAGATCCTCGGACCGGTCCTGGCCGAGTTCTTCGCCGCCTAGGCGGCCCTGTCGGTACGACCGCTCAGGCCACGTCCGCCGTCGCGCGCGTGGTCGTCGAGATCGTCGCCGAACCGACCACGCGCGTGCCGTCGTACAGGACGATCGCCTGGCCGGGGGCCACGCCGCGGACCGGTTCGGTGAACGTGACCTCCAGGGTGCCGTCGATCAGTTCGGCGGTGACCTCGGTCTCGCCGCCGTGGGCGCGCAGCTGGGCGGTGTAGGTGCCGGGCCCGGTGGGGGCGGCGCCGCACCAGCGGGGCCTGATCGCGCGCAGGGCGGTGACGTCGAGGGCGGCGGCCGGGCCGACCGTGACCGTGTTGTCGACCGGGGAGATGTCGAGGACGTAGCGCGGCTTGCCGTCGGCGGCCGGGGTGCCGATGCGCAGGCCCTTGCGCTGGCCGATGGTGAAGCCGTACGCGCCCTCGTGGGTGCCCAGCTTGGTGCCGGACTCGTCGACGATGTCGCCCTCGGCCTTGCCGAGCCGCTTCGCCAGGAAGCCCTGGGTGTCGCCGTCGGCGATGAAGCAGATGTCGTGCGAGTCGGGCTTCTTGGCGACCGCGAGCCCCCGGCGCTCCGCCTCCGCGCGGATCTCGTCCTTGGTGGTCACCGTGTCGCCGAGCGGGAAGAGCGCGTGGGCGAGCTGCTTGTCGTCCAGGACGCCGAGGACGTACGACTGGTCCTTGGCCATGTCGGAGGCGCGGTGCAGCTCGCGGCTGCCGTCCTCGCGCACGATCACCTGGGCGTAGTGGCCGGTGCAGACCGCGTCGAAGCCGAGGGCCAGCGCCTTGTCGAGCAGCGCCGCGAACTTGATCTTCTCGTTGCAGCGCAGACAGGGGTTCGGGGTGCGGCCCGCCTCGTACTCGGCGACGAAGTCCTCGACCACGTCCTCGCGGAAGCGGTCGGCGAGGTCCCACACGTAGAAGGGGATACCGATGACGTCCGCGGCGCGCCGGGCGTCGCGCGAGTCCTCGATGGTGCAACAGCCACGCGCGCCCGTGCGGAACGACTGGGGGTTCGCGGAGAGCGCGAGGTGGACGCCGGTCACGTCGTGGCCGGCTTCCGCGGCGCGGGCGGCGGCTACGGCGGAGTCCACGCCTCCGGACATGGCGGCGAGGACGCGGAGGGGACGCTGCGGGGTGTCAGTCATAACTCTTCAAGAGTAAGGGGCCGCGGGAACCGGAGCCCACGAGTATCCGTTGACGATCACATGGGGGCGAGGAAGGCATCCAAGGACACGGACCGGCGCATCGGCCGGCGGGCGCTGCTGATCGGCGGCGCCGCGGCGGCCGCGGGCACCGCCGTGCTGGCGCGCGACGAGCTGGGGCGGCTGTGGTGGCGCATGCCCGGCGTGGAGAAGCCGCGCAAGGAGGGGGAGGTCGACTTCGCGGGCGCGCGCTGGGTGGCGGCGTCGGACGCGAACTGGCGGCGCGCGGACCGGCCCGACGACTACGGCGTCGACATGGTGGTCATCCATGTCACCCAGGGCAGCTTCGACAGCGCGGTGCGGGTGTTCCAGGATCCGGAGCACGGCGCGGCCTCGCACTACATCGTGCGCAAGGACGGGCACGTCACGCAGATGATCCGCGAGCTGGACGTGGCGTTCCACGCGGGCAACCGCGACTACAACGAACGCAGTGTCGGCATCGAGCACGAGGGGTTCGTGGACCGGCCCGAGGGTTTCACGGACGCGATGTACGCGGCCTCGGCGCGGCTCACCGCCCGCATATGCGCGCGCTACGACATCCCCGTGGACCGCGAGCACATCATCGGCCATGTCGAGGTGCCGGGCACGGACCACACCGATCCGGGCGAGCACTGGGACTGGAAGCGGTACATGGCGCTGGTACGCAGGGCGCGGACCGCCGTGGCGTGACCCGGCGGTCGGGCCGAGTCCCGGATGTCGCGGCGGCGAGCGGGGCGAAGACCCGGGGCGCGCGGTGCACGCCGGGAGGGGGCCGCTACGTCAGCCCCGCCGCGCGGGCCCGCTCCACCGCAGGGCCGATCGCCTGGGCGACGGCGTCGACATCGGCGTCGGTGGAGGTGTGGCCGAGGGAGAAGCGGAGGGTGCCGCGGGCCAGGTCCGGGTCGGTGCCGGTGGCCAGCAGGACGTGGCTGGGCTGGGCGACGCCCGCGGTGCAGGCGGAGCCGGTGGAGCACTCGATGCCCTGGGCGTCGAGCAGGAGCAGCAGGGAGTCGCCCTCGCAGCCGGGGAACATGAAGTGGGCGTTGGCCGGGAGGCGGTCCACCGGGTCCCCGCCGAGGATGGCGTCCGGGACGGCCGTGCGGACCGCGGCGATCAGGTCGTCGCGCAGGCCGCCGATCTCCTGGGCGAACCACTCGTGCTGCTCGGCGGCCAGCCGGCCGGCGACCGCGAAGGAGGCGATGGCCGGGACGTCGAGGGTGCCGGAGCGGACCTGGCGCTCCTGGCCGCCGCCGTGCAGGACCGGGACGGGGGCCTGGTCACGGCCGAGGATCAGCGCGCCGATGCCGTACGGGCCGCCGATCTTGTGGCCGGAGACGGTCATCGCGGCGAGGCCGGAGGCGGCGAAGTCCACCGGGAGCTGGCCGACGGCCTGGACCGCGTCGGCGTGCAGGGGGATGCCGAACTCGGCGGCGGCCTGGGCGAGTTCACGGACCGGCAGGATGGTGCCGATCTCGTTGTTCGCCCACATGACGGTGGCCAGGGCCACGTCGTCGGGGTTGCGGGCGATGGCCTCGCGCAGCGCCTCGGGGTGGACGCGGCCGTGCTCGTCCACCGGGAGGTACTCGACGGTGGCGCCCTCGTGCTCGCCGAGCCAGTGGACCGCGTCCAGGACGGCGTGGTGCTCGACGGGCGACGCGAGGACCCGGGTGCGGGCCGGGTCGGCGTCGCGGCGGGCCCAGTACAGGCCCTTGACCGCGAGGTTGTCGGCCTCGGTGCCGCCGGAGGTGAAGACGACCTCGCTGGGACGGGCGCCGAGCGCTTCCGCGAGGGTCTCGCGGGCTTCCTCGACCGTGCGGCGGGCGCGGCGGCCGGCTGCGTGAAGGGAGGAGGCGTTGCCGGTGACGCCCAGCTGGGCGGCGAGTGCCTCAGCCGCCTCCGGGAGCATCGGAGTCGTCGCGGCGTGGTCGAGGTAAGCCATGGTGAAGCGATTCTACGGGCCCGGTCGGCGGCCGTAGGCGCGGGTTCGGGCGCGGTGGCGGGCGACGGCCGGTCAGAAGCTCCAGGACAGTGTGCCGTCCGCCTGCATGAAGGCCAGCAGGACCAGCAGGTCCGCCACTCCCAGGGAGAGGCCCAGGTAGGCGCGGCCGCGGCGCCGGGTGCCTCGGGACAGGGCGACCGCGGCGAGGGTGATCGCGATCGGGCCCAGGAAGATGTTGAGGACCAGGAGGCCCACCAGGCCGAGGATGAAGGACGCCACGGCCATGCCGTCGGTGTCCCGGGCGATGCGGCGGTCGGTCGTCGGGGCGGTGAGCTGCATGACGGATCAACTCCCTGTGCGGGTCAGTGGCGGCGGGCGTGGCGCTCGCGGAGCGCGAAGACGGACAGCCACACGGCGATCACCGCGGCGGCGACGACGGTGAAGCCGAGCGGTGCGTGGGCGACGGTGCCCAGCACGACGCCCAGCAGCAGGAGCGCGGCGACGAGGAACAGCATGGGATGGGATCCCCCTCCGAGATGCGTCTCGTACATGGGTGAACAGTTGTAGGTACAGCTGTTCACTGACTTCCCAGTCTAGCGCGCCTTATGACTTTTCAATTCGGGAGAACAGTTGTTAACTGCATGGCATGAGTCACACCCTCGGCATCCGGCAGGCCCAGAAGCAGAAGACCCGACAGGCGCTCCTGGACGCCGCGTTGGGGCTGCTGGAGGAGCAGAGCCTGAGCAGTCTGGGCCTGCGCGAGGTCACCCGTGCCGTCGGCGTGGCCCCCACCGCCTTCTACCGGCACTTCCGCTCCACCGCGGATCTCGGGGTCGCCCTCGTCGAGGAGGCGCTCGGCAGTCTGCACCCGATGATCCGCACCACCGTCTCCGCGGACGGCGACCCCGACGAACGCATAGCGCGCGCCGTGGAGTTGATCGCCGGTCATGTCACCGCGCACCCGGCGCACGTCCGCTTCATCGCCCGTGAGCGGCACGGCGGTGTGCAGCCCGTGCGGGAGGCCATCCAGCAGCAACTCGCCCGGTTCGGCGAGGAGGTGCGGCACGAGCTCGCCAAGGACCCGATGTCCGGGGGCTGGAGCGACGACGACCTGCTGATGCTGGCCAACCTCTATGTCGACCAGATGCTCATGACGGCCTCCCTCTTCCTCGACACGCTGGAGGAAGGGGCCGAGGAGGAGCGGGCGCAGGTCGTCCGGGTCGCCACCCGCCGGATGCGGCTGATCAGCATCGGCCGGCGGCACTGGCTGGACTGAGGCCCGCGCCCGGTCAGCCAAGACCTAGCTGGACTGAGCCCGCTCCCCCGGTCAGCCGAGACGGACCCGGGCCAGCTGCCGCGACTGGGCCACCAGACGGTCCTCGCTGTCCCACACCTCCGCGTCCTCCTCCAGGAAGCCGCCCGCCAGGTTGCGCGTGGTGATCGCCACCCGCAGCGGGCCCGGGGCCGGGCGGCAGCGGACGTGGACCGTCAGCTCCACCGTCGGGACCCAGCCCTTGATGCCGAGTTCGAAGGCGGTCGGCGGCAGCGCGTCCACCGCCAGCAGCAGGGAGAGGGGGTCCGCGTCGCGGCCGTCGGCCAGGCCGAACCAGGCGCGCATCTCGCCCTTGCCGGAGGGGGCGCCGAGGGCCCAGCCGAGGGTGGCGGGGTCCAGCTTGATCATCAGGCGGTCGGCGATGGCGGAGCTGCCGGGGACCGGGGCGGGGCCGTCCTGGGGGCCGAAGCACTGGTCCATCGGCGGGATCGCGGGCGGCTTCGCCGTCGTACGGACGTCGTCCGGGAGGGCGTCGAGGTCGCCGTAGGAGGCGAGGACGCGGATGCGTTCGACCTCGCGGCCCTGGTCGTCGTACTGGAAGAGCGACGCCTGGCCGGTCGACAGGGTGCGGCCGGTGCGGACCACCGAGGTGCGTACGACGGCCGGGCCGGGCTGGGACGCGGTCAGGTAGTGCGCCGAGATCGTGAACGGGTCGGCGTGCGGCAGGGCGTCGGAGAGCGCGCGGCCGAGGACGGCCAGCAGATAGCCGCCGTTGACGGCGCTGATGATGGTCCAGCCGGCGGAGAGGTCGATGTCGTAGACGCCGGGCTCCCGTCGGGTGAGCGCGGTGTCGCGGTCGAACTCGCTGTCGCCGATCGTGGCCTGCGTGGACGCTGCTTCTGGCATGGGTGAACGGTACAACAGGCGACTACTAAGCGGTAGCTTTCCTGTTCCCCCCGGCCTGCTCCGCCCGGCGCCTGCTCCGCCCGGCGCCTGCTCCTCCCGGCGCCTACTCCTCCCGTACCGTCGAGCGCCGGTTCCAGGCCCGCGGGGCCCGCCAGTGGTAGCGCATCGCGAGCAGCCGCAGGACGAAGGCGGTGACCGCCGCGAGCCCGCCGGTGACGGGGCCGAGGGCGTCGTAGCGGATGCACAGGGCGACCATCGTGGCGCCGACCATCGCCGGCACCGCGTACAGGTCACGGTCCCAGCGCAGCAGGGAGGGGACCTCGTTGGCGAGCACGTCCCGCAGGACGCCGCCGCCGACCGCGGTGGCCAGGCCCAGGGCGGCGGAGGCGGTGAGGCCCAGGCCGTGGTCGTACGCCTTCGTCGTGCCGGTGACGCAGAACAGGCCGAGGCCGGCCGCGTCGAAGACGTTCACGCCGCTCTGGATGCGCTCCACGTGCGGGTGCAGGAAGACCACCAGGAGGGCGGCGAGCAGCGGGGTCAGGAAGTACCCCAGGTCCGTGAAGGCGGCGGGCGGCACCGAGCCGATGACCAGGTCCCGGAAGAGTCCGCCGCCCAGCGCGGTGACCTCGGCGAGGACGGCGATGCCGAAGACGTCGAAGTTCTTGCGGACCGCCAGCAGGGCGCCCGAGATGGCGAAGACGAAGATGCCGATCAGGTCGAGCGTGTGCTGGACGGAGGGGGTGAAGAGTTGCTGGAGCACCCTGCCATTCTTACCCGACGACGAGCCCCCGCCTTTCATTGCAAGGCGGGGGCTCGGTCGGGCGTGGGGTACTAGTCCTTCTTGCCGGGGGTTTCCTCTTCCGTGGCGGCGACCTCCGCGGCCACCGCCGCCGAGGTCTCCGCCGATTCCGCCAGCACCTCGTCGGACACCAGCTCCGCCGCCTCCTTCGCGGCGGTCAGCAGGACCGTGTCCTGCGGGGCCTGGTCCTCGAAGTTCTCCGGGTGGTGGCAGGCGACCCGCTGGCCGGGGCGCAGCTCCAGCAGCGGCGGCTCGGTCGTCTTGCAGACCTCCGTCGCCTTCCAGCACCGCGTGTGGAAGCGGCAGCCGCTGGGCGGCGCGATCGGCGAGGGCACATCCCCGCGGAGCAGGATGCGGTCGCTCTTGGTGCCCCGGCGCTTGGGGTCCGGCACCGGCACGGCCGACATCAGGGCCTTGGTGTACGGGTGCATGGGGGACTCGTACAGCGCGGTGCGGTCGGCGAGCTCGACGATCTTGCCGAGGTACATCACCGCGATCCGGTCCGAGACATGGCGGACGACGGACAGGTCGTGCGCGATGATCACGTACGTCAGGCCGAGCTCCTGCTGGAGGTCGTCCATCAGGTTCACGACCTGCGCCTGGATCGACACGTCGAGAGCGGAGACCGGCTCGTCCGCCACGACCAGCTTCGGCTTCAGCGCCAGCGCCCGCGCGATGCCGATGCGCTGACGCTGACCGCCGGAGAACTCGTGCGGATAGCGGTTGTAGTGCTCGGGGCTGAGGCCGACCAGCTCCAGCAGCCGCTGGACCTCCTTCTTCACCCCGCCCTCGGGCTCGACGCCCTGGAGCCGGAAGGGCGCCGAGACGATCGAGCCGATGGTGTGCCGCGGGTTCAGGGAGCCGTACGGGTCCTGGAAGATCATCTGGATGTCCCGCCGCAGCGGGCGCATCCCGGCCGTGTTCAGCCGCGTGATGTCCTTGCCCTCGAAGTGGATCGAGCCGCCCGTCGGGTCCTGGAGCCGGGTGATGACCCGCCCCATGGTCGACTTGCCGCAGCCCGACTCGCCGACCACGCCCAGGGTCTCGCCCTTGCGCACCTCGAAGTCGATGCCGTCGACCGCCTTCACCGCGCCGACCTGGCGCTGGAGCACGCCCTTGCGGATCGGGAAGTGCTTCTGCAGGCCCTCGACCTTCAGCAGCACCTCGCGCTGCTCCGCGGGGGCCGACGCCTGCGCCGGGACGGTCACGTCCGATTTCTTGGTTTCACTCACAGCTTCGGCGCAATCTCTTCGGTCCAGATCCGCGTGCGGTCCTCGGGCGAGAGGTGGCAGGCGGAGAAGTGTCCGGTGCCGACCTGCGACAGCTCGGGGCGCACGGTGCGGGTGACATCGCCCTTGGGGACGTCCGCGTACGGGCAGCGGGGGTGGAACGCGCAGCCCGAGGGGATGTTGATCAGGCTCGGCGGCTGGCCCTTGACCGGGATGAGCCGGTCCGAGGTCTCCCGGTCGATGCGGGGCATCGAGCCGAGCAGACCCCAGGTGTACGGGTGCTGCGGCCGCTCGAAGATGTCGTCGACCGGACCGCGCTCCACGCACCGGCCGCCGTACATCACCAGCACGTCGTCGGCGATCTCGGCGACCACACCGAGGTCGTGGGTGATGAGGACGACCGCCGAGCCGAACTCCTTCTGCAGATCCCGGATCAGGTCGAGGATCTGCGCCTGCACGGTGACGTCCAGGGCGGTGGTCGGCTCGTCCGCGATGAGCAGTTCGGGGTTGTTCACCAGCGCCATGGCGATCATCGCGCGCTGGCGCATACCGCCGGAGAACTCGTGCGGGTAGCCGTCGACGCGCTGGGCGGGCTCGGGGATGCCGACCCGGTCGAGCATCTCGATGGCCCGGTTGCGCGCGACCTTCTTGCTGACGTCGTGGTGGACGCGGTACGCCTCCACGATCTGGTTGCCGATCGTGTAGTACGGGTGCATCGCGGACAGCGGGTCCTGGAAGATCATCGCCATCTCGCGGCCGCGCAGCCGGCGCACCTCGTCCGGGTCGGCGGAGACCAGTTCCTTGCCGTCCAGCCAGATCTCGCCGGACATCTTGACGTTCTTGCCGCGTGCGCCGAGGCGGTGCAG
This sequence comes from Streptomyces sp. NPDC002784, assembly GCF_053592135.1. Taxonomy (NCBI): domain Bacteria; kingdom Bacillati; phylum Actinomycetota; class Actinomycetes; order Kitasatosporales; family Streptomycetaceae; genus Streptomyces; species Streptomyces sp. NPDC002784. Next base: position 36,994 of record NZ_JBSFVD010000024.1, on the reverse strand, counting down.
GCCCATGATCGCCAGCGAGGTGACCGACTTGCCCGAGCCGGACTCGCCCACGATGGAGAGGGTCTTGCCCTTCTCCAGCTTGAAGCTGAGCCCGTCGACGGACTTGACCATGCCGTCGTCGGTCGGGAAGTGCACCTTGAGGTCACGGACTTCGAGAAACGCGGTCGGCTCGTCGGAGGGCGCCTTGACGGGCTCCCCCACTGCGGCACCGGTCTTGGAGAGTTCGGTCACGAGAGCCTCACCCGCGGGTCGGCGGCGGCGTACAACAGGTCCACCAGGAAGTTTGCGATCACGACGAAGAAGGCGGCGAGCAGGGTCACGCCGAGGATCGGGGGCAGGTCGTTGTCCCGGATGGACTGCACCGCGTACTCACCGATGCCGTGCAGGGAGAAGACCGTCTCGGTGATCACCGCGCCACCGAGCAGCAGCCCGAGGTCCATGCCGAAGACGGTGATGATCGGGGTCAGCGCGGCCCGCAGCCCGTGCTTGACCACGACCTTCCGCTCGCGCAGGCCCTTGGCGCGCGCCGTGCGGATGAAGTCCTCGTTCATCGTCTCCAGCATGCCGGAGCGGGTGAGCCGGGCATAGATGGCCGAGTAGAGCAGGGCGAGCGAACACCACGCCGGGAACAGCGTGTTGGCCCACTGCGAGGGGTTCTCGGTGAAGGGGACGTACTCGCGGCCGAAGATCGGCCACTGGAAGGTGAAGAGGAACAGCGCGAGCTGGCCCGTGAAGAACATGGGCAGCGAGACACCGGCGAGGGCGATACCCATGAACGTCCGGTCGGCGAACGACCGCGGCTTGAGCGCGGAGATCACACCGGCCGTGACACCGCCCAGCAGCCACATGACGGCGGCACCGGCGGCCAGCGAGAGCGTCACCGGCAGACGGTCGGTGAGCTGCGGCCAGACCTCGACGTGGGTCTTGAAGGAGTAGCCGAAGCAGGGGGCGTTGCACTGCGCCGTGGTGGGGCCGAGGTCATAGGTGGCGCCCGAGACGATCCCCTTGATGAAATCCCAGTACTGGACGTACACGGGCTGGTCGAGACCGAGGTTCTGCTTGACCGCTTCGATGTCGGCCTTCGAGGGGCTCTTCCCGATGTACTGCTGGGCCAGCTGGTCGGCCGTCTGGCCGGCGAGCCGGGGCAGCAGGAAGAAGATCGCGAAGGTGACCGCGGTGACGACCAGCAGCAGGATCACCGCTGCGACCGTCCGGCGGAGGATGTACGAGATCACGGGGATCGGCGCTGATGCCCGCGGGCCGCGAAGCCCGCGGGCATCAATGCCTTCACCTGCCTTCCGGGGCTACTTCTTGGTCGTGCCGATGTTGAGGTAGTCGTACTGACCGCTGAAGGCCGCCGTCGAGACCAGGTTGGTGAAGTTGGCGGGGCGGTACAGCAGGACCTTGAAGTAGGTCAGCGGAACGAGGGCCGCCTCCTCCATCGTCTTCTTGTCGATCTCGGCGTAGAGGCTGTTGCGCTCGGCCTCGTCCTCGGTCGCGATCGCCTTCTCGAGCATCGAGTTGATGTCGGCGTTGTCGAGCTGCGACAGGTTGGTGTTGCCGGAGGCGCCGATCGCGTCACCGTGCAGGATCTGCTGCTCGAAGCCGTAGCCGGAGGGCCAGTCGGCACCCCACTGCATCATGTGCAGACCGATGTTCTGCTTCTTGTTGAACGTCGGCACACCCGCGGCGTCGGTGAAGTACTTGCCCGACGGGTACTGCTTCAGGGTGGCGTCGATGCCGACCTTCTTCAGCGAGTCGATGATCGCGGTGGCGGAGTCGATCTCCGCCGGGCGGTCGCTGCGCGCCGAGATGTTGGTCTTGATCGACGTCTTGCCGCAGGCCTTGAGCTGCTCCTTGGCCTTGGCGACGTCACCCTTGTTGCCGGGGGTGGCGTACAGGTCGGACTTCTCGTAGCCCGGGATGTCCGGCGGCAGGACGGTGGTGGCGATGTCACCGCGGATCGGGCCGCCGAGGGCGGTCTGCACCGAGACCTTGTCGACCGCGAACTGCACGGCCTTGCGGCACTCGACCTTGTCGAACGGCGCGAGCTTGGTGTTGATCGCCATGTAGACCAGACGGCCACCGAAGGTGTTGTCGGTGTTGGCCTTCATGTCCGAGGAGTTGACGACCTTCGCCTGGGTCGCGGCCTGGACGCCCGTACCACCGAGGTCGATCGCCTTGCCGGCCATGACGTCCTGGTCGATCGTCTCGGCGTTGACCTTCAGCTTGACGACGATCTTGTCCGGGTACTGCTTGCGCAGCGGGTCGGTCTTGGCGTCCCAGTTCTCGTTGCGGACGAGGACGACCTGCTTGCCCTCTTCGTAGCTCTCGAACTTGTAGGAGCCGGAGGACACGATGCTCTTGACGTAGTCGACGCCCTTGTCCTTCGCCTTCGGCACCGGGGCCGTCTGCGGGGTGGCGACCAGGTAGTCGAACTCCTGGAAGGCGCGGTTGAGCTTGAAGACGATCGTGCTGTCGTCCGGCGTCTCGATGGACGACAGGCCCTTGTCGCTCTTGTCCTTGTACGGGCCCTTGTACTTGTCGCCGTCCTCGAGGAACTGCTGGAAGTAGTTGGGGCCGAGGGAGAGCACGTCACGCGCGAAGTTCGAGCGCTCGACCGCGTACTTGACGTCCTTGGACGTGATCGGCGTGCCGTCCTCGTACTTGAGGCCCTCACGCAGCTTGTACGTCCAGGTCTTGCCGCCGTCGCTGGGCTCACCCGGAGCCGACGCGAGGTCGGGGACCAGCTCGTTGCCGGCCTCACCCGCGGCGGGCTTGAACGTCATCAGCGGGCGGGCGTACAGCCGGCTGAGGTTGTACATGTACGCGTAGTACGTGTTGCCCGGGTCGAAGGAGTCCGGCACGTCCGAGTACTCGTACGTGACCGTGCCCCCCTTCGCGTCGGAGGCGTTGACGACACCCTTGGTCGCGGCGTCGGCGCCGGCCGACTTGTTGTTGCCGTCGCCATTGTCGTTGTTGTCATCGGCCTTGCTGCAACCCGAAAGCACCAGGCTCACAGTGCCGATAGCCGCGATTGCGGCCAGCGCTGACCTTCGCATGATGGTCTGCTTCCCCTCCATAGGTGGAAACTTGATGGGCTCTCGACGCGGCCGCATGTCAGCGGCTGCGCGGGTCGAGAGCGTCACGGAGTCCGTCGCCGAGCAGGTTGAACGCCAGGACGGTGACGAAGATGGCGAGGCCCGGCACGATCATGAACTGCGGGTCGACCTCGTAGAAGTCGACCGCCTGGTTGAGCATGCCGCCCCACGACGCCTGCGGGGGCTGGATGCCGACGCCGAGGAAGCTCAGACTGGCCTCGAAAAGGATGTTCGTCGGGATGAGCAGCGTCGAGTAGACGATGATCGGGCCGACCAGGTTCGGGAGCAGTTCCCGGAAGAGGATGTACGGGCCCTTGGCGCCCATGCCCCGGGAGGCGTCGACGAACTCACGCTCCCTCAGGGCCAGGGTCTGACCGCGGACGATACGGCCCAGGTACGGCCAGTTGAAGAAGCCGATGATGAAGATCAGCACGGTGATGTGCAGCGGCAGACCCTCCAGGCCGAAGGCACCGCCCTGCAGCGTCGCCGAGATGGCGATGGCGAACAGCAGCAGCGGGAAGGCGAGGAAGGTGTCCATCAGCCGGCTGATGATCGCGTCCACGCGCCCGCCGTAGTAACCGGCGATCACACCGAGGACCGTGCCGATGGTGTTGGACAGGATCGTGGCCCCGAACGCGACGACCAGGGACACCCAGGAGCCCTCCAGGATGCGGGTGGCGATGTCCCGCCCGAACTTGGGCTCGACGCCCAGCGGGTGGTCCAGGCTCATCCCGCCGAAGTCCCCTGTGGGCAGCGAGGTGTTGGGGTCGATCAGATCCTGGTTGAAGGCGTTGGGGTCGAGACCGAAGAGGGCCTGGATGGGCCGGGACAGGACGGCGAGCAGCACCAGCAGGATGACGACGATGCCGCCGGCCACGGCGACCTTGTCCTTCTTGAACCGGGTCCAGGCGATCTGTCCAAGGGAGCGGCCCTCGATCTGCCCCTTGTCGGCACCGCTGAGGACAGCTTCCGGCTGTGCCTCGGCCGCCTTCGTGGTCTCGATCGGTGCGGTCACAGTGACCCGACCCCTCTCGCCGGTGGTGACCGGCCTACGCCCGCCGTGGATTACGGCTTTGTCGACTTGCACTCGATCACAGGATCGACCGATCCCATGTCTGACTCGGGAGTCTTCAGCGTCGTCACGATCACCCGCCAGGTCTGGCGGCGAAAGTATGCGCAACCGTGATGATGCACTGGGGATTCCGTTATCCGAACAGCAGATGACGGAGGCCGAACGGGAGGGAGTTGGGACACATCGGTCGATAGGCGACATTCGGCGTCATCTACGCGCGAAGAAATGTGTCGGGTCCGTGAACGGCCGACGGCCCGTCATAGGTCAGTAGCCGCCCTGTACCGGTGGGTAACCGTACCCGGCGGCGGGCGCCTGCGCCGCGTGGGCGTCACGGTCGTAGAAGGGGCGGGCGTTCGCCCGCATCCACAGCGCGACCGGGTCGTACTCGTCGGACATCGCCACCGTGGAGACCGGCAGCCCGTCCGGGACGGCGCCGATGGACTGCTGCATCATCGCGCGCACCGAGTCCACGGCGGGCGGGCTGGTGTCGTACACGTCCAGGCCGATGGCGAGGTACGGCGCTCCGAGCGCGGGCTGCACCCAGGCGCGGCGCAGCGCGCGGACGGCCGGGGTGCGGTGGGCGTTCTGCGCGAGCAGGGCGTAGAAGTGCGGGATCTCGATGCCGGGTTCGGACAGCCGCAGCGGGCCCGCGGGCTGGCGCTCCAGACCGGTGGCGATCCGCCGCAGGTCGAGCCACGGGATGCCGACGCCGCCGCCCGGTGCGTGCGGGTTCAGCCAGAGGCCGAAGTGGTCGGGGTACAGCGTGCGGGCCACGTCGACTCCGTCGACGACCTCGTAACTGCGGTTCCAGCCGCTGGCCGAGAGCTCCTGGGCGGAGGTGACGCAGGGGGCGTAGCCGTAGCCGTCGACCTCCATGTTCCCGTACTGGGCGTCCGGGGAGCCGGCCTGGCCGTGCCACAGCAGCATCCAGATCTGGCCGGAGTTCGGGGTCGCGAGCGCGCGCAGCAGCGCCTCGTAGGCGTCGTAACGCCCGGGCGTGACCTGGCGCAGCATGTGCTCGACCTGCCCGGCCGCGATGCCGCTGGCGCTCACCTGTACCGCCCCTTCACCTTTTCTCCGACCGAGCCTTGGGCCTAGCTTAAGCCCGCCTGCGGGGGTGGGACTTGGTCCGGTCGCGCGTCTGCGGCTTTCGTCGTGGCTGGTCGCGCCCCGCGGCGCAGCCGCACATCGACACAGCCCGCGCCCCCAGGTGTCTTCACCGGCCCTGTGTGTAGAAGGGCCGCACTTTTTCCCGCATCCAGATCGCCACCGGGTCCTGGGCCGCCATGTCCAGGAGGATCAGGTTGACGGGCCAGTTCGTGGGGACCCTGCCGAGGGCCCGCCCCAGGGCGTCCATCGGGGCCGTGCGCAGGTCGCCCTCCCAGTCGGAGAGCTCGACCCCTATGAACATCACCGGGTCCGCCGTCTCGATGGCGGCCAGGCAGCGGCGGGCCGTGGTGACCACGCCGGTCGTCGCGAACTCTGCGGAGGCGGCGGACAGGAAGTCGACCGGGTCGTCCTGCCAGTCCGGCTCGTACAGCTTGACGCGGCCGCCGCTCGCCGGGCCGTCCAGCGGGGTGCGGCCCACGCGGCACAGCTCGGCCACCGCCGGCGGCGGAAGGGGGATGCCCACCACGCCGTCCGGGTTCACCGCGATGCCCACCTGCGGCGGCAGCCCGCGGGCGAACTCCACCGCCGGGGCGATCGTGTACGACATGTGCGAGCCGACGACCTGGCGGAACTGTTCCTCGGAGCTGAAGACCGGGACATAGGCCTGGCCCTCGATCTCCAGCGTGGGCAGGTCCAGCGGGCCGCTGTGCGGGCCGCCGCCGGAGGGCAGCGGGACCCACAGGAAGCTGCGGCCGAGGACCTCGATGATCCGGCCGCCCGCGGTGGGGACGCCGAGGGAGGCGGAGAGCACCTCCTCCAGCTCGTTGCCGGGCCATCCGCCGTGCGGATGGGGGTGTGCCTGCGCCGGAAAGTCCGCGGGGAGATCCGCCGGGAAGTCCATCTGTCTGACCGCCTGCCGTGAACCACTGATGTGGCTGAAAAGGCTAGCGCCTGCCCGGCCGCCCGGGGTCAGCCCGTGAAGCCGATCCGCCGCAGCGCCCCCGCCGCGGGCCGGTCGATCAGGACCGCCGAACCGCAGCCCGGCGGCAGCTCGCCCTGCTCCACCGCGCGCAGCAGCCGGCCCGCCGCCGAGCGGTGCCGCAGGAAGGCGTACCGCGAGACACCGCGCCCGCGCTCGCGCTGGCCCTCCAGCGCCTCGTCCGGGGTGACGTCCAGGAGCAGCAGATGCAGCGTGCCGCCCCGGCGCCGCGCCGCGCGGGCCAGCCAGCCGCGCACCCAGGCCTGGGTGCCGCAGTCGTGCACGACGACTCCCTGGTCGGAGCGGAGCGCGCGCCACAGACCGGCGTAGTGCGCGAGCCGGACCAGGGGCCGGTAGACCGCGTACGGCAGGAAGCCCGGCATCCGGGCGTCCCAGCGGTCGCGGGTGTCCTGGGAGTCGATGCGCGGGCCCTTCACGGTCCGCCGCATCAGCGTGGACTTGCCGCTGCCCGGCAGGCCGGTGATCACGACCAGGTCCCGGGGCCCGAAGAGCAGGGCGTGCGGGCTGCGGCCGTCGCGTTCGCGCAGGTCGCGGACGACGGCTGCGGGCAGCGTGCCGCGGGCTTCGAGCGCCGGGGCCGCGGGCTGCTCGGGCAGCGCCAGGCCCGACGTGGTCGCGTACGCCGTGGTCCTGTTCACCGTGATCGTCCTCCTCCGGGTCGGGATCTCCCCTCCCCACTGAACGTAAAGAGAAGGTAATAGGCGATCTCTCGCGTTTTCGTGTGCGTACCGCCACAAGCCGGTTACAGAAGCGGCCTGCCCACGGACGCCCCGGTCATGCAATGATGGCCGCGCCAACTGCATACCGGCCGTTCGAATCCGCGCGGGAGAGTTCCCAGCCTTCAGCTGGGGCGCCGAAGGAGCAAGTCCCTCCCTTGAATCTCTCAGGCCCCGTTACCGCGCGGGCGAGGCACATCTGAAAAGCGGACCGCCGTTTGCCGGTGGTCCCACCCAAGGTGCAAGTCATGCCCGCGTGGTCATGACGAACCTCTCAGGTTCCGATGACAGATGGGGAGGAAAGACCTCGCCGTCATGCCCTGGGAGACGACCGTCCGATGAGCAGTTCCGAACCCCGCCGTACCGCCCTCGATGCCCTGCATCGCTCGCTGGGCGCGACGATGACCGACTTCGCCGGCTGGGACATGCCGCTGCGCTACGGCTCCGAGCGCGACGAGCACACCGCCGTGCGCACCAAGGCCGGGCTCTTCGACCTCTCCCACATGGGCGAGATCACCGTGACCGGCCCGGAGGCCGCCCGGCTGCTGAACTACGCCCTCGTCGGCAACATCGCCTCCGTCGGCGTCGGCCGCGCCCGCTACACCATGATCTGCCGGGCCGACGGCGGCATCCTCGACGACCTGATCGTCTACCGGCTCGCCGAGACCGAGTACATGGTCGTCGCCAACGCCTCCAACGCCCAGATCGTGCTGGACGCGCTGGCGGATCGTTCCGCCGGCTTCGACGCCGAGGTGCGCGACGACCGGGACGCCTACGCGCTGATCGCGGTACAGGGCCCGCAGTCCCCCGGCATCCTCGGCTCGCTCACCGACGCCGACCTCGACGGCCTGAAGTACTACGCCGGGCTCCCCGGCACCGTCGCGGGCGTCCCGGCGCTGATCGCGCGCACCGGCTACACCGGCGAGGACGGCTTCGAGCTGTTCGTGGCGCCCGCCGACGCCGAGAAGCTGTGGCAGGCGCTCACCGAGGCGGGCGCGCCCGTCGGCCTGATCCCGTGCGGTCTGTCCTGCCGGGACACCCTGCGGCTGGAGGCGGGCATGCCGCTGTACGGCCATGAGCTCACCACCTCGCTGACCCCCTTCGACGCCGGTCTCGGCCGGGTGGTCAAGTTCGAGAAGGAGGGCGACTTCGTGGGGCGCGAGGCGCTCACCGAGGCCGCCGAGCGCGCGGAGGGCAACCCGCCGCGGGTCCTGGTCGGCCTGATCGCCGAGGGCCGCCGCGTCCCGCGCGCCGGGTACCAGGTCGTCGCCGACGGCCAGGTCATCGGCGAGGTCACCTCCGGCGCCCCCTCCCCCACGCTGGGCAAGCCGATCGCCATGGCCTACGTGGACGCCGCGCACGCGGCGCCCGGCACGGCCGGCGTCGGCGTGGACATCCGGGGCACCCACGAGCCGTACGAGGTCGTGGCGCTGCCCTTCTACAAGCGCCGGAAGTAGCCACCGGGCGTGACCCGGCGCACCTTTTCGCTGATCACGCACGCCTTCCGCAGTCCCCCCCTTCATCAGCACTCCCCCGCGTACAGGAGAATTCAGGCCATGAGCAACCCCCAGCAGCTGCGCTACAGCAAGGAGCACGAGTGGCTGTCGGTCGCCGAGGACGGCGTCTCGACGGTCGGCATCACGGAGTACGCGGCCAACGCGCTCGGTGACGTCGTCTTCGCCCAGCTCCCCGAGGTCGGCTCCACGGTGGCCGCGGGCGAGTCCTGCGGCGAGCTGGAGTCCACCAAGTCGGTCAGCGACCTGTACTCCCCGGTCGCCGGTGAGATCACCGAGATCAACGAGGACGTCGTCAACGACCCCTCGCTGGTGAACTCGGCCCCCTTCGAGGGCGGCTGGCTGTTCAAGGTCCGCGTGACGGAGGAGTCGGCCGACCTGCTCTCCGCCGACGAGTACACCGCCTTTTCCGCCGGCTGAGGAGTCGTAGACGCATGTCCGTCCTGAACACGCCCCTGCACGAGCTCGACCCGGACGTGGCCGCCGCGCTCGACGCCGAGCTGCACCGCCAGCAGTCCACCCTGGAGATGATCGCCTCCGAGAACTTCGCGCCGGTCGCGGTCATGGAGGCCCAGGGCTCGGTCCTCACCAACAAGTACGCCGAGGGCTACCCGGGCCGCCGCTACTACGGCGGCTGCGAGCACGTCGACGTGGCCGAGCAGATCGCCATCGACCGGGTCAAGGAGCTGTTCGGCGCCGAGTACGCCAACGTCCAGCCGCACTCCGGTGCCTCCGCGAACCAGGCCGCGCTGTTCGCGCTGGCCCAGCCCGGCGACACCATCCTCGGTCTGGACCTGGCCCACGGCGGCCATCTGACCCACGGGATGCGGCTGAACTTCTCCGGCAAGCAGTTCAACGTGGTCGCCTACCACGTCGACGACGCCGGTCTGGTCGACATGGCCGAGGTCGAGCGGCTCGCCAAGGAGCACCGCCCGAAGGTGATCATCGCCGGCTGGTCGGCGTACCCGCGCCAGCTGGACTTCGCGGAGTTCCGGCGGATCGCCGACGAGGTCGAGGCGTACCTGTGGGTCGACATGGCGCACTTCGCCGGCCTGGTGGCCGCGGGGCTGCACCCGAACCCGGTGCCGTACGCCGATGTCGTGACCTCCACCACCCACAAGACCCTGGGCGGTCCGCGCGGCGGCATCATCCTCGCCCGGGGCAAGGAGTTCGCGAAGAAGCTGAACTCCGCCGTCTTCCCGGGCTTCCAGGGCGGTCCGCTGGAGCACGTGATCGCGGCCAAGGCGGTCTCCTTCAAGGTCGCCGCCTCGGAGGACTTCAAGGAGCGGCAGCGGCGTACGGTGGAGGGTGCGCGCATCCTCGCCGAGCGGCTCACGGCGGCCGACGCCCGCGAGGCCGGGGTCAACGTCCTGTCCGGCGGCACCGACGTCCACCTGCTCCTGGTGGACCTGCGCGAGTCCGAGCTGGACGGACAGCAGGCCGAGGACCGCCTCCACGAGGTCGGGATCACGGTCAACCGCAACGCCGTCCCGAACGACCCGCGTCCGCCGATGGTCACCTCCGGTCTGCGGATCGGCACGCCCGCCCTGGCCACCCGCGGCTTCACCGCCGAGGACTTCGCCGAGGTCGCGGACGTGATCGCACAGGCGCTGAAGCCGTCCTACGACGCGGAGGCGCTCAAGGCCCGGGTCCGGGCCCTGGCGGACAAGCACCCGCTGTACCCCGGCCTGAGCAAGTAGTAGTTCCCTGGTGGGGGCACCCGAGGACGTGTGCCCCCGCCCTTTTTCGGAGGAGTTCCCGTGGCCATCTCGGTCTTCGACCTGTTCTCGATCGGCATCGGCCCGTCGAGCTCCCACACGGTCGGCCCGATGCGTGCGGCCCGCATGTTCGTCCGGCGCGTGCGCAACGAAGGGCTGCTGGAGGGCGTCACCTCGGTCCGCTGCGAGCTGTACGGCTCCCTGGGCGCGACCGGGCACGGCCACGGCACGCCGAAGGCGGTGCTGCTCGGGCTGGAGGGGGCCTCGCCGCGCACGGTGGACGTGGAGGGGGCGGACGAGCGGGTCGAGTCGATCAAGTCCACGGGGCGGCTGTCGCTGCTGGGCGAGCGCGAGATCGCGTTCTCCTTCGACGACGACCTGGTGCTGCACCGGCGCGAGACGCTGCCGTACCACGCGAACGGCATGACGATCCGGGCGTACGACGCCCAGGGCGCCGAGCTGATCGCGAAGACGTACTACTCGGTCGGCGGCGGCTTCGTCGTGGACGAGGAGGCGGTGGGCGCCGACCGGATCAAGCTCGACGACACGGCGCTGAAGTACCCCTTCCGCACCGGTGACGAGCTGCTGCGGCTGACGAAGGAGACGGGTCTTTCGATCTCCTCGCTGATGCTGGAGAACGAGCGGGCCTGGCGCACGGAGGAGGAGATCCGCGCGGGCCTGCTGGAGATCTGGCGGGTGATGCAGGCGTGCGTGGCGCGCGGCATGTCCCGGGAGGGGATCCTGCCGGGCGGACTGCGGGTGCGCCGCAGGGCCGCGGTGTCGGCGCGCCAGCTGCGGGCCGAGGGCGACCCGCTGGCGCACGCGATGGAGTGGCTCACGCTGTACGCGATGGCGGTGAACGAGGAGAACGCGGCGGGCGGCCGGGTGGTCACGGCCCCGACGAACGGCGCCGCGGGCATCATCCCCTCGGTCCTGCACTACTACATCAACTTCGTGCCGGGCGCGGACGAGGACGGCGTGGTCCGGTTCCTGCTCGCCGCCGGCGCGATCGGCATGCTCTTCAAGGAGAACGCCTCCATCTCCGGCGCCGAGGTCGGCTGCCAGGGCGAGGTGGGCTCGGCCTGCTCGATGGCGGCGGGAGCCCTCGCGGAGGTGCTGGGCGGCTCCCCGGAGCAGGTGGAGAACGCGGCCGAGATCGGCATGGAGCACAACCTGGGCCTGACCTGCGACCCGGTCGGCGGCCTGGTCCAGATCCCGTGCATCGAGCGCAACGGCATGGCCGCGGTGAAGGCGGTCACGGCGGCGAAGATGGCGATGCGCGGGGACGGCTCGCACAAGGTGTCCCTGGACAAGGTCATCAAGACGATGAAGGACACCGGCGCCGACATGAGCGTGAAGTACAAGGAGACGGCGCGGGGCGGACTGGCGGTCAACATCATCGAATGCTGAACGTTCCCGTCGCGGACCACCGGGGCATCAACAACTCCCGTCCCCCCACGCACACTTCAGGGAGTCCACGATGCTTCGCGGCATTGACGTCAGCTCGTACCAGTCGTCGGCCTATGACACGGACGGTCTGTCCTTCGTCTTCGTCAAGGCGACGGAGGGGCGCTCGTACGTCAACCCCAAACTGGCGGCCCAGACCAAGCGTGCCCGTGAGGCGGGACTGGTGGTCGGCTTCTATCACTTCCTGTGGCCGGGCAACCTCACGGCCCAGGCGCAGTACTTCGTCAAGCACGCCCCGGAGAAGGCGGGCGACATCCTCGCCGTCGACTGGGAGAGCACCAGCGACGGCACCCATGCGTCCAACGCGGAGAAGGACCTGTTCATCCGCAAGGTGAAGGAGCTGCGGCCGAACAATCCGGTCGTGCTGTACTGCAACCGGAATTTCTGGCTCAACATCGACCGCACCTCCTACGCCGGCGACGGCCTCTGGATCGCCGACTACGTCACCGCGGGCAAGCCCCGCATCAAGGCGAAGTGGCGCTTCCACCAGTACACCGACGACCCCCTGGACCGGAACGTCGCCGACTTCGCGAGCAGGGCGGCGCTGCGCGCGTGGGCCGACGAGGTGTGATCCGAGGGGGTCGTCGCCGCCGAGCGAGGGCTCAGGCCCGGAACTCCGGCTTGCGGTCCGGGGACGCCTCCGCCAGGGCCTTGGTGACCCCCTCGACTCCGGCCCGCAGGCCGTAGACGGGGGTGTCGGGCTGCTGGCGCCAGGAGTCGTCGATCCCGCCCGCGTCCACCGTGTCGTAGCCGAGTTCGTCGATCAGGGCGCGGACCTTCGCCTTCGCCGCCTCGTCGTCACCGGCCACCGGCAGGGCCATCCGGTCGGGGTCGCCGGCCGGGCGGTGGCGGTCCAGCAGGTCCTGGGCGTAGGTGCCGTTGAACGCCTTGATCACCGGGTGGCCGATCTGCCGTTCCGTCCAGCGGCTCTCCGTCAGCCCCTCGTCCTCGATCCCGGCGATCTTCCCGTCCCGCTGCTTCGGGTAGTAGTTGCCGGTGTCGATGACGGCGACGCCCTCCGCCGCCTCGGCGAGCAGGCCCGCGGGCAGGTCCGGTACGGCCTTGACCGGGATGGTGATCACGACGATCTCGGCGCCGCGCGCGGCCTCCTCCACCCGGACCGCCCTCGCCCCGGTCTCCGTGGCCAGTTCATTGAGGGTGTGCGGCCCGCGCGAGTTGGCGACGGAGACCTCGTGGCCGAGAGCGGTCAGCCGCCGGGTGAGGTTGCCGCCGATCTGACCCGCGCCGATGATGCCGATCTTCATGTCAGCCCTTCCCAAGGTAAATGCACATGCATTCTTCTGCTGTCGGGCATCAACCGCACGGCCGTTCCGGCTATTCCTCGGCGGACCGCCGCTTTCAGAGCCGTACGACGATCTTGCCCGTGTGCCGGTTCGACTCCATCAGACGGTGGGCGTCCTGGATGGTGTCGAGCCCCTCGAAGACCTCCGCCACGACCGGCCGGAAACCGCCGTCGGCGAGGCCGGCGTTGACGAAGGCGGTGGCGCGGCGGCGGCCGTCGCTCGTGTCGGTGAGGGCCATGTTGGCGTAAGTGTGGATCGTGAAGGGCCAGTTGAAAGGGACCTCGGCGGGGCGGCCGTCCAGCCAGCCGTAGAGCACGGCGCATCCGCCGGGCGCGAGAGAGGAGGCCAGGGCACCGAAGCCCGGACCGCCGATCCCGTCGAAGATCACCTCGACGCCCCGGCCGCCGGTGAGCTGCTTGACCTCCGCGGCGACCGCGTCCCCCGCGGCGTCCCCGGTGACGATCACCTCGGCCGCCCCCACGTCGAGCAGCCGCTTGCGCTTGGCCTCGGTCCGGGTGGTGGCGATCGGGATGGCACCGATGCGCCGGGCGACCTGGACGGCGGCGGTACCCACGCCGCTGGAGGCGCCGGTGACGAGCACATGGTCCCCGGGCTTGAGTCCGGCGGTCTCCAGCAGGGCGCCGTAGGCGGTGCTGTACGTCATCCAGGCGGCGGCCCCGGTCACCGCGTCGACGGAGGCGGGGCGCCGGACGACGGCGGACCCGGGCAGGACGAGCCGCTCGGCGTACACGCCCTGGGCGCTCATCTCGATGCCGGGGCCGGTCATCACCGGGTCGCCGACGGCGAGTTCGGTGACGCCCTCGCCGAGGGCCTCGACGACGGCGGAGGCCTCGTAGCCGAGGCGGGAGGCGGGGAGCGTGGGCTGGTAGTAGTAAGTCCCGGCGCGGAACAGGGCTTCGGCGCGATTGAGGCCCAATGCCTCTACGCGCAGGGCGACTTCACCCGGGCCGGGCTCGGGGACGGCCGCGTCCTCGATGGTCAGGACGTCGGGTCCGCCGAGGTCGTGAAAGAGCACGGTGCGTGCGGTCGTTGGCATGGCATCGACGGTACGGGCGGCGCCGGAGACGATCCATGTCCACCGGTCCTCCCTTCATGTCCGTTCGTCTCACCCCTTGACGAGAGGGCTACCGTACGGACATGGATGTCCTCAGCGACGCGGTCGCCGCCATGCGCACCGGACGACCGCACTCCTCGCGCAACGACATGTACGGCCCCTGGGGCCTGCGCTTCGAGGCCTCGGCCGGCGCCGGGTTCCATGTACTGCTCAGGGGATCGGCCTGGCTGGTCCCCGCCGAGAGCGAACCGGTCGAACTCGGGCCGGGGGACGTGGTGTTCCTGGCGAGCGGGTGCGGACACGGGGTCGCCAGCGCTCTGGACGTACCGATGCGGGAGGTGCGGCTCCAGGCCGACGGCACCTGGCCCGAACTGCCGCCCGATCCGGTCGGTTCGGGCCCGCCGACCACGGTCATGCTGTGCGGCGCCTATCTGTTGGACCGCTCCCGCGCCCACCCCCTGCTCACCGAGCTGCCGGAGGTGGTGCATCTGCCCGCCCGCGTCGGCACGCACCGTTCGCTGCGGGCGGCGGTGGAACTGCTGGGCGCGGAGCTGGCGGAGCCGCGGCCGGGCTCGGACACCATCGTGACCTCGCTGCTGGACACCCTGCTGCTGTACATCCTGCGCGCCTGGTGGCAGGGGGAGGCACGGACCGGCGGGCACCCCACGGGCTGGGCGGCCGCCCTCGCCGACCCGGCGGTCACGGCGGCCCTGCGCGCCGTCCACGGCGACCCGTCCCACCCCTGGACGGTGGCGGAACTCGGCGCCCGCGGCGGCCTGTCCCGCGCGGCCTTCGCCCGCCGGTTCACGGCGCTGGTGGGGACGCCGCCGCTGACGTATCTGACCTGGTGGCGCATGACGACGGCGGGGCGGCTGCTGCGCGAGGACGGCGCCCCGCTCCGGCTGGTCGCCCAACGCGCCGGTTACACCTCGGAGTTCGCCTTCGCCAAGGCGTTCAAGCGGGAGTTCGGAGTGGCACCGGGGCAGTACCGGCGCCGGGCCTCCTGAAGCGGACGGAAAAGCCGGGCCTGCTGAAGCGGACGGAAAAAGGGGCGGGCCCAGCGGGCTCGCCCCCCTTGCCGCATGCGTCACTTGCCCACGTAGGACCAGAACTCGTCGAACGACAGCAGCTTGTCGCCGTTGAGGTCGCGGGACTTGATGACGGCCTCCGCGACGGACTCGGTGACGTTCCAGTCGCCGCCCTGGGCCAGAGCGGTCTTGAACTCGGCCGCGGTGATGAAGCCGTCACCGTCCGTGTCGATCCGCTCGAACTGCTTGCGTGCCTCGTCGATGTCCGCCACCGAACCGCCCCTTCGTCGTACCTTGCCAGGTCCTGCTGTCTTACTGACGAAGGTCAGATTAACCGGCACCCCGAGCCCGCCCCGCGGCGCCCGGTGTGCGACGACTCAAGGAGCACGGTGATGGAGACATTGCGGGACATTCTCGATGCGGCGGCCCACGGCATCTTCCCGGCCCCGGACGGCGGCACGACGGTGGTGCCCCAGCCCTCTCCCCGGGACGCGGGGGTCTTCGCCTTCACCGCGCACTCCGTGATCGCGACCGACGAGGATCCGGACTGGGTGTACGCGACCCTGCGCGCCCTCGACTGCGACGCCCTCGCCGCGACCATGAACGCCCGGTTCCTCGCGGCCCTCATGGACCGCACGGGACGCGGCAGCGACACGGTCGACGTGATGACGGTGGCCTCCGCCCTGCCGGGTGAGCCGCCGCTGCCCCTGACCGGGATCGACGACCCCGGTCATCCCAGGGTGGCGAGTTCCCGCAGGCGGCGCGACGAGGTGCGGGTGTGGGCCGCGCAGGGCGGTGTGCTGGTCCTCGGGCGCGGGGTGGCGGGGCGGCTGGAGGTGGCGGTCGAGGTGGGGGAAGACGTACGGCATCGGGGGCTGGGGCGGGAACTGGCCCGGTGCGCGCGGCAGTTGAGCGGCGGGGAGCCGGTGTGGGCGCAGGTCTCCGCGGGGAACGCCCGCAGCATGCGGGCGTTCCAGGCGGCCGGTTACCGTCCCGTCGGCTCGGAGGTGCTGCTCAGTGCCAGGACTCGTAGTGCGGGTTGCTCTCGCAGCCGCTCATGATCTCGACCTTGGTCGACTTGTTCACCGGGCAGACGCCGATGATGTACTTCCGGTCGATGCCGCCGGGGAAGGCCACCTCGACCTGGTCGGCCCATTTGTGGGTGTCGCCGATGGTCCGGTTGACGTCGATGCCGCCGGGGGCGTCGATGTAGTAGTTCCAGCCGGACTTCCACCACCTCTTGTACAGGTCGTGGTCGTAGGTCGTGGACACGTACGGCGAGGGCTGGTTGACGAGGACGTACTGCTTGACGTCGTACTGGCCGTTCGTGACGTCCTTGGGCTTGAAGCCCTCCTCGAAGACGATCGAGGGGCCGCGGCCGTCGGCGCGGTAGAGGGTGCCGCAGGTCGTGCGCCAGACCGGCTCGGGGGTGATGCGGCCGACGTCGACGCGGCGGTCGGCGGCGGCCTTGACCGGGTCGTCGAACTGGACGGGACAGTCCGCCGGAGCGGGGGTGTTCGCGGGCGCGGTGGCCGCGGTGGTGGCGAACACCGCGGCCAGGGACAGGACGACGGACGCGGCGCGCCGCCGCAGGGAAGGCGTGATCATGGAGAGCACGATTCCGGTTCCGCGGCGGCGCGTGGTGGACGTTCACCCGCAAGGCGGCGTGTCAGCGGAAGATGCCGGTGTGGCCGAGCGAGTAGCGGCCCGGCTGCGGGTACACCGCGAGCCCGTGCGGGCCGCTGCCGACCGGGATGCGGGCGAGCTGGGCGCCGGTGCGGGTGTCGATGGCGTACACCTCGCCGTCGTAACGCCCCGACAGCCACAGGACCTTGCCGTCCGCCGAGACCCCGCCCATGTCGGGGCTGCCGCCGTCGGGCAGATGCCACTTCTTGGTGAGCTTGTTCCGGGTGAAGTCGAAGACGGACACCGAGCCCTCGCCGCGGTTGGAGACGTACATCTCGCGCGAGTCGCGGCTGATGTACAGGCCGTGGCAGCCCTTGCCGGTGGGCAGCAGCTTCGGTTTGCCGAAGGTCTCGCCGTCCAGGACCCACATGCCGTCGGCCATCATGTCGGCGATGTAGAACTTCTTGCCGTCCGGGGAGATCTTGACGTCCTGCGGCATGGCGCCGGTGAAGGGGAGCTTCTGCTGCCCGATCACCTTCATCTTCTCGGTGTCGACCTTGAGCAGCTCACCGCTGAACTCGCAGGAGACGATGAAGTACTTGCCGTCGGCCGAGAAGTCGGCGTGGTTGACGCCGTAGCAGGTGACCGGTTCGGTCTTGACCTCCTTCATGGTGTGCGGGTCGCGGAAGACCAGCTCGCGGTCGAGGGAGGCCATGACCACGGCGTACTTGCCGTTGGGCGTGAAGTAGAGGTTGTACGGGTCGTGCACCTCCACCTCCTTGCCCGCCTTGCCGGTCTTGGGGTCGATGGGGGTGAGCGTGTGGCCGCGGTTGTTGTTGACCCACAGCGTCTTCATGTCCCAGGAGGGCACGACGTGCTGGGGCTGGCGGCCGACCGGGATCGTGTCGATGATCTCGTACGTCTTGGGGTCGATGACGGAGACCGTGTCGGACTCGGTGTTGGGGACGTAGACCCGGCTGGGGAAGTCCTTCACCACCGGGGAGAGCTTGTTGGGGCGGTCGGCGGCGTAGACGTCCTGCGGGTCCAGCACCGGGGGCATGCCGGGCAGCCCCTGGACGGGTCTCTTCTTCGGCGGGGCGGGGACGGCGGCCTTGGTGCCGGCGGCCTCGGTCCGCTCCCGGGTCTCGGTGCCGCAGGCGGCGAGCGTGGCGAGGGCGGCGCCCGCGATCAGGGTGGCCTTCACAAGGTTCTTGTGCATCAACTGAACAGCTCCGTGGTGGTGACGGCGGTCAGTCCGCGGCGGTCGAGGTCGTCGAGTACGGCGGGGAGGGCGGCGACGGTGTCGTCGTAGCCGAAGTGCAGGCTCACGATCGAGCCGGGGCGGATCCCGGTGGCGAGGGTGCGGGTGAGGGCGGCGGGCCCGGGTCCGGTGAAGTCGAGGGAGTCGACGTCGCAGGAGAGGACCTGGGGGTAGCCGGCCTCGCGGGCCAGGCGGGCGACCCGGGGGGAGGCCCGGGCCGCGCGGGAGGGGCGGAACCAGGTGCCGATGGAGCCGGTGAGGCGTCGCAGGCGTGCGGCGCAGTCGGTGATCTCGGCGCGGGCCTCGGCTTCCGGCATCGCGTTGATGTCGAGGTGGCGCTGGGTGTGGTTGCCGAGGTCGTGGCCGGCGTCGAGGATGCGGCGGGCGAGCCGGGGGTTGGCGTCCAGCCAGCTGCCCACGGCCAGGACCGTGAGGTGGGCGCCGTGCCGTTCGGCAGCCCGCAGGACGGCTTCGGCGGTTCGGGGATCGCCGTTGCCGTGGAAGGTGAGGGCCACCCGGGGGCGGTGCCGGGGGCCGTGGGTGAGGTGGGCGGGGTGGCCCGGGACGCGGCGGGGGGTGGGGGCGGTGGGGGGCCGGGGCGCGACGCGGGGGGCGAGGGCGCCGGTGGGGGTGCAGGCGGCCGTGAGGGCCGCGGCGGTGACTAGGCCGGCGGCTGCTTGGAGGACCGTCCGGCGATCGGTCTGGGTCACCCGCCCCATTTAAGGGGGTTACGGGTGAATTTCGGGTATTTCGCCTCCGCCACCCTTACGTCAGCGGTCCGCGACCCTCATCTCGAACCAGGTCGTCTTGCCCCGGGGCAGCAGATCCACTCCCCAGCGGTCCGCCAGTTTGTCCACCAGGAACAGGCCCCTGCCGCTGAGGTCCAGCTCCTGGACCGGCATCAGACACGGCAGGCCCCGCGACGGATCACGGACCTCGATACGGATCCAGCCGCGGCGCCGGCGCATCCGGAGGCCGAAGACCCGGGCCCCGGTGTGGCGTACCGCGTTCCCCACCAGTTCCGAGACGAGTAAGACCGCGTCTTCCGTCATCTTCGCCGTCAGGCCCCACTGGCGCAGGACGACCACCTGGGCCAGCCGGCGGGCGGTCGCCGCCGATTCGGGGAGGGACGGGAGCCGGACTTCCGCCTCCGTGGGGTTGCCGAACAACTCCAGCGCCTTCAAGGCGTGTTCGTCCTCGACCGCCGGCGACCAGCGCGCCGCGGTCACACGGCCGTGTCCCCGCGGCTGTTCCATGCCCTCCAGCCCCGCCATGCCACCATCATGGCCGCCCAGAGCACCTTCCGGAGCCGTTCCTGCGGAATCCGCCCCCCGGAATCCACTGTTCCGCGAGCGTCGATCGGCATATGCCAAAGGCAGTTCGGAGCCCATCACGACCCCTCTGACCTGCGGCGAAGGCTCTACTGACGGCAATCGACGGGCCTCCTCGACAAGACAGGCTTAAGGCTGCGTTAAGGCTCCCATAAACCGTCCCATCGAGGGACCCGGATCAGACATCGCGTCAATTGCAAGAGGTTCCGGGGTATTCGGCGGAGTGCATCAGAGGAACGTGGCCTTGCCCGGGCCGTCCTCCACGAAGCTGCGCATCCCGGTCTCCCGGTCCGCCGTGGCGAACAGGCCCGCGAACCAGTTGCGTTCCACCGCCAGACCGGTCTCGATGTCCGTCTCCAGGCCGGTGTCGATGGACTCCTTGGCGGCGCGCAGCGCGATCGCCGGGCCCTGCGCGAGCTTCGCGGCCCAGGCGTGCGCGGCGGTGTACACCTCCTCGGCGGGGACCACGCGGTCCACCAGGCCCAGCGTCAGCGCCTCGTCCGCCTTGACCATCCGGCCGGTGAAGATGAGGTCCTTCGCCTTGGAGGGGCCCACCAGCCGGGACAGCCGCTGGGTGCCGCCCGCGCCCGGGATCAGACCGAGCAGGATCTCGGGCTGGCCCAGCTTCGCGTTCTCCGCGGCGATCCGGAAGTCCGCGCACAGGGCCAGCTCGCAGCCGCCGCCGAGGGCGTAGCCGGTGACCGCCGCGACCACCGGCTTGGGGATCCGGGCCACGGCGGTGAAGGAGTCCTGCAGGGCGCGGGAGCGCAGCACCATGGCCGTGTGGTCCATGGCCTGCATCTCCTTGATGTCCGCGCCGGCCGCGAACACCTTCTCGCCGCCGTAGATCACCACCGCGCGCACGTCCTCGCGGCGGCTCGCCTCCTCGGCGAGCTCCTTGAGGCGGTCCTGGGTGGCGATGTCCAGCGCGTTCATCGGGGGGCGGTCCAGGCGGAGCGTGCCCACGCCGTCGGCGACTTCGAGATTCACGGTCATGCTGCGCAGGTTAACGGTGACTAACCCTCGCGCAGAAGACCGGCCCCCGTCACTTCGTCCACTCCTCCCAGGACATGTTCCAGCCGTTGAGGCCGTTGTCCGGGGCGATGGTCGCGTCGTCGGAGTTCTTCACGACGACGACGTCGCCGATCATGGAGTGGTTGAAGAACCAGGCGGCCGGGGTCCCCTTGTCCCAGGCGCCCTTCACATCGCGCAGGCCGACGCAGCCGTGGCTCGCGTTGTAGTTGCCGAAGGCGTCGCCGCCCCAGTAGTTGCCGTGGATGAAGGTGCCGGACTGGCTCAGGCGCATGGCGTGCGGGACGTCGTCGATGTCGTACTCGCCGTCGTAGCCGACCGTGTCGCCGTTCATCCGGGTCTCGACGAACTTCTCGGTGATGACCATCTGGCCGTTCCAGGTGTCGTAACCGGGCTTGCCGGTGGTGACCGGGAGGGTCTTGACGACCTTGCCGTCCTGCATGACCTTCATCTTCTTGGTCTTCACATCGACGACGGAGACCTGGTCGCGGCCGATGGTGAAGGAGACGGTCTTGTCCTGCTTGCCGTAGACGCCGTCCCGGCCCTCCACGCCGTCGAGATCGAGGTCGACGGTGACCTTGGTGCCTTCCTTCCAGTACTTCTCGGGGCGGAAGTCGAGGCGGTCGTTGCCGAACCAGTGGCCCTGGACGTCCACGGCGGGCTCGGTCCTGATCCGCACGGCCTTCTCGACGTCGTCCGGGTTGGTGATGCCCCGGTCGAAGCGGAGCGAGAAGGGCATGCCCACGCCGACCTTGGAGCCGTCCTCCGGGGTGAAGGTGCCGAGGAAGGTGTGCTCGGGGGTCAGCGTGGTGAAGCTGGAGTCCTCGGCGGCCTCGCGGCCCTCGGAGTCCTTGGCGACCGCGTGGACGGTGTACTTCGTGGCGGCGGCGAGGTGGGTGGACGGCGTCCAGCTCGCGCCCCCGTCGGTGATCTTCCCGGGTATCGCCTCGCCCTTGCCGTCCTTGACGACGACTTCGGAGAGCTTGCCCTTGCTCGCGCTGACCTTGAGGGCGCCGCTGGTGTCGACGGACTCGGCGCCGTCCTTCGGGGCTATGGAGACCACGGCCTGCGGCGGCCCGCTCCGCGCGGCACCGGAGTCGCCGCCCTTGCCCTCGCCGTCTCCGGAGCCCGAGTCAGAGCCGCCGCCGCAGGCGGTGACGGCCAGCAGCAGACCTCCGGCGAGCACTGCCGTGAGCCTCCTGCGCGCGTCAACCGACGCCCCCGATATCGGTCGCACGTTCAAGTCGTTCTCTCCCCTCGCCGGGCCTGGTCAGGCCCCCGCCCCCGCGCGTCTGCCACGCGCTCGGCGCATATTAACCACAAGGTCATCTGGCGCGGCGCCCCTGGATTGTCACCGTTCCGTACCGAGTTCAGTACCGACTTCGACGGAAACGTGCGTCGAGTGGCCCCCTGTCCTGTTACTTCACCGCACTTCCGGCCTTCCACTCCTTCCAGCCCATATTCCAGCCGCCCAGGCCGTTGTCGGGAGCGACCTTCTTGTCCTTGCTGCGGACGACCTCGACCACGTCCCCGATCAGGCTCCGGTCGAAGAACCAGCCCGCCGGGGTGTCCGAGCCGCCGCCCTTGACGTCCCTGAGGCCCACGCAGCCGTGGCTGACGTTGACCTTCCCGAAGGCGTGCGGCGCCCAGTAGTTGCCGTGCAGGAAGGTGCCGGACTCGGTCAGCCGCATGGCGTGCGGGACGTCCGGGATGTCGTACTCGCCCTTGCCGTCGTCGTCGGTGAAGCCGACCGTGGCGCCGTTCATCCGGGTGACCTCGAGCATCTCGGTGACGACCATCTTGCCGTTGTAGGTGGTGGTCTTCGGGGCGCCCGCCGTGATCGGCACGGTGGCGAGCAGGTCGCCGTCGCGCCGGACCTCCATGGTGTGCGCGGCCGCGTCGACGGTGGAGACCTGGTGGCGGCCGACGGTGAAGGAGAACGTCTTGTACTGCAGGCCGTAGACCCCCGGCGCGCCCTCCACGTCACGGAGCTTGAGGGAGACGGTGACCTGGGTGCCGGGCTTCCAGTACCGCTCGGGGCGGAAGTCGAGGCGGCCCTTGCCGAACCAGTGCGGGCGGATCTCGACGGCCGGGCGGGCGGTGACGCGGACGGCGCGTTCCACGGCGGCGCGGTTCTCGATCTCCCGGTTGAACTCCAGGGAGACGATCATTCCGGTGCCGACCGTGGAGCGGTTCTCCGGGGAGACGTACCCGATGAACCGCTCCTCGGGGACGTGGGTGGTGAAGGTGGTGTGCCGGGCGGAGCGGCGGCCGTGGCCGTCCAGCGCCACCACGTCGACGGTGTAGCGGGCGGCCAGCGCCAGGTGCCGGTCGTCGGGTTCCCAGCGCAGTCCGTCGGCGGAGATCTGCCCGGGGACCGGGGTCTCCTGCGCGTCCTGCGACTTGACGACCCGCACCGACTCCAGGCGCCCGCTGGGCACCCCCACCCGCAGCTTCGCGTCGGGCTTCACCCCCCGGCTGCCGTCGTCCGGGAAGACGCGGATCACCTCCTCGGGTGCCCGGGGTTTGCCGAGCCCGCCGAGGCCGGCCCCTCCGGTCGTCTCCGACGTGCAGCCGGCGGCTCCGGCCAGCAGTCCTGCCCATGTCAGTACGGCGGCCAGTGCGACCCTCGCGCGCCGCGCGCGCCCTTGTGCATGCCTCACGAGGAGCCCAACGACCGGGCACGCTCCGGGGAAACGTGAGTGCGAGCCAAGCGCTGGGCAGAACAGTGGGGAGGACGACGCGACGGGGAGCCGCTGCCGGGGTCTTGCATGCCCGTTTGCACGTCGTCCAGCGAGCCGTGGGAGGCCAAGGGTGTCCAGCAGCGCAGCCGAGCGTGAGGCAGTGGCTCAGGAGCGGGCCGCCGAGGGGCCGGGGGCCCTCCTACTGAACGGTGCGCCGCGCCGGACGCCGGGCATGCCCGTGTGGCCGGGTGCGCCCACCCCGCTGGGCGCCCGCTTCCGGGTGGGCCCGGACGGGGTGGCCGGTACCAACTTCGCGCTGTGGGCGGGCGGTGCCGAAGCCGTCGAGCTGTGCCTGTTCGACGACGCGGGCAAGGAGACCCGGGCCAAGCTGACCGAACTGACGCACGAGATCTGGCACGGCTTCGTGCCCGGGGTGCTGCCGGGCCAGCGGTACGGCTTCCGGGTGCACGGCCGCTGGGACCCCTGGACCGGCGCCCGCTGGAACCCGGCGAAGCTCCTGCTCGACCCGTACGCCCGCGCGGTGGACGGCGACTTCGGGCTGCCGCCGGAGGTGTACGGCCATGTCCGGGACTGGCCGCAGCAGCAGGTCGCGGACACCGTCCGGGACGACCGGGACTCGGCGCCGTACGTCCCCAAGGGCGTCGTCGTGCACGACGACGACGACTGGACGGACGACCGGCGGCCGAAGACGCCCTGGGCGGACTCGGTCATCTACGAGGTGCACGTGCGCGGCTTCACCCGGCTGCACCCGGGCATCCCCGAGGAACTGCGCGGGACGTACGCGGGTCTCGCGCACCCGGCGGCGATCGAGCACCTGGTCAAGCTGGGCGTGACGGCCGTGGAGCTGCTGCCGGTCCATCAGTTCGCGCACGAGGACCATCTGCTGCGGCGCGGCCTGAAGAACTACTGGGGCTACAACTCCATCGGCTACTTCGCCCCGCACGCCGGGTACGCGGCCTCCGGGACCACGGGGCAGCAGGTCGGCGAGTTCAAGCGGATGGTGCGGGCGCTGCACGAGGCCGGCATCGAGGTCATCCTGGACGTGGTCTACAACCACACGGCGGAGGCCGGTGAGCTGGGCCCCACCCTGTCCCTGAAGGGCATCGACAACCGGGGCTACTACCGCTTGCAGTCGGACGCGCGCCGGTACGCCGACTACACGGGCTGCGGCAACACCCTCCATGTGGTCCAGCCCCATGTGCTGCGGCTGATCACCGACTCGCTGCGCTACTGGGTCACCGAGATGGGCGTCGACGGCTTCCGCTTCGACCTCGCCGCCGCGCTGGCCCGCTCCATGCACGACGTCGACATGCTCTCGCCGTTCCTCGCCGTCATCGCCCAGGACCCCCTGCTGAGCCGGGTGAAGCTGATCGCGGAGCCGTGGGACGTGGGCTCCGGCGGCTACCAGGTGGGCGCCTTCCCCCCGCTGTGGACGGAGTGGAACGACCGCTACCGCAACGCCGTACGGGACTTCTGGCGGGGCGCGCTGCCGGACGTGCGGGATCTCGGCTACCGGCTGTCGGGGTCGAGCGACCTGTACGCGTGGGGCGGGCGGCGGCCGTACGCCTCCGTCAACTTCGTGACCGCGCACGACGGCTTCACGCTGCGCGACCTCGTCTCCTACGAACGCAAGCACAACGAGGCGAACGGCGAGGGCAACCGGGACGGCACGGACGACAACCGGGCCTGGAACTGCGGCGCGGAGGGCGAGACGGACGACGAGGGGGTACGGGAGCTCAGGCGGCGGCAGCTGCGGAACCTGCTGACCACCCTGCTGCTGTCCACGGGCGTGCCGATGCTGGTGGCGGGCGACGAGCTGGGGCGCACCCAGCGCGGCAACAACAACGCCTACTGCCAGGACAACGAGATCAGCTGGCTGGACTGGGGGCTGCTGGAGGACCCCGGCTGGAAGGCGCTGCTCGAGCTGACCTCCCGGCTGATCGAGCTGCGCCACCGGCATCCCGTGCTGCGCCGGCGGGCCTTCTTCTCCGGGCGCGCGCACTCGGCGGACGGGCTGCGGGACCTGGCCTGGTTCACCGCGCGGGGGACGGAGATGACGGAACGGGACTGGTACGCGCCCGCCGCCACGCTCGGCATGTACCTCTCCGGGCGGGACATCCCGGGCCGGGACGAGCGGGGCGCCCCGATCGTCGACGACAGCTTCCTGGCGGTGCTGCACGCGGGGGACCAGCCGGTGAGCTTCGTGCTGCCGGCGCCGCCGTGGGCGGAGGAGTACGAGGTGGTCGTCGACACCGCGCGGGAGGAGCAGGACACGGCGCCGGGTCTGGTCCACCGGGCGGGTACGGCGATCACGGTGCCGGCGCGGGCGGTGCTGCTGCTGAAGGTGGTGGCCTGAGGGCTGAGGGTGGTGGGCTGACGGGCGCCGTGTCCCGCGAACCGGGCCAAAACTCGGTGGGCGTTGTCAGTGGCGATCCGTAGGCTCGCTGCTGATGCCCACGACACCCGCACCCGCCGAGGAACGCTCCGCCGTCAGGACCCTGCTGCGCCTGTGGCCGTACGTCCGCCCCGTGCGGGCGCGGCTGTTCACCGCCGCGTTCGTGGCGATCCTCGCCTCATGCACGGGCCTGGTGATCCCGCTCGTGCTGAAGTGGATGGTGGACGGGCCGGTCGCCGGGCGGGATCCGGCCGGGGTGTGGCTCGGGGCGCTGTTCCTGCTGCTGCTCGGGCTCGCCGAGGCGCTGCTGTTCGGGCTGCGGCGGTGGCTGGTGGCCCGGCCGCTGTCGCATGTCGAGGCGGAGATGCGGGCGGGCCTGTACCGGCATCTGCAGCGCCTGCCGGTCGCCTTCCACGACCGGTGGGCGTCGGGGCAGTTGCTGTCGCGGGGGACCACCGATCTGATGCTGGTGCGGATGTTCCTCGCGTTTCCGCTGACCTTCCTGCTGGTCAACGGCGTCACCATCCTGGTCGGCGTGGTCCTCATGCTGCTCCAGGACTGGACGCTGGGACTGGTGATCCTCGGGCCCGCCGTGCCGGTGATCGTGATGTGCGTGGTCTTCGAGAGGCGGTACGCCGAGGTGGCGCGGCGCGCGCAGGACCAGGTCGGGGATCTGACGACCGTGGTCGAGGAGAGCGTGCTCGGGATCCGGATCATCAAGGGGTTCGGGCGGCACCGCAGCCAGGCCCGGGCGTTCCGGGAGCTGTCGTCGAGGCTGCGCGGGACCGAGCTGCGCAAGGCGCGGCTGCTGGCGGTGATCTGGGCGGTGATCGTGACGCTGCCCGAGGTGGCCGTGGGGGCGGCGTTGGTGGTGGGGTGCGTGCAGGTCGCGGACGGGCAGTTGTCGGCGGGCACGCTGGTGGCGTTCCTGTCCACGGCGCTCGCCCTGCGGTGGCCCGTGGAGTCGATCGGGTTCCTGCTGGCGATGAGCCAGGAGGCGGCGACGGCCACGGAGCGGTACTTCGAGGTGCTCGACGAGGCGCCGGAATCGGCGGAGCGCCGCGCGCCGGGGCGGGCCACGGCCGGGGCGGCGGGCCTGGTCTTCGAGGGCGTCCGCTTCCGCTACCCCGACGCCCCGCCCGGCTCCCCGCCCGTCCTGGACCGCATCGACCTCCACATCCGCCCCGGCGAGTCCATGGCCCTCGTCGGTGCCACCGGCTCCGGCAAGACCACCCTCACCGCGCTCGTGCCCCGGTTGCACGAGGTCACCTCCGGGCGGATCACCCTGGACGGCGAGGACATCCGGGCCATGTCCCGGGAGGAACTGCGCTCCAAGGTCGCCGTCGCCTTCGAGGAACCCACCCTGTTCTCCGCCTCCGTCGGGGAGAACGTGCTGATGGGCGCCGACGGCACCGCGGGAGCCGCGGAGCTGGACCGCGCGCTCGCCGTCGCCCAGGCCGCTTTCGTGCACTCCCTGCCGCAGGGCACCGACACCCAGGTCGGCGAGCAGGGGCTCAGCCTCTCCGGTGGGCAGCGGCAGCGGCTGGCGCTCGCCAGGGCCGTCGTGGGACGGCCGCGGTTCCTGGTGCTGGACGATCCGCTGTCAGCGCTCGACGTGCACACCGAGGCCGCCGTCGAGGCCGCGCTGCGGGACGTGCTCGCGCGGACCACCGCGATCGTGGTGGCGCACCGGCCGTCCACCGTGCTGCTCGCCGACCGGGTCGCGCTGCTGTCCCGCGGCCGGATCGCCGCGGTCGGCACCCATCACGAACTGCTGCGCGACAACGCCGAGTACGCCCGTCTGATGTCCGGAGCGGAGGCACCCTGATGACCGCGCCCACCCTCACCGCCCCGTCCAAGGACCGGCCCGAGGAGACCGGCGACCCGTTCGACCGGGACGTCCTGCCCACTCCCCCGGGCGCCACCGGCGCGCTGCTGCGTTCGTTGCTGACGCCGATGAAGGCCCGGGTCGCGCTGACCACGCTGCTGCTGCTCGTCCAGCAGGCGGCCGTGCAGGCGGGCCCGCTGCTGGTGGCGTACGCCCTCGACCGGGCCGTACCGGCGTTCCGCCAGGGCGACCACGGCCCGCTGATCGCCGTGGCCGCGGGCTATCTGCTCTGCGCGGCAACCTCCGGCGCCCTGCAGTACGGGTTCGTGATCGCCTCCGCCCGCGTCAACCAGGACGTGCTGCTGGACCTGCGCGGCCGGATCTTCCGGCACGCGCAGGCGCTGAGCATCGACTTCCACGAGCGCTACACGAGCGGCCGCCTGATCTCCCGGTCCACCGCGGACGTGGAGTCGCTGCGGGAGCTGCTGAGCGAGGGGCTCCAGGAACTCGTCACCGTGATCCTGTCGTTCGTGTACATCTCGGCGCTGCTGCTCTGGCTGGACCTCGGGCTCGGCGCGGTCGCGGTCGCCTCCTTCGTGCCGCTGTTCCTGCTCATGCGGAACTATCAGCGGCGCGCCGGGCGGGTGTACCGGCTGCGGTCGACGGCCATCGCCTCGGTGATCGTGAAGTTCGTGGAGACGATGAACGGCATCCGGCCGGTGCGCGCCTTCCGCCGCGAGGCCGTCAACGACGCCGACTTCGCCGTACTGAACAAGCGGCACGAGCGGATCAACGGCGACGCGCTGCTGGAGATGGCCCGGTACGTGGTGGGTTCGCGGCTGGTGGCCAACACGGCCGTCGCGGCGATCGTGCTGTGGGGCGCCTACCGGGTCGCGGGCGGCACGCTGGCGCTCGGCGTGCTGGCCGCCGCGGTGCTGTACCTGCGGCGGCTGTACGACCCGATCGACCGGCTCGGGATGTTCCTGAACTCCTACCAGTCGGCGGCGGCCTCCCTGGAGAAGATCGCGGGGCTGCTGGCCCAGGTCCCGTCCGTCCCCGAACCGCCGGCGCCCAGGCAGCTCCCGGCCCTGGAGTCCGAGCACCCGGGGCGCGAGGTCGTCTTCGACGGGGTGCGGTTCGCCTACCGCACCGGCGGTGAGGTGCTGCCCGCCTTCGACCTCACCCTTCCGGCCGGGCAGACGGTCGCGGTGGTCGGCTCGACCGGCGCCGGGAAGTCGACGCTGGCGAAGCTGCTGGCCCGGTTCTACGACCCCACCGACGGCCGGGTGCTGCTGGACGGGGTCGATCTGCGCGAGCTGTCCCTGCCCGAACTGCGGCGCGGGGTGGTGATGGTGACCCAGGAGGCGTTCCTGTTCTCCGGCACGGTCGCCGAGAACATCGCCCTCGGGCGTCCGGACGCGAGCCGGGAGGACATCGAGCGGGCGGCGAAGGCGATCGGCGCGCACGAGTTCATCAGCGCCCTGCCCGACGGCTACGACACGGACGTACGCAAGCGGGGCGGCCGCATCTCCGCCGGTCAGCGCCAACTGGTCGCGTTCGCGCGGGCGTTGCTGGCCGACCCCGCGGTGCTGATCCTCGACGAGGCGACCAGCTCGCTGGACATCCCCGGCGAGCGGGCGGTGCAGAGCGCGATGGCGACGGTGCTGCACGGGCGTACGGCGGTGGTGATCGCGCACCGGCTGTCCACCGTGGAGATCGCGGACCGGGTGCTGGTCATGGAGCACGGGCGGATCGTCGAGGACGGCTCGCCCGCCGAACTCATCGCGGACACCGGGCGGTTCGCGGATCTGCACCGGGCGTGGCGGGACAGTCTGGCGTAGCGCCGGGGCGGGTGCGCGGCCGTAGATCCAACGGGTTCGTATAGCGAACATGAATTCCCGGACAACGAACGATTTCCGGCCAACTTTCTGACGCGCCCCTGACAGGA
Source organism: Streptomyces sp. NPDC002784 (assembly GCF_053592135.1). Lineage (NCBI taxonomy): Bacteria > Bacillati > Actinomycetota > Actinomycetes > Kitasatosporales > Streptomycetaceae > Streptomyces > Streptomyces sp. NPDC002784. The sequence goes on along the minus strand of NZ_JBSFVD010000024.1, from coordinate 7,763 downwards.
GTACTGATCTCCTGCCACTCTTCCCACGGCCGCCGCACAGCAACCCCATAGGTTCGCCCGCTGCGCACGGCCGTCGCTCCCGCACGTCGTTCTGCGTACCGCTGCTCTGCCCGCCCGGCCCACCCGCCGGACGGTCTCCCCTGGCCGCGCGATCCGCGGCCGCGCAGAAGGAGTCGGTTTTGAGAAGCAGTTCCTCGGACAGACGCACCCCCCACAGATCCACCACCCGCCGGGCCGCGGCAGCCGCCCTCGTCGGCGTGGCCGCCCTGATCGCCACGGCCGTCCAGTCGGGCGCCGCCACCGCCGCCCCGGAGAAGGCACCGTCGGCCGCGGGCAAGGTCATCCCCGGCGCCGAGTCGGTCAAGCTCACCCCCGCCCAGCGCGCCGAGCTGATCCGCACGGCCAACGCCACCAAGGCGGAGACCGCCGCGGAGCTGGGCCTGGGCGCCAAGGAGAAGCTGGTCGTCCGTGACGTCCTCAAGGACGGCAACGGCACGATCCACACCCGCTACGAGCGCACCTACGACGGACTGCCCGTCCTCGGCGGCGACCTCGTCGTCAAGAGCACCGAGGCGGACGCCACCGCGGCCGTCGTGAAGGCCACCAAGAGGGCCATCGAGCCGGCCACCACCAAGGCGGCGGTGTCCGCGGCGAAGGCCGAGCGGCAGGCCCTGGCCGCGGCGAAGGCGGAGGACGCCAAGGACGCCGACGTCAACCGGGCGCCCCGCAAGGTGATCTGGGCGGCGAACGGCACCCCGAAGGTGGCGTTCGAGACGGTCGTCGGCGGCTTCCAGCACGACGGCACCCCGCAGGAGCTGCACGTCATCACGGACGCCACCTCGGGCGAGAAGCTCTACGAGTGGGAGGCGATCGAGACCGGCACCGGCAACACCGTCTACAGCGGCACGGTGACGCTCGGCACCACCCAGTCCGGCTCGACGTACAACCTCACCGACGGCGCGCGCGGCAACCACAAGACGTACAACCTCAACCGCGGCACCTCCGGCACCGGGACGCTCTTCTCGGGACCGGACGACGTGTGGGGCAACGGCAGCCCGTCCAACCTGGAGTCGGCCGCCGCCGACGCGCACTACGGCGCCGCCCTGACCTGGGACTACTACAAGAACGTGCACGGCCGCAGCGGCATCCGCGGCGACGGCGTCGGCGCGTACTCCCGGGTCCACTACGGCAACAACTACGTCAACGCGTTCTGGTCCGACAGCTGCTTCTGCATGACCTACGGCGACGGCTCGGGCAACGCCAACCCGCTGACCTCGATCGACGTCGCCGCGCACGAGATGACCCACGGCCTCACCTCCAACACCGCGGGCCTGGTCTACAGCGGCGAGTCCGGCGGCCTGAACGAGGCGACCTCCGACATCTTCGGCGCGACCGTCGAGTTCTTCGCCAACAACTCCTCCGACGTCGGTGACTACCTCATCGGCGAGGAGATCAACATCAACGGCGACGGCACCCCGTTGCGCTACATGGACAAGCCCAGCAGGGACGGCTCGTCCAAGGACAACTGGTACTCGGGGATCGGCTCGATCGACGTGCACTACTCGTCGGGCCCCGCCAACCACTTCTTCTACCTGCTGAGCGAGGGCAGCGGCGCCAAGACCATCAACGGCGTCAGCTACAACTCGCCGACCGCGGACGGCCTTGCGGTCACCGGCATCGGCCGGGCCAAGGCGGAGAAGATCTGGTTCCGCGCGCTCACCACGAAGTTCACCTCCACCACCAACTACGCGGGCGCCCGCACCGGCACCCTCGCGGCGGCCGGTGAGCTGTACGGCACCACCAGTCCCGAGTACGCGGCGGTGCAGCACGCCTGGGCGGGCGTCGCGGTCGGCGCGCGGCCCGGCGGCGGCGGTGGCGGCACCTCCTTCGAGAACACCGCCGACGTGGCCATCCCGGACCGGGGCGCGGCGGTCACCTCGTCGATCACCGTCTCGGGGCGGACCGGCAACGCGCCGTCGAACCTCGCGGTCGCGGTCGACATCGTCCACACCTACATCGGTGACCTCCAGGTGCAGCTCGTCGCCCCCGACGGCACGGCGTACACGCTGAAGGGCTACGGCACCGGCGGCAGCGCGGACAACATCAAAACCACGTACACGGTGAACGCCTCCTCCGAGGTCGCCAACGGTGTCTGGCAGTTGCGGGTGCAGGACAACGCGTCCGCCGACACCGGCTACATCAACAGCTGGAAGCTGACGTTCCCGTAGAACGTCCCGCTCCCCTGTGACCAGGGCGCCGTCCCGGTGGTTCGACTCCCCGGGACGGCGCCCGCTGCGTCCCGCGGGCGCCGGCCGCCCTAGGCTAAGGCCCCATGTCCTTCACGTACGACGATGTCGGCGCCACCCGGCAGCCCGAGTTCTGCCCGCCCGGATTCCGTCCCCTGCATGTGCGCACCCGCATCGGCGAGGGCCACGAGGTCTTCAGCCGGGCGGCCGAGGCGGTGCTGACCTGGGACATGCACCGGGCGGTGGGCGTCGGCATAGAAGCCTCCGCGGAACGGGCGGCGCCCGGGGTCGACGTCACCGTCACCCTGGCCGGCGTCATCAAGGCACCGTGCCGGGTGGTCTGGACGGTGGAGGAGCACCGCCGGGCGGGCTGGGCGTACGGCACGCTGCCCGGGCATCCGGAGTGCGGCGAGGAGTCCTTCGTCGTGGACCGCACCGGGGACGGCACCGTCTGGCTGACGGTGCACGCCTTCAGCCGGGCCGCGAAGTGGTACGCCCGCGCGGGCGGCCCCGCCAGCCGCGGCCTGCAGCAGGCCTACGCGCGGCGGTGCGGGGCGGCGCTGCGCAGGCTGTGCGGGGGCGACACCGGCTGACGCCCCCGCCGTACCGCCTCAGCGCAGGAGGACCCCGGCGCCCTCCACCACGTCCTGCGACGGCGCGGTCACCAGCCCCAGTTCCGCGCTCGACGCCAGCAGCCGGTGCGCCGGAAGGATCCGTACCGTGTAGCCGTACGGCCCCGTGCGGTCCAGGGACAGCGGGCCCTCGTAGACCCAGCGGCCGTCCAGGTCGGGACCGCCCGTCGGCTTCAGCGGGACCGTCGCCGCGTCCGTGATCCGGTCCTCGGCGTCCACCCGGCCCGAGACCGCCTGCACCTCCACGTCGTCGGGGACGAGGTCGCCGAGGCCGACGCGGACCCGCAGGCTCAGGGTCGTGCCCAGCTCCGCCGTCGTGGTGGCGACCGAGGTCTCCACGTGGTCGACGCTCACCCGGTGCCAGGCCCCCCGCACCCGCGCCTTCCACAGCGCCAGTTCGCGCGCGGAGTCCGCGTCCATCGCGCGGTGGGCGAGCGCGGCCGGGGTGTACAGGCGCTCGACGTACTCCCGGACCATCCGCCCGGCCAGCACCTTCGGGCCGAGCAGGGTGAGGGTCTGGCGGACCATCTCGATCCAGCGGTCGGGCAGTCCGCCCTGGCCGCGCTCGTAGAAGCGCGGGGTGACCCGCTGCTCCAGCAGGTCGTAGAGGGCCGCCGCCTCGATGTCGTCGCGCCGGTCCGGGTCCGTCTGGGAGCCGTCCGCGGTGGGGATCGCCCAGCCGAAGTCCGGCTGGAACCACTCGTCCCACCAGCCGTCCAGCACCGACAGATTGAGACAGCCGTTGAGCGCCGCCTTCATGCCCGAGGTGCCGCACGCCTCCAGCGGGCGGAGCGGATTGTTCAGCCAGATGTCGCAGCCCGGGTACAGCTTCTGTGCCATCGCCATGCCGTAGTCCGGCAGGAAGACGATCCGGTGGCGCACCCGCGGATCGTCCGCGAACCGCACCAGGTCCTGGATGAGCCGCTTGCCGCCGTCGTCCGCCGGGTGCGCCTTGCCCGCCACCACGATCTGGACCGGGTGCTCCGGGTGCAGCAGCAGATCCATCAGCCGGTCCTGGTCGCGCAGCATCAGGGTGAGGCGCTTGTACGACGGGACCCGGCGGGCGAAGCCGATGGTGAGGACGTCCGGGTCGAGCACCCCGTCGATCCACCCCAGCTCCGCGCTGCCGGCGCCGCGCTGCCGCCAGGAGGCGCGCAGCCGCTCGCGCACCTCCGTCACCAGCTGTTCGCGCAGTACCCGGCGCAGCTCCCAGATCTCCTGGTCCGGGATGTCCGCCACCGCGTCCCAGCGGTCGGAACCGCCGACGGTGAAGGCGTCCTCGGTGCGCTGGGCGCCGATCTGCTTGGCGCCGAGCCGGAAGACCTCGGGGGCGACCCAGGTCGGGGCGTGCACGCCGTTGGTGACCGAGGTGATCGGCACCTCGTCGGCGTCGAAGCCCGGCCAGAGCCCGGAGAACATCTCCCGGCTGACGTTGCCGTGCAGCAGCGAGACACCGTTGGCGCGCTGGCCGAGGCGCAGGCCCATCACCGCCATGTTGAACAGGTTCGGCTCGCCCCCGGCGTAGGACTCCATGCCGAGCTGGAGGATCCGCTCGACGTCGATGCGCGGGAGTTCGGCGTCGGGCCCGAAGTGGCGGGCGACGAGTTCGCGGTCGAAGCGGTCGATGCCGGCCGGGACGGGGGTGTGGGTGGTGAAGACGGTCCCGGCCCGGACCGCCTCCAGGCCGGAGTCGAAGTCGAGTCCCCGGTCGCAGAGTTCGGCGATCCGCTCCAGCCCGAGGAAGCCGGCGTGCCCCTCGTTGGTGTGGAAGACCTCGGGCTCCGCGTGGCCCGTCAGCCGGCAGTACGTTCGCACCGCCCGGACCCCTCCTATGCCGAGCAGCATCTCCTGGAGCAGCCGGTGCTCGCTGCCGCCGCCGTAGAGCCGGTCGGTCACCCCGCGTTCGCCGAGGTCGTTCTCCTCCACGTCGGAGTCGAGGAGCAGCAGCGGGACCCTGCCGACCTGGGCCAGCCAGACCCGGGCGTGCAGGGAGCGGCCGCCGGGCAGGGCGAGGGAGACCTGGGCGGGCGTGCCGTCGGCCTCCCTGAGCAGGGCCACCGGCAGTTCGTTGGGGTCGAGCACCGGGTAGTGCTCCTGCTGCCAGCCGTCCCTGGAGAGGCTCTGCCGGAAGTAGCCGTGCCGGTACAGCAGCCCCACACCGATCAACGGCACCCCGAGATCGCTGGCCGCCTTCAGATGGTCGCCGGCCAGGATGCCCAGTCCGCCGGAGTACTGCGGCAGGGCGGCGGTGATGCCGAACTCGGGGGAGAAATAGGCGACGGCGGCCGGGAGTTCGGAGGACTGGGCCTGGTACCAGCGGTCACCGGAGACATAGTCGTGGAGATCGTCGGCGACGGCCGTCAGACGGCGCAGGAAACGCCGGTCCTCGGCCAGTTCGGCCAGCCTTCCCGGCGCCACACTGCCCAGGAGCCGTACCGGATCGCCGCCCGAGGCGGCCCAGCGCTCGGGATCGACGGACTGGAAGAGGTCGCGTGTCTCCGCGTGCCAGGACCAGCGCAGATTGCGCGCCAGGTCGCTGAGCGGCCGCAGGGGTTCGGGGAGAACGGGACGGACGGTGAATCGACGGATCGCCTTCACATTCCACCTCGGCAGGCGTGCGGAAGAGGACGCACGGCGGTGTGCGTCCTGTCATCATCTGCACGGTATCGGTGCGGGCGCTTTGTAACCACGGCGCCTTTCCCCGCGTCTCCATCGAACCTGGAGAGGGACTCCACCCGGACCACTCGCGCACGTCGTCCGAAAAGCACCGTCACCTTCCCGGATCCGCCCTCGGCGATATGGCCGATTCCGCCCCCGCAGGCGTCCTTGTGGCGACTTCGTCCGCCACGAGAGGCTGCTCGTGGCGTCCGGCCCGCGCCGGGTGCGGCCCGGCGGGCAGCGGTGGCCGGACGCCGAGCGAGGAGGGGACTCGGACCATGGCACGGACGCGAACCCGGCGTCGGCGCCGGGCGGGCGGTCTGGCCGCGGTGACCTGTACCGCGGCGCTTTCGGCCGTCAGCCCGCCCGCGTACGCCGCACCGGAGGGGCGGATCCTCGGCGCCGGCCGACCCGGCGCCGTCGGCGGAAGCTACCTGGTGACACTCACGGAGGGCACGCGGGCTCCGTCGGTGGCCGGAAAGAGCCTGGCGGAACAGTACGGGGCGAGAATCAGCCACACCTACGGCGCCGTTCTCCACGGTTACGCGATCCGGGCGAGCGAGAGACAGGCACGCCGACTCGCCGCCGACCCGCGTGTCGCCTCGGTCACGCAGGACACCCGGGTGGCCGTGGAAACCACCCGGAAGAACCCGCCGTCCTGGGGTCTCGACCGCGTGGACCGGCCGAGCCTGCCGCTCGACGGCCGCTACACCGCGCCCGGGTCCGCGGGCGACGGCAACGGCCACGGCACCCATGTGGCGGGCACGGTCGCCGGATCGGCGTACGGCGTCGCCGAGAAGGCCCAGGTGGTCTCCTTGCGCGTCCTTGACGACGCGGGCGCCGGCACCACCGCCCAGCTCGACGCGGCCGTACGCATCTCCATCGCGTCCGGCGTCACCTACACCGTCGCCGCGGGCAACGACGGCCTCCCGGCCGGTCTCTCCTCACCGGCCGGGGTGCGCCAGGCGATCACGGTCGGCGCCACCGACCGCGAGGACGCGCGGGCGGGCTTCTCCAACTACGGCTCGGCCCTGGACCTGTTCGCGCCGGGCGTGTCGATCACCTCGACGTCGTCCAGGGGCGACCGCGCCAGGGCCACCCGGTCCGGTACGTCGATGGTGTCGCCGCACGCGGCGGGCGCTGCCGCGCTCCATCTGGCCGACCATCGCAAGGCCACGCCCGCACAGGTGTCCGAGGCGCTCCTGGCCGGGGCGGTGAGCGGAAGGGTCTCCGGGCGCGGGCCGGGCTCACCGAACGAACTGCTCCAGGTACCGGGCTCGTAGCGACATGTTCGCGCCCCGTTGAGAACGCCCCGGAAGGATCGGCCCCGTTCGCCGGACGGGGCCGGTCCCGTGTGCAGATATACGCGTGAGTAGTTAACAAAGTGCCGGATTGCTCACCCGAATAGGGTGGGAAGGCTCCTCCGGGACACCCCACAGGTGGACCACAACAGCATCCCGCAGGACCCACCCCCTATCCATCCGCCCGCCCACGTTGACGCGGACAGGAGCGGTCATGCCCGCCAAGCACCACTCGTCAGCACCCACGACGCGCAAACCCGAGCGATCTCCCGCACCACGCCCGGCCGCCGCCGGACCGCCCGGCGCGGAGCCACCCTCCGCGAACGGCGTTCGCGGTGTCGGGCGCATACCCGTTCTCGACGTCCGCCCGTTCGTCCAGCGCGGCCGCAGGCCCGCCAAGGCGGTGACCGGCGAGACGTTCGAGATCTCCGCGACCGTGTTCCGGGAGGGGCACGACGCCGTGGCCGCCAATGTCGTGCTGCGCGATCCCGAGGGCCGTCCCGGCCCTTGGACGCCGATGCGCGAACTGGCGCCGGGCACCGACCGCTGGGGCGCCGAGGTCACCCCCGACGCCGAGGGCCTGTGGACGTACACGGTGGAGGCGTGGGGCGATCCGGTGACCACCTGGCGCCACCACGCCCGGATCAAGATCCCGGCCGGCATGGACACGGAGCTGGTCCTGGAGGAGGGCGCCCGGCTGTACGAGCGGGCCGCCACCGAAGTCCCCTCCGAACAGCGGCAGATCCTCCTCACGGCGGCCGAACACCTCAGGGACGACACCCGCCCGGCGACCGCGCGCCTCGCGGCGGCCCTGACTCCCGAGGTGGACGTGGTGCTGGCGCGGTATCCGCTGCGGGAGTTGGTGACCGCGTCCGATCCGCTGCCGCTGCTGGTGGAGCGGGAGCGGGCCCTGTACGGGTCGTGGT
>NZ_JBSFVD010000023.1:0-104744 GCF_053592135.1 Streptomyces sp. NPDC002784 | reverse complement strand
GTTGACTTTTGGCACGCTGTTGAGTTCTCAAGGAACGGTCGCTTCCTTTGTACTCACCCTCTCGGGCTTTCCTCCGGGCTTCCCTTCGGTCTTGCTTTTCCGACTCTATCAGACCCTTTTCCGATCCGATTCCCTGTCGGCGGGATTCGCTTTCCGGCCTCTCGGCCTTCCGGCGGTGTCGACTTTATCAGATCCTTTCGGTGTCTGACGCCCTGTCAACCGGGCTTGTCCTCGCGGCCGTTGCGGGCCGTTCCGACGTCTCAAACCTTAGCGGATTCCCCCGGCAGTTCCTAATCGGACTGCCGAGCCCCATTCGAATTGAATTCGGGCACGCCGAATTCACCCCGGCTGGAGTTCGTGCTGGTGATTTGAGATGCCGCTGATGCGGCTGAGGCGCTACCGGAGAACCGTTACGGCTCGGCGGCAACCCGAAGAACTCTACGGATCGGGCAGGGGGGTGTCAAGCGACCCCTGTCAAGATCTTTAATCGAGGTCGGTCAGCCGCCCGCCGGCGTCCGGCTGGGCGTGCTCCACCCTGCGCAGCAGCCGGGTGAGCACCTCACCGAGGGCCGTGCGCTCCTCCGCGGAGAGGTCCTGGAGCAGGTCCTCCTCGAAGCCCGAGGCGAGGCGCATGGCCTCTGTCCACTTCTCCCGGCCCTCTGTCGTGAGCTCCACGATGACGCGGACCCGGTTGGACTCGTCCCGCGCCCGGGTGACCAGGCCCTCGGCGACCATGCGGTCGATCCGGTGGGTCATCGCGGCTGGCGTGAGGCCGAGGCGCTTGGCGAGCTCGCTCGGGCCCAGGCGGTACGGAGCGCCGGACAGGACGAGGGCCTTGAGGACCTCCCACTCGGTGTTGCTGATGCCAAGCGTGGCGGTCTGGCGGCCGTAGGCGACGTTCATGCGGCGGTTCAGCCGGGACAGCGCCGAGACGATCTTCTCGACCTGTGGGTCGAGGTCCTGGAACTCGCGCTGGTAGGCGGCGATCTGCTCTTCGAGTGTCGGCTCGTTGCTGAGGCCGGAGGTGTCGCCCATGCGTCGCAGTATCGCATGGCCCTTAGGGCATTGAAGTCCTTGGATGTGTACTCTTTAGGTTCGAACTTTAGCTTTGAAGTCTTGAGGTCTAACCACTTCAGGTCTAACTACTTGAGAGGGTGAACGTGACCAGGGCGAGGGGCGCCGCGATGCGCCGGATCCACGTGGGCAACGCACTCAGCGCGTTCGGGCTGGGCTTCACGGTCCCTTATCTGTACGTCTATGTGGCGCAGGTGCGGGGTCTTGGTGCTGTCACGGCGGGTCTGGTGCTCGCCGTGTTCGCCGTGGCCGCGTTGGTCGTGCTGCCGTTCGCCGGGCGGGCGATCGTGCGGCGCGGCCCGCTTCCGGTGCTGCTCGCCGCCCTGGTCACCGCCGCGATCGGCGCGCTGAGCCTCGGCCTGGCGGGGAACGCCACGGCCGTACTGCTGTCGGCGGCGGCGCTCGGGGCCGGTCAGGCCGTGATGCAGCCGGCGCTGGCGACGATGATCGTGGACGTGTCGACGGCGGAGACCCGGTCGCGGGCCTTCGCGACACAGTTCTTCCTGCAGAACCTGGGTCTCGGTGTCGGTGGTCTCATCGGCGGTCACCTGGTGGACACGACCCGGGTGTCCTCCTTCACCCTGCTCTTCGCGATCGAGGCGGCGATGTTCCTGCTGCTCGTCGTGGTGATGGCGACCGTGCGGATGCCGCGCGCGCCGCGGATCGGGGCGGCTCCGGCGCAGTCGGTGAAGGGCAGCTGGAAGCAGCTGCTCGGGAACCGGGCGATGGTGCAGCTGTGCGTGCTGGGCTTCGTGCTGTTCTTCGCCTGCTACGGCCAGTTCGAGTCGGGGCTGAGCGCGTACGGCGTGGAGGCCGCCGGGATCTCCACCTCGGCGCTCGGGACGGCTCTGGCCGCCAACACGGCGGTGATCGTCGTGGCGCAGTTCGCGGTACTGAGGTTCGTCGAGCGGCGGCGTCGGTCCCGGGTGATCGCCGCGGTGGGGCTGATCTGGGCGGTGGCGTGGGTCTCGGCGGGGTACGCCGGGCTCGGGCACGGCAGCCAGGAGATGGCGACGGCGGCGTTCGTGGCGACGTACGCGCTGTTCGGGCTGGGTGAGGCGATGCTGTCGCCGACGGTCGCGCCGCTGGTGGCGGATCTCGCGCCCGAGGGGATGGCGGGCCAGTACAACTCGGCGTTCGCCCTGGTGAAGCAGCTCGCCCTGGCGGTGGGTCCGGCGGTGGGCGGTCCGATGGGCGCCGCGCTGCACGCGCCGTACATCGTGACGTTCCTGCTGTTCTCCCTCGGCATCACCTGGCTCGCGCTGCGGCTGGGGCGGCAGCTGACCGCCGTACAGGATCAGCCGGCGTCGGCGAGGAGCCGGGTGGTGGCGCAGCGGGGTGCTCCGGCCGAGGGGCAGGCTCCGGCGCACCTCTGAGTCAGGCGCCTCCCTTGGGCAGGGCGAACTCGCACCACACCGCCTTGCCGCCGCCGGGGGTCCGTCTGGATCCCCACGCGGAGGCGATCGTCGCGACGATCGCGATGCCCCGGCCCGACTCGTCGGCCGGGTCCGCGCGGCGGCGCCGCGGGAGGTGGTCGTCTCCGTCGGTGACCTCGACGATCAGCCGGCGGTCGGTGCGGCGCAGCCGCAGGCGCATGGGCGGGGTGCCGTGCTGGAGGCTGTTGGCGACCAGTTCGCTGGCCGCCAGGACGCCCAGGTCGTGCAGGTCCGTCGGGAACCGCCAGCTGGTCAGGACGCCGGAGGCGAACGCACGCGCGCGGGGGGCCGCTTCCACGCCGCCGAGCAGTTCCAGGGCGGCGTTGCGGAACAGGTCGCCGTCCGGGCCCGTGCGGGCCGGGTGCTGGAACACCAGGACCGCCACGTCGTCGTCGTGGTCCGCGGTGACGCCCGCGGAGCGGACCAGGCGGTCGCAGACGACCTGGGGCGTGCCGGTGGCGCCGGCCAGGGCGCGCTCCAGGGACGCGATGCCCTCGTCCAGGTCTTCGTTCCGGCGCTCCACCAGGCCGTCCGTGTAGAGGACCCCCGTGGAGCCGGGGCTCAGCGGGATCGAGCCCGAGGCGTGCATCCAGCCGCCGGTGCCGAGCGGCGGGCCGGTCGGCTCGTCGGCGCGCAGCACGGTGCCGCTCTCGTCGCGGACCAGGATCGGCAGGTGCCCGGCGGAGGCGTACACCAGCCGGCCCTCGTTCGGGTCGTGGATGGCGTAGACGCAGGTGGCGATCTGGTTGGCGTCGATCTCGGTGGCGAGGCCGTCCAGCAGCTGCAGCACCTCGTGCGGGGGCAGGTCCAGGCGGGCGTAGGCGCGGACCGCCGTGCGGAGTTGGCCCATGACGGCCGCCGCCCGCACGCCTCTGCCCATCACGTCGCCGATCACCAGCGCCGTACGGCCGCCGCCGAGGGTGATGACGTCGTACCAGTCGCCGCCGACCGCGGCCTCCGTGCCGCCGGGCTGGTAGGTCGCCGCGATGCGCAGGTCGTCCGGCTGTTCGAGTTCCTGGGGGAGCAGGGAGCGCTGGAGCGTCACCGCGGTCTCGCGCTGGCGGCGTTCACTGGCGCGCAGGCGCTCGGCGGCCTCGGCGTGGTCGGTGACGTCGGTGGCGAAGACCAGCACTCCTCCGTCGCCCTCGGCGACCGGGGTGCAGGTGAAGGTGTAGGAGCGGCCGTCGGGGGCCCTGCGGGACTTGACCGTGCGGGGCTTGGCGCTGCGCAGGACCTGGTCCAGGAGCGGGAGCAGGCCCAGTTCGTCCAGCTCCGGCAGGGCCTCGCGGGCCGGTGCGCCGAGCGGGCGGACGCCGAAGGCGGCGGCGTAGGCGCCGTTGACGTAGGCGAGGCGGTGGTCGGTGCCGTGGACCAGGGCGACCAGGGCCGGCACCCGGTCGAGCACTTCGCGTGCCGGGAGTTCGTCGAGGGCGGGGACGGGCGGGGCGTCGTCGGTGAGCTGCTCGGCTCTGGCCGCGGGGACGGAGCCCGCGCTCTCGCCGCGCCGCTCCGCCGGGACCGCGTGGTCGGTCCGCGCAGCGGCGCGGCGCTGCGTTCCGGGGAGCCGGGCGCTCCAGCGCGTGAAGTTCACGAATCCTTGCCTCGTGTCGTCGTCTTCGGCCAGCTCCGGACCCGGGCGGGGGTCTGGGTGGTGGCTCCCCGGGGATGCAGCGCTGCGGGGACGGTGTCGTGGGAGTCGGGGGGCGGGCGGCTGCCCGTCCGGCGTCGGGGGTCAGTCTGGCAGTGTGGCGGATCGGGCCGACAACCGTCAGACGCCTGCCCGGCCGGTGGAGTTCCTGGGTCCGGTCAGGACGACCCCTTCGGGTCGTTGTCGGTGTCGACAGAATGCTTTCCACCGGCCGCGAGTTCGAACTCCGCTCGGGGGTGTTCGAGTGAACCGAGGGAGACGATTTCCCTCTTGAAGAGCCCGGACAGCGTCCATTCGGCCAGGACCCGGGCCTTTCGGTTGAAGGTGGGCACCCTGCTCAGGTGGTACACGCGGTGCATGAACCAGGCAGGGTAGCCCTTCACCTTGCGCCCGTAGACGTGTGCGACGCCTTTGTGCAGTCCCAGGGAGGCCACCGAGCCGACGTACTTGTGGGAGTACGTCTCCAGCGGCTCGCCGCGCAGGGCGTGCGCGATGTTGTCGCCGAGGACCTTGGCCTGGCGCAGCGCGTGCTGGGCGTTGGGGGCGGTCTCCGTGCCGGGCCGCTCGGCGGTGACGTCGGGGACGGCGGCGGCGTCTCCCGCGGCCCACGCGTGCGTGGCGCCCTCGATCGTCAGCTCGGCGGTGCACTTGAGCCGTCCGCGTTCGGTGCGCGGGAGGCCGGTGGCGGCGACCAGGGGGTGCGGTTTGACGCCGGCCGTCCACACGACCGTACGGGTCGGGAAGCGGGCGCCGTCGCTGAGCACCGCGGTCCGGTCGACGCAGGATTCCAGCCGGGTCTTCAGGCGTACGTCGATGTTGCGGCGGCGCAGTTCGGTGACCGTGTAGCGGCCCATCTTCTCGCCGACCTCGGGGAGGATGCGGTCCGAGGCCTCGACGAGGATCCACTTCATGTCCTCGGGGCGCACGTTGTGGTAGTAGCGCGCGGCGTAGCGGGCCATGTTCTCCAGCTCGGCGAGCGCCTCCACGCCCGCGTAGCCGCCGCCGACGAAGACGAAGGTGAGGGCCGCGTCGCGGATCGCGGGGTCGCGCGTGGAGGAGGCGATGTCCATCTGCTCGATGACGTGGTTGCGCAGTCCGATGGCCTCTTCGACCGTCTTGAACCCGATGCCGTGGTCGGCGAGTCCGGGGACGGGAAGGGTGCGGGAGACCGAGCCGGGGGCGAGGACGAGTTCGTCGTAGGCGATCTGTTCGGGGCCGGCGCCCCCCTCCTCGGTGGCGAGGGTGGCGAGGGTCGCGGTGCGCGCGGCGTGGTCGATGGAGCGGACCTCGCCGACGACGACCCGGCAGCGGCCGAGGACGCGGCGCAGCGGTACGACGACATGGCGGGGGGAGATCGAACCGGCCGCCGCCTCGGGAAGGAAGGGCTGATAGGTCATGTACGGGTCGGGTGAGACGACTGTGACCTCGACTTCTCCGCGATTGAGTTCCGGTTTCAACTTTCGCTGGAGTCGCAGGGCCGTGTACATCCCGACGTAGCCACCGCCGACAACGAGAATGCGCGCACGTTCCTTCACCATCCCATGACGCACCCAGCGCTTGAGTTTGTCCACAGCCTCAGCAATTTGTGTGACCGCGAGCCATCGCGGGGCCGGGTTGGCCGAATTGCCGGAGTACGAGGAAGATCCGCAGGTCAACCGGTGTACGCCGGGGGGTCGCAGGGGGCGCAACCGGGACGTTTGCGACCCGTACGCCGATCGGGGGGCGCTCTGTGCGGAACGTGCCCCTTCTGAATTGACTCCCTCTCAACTATGTTCGTGTGTCGACGGGGTGTAGGGGGATGCGCTCGTCGGGCTCAACGGCTTCGCGACGGGCGGGCTCGGGTCCGGGCATGTTCCACAACGCTCCGGCTGTCGAATGACGGGGGTGTCTCCGGGGGGAGACGTCATTACCGGGGGAACGCTTATGCATGTTCAGGACTCTCATTGGTCGTCCACGTCCGCCATCACCTCCGGCGGCGGAGCGATGGGCGCGACGATGGGTGGAGCCATGAATGCAGCGGGGAACGGACGCGAGAGTGCGCGGACGGCACCGCTGCGGGTGGACGCACAGCGCAATCTGGAGCACGTGCTCCGTGCGGCACGCGAGGTCTTCGGCGAGCTGGGATACGGCGCGCCCATGGAGGACGTGGCCCGGCGCGCACGGGTCGGCGTCGGGACGGTGTACCGCCGCTTCCCGAGCAAGGACGTACTGGTGCGCCGGATAGCTGAGGAGGAGACCTCCCGGCTGACCGACCAGGCCCGGGCGGCGCTCGGGCAGGAGGACGAGCCGTGGTCGGCGCTCTCGCGCTTCCTGCGGACCTCGGTGGCGTCCGGTGCCGGGCGGCTGCTGCCGCCGCAGGTGCTGCGCGTCGGGGTCGCGGAGGACCACCCGGACGACCCGGGGTTCGACGAGGCGCGGGTGCCGCAGCAGCGGACCCAGCCGGGCGCGGGCGAGCTGCGGCTGGTGCCGGGGGAGACTCCGGGTCCGGCCGGGCCGGCCGACGACGACGCCGGTGCTTCGGCGCTGCTGGAGGTCGTGGGGCAGCTCGTCGACCGGGCGCGTGCGTCCGGTGAGCTGCGGGCCGATGTGTCGGTGGCGGACGTCCTGCTGGTGATCGCGACGGCGGCGCCCTCGCTGCCGGACCCGGCCCAGCAGGCGGCGGCCTCGGCACGGCTGCTGGACATCCTGCTGGAGGGGCTGCGCTCACGGCCGTCCTGACCCGGCGCCCGACGGGGTGACTCGAATAGGTGACGAGGAGGCGGGGACGCCGTGTGCGCTCCCGCCTCGGGCACCCTGGACAAGCCGGTCGGGAAGGCCGGAAAGCGGCCCAACTCCCGCCCGGGGCACGTCATTTGCACCTTCCCCGTTCGGGTGACCGCTAGTACTGGTTCGCGTGAAGTCCCCACGGACGAGTGGATGGCCCCCGCTGTCGGCCGCCGACCAAAATCCGGTATGGCACTCTGACCCGGTGTTCGGGACTGGTTGGGCTGCGGCGGGGGCTTTCCGCGATGGGCGTTGACGGGCGGGACGGGTCACTCGGTGACGGTGACGCGGAGGACGGCGGCCCGGCCTCGCCTCATGTGCCGAGTCAGGGCGGGCGGGCTGATCTTCCGCTGGGCGGCGAGCCGTTGGTGGCCCCGATCCCCGCTCAGGGGGGCGAGCCCGTGGAGGGCAGCGTCCCCGCGCAGCGGGACTGGCGCGAGGACAGCGTTCTGCCCCCGCCCAGGGACCTGCCGCTGTCGGACGCCGATCTGATCGGGCGGATGCGCTCGGGCGACGACTCGGCCTACGAGGAGCTCTACCGCCGGCACGCCGACGCGGTCCGCCGGTACGCCCGCACCTGCTGCCGCGACGGCCACACCGCGGACGACCTCACCGCCGAGGTCTTCGCCAGGATGCTCCAGGCGGTCCGGGGCGGTACCGGCCCCGAGCACGCCGTACGCGCGTATCTGCTGACCTCGGTCCGGCGCGTCGCGGCCACCTGGACGAAGACCGCGAAGCGGGAGCAACTGGTCGACGACTTCGCGGTGTTCGCCTCCCAGGCGGCGCGCTCCTCCGAGGTGTCCGACGACGACACCCTCGAGCTGGGCGCGGAGGTGCGCGCGATGCACGAGGCCGAGCGGTCGATGGCCATGCAGGCCTTCCGGTCGCTGCCGGAGCGCTGGCAGGCCGTGCTGTGGCACACCGAGGTCGAGGACGAGTCGCCGAGCGAGGTCGCCCCGCTCTTCGGGCTCGACGCCAACGGCACGCGCGTGCTCGCCAGCCGGGCCCGCGAGGGCCTGAAGCAGGCCTATCTCCAGGCCCATGTCAGCGCCAGCCTCGTCGGCGACGAGGAGTGCGCCCGCTACGCCGACCGGCTCGGCGCCTACGCCCGCGGGGGCCTGCGCACCCGGGCCGAGCGGGGGCTGCGCAAGCACCTGGAGGAGTGCGCCAAGTGCCGCTTGGCCGCGGGCCAGATCAAGGAGGTCGCCGGGGGTATCCCGGCGGTCGTGCCGGTCGCGGTCATCGGGTGGTTCGGCGCGGCCGGGTACGCCAAGGCCGCCGCGTTCATCGCGGGCGGCAGCGGAGCGGGCGCCGCGGGTGCCGCGGGCGCGGCCGCCGCGGCGGGCGGTTCCTCCTCCGGTGCGGCGGGCGCCGGTGGCGGGGCCGCGGCCTCCGAAGGTCTGGGCGCGCCGGTGAAGGCCGGCATCGCCGCCGGTGTGGTCGCCGTGGCCGTCGCCGCGGTGGCCCTCGCGCTGGTGGCCGACGACGATCCGGTGCCGAAGCCGGACGCCAAGCCGCCGGTCACCTCCCAGGCGCCCGTCGTCGAGGAGGCCGCGCCCTCCAAGCCGCCGGTCGAGCAGCCGGCTCCGCCCGTCTTCGCCGCCGAGCCCGCCCCCAGGCCCACGCCCGAGCCGACCCCCACTCCCACGCCGACCCCGACGCCCGCCCCCGCCCCGAAGCCGAAGCCCACGCCGTCGCCCCCTCCGACGCCGACCCCCACGCCCAGGCCGACGCCCACCCCCACACCGACGCCGACGCCTCCGCCCGCTCCGGCCGAGTACCAGTGGAGCGAGCTGTCGTACGACGTCAACGGCGACGGCACCGGGCCCGAGATGCGCATCGGCGAGAGCAGCTGGGTATGGCAGCGCTACGGGGTGTCGATCGCCGGGAAGCGGTACACGCACGGGGTGACGGTGCACGGCGCGTCCTCCGTCACCATCGATCTCAACCGGGAGTGCACCGCGTACCGGGCCATGGTCGGCGTCGACGACATGAACCTGACGCTGGGCGAGTTCGCCTTCTCCGTGTACGCCGACGGGGTACGGCTGTGGCGGTCCGGAATGATCAGGGCCGGTGACCCGGCGGTCCCCGTCTCGGTCGGCCTCGCGGGACGCGACACGGTACGGCTGGTGGTGGAGCCGCACGGCCACCTCGACAGCGTGCTCCTCGCGGACTGGGCCGAGTCGAAGTTCCGCTGCCAGTAGGCCGGATGGGGCCCTAGGCCCGCCGCGCCCCCGCACCCGCGCCCAGCGCCCCCCGCTGCGGCGTGATTCCGGCGGGGACCGCACGCGCGCGTGCCGGGGTTCCCGTCCAGCAGGTGCCTCGGCGGGCCAGCAGGCGGGTGAGCCAGAGCTCCAGGGAGACCAGGTCGGCCAGGCCGTCCAGGGGGAGGGGCTCGCCCTCGGCCGCCGAGCGCAGCGCCTTGCGGACCACGCGGGCCTCCACCAGGCCGGCCTGGGCCAGCAGCGGGGTGCCGAAGAGCGCCATCAGGTCGTTCGCCGCCACCCTCAGCCCCGCGCGGGCCGCCACCGCCGCCGGGGTGGGGGAGGTCGCGCCCCAGCCCGGCGGGAGGTCGGCCACGCCGGCGCCCTCCAGGACCGTACGGAGGATCGCGGCGCGTGCGCCGGGCCGTACGCGCAGGGCCTCGGGGAGGGCGCGGCAGGCGCGGACGACCTGGTTGTCGAGGAACGGCGCGTGCAGGCGCTGGAAGCGGATCTCGGCGGCCTGCTCCAGGACGCGCAGGTCCGCCGCGTGCCGGGCGAGCGCGGCACGCGCGCGGTAGTCGCCGGGGCGCTGTCCCGGGCCGACCCCGGAGCGGTGCGTCGCCCCTTGCAGGCGAACCGATACTTCAGCCAGCGCCTCGCCCGTCAGCCAGCGCGCCGCCGGGCCCGGTCTGGCCCAGGTGAGGGCCGCGAGCGACGCCCCTACGGCACCTCCGGGGTCGTCGAACCGGCGGTGCAGGAGCCGCTCGGCCAGTGCCTCCAGACCCGTGCGGTACGGCGTGCGCGCCAGCTTGCGGGCCGCGCCGTACACGCGCGCGGGGACCATCACCGAGCCGTCCGCCCTCGCGAGCGCGGCGACGGGACGGACCAGGTGCCTGCGCCGGCGGTCCATCAGCAGGTCGGTCAGCCGGGCCGGGTGGGCGTCCAGCACCTGGCGGGCGCCGTAGCCGGTGAAGTGGTCCGCGCTGCCCGCGGCCAGCCGCGCCCGGTGCCGGGCCGCCGTCACCAGGGACGGCCCCGGTTCGTCGGTCAGGGGCCCGTCCAGGTCGGCGTACGGCAGTGTCTCCTCGCCGCCCGTCACCACCACGTGGTGCAGGCGCGGGTTGGCCGCGAGGGTGCCCGCCCGTTCCAGCTCGGCCTCCCGGCCGCCCACGGCGAGGTCGTTGAAGGTGACCGCCAGCAGCCGCTCCCCCGCGCCCGTGCCGTGGCCCAGCACCGTGCCCGGCATGCCGGGCAGGCCCGCGGCGAGCAGGGCGAGGGTGCCGGAGGCCGGGCCGCCGGAGAGGTCCGCCCCGATTCCGGGAACGGGCATCCCGCGCGCGGCGCGGCGTTCGGCGGGGCCCATGCCCGGGACGGGGCCGGGGTCGATGTCGGCGCCGGGCACGTGCCGGGGTGCGGACAGCCGGGCCCGTACGGCGTCCACCAGCGCGTCGCGTACGGCGTCCACCGCGCTGTCCGGGTCGGCCGGGGGTGCCGCCACCGCGAGGGAGGCGACCGGCTCGTACCCGGCGATCTCCCGGGCCCCGGCACGCAGGATCAGCGCGTGCCCCGGCGGGATGCGCCGTACGCCGTCGTAGGGGGTGGAGTCGTCCAGGGCCGCGGGGACGTCCGGGGCGGCGAGCAGGGCGGCCAGGTGACCGAAGTCGAGGTTCGCCTCGATGAGGTCGGCCAGCGGCAGCGCGGCGGTCGCGTAGGCGGTGCCGCCGGACCAGGGGGTGTAGAACACCGGCCGGGCGCCCGCCAGATCGCCGCACACCATGACCCTGCGGCCGACCTGGACGACGGCCGTGTAGCTGCCGGGCCAGGCCGTCAGATGCCGAAGTGCCCCGCCCCGCGCGGCGAACAGGCCCACCCGCAGCTGCTCGTCGCTGGCCCCGCAGATGCCGAGGACGGCGATCCGGTTCTGGGGGTCGGCCTGCACCACGCGCACCTCGTCGGGGCGCCAGTCGCCGACCGCCCACAGCGGATCCGGGTCGCCCCACAGGAGTTGGGAGCCGACCGGGTGCACGCTCTCGCCGTCGGGCCCGGTAGCCCCCGCGGAACCGATCACGGCGGCCCCCGCGGCGGTGCTGCTCCATCCCACCAACCACCGCATCGACGCCTCCACAGGCTGTGGACCACCAGTGCACCGCACGAACCGGTTCACCATGCTGCCATGAAGGACGCGTGCCCGAGTCGCGGCGACACCGCTTGAGATCCGTGAAGTGCGCCCCCGCGGGCGCCCCCACAGGGCATCCATACCCGCGCAGAGCAAGGAGACCACCCGGCCGGGGCGACGCGAATGCGCCCCCGATTCACTCCCCGAGAACGCCCTTCGCGCCCTCAATTTCCATGGTGGGAGCGGTAATCACCCGCAAGAGGCAGGGTCGGTTTTCGGCCAAATCGGCGTGACGACGACAGGTTTGGCCACTCTCCGTACAGGCCCTGCGCACTACTTGGCGTGTGCGCAGTCCGGGAGGCGGGACTCGCCCCCCGGACCGTTCCGCCGCCCGCGGGGATGAAGGCGGCGGTGTCCCCCAGCCCACTGGATCCAGTACAGCGGGCCGACCCACGCACGATCCATGGAAGCGCTCCCCGGATGGCCGGAGAAGAGCGCACACCCGGGCGCACGGCCACACAGCGGGAGCACGTCGCAACCGTCCGTACCTGAACCGCACTTCAGTACGGACCACAATCCCGCCATCCGGAAGAACGCCCCTTAACGCTTGGGATGCGGCGAACTACGCTGGGTTTACGAATGCCGCGTGGTTATGCCAACGCGGCAGCCGTCTGTGTCGAGGGGTGGCGCATGTCCAGGGAGCAACGCGGGCCGAACGAAAAACTCGGCGCCGTTCTCGCCCTCGCGGGAATCAGCAACGCCGGCCTCGCGCGCCGCGTCAACGACCTTGGCGCACAACGCGGGTTGACACTTCGCTACGACAAGACCTCGGTGGCGCGCTGGGTGTCGAAGGGAATGGTGCCGCAAGGTGCGGCGCCGCACCTCATCGCCGCCGCCATCGCCCAGAAGCTCGGCCGCCCGGTGCCGCTCCACGAGATCGGCCTGGCGGACGCGGATCCCGCCCCCGAAGTGGGCCTCGCCTTCCCCCGGGACGTCGGCCAGGCGGTCCGGTCGGCGACGGAGCTCTACCGTCTCGACCTCGCCGGACGGCGCGCCGGCTCCGGCGGCATCTGGCAGTCGCTGGCCGGCTCGTTCGCGGTCAGCGCCTACGCGACGCCCGCCTCACGGTGGCTGATAACCCCGGCCGACAGTTCGGTGGCGCGCGAGGTGAACCCCGCCGAGGGGTCCGGCGCACCGGTCAAAGTCGGCCACAGCGATGTGCAGAAACTGCGGGAGGCCGCCGAGGACGCCAGGCGCTGGGACTCCAAGTACGGAGGCGGCGACTGGCGTTCGTCCATGGTGCCCGAGTGCTTACGGGTGGAGGCGGCGCCACTGCTGCTCGGCTCCTACTCCGACGAGGTGGGCCGGGCACTGTTCGGGGCGAGCGCCGAACTGACCCGGCTCGCGGGGTGGATGGCCTTCGACACCGGACAGCAGGAGGCCGCGCAGCGGTACTACATCCAGGCGCTGCGGCTGGCCCGGGCGGCGGCGGACGTGCCGCTCGGCGGGTATGTGCTGGCCTCCATGTCCTTGCAGGCGACGTACCGCGGCTTCGGTGACGAGGGCGTCGACCTCGCCCAGGCCGCGCTGGAGCGCAACCGCGGTCTGGCCACCGCGCGCACCATGAGCTTCTTCCGGCTCGTCGAGGCACGCGCGCACGCACGCGCGGGGGACGCGCAGGCGGCGGGCACCGCGCTCAAGGCGGCCGAGGGCTGGCTGGAGCGCTCCCGGGACGGCGACCAGGACCCGTCCTGGCTCGGCTTCTACTCCTACGACCGCTTCTGCGCGGACGCCGCCGAGTGCTACCGCGATCTGAAGGCGCCGCGTCAGGTGCGCCGGTTCACGGAGCAGGCACTGTCGAAGCCGACGGAGGAGTTCGTGCGCTCGCACGGGCTGCGGCTGGTCGTCTCCGCGGTCGCCGAACTGGAGTCCGGCAACCTCGACGCGGCATGCGAGCAGGGCGTGCGGGCGGTGGAGGTCGCGGGGCGGATCTCCTCGGCGCGCACCACCGAGTACGTGAAGGATCTGCTGCACCGCCTCGAGCCCTACGGGGACGAGCCGCGGGTGGTGGAGCTGCGGGAGCGGGCCCGTCCGCTGCTGATGACTCCGGCGTAGGTTCCTTCGCCTCTCCCCCGGGTTTGAAGGCATTGTCAGTGGCGCAGTGCACTATCGGAGGCGGGAGGTGGTGCTGGTGCGGTCGGTCGCATACGACGGTGATGTGCTCGTGGTCGGCGGGGGGATCGTCGGGCTGTCCACGGCGTACGCGATCACGCGGGCCGCGCCCGGCACCCGCGTCACCGTGCTGGAGAAGGAGACCGGGCCCGCCCGGCACCAGACCGGGCGGAACAGCGGGGTGATCCACAGCGGGATCTACTACCGGCCCGGATCGCTGAAGGCGCGGTACGCCGTGCGCGGTGCCGCCGAGATGGTCAAGTTCTGCGCCGAGTACGACATCGCCCATGCCGTCACCGGGAAGCTGATCGTCGCCACCGAGCGCTCGGAGCTGCCCCGGCTGCACGCGCTGGTCCAGCGCGGACGGGAGAACGGCATTCCGGTGCGGGAGCTGGGCGCCGCGCAGATCGCCGACTACGAGCCGGAGGTGCGCGGACTGGCGGCCATACAGGTCGGCACCACCGGGATCTGCGACTTCGTGGGGGTCGCCCGGCGGCTGGCCGAGGCGTCGGGGGCGGAGATCCGGTACGGCGCCGAGGTCGTACGAGTGGACCGGCGGCCGGAGCTAGGGGTCGCCGTGCGCACGGCGGACGGGGACGTGGTGCGCGGGCGGGTGCTCGTGAACTGTGCCGGGCTGTACTGCGACGAGGTCGCCCGGCTCACCGGGGACGAGCCGGGGATGCGGATCGTGCCGTTCCGGGGGGAGTACTACACGCTGGCGCGGCCCGAGCTGGTGCGGGGGCTGGTGTATCCGGTGCCGGATCCGGCGTTTCCGTTTCTCGGGGTGCATCTGACCCGCGGGATCGACGGAGGGGTCCACGTCGGGCCCAACGCGGTGCCGGCGCTGGCCCGGGAGGGGTACGGCTGGGGGGTCGTACGGCCCCGGGAGCTCGCCTCGACGCTGGGGTGGCCGGGGTCGTGGTCGATAGCCCGGCGGCATTGGCGGTACGGCGCGGGGGAGCTGCGGCGGTCGGTGTCGAAGGCGGCGTTCGCGCAGGCGGTACGGCGGATGCTTCCGGCGGTGACCGAGGAGGATCTGCTGCCCGCGGCGGCGGGGGTGCGGGCGCAGGCGGTGCTCCGGGACGGGACGCTGGTGGACGACTTCCTGATCAAGGAGGGGGCGCGGGCGGTGCATGTGCTGAACGCGCCTTCCCCGGCGGCCACGGCGTCCTTGCCGATCGGGCGGGAAGTGGCCCGGCGGGCGCTGGCGGTGCTGGGGTCGGTGTGAGGGGCTCCTCCGCTGCCGCGCACTCCGTCTCCCGTAAAATCGACCCCACTGTGTCTGACTCCCTCCACACCCCCGAAGCCCTCCACTCCGCCCCCGGTCACGAGCCCGGTGCGCCCCTTCGGCGAGCGCGGGCCAAGGGGGAGCCGCGGTTCCCCGACGGGCCCCAGCCCGATCCCGCCGGGTCGCACTTCGAGCGGCGGATCCGGAGTTTCCAGCCCCGCCGCAGCCGGGTGACCACGGGACAGGCGGACGCGCTGCAGCGGCTGTGGCCCGCGTGGGGCCTGGACATCGACGGCCAACAGGTCCTCGACCTCGGCCGGCTCTTCGGGAACGACCATCCGGTCGTCCTGGAGATCGGGTTCGGGATGGGCGAGGCCACCGCCCAGATGGCCGCCGCGGACCCGGCGACCAATGTGCTCGCCGTCGACGTGCACACCCCGGGCCAGGGCAATCTGCTCAACCTCGCCGAGCACCAGGGACTGACCAACATCCGGGTCGGCAACGGCGACGCCATCATCCTGCTCCGCGAGATGCTCGCCCCGGACTCGCTCGACGGGCTCCGGGTCTTCTTCCCGGACCCCTGGCCGAAGAAGCGGCACCACAAGCGGCGGCTGATCCAGCCGGAGTTCCTCAGCCTCGCCGCGACCCGGCTCAGGCCCGGTGCGATCCTGCACTGCGCGACCGACTGGGAGCCGTACGCCGCACAGATGCTCGAGGTGCTGACGGCCCACCCGGGCTTCGAGAACACGCAGGCCGACGGCGGTTTCGCGCCGCGTCCCGGGTTCCGGCCGCTGACCCGTTTCGAGGGCCAGGGACTGGACAAGGGTCATGTCGTGAACGACCTGCTCTTCCGGCGCGTACCGCACGGAGACGAATCCCCCGCCGGCGCCTGAGCCCACCGCACTCCTGTGCGGGCAGCGCCCTTCCCTCGTTAGGGTCAATGCCGTGGCCACCAGTCCCCCGTACCCGACGCAACCCCCCGGTCCTCCCGGGGGCACACTGCGGCACGCGCACTGGTGGCAGCGGACGGGGGTGCGCTACGGCGCGCTGATCACCCTTCTCACCCTCTCCGGCCTGGTGATCCTCGCCCTGGTCCGCGAACAGACCGGCACCGAGGGTTTCCTGGTCGGGCTCGGCCTGGCGGTGCTGCCCGTGCCGCTGCTCATAGCCGCCTTCCGGTGGCTGGACCGGGTCGAGCCGGGCCCCTGGCGCAATCTGCTGTTCGCCTTCGCCTGGGGCGCCTGCGCGGCGGCGCTGATAGCCATCGTCGCCAACAGCTTCGCGACGAGATGGATAGCGACGGCCACCGCGGACCCGTCCAGCGCCGACACCCTCGGGGCGACCGTGATAGCGCCGGTCGTGGAGGAGTCGGCGAAAGCGGCCGCCGTCCTGCTCGTCTTCCTCTTCCGGCGCCGTGACTTCACCGGGCTGGTCGACGGGGTGGTGATATCGGGAGTCACCGCCACCGGCTTCGCGTTCACCGAGAACATCCTCTATCTCGGCACCGCCTTCGGCACCGACCAGATCACCGGCGGCAGCGGCATCGCCTCCGTGACGGCGGCGACCTTCTTCGTGCGCATCGTGATGTCGCCCTTCGCGCACCCCCTCTTCACCGTCCTCACCGGCATCGGCTTCGGCATCGCCGCGCTCTCGGGCGAGCGCCGGCGCCGGCTGCGGGCCCTGCTGCCGCTGACGGGGCTGCTGCTCGCGATGGGCCTGCACGCGATGTGGAACGGCTCCTCGGTCTTCGGCCCGTACGGCTTCTTCGCCGTGTACGGGGCGATCATGGTCCCGGCGTTCGGGCTGCTGACCTGGCTGGTGATCTGGACCCGGCAGCGCGAGCTGCGCACCGTGCGGGAGGAACTGCCCGCCTACGCCGTCGCCGGCTGGCTCACCCCGGGCGAGCCCTTCGCGCTCGCCTCCATGCGGGCCCGGCGCCTGGCCCGGCAGTACGCCCGCCGCCGCGCCGGGAGGCAGGCGGCACGGGAGGTGGCGCGCTACGAGGCGTACGCGACCTCGCTGGCGTTCCTGCGCCACCGGGGGCGCCGGGGCCGCGCGGGTGCCGACTTCGTCCTACGGGAGCAGGAGCTGCTGCGGGAGCTGTGGCGCCGCCGGAAGGTCGCCCGCCCGGCCCTGGACCACGCGGCCCGCGCCATCGCCCCGCCGGTGCCGGTGGTGGCGGCGCCCTGGCCGATGTACGGCGTCTACGGCTACCCGGCGCAGCCGACGTACCAGCCCTATCCGGCGTACCCGACGGGCCCGTACCCCGCCTACAACCCGTACCGGTCGTAAGGGGCCGCTGTCGTAGGAACCGCGGACACCAAAAACCGGCAGCCCTGACGTCGGGGGGACGTCGTCAGGACCGCCGGGGTTCTGGCGAGGGCTGGGTCAGGGGTTGAGGCCCTTGCTGCGCAGCCAGGCGAGCGGGTCGATGCCGGAGGAGGAACCCTCGGGGTGGACCTCCATGTGGAGGTGGGCACCGGTGACGTTGCCGGTCGCGCCCACGCGGCCGATGACGTCGCCCGTGGTGACCTTCTGCCCGACGCTGACGCTGATCGAGGACTGGTGGGCGTACCAGATCTCGGTGCCGTCCTCCAGGGTGAGCACGGTCTTGTAGCCGTAGGAGCCGTCGTACCCGGCGTAGGTGATCGTGCCGGTGTGCACCGCCTTGATCAGCGTGCCCGTGGGAGCGGCGAAGTCGGCGCCGGTGTGGTACCCGGAGGACCACAGCGCGCCGGCCTGACCGTAGGTCGAGGTGATGGTGTACGAGGAGGTCGGCAGCGCGAACTGCTTGGCGAGGGCGGCCAGGCGCTCGGCCTCGGCCTTCTCGCGGGCCTCCTCCTCGGCCTTGGCCTTGGCGGCGGCGGCCTTGGCCTTCGCTTCCTTCTCGGCCTCGGCCAGGGCTTCCGCGGCGGCCTTCTCGGCGGCAGCGGCGGCGGCCTCGGCGGCCTTGGTGTCGACCTGCTCCTGCTGCTGCTCGGCCTGGGCCATGATCCGGGCGCGCAGCGCCTCACCGGCGTCCGCGGCACCCTGCTCGGTGTCCGTGGTGGTCATGCCGACGGTGCTGAGCGGGGTGGCCGAGGTCTCGGGGGCCGGCTCCGCCGAGTCGTCGGAGATCAGCGGCAGGTCGGGCATGGTGATCGCGACCGGCGGCTTGCCGGACTGGGCGCTGGCCATGCCGCCCGCGCCGACGGCGGCTATGACACCGACGCCGAGCACCGTGGAGCTACGGGCGAGTCCGCCGCCGCGCTGCTTGGCGACGCGGTGCCGGCCGCGTACCGGGCGAATGGTTTCCGCGGTGGGGTTCCATTCCTCCCAGGGGCCCTCGTCGGTGCGGTGGCTGCCGTAGGAGAAGGCCTCGTCACTGCGCTGGCTCGGCACGAACGGGGCCTCGGGGGCAGGCCGGTTTGACGCCACGTGGGCGTGCTCCTTTCCTTCCTTCTCGCCTACCGGGTTAGCTGACGGGTTCGGAGCAGGAAGGTCTCCTACGCGCGTATATCTGCCGTTTCTGCGCGGCTGATTACGCCCGATTCACCCCAATGAGTGGTTCCCCGGTTCCCTTACGGGATTCGGCGCGTGCGCACGGAGCCGCCTCTTGTGACGGCTGGGACGACCGCGCTGCGTTATCGAACGTTAATAGACACGGGGCGCGGATTCCAAGCTGTTCCTCTTGATCGTTAACGGCTCCGGCCTGGACTTTCAGGTCACTACGGCGCCAAATCGGGCGAGTTGCCCAAGCCTCATGCGTCACACACGTATTGACGGTGTGTCAGTTGTTATGCGGAGGGCTGTCATCCGATCACCCCCGGTGACGATCAGGGTCTGCGCACCGCGAGCAGCGCCATGTCGTCCGCCATCCCCCCTCCGCAGTGCACCCGCACCTCCTCGGCGAGGGTGTGGATCAGAGCACCGGGATCGCGGAAGACGCGCCCGGTCAGCCGTCGTTCGGGGTCGAAGAAGACGCCCTGCGCGTCGCGGGCCTCGGAGAGGCCGTCGGTGTGCAGGAGCAGGGTGGTGCCGGGCGGGAAGGGCGTCTCGTCGGCGCGGTCGGGCCAGTCGCCGAGGTCGCTCATGCCCAGCGGGAGGGCGGGCTCACGGGCGCGCAGCGGGCGCACGGTGCCGTCGGGGTGGAGCAGCAGCGGGGGTGGGTGGCCGCGGTTGACGACGCGCACGGGCCCCTCGCCGTGCGGGAGTTCGGCGAGCACGGCGGTCGTGAACCCCTCGACGGCGTCGATCCCGTCGCGCCGCGCGCCCTCCCGGGCCAGCGCCCACTCCAGCCGCCGTGCGACCGCCTCCAGGCTCGGTTCCTGCTCGGCGGCCTCCCGGAACGCCCCGATGACGACGGCGACGGCGGCGACGGCCCCCATCCCCTTGCCGCGCACATCGCCGACGACGACCCGTACGCCGTACGCGCTGTCCTGCACCGCGTACAGATCGCCGCCGATGTAGGCGTCGGCCTGCGCGGCCTCGTAGCGGGCGGCGATGTCGTAGCCGCCGATCCGGTCCAGGGGTTCGGGCAGTACGGCGCGCTGGGTGGCCACGGCGATCTCGCGCTGGTTGGCGAGCCGCACGTCGCCGCGGCGCACGACACGGTTGAGGACGACGGCCAGGACGGCGACGGTGACCACGGTGACCACCTCGGTGACCGTGTCCGGGTCCATGTCGAAGCCCAGCCGGATGTGGACGGCGTAGGCGGCGATCAGGGACGCGGCCCCGACGGCGACCGTGCCGCTGAGCGCGTAGAACGGGGCGGCCACCAGCGGGGCGGCGGTGAAGAAGGGGATCGCGGTGAAGCCCCGGGGGGTGACGAAGTCGTAGAGGACACCGCCCGCGATCAGCAGCAGCGGGAGCAGCCGTACGAAGGTGCCTGCGGACGACGGGTGCCGGGTCCCGTCCACGCCTGAAGCCCGCACTGCCCGCCTCCCGCCACGTCCGCCGTCCCTCCAGGTTTCCCGGAGCGGGGGCGGGCGGCGAACGGTGTGGGCCGAGTGGATGAGGCGGGGAGAACGCACCTGCCGGAAAACACCCAGGGCCGGAACCATTGGTTCCGGCCCTGGGCCTTCAGTAGCGGGGACAGGATTTGAACCTGCGACCTCTGGGTTATGAGCCCAGCGAGCTACCGAGCTGCTCCACCCCGCGTCGTTGACATCAGTGTACGCCATCCGCGGGCCCCTTGCGCACGCGTTTGTTCACGCCCCGGGATTGCCCGCGTGGGTGAGCGTCTCCCAGGCCACGAAGAGATCGTCGGTGCCGGCCGGGCGGGTCTTCTCGGCGAGCGCGCGGGCCGCGGAGCCGCCGAGGCCCCGGTTGACCGCGACCTCCAGGTCGGGCCCCATGTTCCGCTCGACCCTGCCGCCGCACAGCCAGGCCGGCGCGGGCTCGCCCAGCTGGTGGCGGGCGTGCAGTTCGAGCGCGGCCGTGAGCCGGTCCTCGGCCTCGCCGTACAGGTCGACGCCCTGGTGCCGGGCGGTCTCGGCGATGTGCGCGGTGGCGGCGACGGAGTAGCCGACGTGCTGGAAGTTGCGGCAGCTCTCCTGGGTGACGCCGTCCTTGTACTCCGTCTGCCGGAACCAGTACGCCGCCAGCCGCTGCGGGGTGTTCATGCTCGACCCCGCCGGGGTGAGCGGCAGGGGGCCGTCCTTCTCCAGGTAGAAGTAGGCGGGCACGCGGTCGCGGAAGCGGGCGAGGGCGTGGTCGAAGGTCTGGTGGTCGTCGAGGAAGACGGCGATGCCGATGGCGGCGTCAGTGGTGATGAGGTCCCAGTTGCCGTTGGTGTCCGGGGCCTTCCGGGTGACGTGCGGCAGGTGGGCGGTGCGGAGCATCGCCTCGAAGCGGCGTACCCGGTCCTCGGGCCAGCCCGCGCCGTCGCTGTGCCGGACGATCTCGGCGGCCCGCGCCCAGGTGGACCCCGCCCAGCCGGCCTGCAGCCCGGCGTTCTGCCCGCTGTGCCGCTTCAGCCGCGCCGACCAGGCGTCCATGATCTCCCTGGCCTTCACGACGTGCTGCCGCTTGCCGGTCACCGTGAACAGCAGCGCCTGCGTGTAGGCGGCGATGGCGTCCTCGCGCTCCTGCACGCACCCGCGCCCGGCCTTGCTCCCGGCGGGACAGTGCACGTCCTCCCGCGGCTCGGCCCGGTACTTGTAGGCGCCGTACTTGCTGTCCCGCATCGCGAGGTACGCCTTCAGCCACGGCTGCTTCCCGGCGGTGACGTTCTTGCGTACGGCGGCCAGCTGCGACGCGCTGACGAGGACGCCGGGGTGGGTGAACTCGGCGTCGGGCGGCAGGGCACGCGCCATGGTGCGGGAGTCGGCACCGGTCACTCCGCAGGCGGTGCCGAGGAGGGCGACGAGCAGCAGCAGGGCGGCACTTCGGACAGACCTCATGCTGGCAGCCTGGCGCGGTGCGGGGCGGGGCGCAGTTCGGGTTGGGCCGATCGGACCGCGGGGCGGGACGGTACGGCGGCAGGCGGGGGGCTACGGCGGCGGTAGGTGGGCGTTCACCGGGCTTACGGCAACAGGTGGGCGGTTACGGCAGCAGGCGGGCGGTTACGGGGCGGGCGGTTACGGCAGCAGGTGGGCGTTCGGGGCCTTCGCGCGGTCCTCGAACTCGGGGAGCACCACCACGTCCGCGCCCGCCGACGCCATCAGCCCGCTGCCGTCCGCGTCCGCCACGAAGGTGTCCGGCTCGCGCCAGGCCGTGACGACCCGGCGCATCCCCGCCCGGAGGATCAGCCGCGCGCAGGGAGCCGGGCGGGAAGCCCGGCGGGCGCAGGGTTCCAGGCTGCTGTACACCGTCGCGGAGGCCAGCCGGGGGTCGCTCGGGTCGGTCTTCGCCAGCGCCGCCTCCTCGGCGTGGACCACCGGGTCGTCGCCCTCCCGGGAGTGTCCCCGGGCGAGTTCCGTGCCGTCGGCGGCCACCACCACCGCGCCGACGCTGAACGCCGTCCGCGACGGCGGGCACAGCTGCGCCAGTTCGCAGGCCAGCTTCAACCAGTGCCGGTCGGCGGCCGTGACCAGCGGGCCCGCTCCGGGGGCCGTGGGGAGGTAGCGCATCAGGACCACGTCCTCGATCCGGCGGGACTCCACCAGCCGCAGCCGGCCCCGCTGGTACCCGCCGGGCCCGAACAGGCGCGGCGCGGACGGGTCGCCGACGAACAGGGGGGCCACCACGAGCTGGAGTTCGTCCGCCAGCCCTTCCTGGAGGAGCTGGGTGTGGACCCGGCCGCCGCCCTCGACCATCAGGCGTCCGATCCCCCGGCCGTGCAGGTCCGCCAGCAGCCGCCGCCAGTCCAGTTCGGCGCCCAGGGAGACCACGTCGGCCGCCAGACCGGCCGCGCGGGCCCGCTGAGCGCCCTTCTCCGTCGTATAGACGATCTTCTCGCCACCGGTGTGCCAGAAGTTCGCCCCCGGATCCAGCTCCCCGCTGCCGCTGACGGTGACCTTCAGCGGGTACTCCGGCCGCCCCGCGGAGACCCGTGCCGCGCGCCGCGCCGGGGAGTTGACCAGCAGGCGCGGGTTGTCGGCGCGGATCGTCCCGGCGCCGACGAGGATCGCGTCGACCGACGCCCGCACCTCGTCGACCCGGTCGAAGTCGGCCGGGCCGGAGAGCAGCAGCCGCTCGGGGCCGGTGTCGTCCAGGTAGCCGTCGAGGGAGACCGCGGCCGACAGCAGGACGTAAGGGAGAGGCATCGACGCTCCAGCGGGGCCGGGTCGGTTTCGTGGGGGTGCCGCACATGTACTGCTCCATCCTCGCCCACCTCCGCGGGTCCCCGGAGCGGCGGCCACGGGTGGCGGACCTCGCCGAGCATCAACACACACTGGAGCGCGGGGAGTTGGCCGACCGCACGGCGGACCGGGCCTGCCCCCGGAATGTCTCCCTGACCGCTGGTGCGCAGCCGCTCGACTACGTACAGTGCTGCGCTCGGGGGCGTGACAGGGGGTTGCCGTGGGGCGATTAGTGCGTTCAGGACGAAGAACCGCCCTGCTGTGCGGGGGACTTGTGCTGCTGGGCAGCCCCTGGCTGCGGGAGCCGCTGCGCGAGGCCCGGCCGGAGTCCCCGCTGGGGAGCGTGGTCCACCGCGCGCTGTACGTCCCGACCTGGGATCTGTCCCCCAGCTCGGAGGGGGCGAGCGAGCCCCTCTACCTGGCCGGCAACACCGCCCTCGCCCTGCTGCTCACCGGTGCCGTCCTGGCACCGCGGCTGCTGGCCCGGAGCCCCGCCTCCCGGGGCATGCGGTGGCTCGCCGCCTTCGGCGCGGGCATGCTCCTCTCGCTCGTCGCGGCGGTGGCGTCCTGGGCGGTCGTGAAGGCCGACGGCTACGAGTCCCTGATGTTCTTCGGCGGCCCCTCGGAGGCGGTGATCGTCCACTTCCTGGTGGACGGCCTCGTCTTCGGGGTGCTGCTGGGTGTGGCCCTGGCAGCCGTGTTCGGCGGGACCGGTGCCCGCGCAGCCATGTCCCGTATCCGTGAACGGAGCAGCACCATGGCACCCTCCGCGCCCTTTGCGCCCGACGTCCCCGGCGGTGGCCTGGGCGCCACCGCCCCCGGCGACACCACCCGCCACCTGTGCGCGGCCGCCTACACCGACCCCGAGTTCACCCGCCGGGTCGTCGACGACGTCCTGCGCGACGAGCTGGGCGCGGTCGCGCCCTCCCCCGGGGTCGACCTGGTGCCCGTCGCCCGGCACAGCCTGGCCGCCCGCCGGCTGCACCGGGCCCGCGACCGGCGGCTGGCCGCGATCTACCTGCTGATCGCCGCCTTCGGCCCGCTCTGGCTGGTCTTCGGCCACCTCGCCTTCAAGGCGCTGGCCAACGCCTCCCGGGCGCCGCGGCGCGTCGTCCGCGGCCGGGAACCGGTGGACACGGGGGCGGCCCTGCGGTGGCTCCTCTGCACGATCGCCGGGCTGCTGCTCGCCGGGATCCTGTTCGGCCGGTTCCTCTCCGCGTTGCCGCTGTCGGGCCCGTGGAGCTGGCTGGCCGGGTCCTACGCGCGGGGCATCCCGCCGCTGCTGGCGGTGATCGGGGGCGGGGTGTGGGCGTACTGGGTGATGGCCCGGGAGGAGCTGGACGTCGACCAACGGCTGCGCGGCTCCCTGCGGCGCGAGAACTTCGTGGCGGGGTCCGGCCCCGAGCCCGCTGAGTCGTGGGCGATCACCGCGGTCGGGGCGGTCGCCAAGGCCCAGGCGGGCAATGTCACCGTCTACAGCGGCTTCTCCCCCTTCATCGGCCAGGGCGTACGGCAGTCGCAGTGGTCCCTGTCGCTGCCGCTGCTGCCCGAACGGCCCGGCACCCCGCTCACCGGCTTCGACACCTGGGACGTGGTGGAGCGGCTGCGCGCCCGGCTGCGCGAGACCGCCGTACGGCACGCCACCGCCGCCCCGCCCGTCGACGGCGGCCCGAGCCTCGCGGCGCTGGAGGTGGAGGACCGGGTGTTCGTCAGCGGCACCCGGATCACCGGCGACCCCCGCTTCCTGCCCGCCCTGATCAAGGCGCCCGCCGCCCGGCTCCCGGAGGCGGCCGTACGGGACATCGCGCGGGACCCGCAGGGCGGCCCGCGGCACTGCCTGGCCGCGCATCTGCCGCTGTGGGGCGGGGCGGTGGTGCCCAGTCAGCTGCTGCACGTCGCGGTGGTCGGCAAGACCCTGCACCTGCACTGCGACCGCCACGTCCTCACCCCGCTGCGGCCGGACCTGCGCGGAGTGGACCTGCTGCCGGACGCCCTCACCTCCGCGCACCGGGCGGGCCTGCTGCTGTCGGCCCTGCGGCGCAGCGGCGGCGCCCTGTTCGGGGCGCCCCGGGCGGTGCTGGGCGACGCCTTCCGCGAGTGGGGCGCACCCCGCCGGCAGCGCCGGGAACGCTCGGCCGCCAAGACCGACCCCGCCTTCGACCGGGGCGCCCGGCTGAGCATCCGCGAGCACGCGATGAGCGCCGAGTACCTCGACCACTTCCAACGCGTCGACGCCGAGCGGGCGTTCGCCGCCCTCGACCGGCACGCCCTGGCCGCCGTACGGGACTTCCTGGACGAGCACGGGGTGGACACCACCGACTTCCGCACCCAGACGCAGACGATCCTCAACCACGGCGTCCTGCAGACCGGCGGGGTCAGCGTCGTGGGCAACCAGGCCGTCGGACAGGGCGCCCGGGCCGACGCCGGAACGGCCACGGCCACCGCCCCGGCCGCGGCCCCGAAGTAAGGAGAACCAGATGCCCCAGCAGCCCGCCGACAACACCAACTTCGGCGTCCAGCAGTACGGCGGCCAGAGCCAGGTCGCCAACCAGGCCGTGGGCCCCGGCGCCCGGGCCGTCGCCGGCCAGGTCTCCTTCCAGTCCCTCACGGCCGACCAGCGCACCCAGCTTTACGACCGGCTGGAACTGATCGAACGCCTCCTGGACGAACACCGGGCCGGCCTCCCCGACCAGGACTCCCCCCGCGCGGAGCTGCGCAGGCTCCGCGAGGAACTGGACGAGCCCACCCCCGAGCCGGGCGTGGTACGCCGGGCCCTGGACCGCCTGACGGCCTTCGCCGAGCCGGTGGCCCCCCTGGCGGCGGCGGTGGCGGCCCTGGCCCAGGCACTCCCGTCCCTCTGAGCGCGCGCCGACGATCCCGGACAGCACGACGGCGCCCGAACCGACCGAAGCCGATCCGGGCGCCGCACTGTCGGTAGGCCCTGTGGGACTCGAACCCACAACCAATGGATTAAAAGTCCACTGCTCTGCCAATTGAGCTAAGGGCCCCGGCGATGTTGCCTCCCCGAGCATAGCCGGACGGGGCCGGGTCTCCGATCGGGTATCGGTGACACGGCCGCGTCCGGCGGGCGAAGGGTTACGGATCGACCGGTTCGGGTGTGCCCGTGCGGGCCGCCTCGCGGGCGATCGTGCGCTCGTGCTCCGGGTTGAGGAACCAGTGCCGGGCCGAGGCCAGCCACCAGGCGGCGGCGAAGCCGAGGACGACCAGGACGGCGACCGGGGCGTAGTTGAAGGTCTCCGCGGTCACCGGGGAGACCTGCGGCAGCATGAACAGCACCGTGATCACGCCGACCCACCCCACCGCCACCACTCCGATCGCCCGCGACCAGCGCCCGAGGTGCCAGGGCCCCCGCTCGAACGCCTCACCCTTGCGCAGCCGCAGCAGGGTCGGGATGACGTAGGCGATGTACAGGCCGATCACGGCGATGGACGTCACCGCCGCGTACGCCGTCACATTGATCAGGTACGGCAGCCCCAGCACCAGCGCCCCGAGCGCCGCCAGCCACACCGCCGCGACCGGGGTGCGGGTGCGCGGGTTCACCGAGTGCCACAGGCGCGAGAAGGGCAGCGCGCCGTCGCGCGAAAAGGCGTAGATCATGCGGCTGTTGGCGGTCACCGACGCCATCCCGCAGAACAGCTGCGCCCCGATCACGACCAGGAGCAGCAGCTTGCCCGCGGTCGCGCCCACCGCGTCCAGGAGGATCTGGGCGGGCGGCGCGCCGGTCGGGGACGTGCGGGCCCCCTCGTAGGACTGGATCGCGAAGGTGAAGCCGAGGAGGAGGACGAAGCCCGCGATCCACGACGTCCAGATGGACCGCACGATGCCCTTCGGGCCGGCCGTGGACGCGTTGTGGGTCTCCTCGGTCATATGGGCGGAGGCGTCGTAGCCGGTGAAGGTGTACTGGGCCATCAGCAGGCCGAGCAGGACGACGTAGAAGCTGCTGCCCCAGCCCGTGTTGTTGACGAACTCGCCGAAGACGAAGGACGCCGACTGGTGCTCGTCCGGCGCGAAGGTCAGGGCGCCGACGATGACCGCGACGCCGATGACGTGCCACCACACGCTCACGCTGTTCAGCAGGGCGACGATCCGCACGCCGAAGGTGTTCAGCAGGCCGTGCAGGATCAGGATCCCGGCGAACAGCAGGATCGTGCGGCCGGGGGTCACCTCGAAGCCGAACTGGAGATTGAGGTACGCGCCGAGGAAGGACGCGGCACCGAAGTCGATGCCGGCGGTCACCGCGACCTGGCCCAGCACGTTGAACCAGCCCGTGAACCACGCCCAGGCGGCCGCGTTCCGGGGCGGGGCCAGGCGATGGGCCCAGAAGTACAGGCCCGCGGAGGTCGGGTACGCCGAGCAGATCTCGGCCATCGCCAGCCCGACGAACAGCGTCATCAGACCTACGGCCACCCAGCCCCAGGTGATCACGGCGGGGCCGCCGGTGTTCATGCCGAACAGATACAGCGTCAGACAGCCCGACAGCACCGAGATGATCGTGAAGGAGACCGCGTAGTTGGAGAACGCCGACATGCGGCGGGCGAGAACCTGCGTGTAGCCGAGCTGGGCCAGCCGCTCTTCGTCGGAGAGCGTTCCGTCCGACGGCCCGCCGGCTTTGGCGTTATCTGTCATGTCCCCAGCGATTCCCTCGCGGGGGGCGTGACATGCGTCACAGATGGCCAAAAAGGCCCGCACGACCGAAGTCGTACGGGCCCTCTCTATCGGCGCTCAGGATCAGCCGTTGCGCTTCCAGCGCGGCTTGTCCTCGCGGCGCTGGAAGGAACCGCCACCGCGGTGGTCGTCACGACGGCCGTACGGGCGGTCGTGGCTCGGACGGTCGTGGCCGCCGGCGCGGAAGCCCGGACGGTCGCCCTGGCGGTCGCGGTTGAACGGACGGTCGCTGCCACGGTGACCGCCACGCTCGTCACGACGCTCGAAGGGCCGGCCACCACGGTCGTCCCGACGCTCGAAGGAACGGCCACCGCCACGCTCGTCACGGCGCTCGAAGGAACGGCCACCACGGTCGCCACCCCGGTCGTCACGGCGCTCGAAGGAACGCTCGCCACCCCGGTCGTCACGTCGGAACCCGCCACGGTCGTTGTCCCGACGCTCGAACGAACGGCCACCACGGTCGCCACCCCGGTCGTCACGACGCTCGAAGGAACGCTCGCCACCCCGGTCGTCACGACGCTCGAAGGAACGCTCGCCACCCCGGTCATCGCGACGGAAGCCACCACGGTCGTTGTCCCGGCGGTCGTCCCGGCGGAACCCGCCCCGGTCGTCACGGCGCTCGAAGGAACGGCCACCACGGTCGCCGCCCCGGTCATCACGGCGCTCGTCACGACGGAACCCGCCACGGTCGTCGCGGCGCTCGAAGGAACGGCCACCCCGGTCGTCACGGCGCTCGAAGGAACGCTCGCCACCCCGGTCGTCCCGACGGTCACGACGCTCGTACGACGACGAGGACTCCGTGCGCTCGACCCGCTCCACGTCCTTGGCCACCGGCTGCTCCGGCACGGCGATCTCCGCCGCGGCCACCGCCGCCTGCGCCTCGGCCACCGCGGCCTCCGGGTCCTCACCACGCTCACGGGCGACCCGGGCCACCAGCCGGTCGGCCTCCTCGCGCAGCTCCGTCGCACGGCGCTGCGCACGCTCCAGCTGCTTGGCCAGGTGGGCGACCTCGCGCTCGGCCTGCTGCGCGGCGTTGCCCGCCGACTCGGCCTGCACCTCGGTCATCGACCGGGCACCGGTGATCTCGGCGACCTCCGGGTCGAAGGCGGCACCGCCCTGGATGATGTGACGGCCGGCGTCCACGCCCGCGTCCTCCATCAGCCGGAAGATCTGCCGACGCTGATGCGGCAGCGACAGCGACACCACCGTGCCGGTCCGCCCCGCACGCGCCGTACGGCCCGCACGGTGCAGGTAGTCCTTGTGGTCACCGGCCGGGTCGACGTTCAGGACGAGGTCGATGCCGTCGACGTGGATACCGCGCGCGGCGACATCGGTGGCGACGAGCGTGTTGACGTAGCCCTTCTTGAAGTCCTCCAGGACGCGGGTCCGCGCGCCCTGCGTCATCCCGCCGTGCAGCGCGTCCGCCTTCACCCCGGCGTCGCACAGCTGCTCGGCGATGCGGTCGGCGCCCAGCTGGGTGCGGACGAAGATGATCGTGCGGCCCTTGCGGGAGGCGATCGCGGCGGTGACCGGCGCCTTGTCCTTGGGCTTCACGATGAGGATGTGGTGCGACATCGTCGTGACGTTGCCCTGGGCGCTGTCGACCTCGTGCGTGACCGGGTTGTTCAGGTAGCGCTTGACCAGCGTGGAGATCTCGTTCTCCATCGTGGCGGAGAACAGCATCCGCTGACCGCCCACGGGAATCTGGTCGAGCAGCTCGGTGACCTCGGGCAGGAAGCCCAGGTCGGACATCTGGTCGGCCTCGTCGAGCACGGCGACCTCGACGTCCTGCAGCGAGCAGGCGCCGCGGCTGATGATGTCGCGCAGCCGGCCCGGGGTGGCCACCAGCACGTCGACACCCCGCTCGAGGGCGTAGATCTGGTTGCCCATCGACGTACCGCCGCAGACGACCTTCATCTTCAGGCCGAGCTGGTCGCCGTACGGCTGGAGCGCGTCCGCGACCTGCATCGCGAGCTCACGGGTCGGGGTGAGGATCACCGCGCGCGGGCGGTGCTTCTCGGTGCGGCCGCCGGACAGACGGGCCAGGGTCGGCAGACCGAAGGAGAGGGTCTTGCCGGAGCCGGTACGGCCACGGCCGAGGATGTCCTTGCCGGCCAGGGCGTCCGGGATGGTCGCGGCCTGGATCGGGAAGGGGGTGGTCACGCCGTTCTGCGCGAGCTTGCGCACGACAGCCTCGGGGAGACCGAGCGTGGCGAAGGTGACCTCGGGGGTCTCCTCGGCGGTCTCGACGATCTCGCTCTCGAGGGCCTCGAGCTCGACGATCTCGTTGTCGACGATCTCGTTCTCGTCGTTCTCGGGCATGACGATGTGATCAGAACTGGAAATGGACATGCGTATGCGAAACCTTCCGGAGTCTCGTCGGCACGCGCCCGTCAACTCCGTGTTTTCGCAATACGACCGCCTCTATGCGATCAGCCACGGCAAGGGAGAGTACGCGCCACACGGCGCGCTCTGCGTTGGCGCCGGGCAAATGGGATCAAACGATCTACCACCATACGCACCCTGCCCCCCCGAAGGCAAACCGGGTCCGCTGGACGTACGTCACACCGGCGCGCCCGCCTCCGGCGCCGGCTCCCGCTGCACCATCTGCGGTCCCGCCTCCCCGTGCGCCGACGACGACGGCTCCGCGACCGTCGGCTCCGGCGTGACCGTCGGCTCCGGCGGCGTGGGATCCGGCGTCGGCTCCGCGGGCCGCGTCGGCGTCGGCGGCGCATCCGTCGGCTCGGGCTGCTGCCCCGGCCCGCCCGGCTTCTCCGTCTTCCCCGGCTTGCCCGGCGCCGCCGCCTTCCCGCTCGGCTCCGCCGACGCCGAAGCCGACGGAGACGCCGACTCCTCGGCCCCGCCCTTCTTCGCCTTCTCGCCCCTGCCCCGCCCGCCGTCCGCCGCCGCGGCCCCGAACCCCGCACCACCACCCGAGACCGCCGAACCCCCGTCCGGCGCCTCACCACCACGCTGCCCCGCGGACCGCGACGGCTTCGCACCCCCACCGGCACCGTCGTCACCCACACTCATACAACCGGCGGCAGCGGCGACCGCCATCACCGTGGCGGCCAGACGGACGGGAACGTACAAGGGGCGCACGGGCAGCCACCTCCGGTGGAGGATGAAGGAGTCAACCTCCCCAACTCCCCCCGCCCACAAGAGGACACGCGACCCGTATCAGCGAGCGCTCACCCGTACCCGAGTGCATGCAACCGGGCGTCGTCGATCCCGAAGTGATGCGCGATCTCATGCACCACCGTCACCTCGGTCTCCGCGACCACGTCCTCCCGCGTCTCACACATCCTCAGCGTCGGCCCCCGGTAGATCGTGATCCGGTCCGGCAACACCCCCGCGTACCACTCACCCCGGTCCGTCAGCGGCGTCCCCTCGTACAACCCGAGCAGCTCCGGATCGTCCGCCGGCGGTTCGTCCTCGACGAACACCGCGACGTTGTCCATCAGCCGCGTCAGCTCCGGCGGAATCCGGTCCAGCGCCTCGGCGACCAGTTCCTCGAACTCCTCGCGCGTCATCTCCAGCACAGGCCCATTGTCAGGCACGGCACGCCCGTACGAGAGCCGCAGGCGCCCCGCATATCCGCCCGCGCACTTGGGCATACGGGACCAATGGCTCGCGTCCCCTCCGCAATCCTCACCACCACCCACCGGATCCGAAGGGCACCGCGCGCCCTGGCCCGCCACTACCGCACCCGCCAAGCACCCAGCACGATCCAGCTCGTCCCCCAGCCACACCCCTGGGGCCGGGCCCTCGGCCTCGTGACCGTCGTCCTGCTCGGCGCCTGGCTCGGCCTGCTGATCGTGGGCAACGTCCGCGTCCCCGTCGGCCCCATGAACACCACGATGACCCTGCGCCCCTCGATCAGCGGCGGCACGAAGATCAACGTCTCCCCGCTCGGCGCCCTCCAGCTCGACAGCCACATCGCCCCCGTCCGGCTCGACGTCAACGTCGACCAACTCGACCCCGAACGCGCGCAAGCCCTGGTCGACCACCCCGAACGACTCTCCGGACTCCAGGACGAAGTCGCCCGCGACGTCGCCCACGGCACCCGTGACCTGGCCATACGCTCCTGCGTCGCCGTAGTCGCCGGCGCCACCGCACTCGGCCTCGCCGTCTACCGGCGCCCCCGCCGCGCCCTAGCCGCCGGCGGCCTCGCCCTCACCCTGCTCGCCGCCTCCGGCGGCACCGCCGCCGCCACCTGGAACCCCAACTCCGTCCTGGAACCCAGATTCTCCGGACTGCTCTCCTCCGCCCCCTCCCTGGTCGGCGACGCCCGCAGCATCGTCACCGAATTCGACATCTACCAGCAGGAGTTGGCCCGCCTGGTCACCAACGTGACCAAGCTCTACGACGCCACCTCCACCCTCCCCACCTACCAGCCCGACCCCACCACCATCCGCGTCCTGCACGTATCGGACATCCACCTCAACCCGGCCAGCTGGAAGATCATCGCCTCCCTGGTCGAGCAGTACCAGGTCAACGTGATCGTCGACTCCGGCGACACCATGGACCACGGCTCAGCGGCCGAGAACGGCTTCCTCGACCCCATCGAAGACCTCGGCGCGCCCTACGTCTGGGTCCGCGGCAACCACGACTCGATGCTCACCCAGCAGTACCTCCAGGACCTGAAGAACGTGCACGTGCTGGACGAGGGACGCGCCAAGACCGTCGCGGGCCTGCGCTTCGCCGGGATCGGAGACCCCCAGTTCACGCCCGACCGCACGAACAAGACGGGCGCCGAGGCCTCCCAGGAACTGGCCGGCGCCCGCCTCGCCTCCGCCCTGCGCGACCAGCAGGCGGCAGGCACCCCGGTGGACGTGGCGATCGCCCACGAACCGTCGGCCGCCCGCGAGGTGGACGGCGAGGTACCGCTGGTCCTGGCGGGCCACCTCCACCACGACGAGATGGAGGTCCTGGACCGGGGCACGCGCCTGCGGATCGAAGGCTCGACGGGAGGCAGCGGGCTGCGCGCGATCGAGGGCAAGTACCCCGACCCGATCGAGACCTCGATCCTCTACTTCGACCGCGACACCAAGCGTCTGCAGGCGTGGGACGAGATCGAACTGGGCGGTCTGGGCCTCACAACGGCGGAGGTCAGCCGCCACCTCCCGGAGGAGAACCACCCAGGCGTGACCCCCTCCTCCCCGCCCCCCTCGTAAACCGTTTTGGCGATCCCTCCCGCCATCCCATATGCTTCTCACGTCCCCGACGCGCTGAGAAGCGCCCAGGCGGGCCGATAGCCCTCATCGTCTAGCGGCCTAGGACGCCGCCCTTTCAAGGCGGTAGCACGGGTTCGAATCCCGTTGGGGGCACGCAGTACCGTGTGCGACACTGTCGTACGCAACAGCTTGGTCCTGTGGAGCAGTTTGGAGTGCTCGCCACCCTGTCAAGGTGGAGGCCGCGGGTTCAAATCCCGTCAGGACCGCTTGAGGTTTTCTTGCAAAACCTCTTGACGGCTGGGTAGCTCAGTTGGTACGAGCGACCGCCTGAAAAGCGGTAGGTCGCCGGTTCGATCCCGGCCCCAGCCACAATCGAGGCCCCGATCTTCGGATCGGGGCCTTGTTGTATGACTTGTGACCTCGCGCTGTACGAGCGTCCGCGTCCGCTACCGGGGCCGCTTGAGGGCCGGGACCTGTGACTCGGCCCCGCGGACCCACACCCACCAGCCAGTCGTGACGCGTTGGGGCTTCTTCAGCCGTGCCCGTTCGCGGATGCCGCTCAGGTCTTCGAGGGCGATTCCGCGGCCGGTGCGTTGTGCCTCCGCCACGATGTGCTTGCTGATCCTGTGGTTGATGTTGTGGGCGGGGGGTGCAAAAGGGTTCGCCAGGGAATTGGCCGGGATGAGATCCTGGATCGCGTATGTCTACGCACCCTGCTCCCGCCCTCGGCGCCCTCGCCTCCCGTCTGACCGAGTTGTCGCTGCGTGATGCGCACCGGATCGGTCGGCGGCTCGAAGGTGCGCGCAAGATCCGTAAGCCGGAGGCCCGGGCCGCCGTGATCGCCGAGATCGAGGCCGAGGTCGGGAAGGCCGAGGAGCGGATGGGGGCGCGGCGGGCCCGGGTGCCGGCCGTCTCGTATCCCGAGCAGTTGCCGGTCAGCCAGAAGAAGGATGAGATCGCGGCCGCCATCCGTGATCATCAGGTGGTCATCGTGGCCGGTGAGACCGGGTCCGGTAAGACCACTCAGATCCCCAAGATCTGTCTGGAGCTCGGTCGCGGTGTCCGCGGCATGATCGGGCACACCCAGCCCCGCCGTATCGCCGCCCGTACGGTCGCCGAGCGTGTGGCCGAGGAGATGAAGACCCCTCTCGGTGAGGCCGTGGGGTGGAAGGTGCGGTTCACCGACCAGGTGAATCCGGACGCCACCTTCATCAAGCTGATGACCGACGGCATCCTGCTCGCCGAGATCCAGACCGACCGTGAGCTGCGCGCCTACGACACGATCATCATCGACGAGGCCCATGAGCGGTCGCTGAACATCGACTTCCTGCTCGGCTATCTCGCGCAGCTGCTGCCCAAGCGGCCCGACCTCAAGGTGGTCATCACCTCCGCCACCATCGACCCGGAGCGGTTCTCCCGGCATTTCGGGGACGCTCCGATCGTGGAGGTCAGCGGGCGGACGTATCCCGTGGAGGTGCGGTACCGGCCGCTCCTGGAGGAGGACTCCGAGGACGCGGACCGGGATCAGATCACGGCCATCACCGATGCCGTCGAGGAGCTCATGGGCGAGGGGAAGGGCGACATCCTCGTCTTTCTCTCGGGTGAGCGGGAGATCCGGGACACCGCCGACGCGCTGGAGAAGAAGAAGTACCGGTTCACCGAGGTCCTGCCGTTGTATGCCCGGCTGTCGCATGCCGAGCAGCATCGCGTCTTCCAGCCGCACACCGGCCGCAGGATCGTTCTGGCGACCAATGTCGCCGAGACGTCGCTGACGGTTCCGGGGATCAAGTACGTCATCGACCCGGGTTTCGCCCGGATCTCCCGCTACAGCCACCGCACCAAGGTGCAGCGGCTGCCCATCGAGCCGATCTCGCAGGCCAGCGCCAATCAGCGCAAGGGGCGCTGCGGGCGGACCAGTGACGGCATCTGCATCCGTCTGTACGCCGAGGAGGATTTCGAGGCCCGCCCGGAGTTCACGGACGCGGAGATCCTTCGTACGAACCTGGCTTCCGTCATCCTGCAGATGACCGCGGCCGGTCTCGGTGACATCGAGAAGTTCCCGTTCATCGATCCGCCGGACCACCGCAACATCCGGGACGGTGTCCAGCTTCTGCAGGAGCTGGGCGCGCTGGACCCGGCGCAGAAGGACGTGCGCCAGCGGCTCACCGACACGGGCCGCAAGCTGGCTCAGCTGCCGGTGGACCCCCGGCTGGCCCGGATGGTGCTGGAGGCGGACCGCAACGGCTGTGTCCGTGAGGTGATGGTGATAGCCGCCGCGCTGTCCATCCAGGACCCGCGCGAACGCCCGGCGGACAAGCAGGCCCAGGCCGATCAGCAGCATGCCCGTTTCAGGGACGAGACGAGCGACTTCCTCGCGTATCTGAACCTGTGGCGGTATGTCCGTGAGCAGCAGAAGGAGCGCGGTTCGAGTTCCTTCCGGCGGATGTGCAAGCAGGAGTACCTGAATTTCCTGCGGATCCGTGAGTGGCAGGACATCTACAGCCAGCTCCGTACGGTCGCCAAGCAGATGGGCATCCATCTGAACGAGGAGGACGCGGCCGACCAGAGCGTGCACGTGTCCCTCCTGGCCGGTCTGCTCTCGCACGTCGGTATGAAGGACGTGAAGGACGGCAACAAGAACGAGTACCTGGGCGCGCGGAACGCCAAGTTCGCGATCTTCCCGGGTTCGGCCCTGTTCAAGAAGCAGCCGCGTTTCGTGATGTCCGCCGAGCTGGTGGAGACCTCGCGGCTGTGGGCCCGGGTCAACGCGAAGATCGAGCCGGAGTGGGTCGAGCCGCTTGCCGGGCATCTGCTGAAGCGGACGTACAGCGAACCGCACTGGGAGAAGGACCAGGCGGCGGTGATGGCGTACGAGAAGGTCACGCTGTACGGCGTGCCGATCGCGGCACAGCGGAAGGTGAACTACGGCCGGATCGATCCGGAGACGAGCCGTGAGCTGTTCATCCGCAACGCGCTCGTCGAGGGTGACTGGCGTACGCATCACAAGTTCTTCGCCGACAACCGCAAGTTGCTGAGCGAGGTGGAGGAGCTCGAACACCGGGCCCGGCGGCGGGACATCGTCGTCGACGACGACACGCTCTTCGACTTCTACGACCAGCGGGTGCCCGAACATGTCGTGTCGGGGGCGCACTTCGACTCGTGGTGGAAGCGCAAGCGGCAGGAGCAGCCGGAGTTCCTGGACTTCGAGCGGGAGATGCTCATCCGGGAGTCGGCGGAGGCGGTCACGAAGGCCGACTATCCGGACTCCTGGCGGCAGGGGCAGCTGAAGTTCCGGGTGACGTATCAGTTCGAGCCGGGTGCGGACGCGGACGGTGTGACGGTTCACATTCCGCTGCAGGTGCTCAACCAGGTGACGGGTGAGGGTTTCGACTGGCAGATCCCGGGGTTGCGGGAGGAGGTCGTCACGGAGCTGATCCGCTCGCTGCCCAAGCCGATCCGCCGTAACTACGTGCCGGCGCCGAACTTCGCGCGGCGTTTCCTGGAGACGGCGGTGCCCTTGCAGGAGCCGCTGACGGTCACGATGGCCCGTGAGCTGAAGCGGATGGTCGGGGTGCCTTTCGAGGCCGAGGACTTCGACTGGGCGAAGGTGCCGGACCATCTGCGCATCACGTTCCGGATCGTCGACGAGCGGCGTCGCAAGCTGGCGGAGGACAAGGATCTGGAGGCGTTGAAGCTCCGGCTGAAGCCGAAGGCGCGCCAGGCGCTGTCCCAGGCGGCCGCGGCGACGGCGTCCCGGGAGGGGGGCGAGTCGCTGGAGCGCTCGGGCCTCACGGACTGGACGATCGGGACGCTGTCCCGGGTCTTCGAGACGCGGCGCGCGGGTCAGCCGGTCAAGGCGTATCCGGCGCTGGTGGACGACGGCGACACGGTTTCCGTGCGTCTCTTCGACACGGAGGCGGAGCAGGCGCAGGCGATGTGGCGGGGCACGCGGCGGCTGATCGTGCGCAACATCCCGGTCAACGCGGCGAAGTTCGCGAGCGACCGGTTGTCGAACGCGCAGAAGTTGGCGTTGTCGGCGAATCCGCACGGTTCGGTGCAGGCTCTGTTCGACGACTGCGCGATGGCCGCGGCGGACAAGCTGATCGGGGACTTCGGGG
Source organism: Streptomyces sp. NPDC002784 (assembly GCF_053592135.1). Lineage (NCBI taxonomy): Bacteria > Bacillati > Actinomycetota > Actinomycetes > Kitasatosporales > Streptomycetaceae > Streptomyces > Streptomyces sp. NPDC002784. The sequence continues at coordinate 68,398 of NZ_JBSFVD010000023.1, read as the reverse complement.
GGCCGGCGTGGGACGAGGAGTCGTACCGGAAGCTGTACGAGAAGGTCCGTGCCGAGATCGTGGACACGACGGTGCGTACGGTGGGGCAGGTGGAGCAGGTGCTGGCGGCCTGGCAGGCCTGTGAGCGCCGTCTGAAGGCGGTGCGGAGCCCGGCGCTGCTCGCGAACCTCACCGACGTCCGCAAGCAGCTCGACGCGCTGGTGAAGCCGGGGTTCGTCACGGCCGCGGGGATCCGGCGGCTGCCGGACCTGATGCGGTATCTGGTGGCCGTGGACCGGCGTCTGCAGCAGATGCCGGCGAACGCGCAGCGGGACACGACGCGTATGGAGAAGGTTCATGAGATGCAGGACGAGTACGCCTGGCTGCTGGAGCAGATGCCGCAGGGGCGTCCGGTTCCGGAGCAGGTGCTCGACGTCCGCTGGATGATCGAGGAGCTGCGGGTCAGTTATTTCGCCCATGCGCTCGGTACGGCGTACCCGGTGTCGGACAAGCGGATCGTGAAGACGATCGACGCGCTGGCGCCGTAACGGCTCCCGTACGCAGGGTGAGTTCGACCAGGACACCCACCCTCCTGTACAGTCTCTTCTCGCAGCGCAACGCAGGAAGAAGCGCCGCGAAACCTGGTCCTGTGGAGCAGTTTGGAGTGCTCGCCACCCTGTCAAGGTGGAGGCCGCGGGTTCAAATCCCGTCAGGACCGCATCGAGTTGTGGGGCCCGGGTCGCAAAGACTCGGGCCCTACGCATGTCAACAACCCCCGCCACCCTGTCGAGGTGGAGGCCGCGCCCGCGGCGCAGCCGCAATCGGGTACAGCAAATCCCGTCAGGACCGCATGATGTAGAGCCCGGGTCTCCGAGACCCGGGCTCTTCTGCATGCGCCGACCCCATGCGTCCCCGTGCGGCCCCTTCCGGCCCTGGGGCGCTCCACGCCTTCTTGACGGCGTCACATTCGCTCGGTACCCAGGAAACCAGGGCTCCTTCCCCGTACGGCCCTGGAGGTGGCGTATGGCGGCTTCGGCTAGGCACGAGACGCGGGCGTTGCTCCGTGCGCATCTGGCGGCCGCTTCCTCCTACCGGCATCTGACGCGGCACTGTCCGATCTGCCATCAGCTGCTGCGGCTGGCGATGGCCTCCCCGCCGACGGAGGCCGAGCGGACGTCCGACGAGTCCGAGCCCGAGCCCGTCGAGTGACCCTCGCCGGTCTCAACACCCGTGCGCTGGTGGGGTGCTGGAGCGTCTGGCTTCTTTAGCGCACATACGCCACGGGCAACAAGGTCCCTGGCATGTGACGGGTGTCACCGCATGGGTTTCCGAAACCGCGGTACTTACCCCCCACCTACAACTGGTCAATTTAATATGTGCAATTGCACTCCCCGGGAGGGTGTGCCCACAGGAGATCCGACACCCCTCCCCAGGCTCCGACAAGGCCACACACAGGGGCACCCGCACCCCCCGGTTCGGCGCACAAAAAAGATCGCGCTGGACCCGGCGGAGTCCAGCGCGATCTACGACGCACCCTGTCAGTTGCCTGAAGCCTTGGGCGTGGGCCCTGTTGGGGCAGTACCCGCGTCGCTTGGAGCTGTGGGTTCCGGACGCCTCGACATGTTGGGGGACTTGCCGATTTGTCCGGTTATGAAGTTGTTCAGGCCTCGCTGCGCTGCTGCGGGATGCCCGCGAGCAGAGCGCGGACCTCAGCCTCGCGGTAACGGCGGTGCCCGCCGAGCGTGCGGATCGACGTAAGCTTTCCGGCCTTCGCCCACCGCGTGACCGTCTTGGGGTCGACGCGGAACATCGTGGCGACCTCAGCCGGGGTCAGCAGCGGCTCGGCATCAGGGGTGCGAGCGGTCATGAGCGGCCTCCTCGGGAGAACCGAACCTTCTCGGTTCTTTCCTCTAAATTCTGCACCTTGACCCGCGTTGCCCGAAATGGCGGACGCGAGTCGAGTCGGTTATAGGACGAACGGCTTGTCCTCGGCACTACAACTACACCATCTGTCCAGCCGCGTCGGCCAAACCGATGGAATTGCCCCTCCAGGTGTTCATCAGCGACGGAAGCCGATGGACCATGCCATAGCGGACAGTCACGCCGCTGTGACGATCAGTCACAGGGCGATCAGGAGTCATCAGACCCCCCATAAAGCATGCAATGCGAGCGGAGTCCTCCCCGGACTCCTTGTCCTATTTTGGCATGAGGGAGGGCAAGAGACGCAAGGGCCGCGTAAGTGCGGTCCATCACGCTTGACACACCTTGAGGGGAACGCCCGGATCGGGACCTACGTCCGATGTTGACGAAACTTCAGGAGTGCCAGGCGCATCAGAGGCAGGAGGAAACCCCAAAACGGGCGTCAGGTCAAACGCCAGTTCGTGACTTGGCCCACAGTCAGTTGGCGGACCGCCGGTCCCGTACCGACCGCCACCGCTCCACCAGCCGCCCGTAGGCCGCCCCCGCCGCCGCCCCGTCGCCCTCCCGGAGCGCCGCGATGCCCTCGGCCACGTCCGCGGCGGAGTGGTCGTCCTCCAGCTCTCCGGCCGGCAGCACATGCACCAGGCCGCCGTAGTCGAGTTCGACCAGGGACCGCGGATGGAACTCCTCCAGCCAGCGCCCCACGTCCGTCAGGCCCTCCATGAGCGGCCCTTCGTCGACGGTGTCCTTGAGCGTCCGCAGGGCCCGCGCCACCCGGCGCCGCGCCTGCACCATCGGGGTGCGGTAGCGCAGCATCGGCGGGATCTCGCCGGTGCCCTTGTCGTAGCGCCGCTCCTCGTCCGAGACCAGCACGAACCAGTGCAACGGCACCTGCCAGGTCGAGGTGCGGATCCACGGCCGGGCGTCCGGGTTGCGGGCCAGCCAGCGCTCGTAGTCCTGGGCCGCCTGGCGCCGTACGACCTCCGGGAGCACCGCCTCGAGCACCGGCCCGGGCAGTTCCCCGCCCAGCTCGCCGAGCGTCTGCCAGCCGCGCAGCCGGGTGCGCCAGGGGCACACGCACACCACCCCGTCCGCCTCCAGGACGAAGGCGTCCGTGCTCTCGTGCACCGGCACCGGGACCGGCGGGGTGGGCAGCAAGTCCGCGAGGGCGCGGCGCAGTTCGTCCTGGTACGACGGACGGTCGGCGCGGCGGGCGTAGCGCGCCCAGTGCTCGCGCTCGGGTTCGGGGAAGGCGGCCAGCGGCTCGTACACGCGCAGATAGGTCGCGTACGGGACGGTCACCGAGGACACCTTGGGCACGCCTGCTCCCTCCCCCTCCGTCTGCCAGGAAAACCTGCGAAACCCGCTCACAAAGTGGCGGGAAAACTATGCAAATCGTCGCACGGGGGTACTCCGGGAGTAGGTGATCCTGAGCACGTCGAGGTGGCGGGGCTCCCCAGGCTCTAATCTCGTGCTCACAGCTCCCGCCACCCGCACGGGAGCTGCTCCGAACCGCCGCTACTTACCCAGGAGTCACCACAGTGACCGACGTAACCGGCGCACCTGCTGATGTACTGCACACCCTGTTCCACTCGGAGCAGGGGGGTCATGAGCAAGTCGTGCTCTGCCAGGACCGTGCCAGCGGCCTGAAGGCCGTGATCGCCCTCCACAACACCGCGCTGGGCCCCGCCCTCGGCGGTACCCGCTTCTACCCGTACGCGACCGAGGCGGAGGCCGTCGCCGACGCCCTGAACCTCGCGCGCGGGATGTCGTACAAGAACGCCATGGCCGGTCTGGACCACGGCGGCGGCAAGGCCGTGATCATCGGGGACCCCGACCGGGACAAGACCGAGGAGCTGCTGCTGGCCTACGGCCGGTTCGTGGCCTCCCTCGGCGGGCGCTACGTCACCGCCTGCGACGTCGGCACCTATGTCGCCGACATGGACGTCGTCGCCCGGGAGTGCCGGTGGACCACCGGCCGCTCGCCGGAGAACGGCGGCGCCGGTGACTCCTCCGTGCTCACCGCGTTCGGCGTCTACCAGGGCATGCGGGCCTCGGCCCAGCACCTGTGGGGCGACCCGTCGCTGCGCGGCCGGCGGATCGGCATCGCGGGCGTCGGGAAGGTCGGCCACCACCTGGTGGAGCACCTGGTCGCGGAGGGCGCCGAGATCTTCGTGACCGACGTCCGCGCGGACGCGGTGCGCCGGATCACCGAGCGGCACGCGACCGTGACGGCCGTGGCCGACACCGAGGCGCTGATCCGCGTCGAGGGCCTCGACGTGTACGCGCCCTGCGCGCTCGGCGGGGCGCTCGACGACGACTCCGTGCCGGTGCTCACCGCCAGGGTCGTCTGCGGCGCCGCCAACAACCAGCTCGCCCACCCGGGCGTGGAGAAGGACCTCGCCGACCGCGGGATCCTCTACGCGCCGGACTACGTGGTGAACGCGGGCGGCGTCATCCAGGTCGCCGACGAGCTGCACGGCTTCGACTTCGAGCGGTGCAAGGCCAAGGCGGCCGGGATCTACGACACCACGCTGGCCATATTCGCACGTGCGAAGGCAGACGGGATCCCGCCGGCCGCGGCGGCCGACCGGATCGCCGAGCAGCGGATGCACGAGGCCGCCGCGGCGCGCCGGGCACGCTGATCCGCCGAGGGCGCACCCGTCTGACCGGTACCCGCCGGTGGGCACTTAGAGAGAACTCTCACTTCTACCGGCGGGTCGACCGGCGATAAGTGGTTAAAATCGCGGTTGACCAGCGAGGACGGGGCTCCTCGAAGGTCCTGCGCACACGCGCGTCCTGTGGGCGACGTACCGTATGGGCGCGGGCTCAGGTACCGTGGAAGCCCTACGGACCGGTCTCTCTGCGGAGAGGCCGTTCCAGATCATGAACGCGTGTCGAGACTCTGGGGCCGTCGAGCCCCGTCACCGAGGGGGTCGAGCCATGGGGCGCGGCCGGGCCAAGGCCAAGCAGACGAAGGTCGCCCGCCAGCTGAAGTACAACAGCGGCGGGACTGACCTGTCGCGTCTGGCCAGCGAGCTGGGCGCTTCGACTTCGAGCCAGCCGCCGAACGGCGAGCCGTTCGAGGACGACGAGGACGAAGACGACCCGTACGCCCAGTACGCGGATCTCTACAACGACGACGACGAGGACGAGGACGGCGAGTCCGGTCCCACGTCCCAGCGTCGCGGCGCTTGACGCAGCACGCTTCGCAGTCTTAGTCACAGCTGCACTTCACCCGGTCCGGGGCCTTGGCGCCGGACCGGGTTTCGTGCTGCCGATCAGGCGTAGTCCCCCACCAGCTCGGCGCCGGTGGTGTGCTCGCCGCGGTCCGTGATCTCACCCGCGACCCAGGCCTCGACCCCACGGTCGGCCAGCGTCGTCAGGGCGGCGTCCGTCGACTCCTCCGGCACGATCGCGATCATGCCGACGCCCATGTTCAGGGTCTTCTCCAGCTCCAGGCGCTCCACCTCGCCGGTCCTGCCGACCAGGTCGAACACCGGGGCGGGGGTCCAGGTGGCGCGGTCCACGATCGCGTGCAGCTCGTCCGGGATCACCCGGGCCAGGTTGGCGGCGAGACCCCCGCCGGTGATGTGCGAGAAGGCGTGCACATCGGTGGTCCGGGTCAGCGCCAGACAGTCCAGCGAGTAGATCTTGGTCGGCTCCAGCAGCTCCTCGCCGAGGGTGCGGCCGAACTCCTCGATCCGCGCGTCCAGGGCGAGCCCGGCCTGGTTCAGCAGGACGTGCCGGACCAGCGAGTACCCGTTCGAGTGAAGACCGGAGGCCGCCATGGCGATCACGGCGTCACCCTTACGGATGCGATCGGGGCCGAGCAGCCGGTCGGCCTCCACGACGCCCGTACCGGCGCCGGCGACGTCGAAGTCGTCCGGGCCGAGCAGACCGGGGTGCTCGGCGGTCTCGCCGCCGACCAGGGCGCAGCCGGCGAGGACACAGCCCTCGGCGATGCCCTTCACGATGGCGGCGACCCGCTCGGGGTGGACCTTGCCGACGCAGATGTAGTCGGTCATGAACAGCGGCTCGGCGCCGCACACCACGATGTCGTCCATGACCATGGCGACCAGGTCGTGGCCGATGGTGTCGTAGACGCCCATCTGCCGCGCGATGTCGACCTTGGTGCCGACGCCGTCCGTGGCGGAGGCGAGGAGGGGACGCTCGTAGCGCTTGAGGGCGGAGGCGTCGAAGAGGCCGGCGAAACCGCCGAGGCCGCCGAGGACCTCGGGGCGCTGCGTCTTCTTCACCCACTCCTTCATGAGCTCGACGGCGCGGTCGCCCGCTTCGATGTCGACGCCCGCGGCCGCGTAGCTGGCACCCGTGCCGGGGGACGGAGTTCCCAAATGAGACACAGCAGACATGTGGTGAGAACTTTCGTGTCGTACGGCAGAACTTAGGGGCGGCGGATCGCGTCCGCGGCGGCCGTGGCGGCGGGCCCTGCGGCCAGCTCGGTCTCCAGCAGCTGCTTGCCGAGCAGCTCGGGGTCCGGGAGATCCATCGGGTACTCGCCGTCGAAGCAGGCGCGGCACAGGTTCGGCTTGGCGATGGTGGTCGCCTCGATCATGCCGTCGAGGGAGATGTACGCCAGGGAGTCGGCGCCGAGGGAGGTGCCGATCTCGTCGATGGTCATGCCGTTGGCGATGAGTTCGGCGCGGGTGGCGAAGTCGATGCCGAAGAAGCAGGGCCACTTCACGGGCGGCGAGGAGATCCGGATGTGGACCTCGGCGGCGCCGGCCTCGCGGAGCATGCGGACCAGGGCGCGCTGGGTGTTGCCGCGCACGATGGAGTCGTCGACGACGACCAGCCGCTTGCCCTTGATGACTTCCTTCAGCGGGTTCAGCTTCAGGCGGATGCCGAGCTGGCGGATGGTCTGCGAGGGCTGGATGAAGGTCCGGCCGACGTAGGCGTTCTTCACCAGGCCCGCGCCGAAGGGGATGCCGGAGGCCTCCGCGTAGCCGATGGCGGCCGGGGTGCCGGATTCCGGCGTCGCTATGACCAGGTCGGCGTCGACCGGGGCTTCCTTCGCCAGCTTGCGGCCCATCTCCACCCGGGAGAGGTAGACGTTCCGGCCGGCGATGTCGGTGTCCGGGCGGGCCAGGTACACGTACTCGAAGACGCAGCCCTTGGGCTTCGCTTCCGCGAATCGCGAGGTGCGCAGGCCGTTCTCGTCGATGGCGACGAACTCGCCGGGCTCGATCTCGCGGACGTAGGAGGCGCCGCAGATGTCGAGGGCGGCGGACTCGGAGGCGACGACCCAGCCGCGCTCCAGCCGGCCGAGGACCAGCGGGCGGATGCCCTGCGGGTCCCGGGCGGCGTAGAGGGTGTGCTCGTCCATGAAGACCAGCGAGAAGGCGCCCTGGACCTGCGGGAGGATCTGGTGGGCGGCCGCCTCGATGGTCAGCGGCTTGCCGTCCTCGTCCACCTGGGCCGCGAGCAGCGCGGTCAGCAGGTCGGTGTCGTTGGTCGCCGCCACCCGAGGGGTGCGGCCCTCCTGCTTGGGCAGGTCGGCGACCATCTCGGCGAGCTGCGCCGTGTTGACCAGGTTGCCGTTGTGGCCGAGCGCGATGGAGCCGTGCGCGGTGGCGCGGAACGTCGGCTGGGCGTTCTCCCACACGGAGGCGCCGGTGGTCGAGTAGCGGGCGTGACCGACCGCGATATGACCCTGGAGCGATCCGAGGGAGGTCTCGTCGAAGACCTGGGAGACCAGGCCCATGTCCTTGAAGACGAGGATCTGGGAGCCGTTGCTGACCGCGATCCCCGCGGATTCCTGGCCTCGATGCTGGAGGGCGTAGAGCCCGAAGTAAGTGAGCTTGGCGACCTCTTCGCCCGGAGCCCAGACGCCGAAGACGCCGCAAGCGTCCTGGGGGCCTTTCTCACCGGGGAGCAGATCATGATTGAGTCGACCGTCACCACGTGGCACGCCTCCGAGTGTAGGCGAGATCGACCACTGGTCCGAATTCGCTGGGAGTGGGCTTTCTTACTTCGCACGGGCGACGAGTCCGTCCCCGGAGCCCGCCGTAAGGGTCAGTTCTCCGTCTTTCTGCTGGTAGGACACCTTGCCGGCGAGGATGTCGATCAGCTCCCGCTCCGCCTTCATCACGGGCCCCTCGCACAGTTTGCGGGTGGTGGACAGCGGCCCGAAGGCGATGGTGCCGTCCTTGACGGTCGCCTTGCCGCGGAAGGTGTTGCAGCCGAGGCTGCCGCTGGCGCTGCCGTCCTCGGCCAGGGTGAGGTGGGCCTTGGTGCCCTTGGGCAGGGACTGGGCCGTGGCGTCGTCGCCCTTGCCGGAGACCAGGGTGTCGACGGTCCACTTCGTGCCCTTCAGGGGCGGCGCCGGCGTCTCCTTCGCGGCTCCCTCGCGCAGGGTGAGGCTGTCACCGTCGGCGCGGGTCAGGGTGAGGATCTTGGCACCGTCCCGCTCCTCGATCTTCGCCTTCAGGGTGCCGGTGAAGACGCTCTGGAACTTCTCCTCGAACTCCTGCACAGGGCCGGGGCAGGCCATCGCGGTGGAGGCGAGGTCGGTGATCCGCACGCTGTCGCCGTCGACCTCGGCATCGGCGCCGAAGTCGTTGCAGCCCACCGTGCCGCCCGACTTCCCGCCGCCGACGTCGGGCTCGGCGGTGCCGGGCCGGAACAGGATGTGCGCCTCGTCCACCCGGAAGTCCTTCTCCCCCGTCGGCAGCTCGTACTCCTTGCCGTCGACGGTCGCCGTCCGCGGGACCCAGCGGGTGTCCGCGAGGACGTCGGCGGTCGTGGTGGTCTTCTCGCCGTCTCCGACCGCGCCGCTGCCGGATCCGGACTCCGTGCCGCAGGCGGCCAGCACGGCGGTGCCGGCGAGGCCTGCGGCGGCGTACTTCATACGTGTCGTCCGCTTCATGTCTCTTCGACGTACGAGGCGCCTGTTGGGTTCGCTGTCGTTACCGGTCCGTTGTGTCGTCAGCTCATCAGGGGCAGCAGAGCGCCGAGATCGGCGCGCTCACCACTGGCGCTGACCTTCGCCTCGCGCAGGGCGTCCGGCCACCGCAGCCGCCCGGTCGCGAGCCGGATCCAGGTCAGCGGGTCGGTCTCCACGACGTTCGGCGGGGTGCCCCGGGTGTGCCGGAGGCCCTCGACGCACTGCACGACGGCGTACGGCGGGATCCGCACCTCGGTGGAGCCGCCGGGCGCCTTGGCGGCGAGCGCGTCGGCGAGCAGCCGGGTGCAGGCGGCGAGCGCCTGGCGGTCGTACGGCACGTCGAGACCGGGCACCGCGGCGTTCAGGTCGTCGGTGTGGACGACGAGTTCGACGGCGCGGGTGACGAGGTAGTCGGCGAGCGGCAGGGCACCGGCGTTGGTGTCGAGCAGCCGGGTGCCGGGGTGGGTGTCGAGCTGCTCGTGGAGGGCGCGCGCGCTGTCGGCGAGGTAGGCGCCGAGGTCCGGGTGCTCCTGGACCAGCCGCCGCGTGAAGGCGTCGATGTCCGAGGAGCTGGCGGAGGTCGCGAACGCCCAGTCCAGCAGTACGGCGTCCTGCTTCGGCGGCTCCGGCAGCGCCAGGGAGCGCCCGATGCCCGTGAGCGCCATCCCGATGTGCGCGATGAGTTCCCGGACGGTCCACGCGCCGAGCCGGGTCGGCAGCGCGAGCTGTTCGGGCGTGAGGCCGCGCACGGCGTCCTGGACGTGGGCGAGCTGGGCGAAGACCGCGGTGCGGATCTTGGCGGGGTCGTAACTGCGGGCGCGCTTCTTGGCCGGGGGCATGCGATCAAGCGTAGGCAGGGCGCGGTGAGCCGTGAAGGTCCCGTCCGGCGAGCGGACGGGACCTTCGGGTGGTACGGCCGACTACGCCAGCAGGGCCGGGATCGTCGCCTCGTGGATCTCGCGGAATTCCGTCAGGGGGAGGGTGAACTCGCCCTGGACGTCGACCGCGTCGCCGTCGACGACACCGATCCGGGTGGCCGGCAGGCCCCGGGCACCGCACATGTCGGTGAAGCGGAGCTCCTCCGAGCGGGGCACGGCGACGACCGCGCGGCCCGCCGACTCCGAGAAGAGGAAGGTGAAGGCGTCCAGGCCGTCCGGGACGATCAGCCGGGCGCCCTTGCCGCCGAGCAGCGCCGACTCGACGACCGCCTGGACCAGACCGCCGTCGGACAGGTCGTGCGCGGAGTCGATCATGCCGTCGCGGGAGGCGGAGATCAGGATGTCGGCGAGCAGCCGCTCGCGCTCCAGGTCGACCTTCGGGGGCAGGCCGCCGAGGTGGTCGTGGATCACCTGGGACCAGGCCGAGCCGCCGAACTCCTCACGTGTGTCGCCGAGGAGGTAGAGCAGCTGCCCCTCCTCCTGGAAGGCGACCGGCGTACGGCGGGCCACGTCGTCGATGACGCCGAGCACCGCCACGACCGGGGTGGGGTGGATGGCCACCTCGCCGGTCTGGTTGTAGAGGGAGACGTTGCCGCCGGTGACCGGGGTGCCGAGCTGCCGGCAGGCGTCCGCCAGACCGCGGACGGCCTCCGCGAACTGCCACATCACCGCCGGGTCCTCGGGCGAGCCGAAGTTCAGGCAGTCCGACACCGCGAGCGGCTTGGCGCCCGTGGTCGCCACGTTGCGGTAGGCCTCCGCCAGCGCCAGCTGGGCGCCCGCGTACGGGTCCAGCTTGGCGTAGCGGCCGTTGCCGTCGGTGGCGATGGCGACGCCGAGGCCGGTCTCCTCGTCGATGCGGATCATGCCCGAGTCCTCGGGCTGGGCGAGGACGGTGTTGCCCTGCACGAAGTGGTCGTACTGCGAGGTGATCCACTTCTTCGACGCCTGGTTCGGGGAACCGACCAGCTTCAGGACCTGCGCCCGCAGCTCCTGCGGAGTCCCCGGCCGGGGCAGCTTGTTGGCGTCGTCGGCCTGGAGCGCGTCCTGCCAGGACGGGCGGGCGTAGGGACGCTCGTAGACCGGGCCGTCGTGGGCGACCGTGCGCGGGTCGACGTCGACGATCTTGCCGCCGTGCCAGAAGATCTCCAGCCGGTCGCCGTCGGTGACCTCACCGATCACCGTGGCGATGACGTCCCACTTGTCGCAGATCTCCAGGAACCGGTCGACCTTCTCCGGCTCCACGACCGCGCACATGCGCTCCTGCGACTCGCTCATGAGGATCTCCTCGGGCGAGAGCGTGGAGTCGCGCAGCGGTACGTCGTCCAGCGTCACGCGCATGCCGCCGGAGCCGTTCGACGCCAGTTCCGACGTCGCGCAGGACAGGCCCGCGGCGCCGAGGTCCTGGATGCCGACGACCAGCTTCTCCTTGAACGCCTCCAGGGTGCACTCGATGAGGAGCTTCTCCTGGAAGGGGTCGCCGACCTGGACCGCGGGGCGCTTGCTCGGCTTGGCGTCGTCGAAGGTCTCACTCGCCAGGATCGACGCGCCGCCGATGCCGTCGCCGCCGGTGCGGGCGCCGTACAGGATGACCTTGTTGCCCGCGCCGGACGCCTTCGCGAGGTGGATGTCCTCGTGCCGCATCACACCGATGGCACCGGCGTTGACCAGCGGGTTGCCCTGGTAGCAGGAGTCGAAGACGACCTCGCCGCCGATGTTGGGCAGGCCCAGGCAGTTGCCGTAGCCGCCGATGCCGGCGACGACGCCCGGCAGGACGCGCTTGGTGTCGGGGTGGTCGGCCGCGCCGAAGCGCAGCGGGTCCACGACCGCCACCGGCCGCGCGCCCATCGCGATGATGTCGCGCACGATGCCGCCGACGCCGGTGGCCGCGCCCTGGTAGGGCTCCACGTAGGAGGGGTGGTTGTGCGACTCGACCTTGAAGGTGACCGCGTAGCCCTGGCCGACGTCGACGACGCCGGCATTCTCGCCGATGCCGACGAGCATCGCGTCGGACTCGGGGGCCTTCTCGCCGAACTGGCGGAGGTGGACCTTGGAGGACTTGTACGAGCAGTGCTCGGACCACATGACCGAGTACATGGCGAGTTCGGCACCGGTGGGCCGGCGGCCGAGGATCTCGACCACGCGCTCGTACTCGTCCTTCTTCAGGCCCAGTTCGGCCCAGGGCAGCTCGACGTCGGGGGTCGCGGTCGCGTGCTCGACCGTGTCCAGAGGCGTCCGGCTCATGCGTTGACCAGCTTCTTGAGGATCGAGGTGAAGAAGGGGAGGCCGTCGGTGCGGCCGGTGCCGATGAGCGGCTCCGTGGCGTGCTCCGGGTGCGGCATCAGGCCGACGATGTTGCCGGCCTCGTTGGTGATGCCGGCGATGTCGCGGAGCGAGCCGTTGGGGTTGACGTCCAGGTAGCGGAAGACGACCCGGCCCTCGGCCTCCAGCTTGTCGAGCGTGTACTCGTCGGCGACGTACCGCCCGTCCATGTTCTTCAGCGGGATGTGGATCTCCTGGCCGGCCGTGTAGTCGGCGGTCCAGGCCGTGTCCGCGTTCTCCACCCGCAGCTTCTGGTCGCGGCAGATGAAGTGCAGGTGGTCGTTGCCGAGCATGCCGCCGGGGAGCAGGTGGGCCTCGGTGAGGATCTGGAAGCCGTTGCAGATGCCGAGGACCGGAAGGCCGGCCTTCGCCTGCTCGATGACCGTCTCCATCACGGGCGAGAAGCGGGAGATGGCGCCGGCCCGCAGATAGTCGCCGTAGGAGAAACCGCCGGGCAGCACCACGGCGTCGACCTGCTTGAGGTCCTTGTCCTTGTGCCACAGGGCGACCGGTTCGGCACCCGCGAGGCGGATCGCGCGCTGGGTGTCCCGGTCGTCGAGACTTCCCGGGAAAGTGACGACGCCAATACGAGCGGTCACTTCGCCGCCTCCGCGACTTCCTCCACCTTGACGGTGAAGTCCTCGATCACCGTGTTGGCGAGGAAGGATTCCGCAAGGTCGTGGATGCGGGCGAGCGCGGCCTCGTCGACCGGCCCGTCAACCTCGAGTTCGAATCGCTTTCCCTGACGGACGTCCGAGATGCCTTCGAATCCCAGCCGCGGCAGTGCGCGCTGCACCGCCTGGCCCTGGGGGTCGAGGATCTCCGGCTTGAGCATGACGTCGACTACGACGCGTGCCACGTGCACTCCCGGTGGTGTGGTGCTGAGCAGGTTCCTGCAGTGGTTTCAGACTACCCGCACAAAATTTCTACGCGCGTCGACTTGTAGGAAACTACGTGATGGCCATCACGAACCGGCGGAAGAGCGCGGTACCGGGAAAAGTTCAGCGAAAGATCCGAGATCGTCACCCGATACCTATTGCGCTCGGACACGCGGGAGGATTTAGTCGGGCTTCCCAATGCATTGTCGGGCACTGTACAAATGAATTGTCAGCCGTGCCGTACGAAGGGAACAATTTCGTGGCGCAGAAGGTCGTGGTCACCCTCTTTGACGACATCGACGGCTCGGAAGCGGCGGAAACGATCGCCTTCGGACTCGACGGCAAGTCGTACGAGATCGACCTGAACCAAGCGAATGCCGAGAAACTGCGTAAGGCGCTCGAGCCGTACGTGGAGGCCGGCCGCAAGCGGTCGCGCTCCGGCAAGGCCTACCGGCAGACCGAGGTCGCCCCGGACCCGGCCGCCGTCCGGGCCTGGGCCCAGGCCAACAAGATGGACGTACCGGCGCGCGGCCGGATCCCCAAGAAGGTCTACGAGGCGTTCGCCGCCGCGCAGTGACGTCCCCGGGCGCCGTCCTCAGGGTGCGTCAGCGGGCCCTGAGGACAACCGACTTGCGCAGCACCCCTCCCGATCAGCTAGAGTCTGGAGCACGCCGCCGGGCGGGGCCGGAAAAGCCCAGCTCACGGAGTACATGCGGGTGTAGTTCAGTAGTAGAACATCCCCCTTCCAGGGGGAAGGCGCAGTGTGCAATTCCTGTCACCCGCTCTGCATCGCCGTACCGGGCATCCTTCGGGATCAGGTAGGCTGGTGCTCGCGCCGATCGGTGAGAGCCGGTCGGAGGCAATGCGGACGTAGCTCAGTTGGTAGAGCGCAACCTTGCCAAGGTTGAGGTCGCGAGTTCGAGCCTCGTCGTCCGCTCGGGAATCAGACCCCGGTCCATCGGACCGGGGTCTTTTCGTGTTTCCCCCGCTTCTGACATTTGTCATGCCGGGTGATGACAGCGCGCACTGCCGGGCCGCCCGGGGCGCCGGGACGCTGAAGTCATGGACAGGAACGAACGCGAACACGTGATTGAGGTCACCGACCTGCGGCGTGTGTACGGGGGCGGGTTCGAGGCGGTGCGCGGCATCACCTTCTCGGTGGCCCGCGGCGAGATCTTCGCGCTGCTCGGTACCAATGGCGCGGGCAAGACCTCCACCGTCGAACTGCTGGAAGGGCTCGCCAAGCCCGCCGAGGGACGCGTCCGGGTGCTCGGGCACGATCCCTACGCCGAGCGGGCCGTCGTCCGGCCGCGCACCGGGGTCATGCTCCAGGAGGGCGGCTTTCCGTCCGAGCTGACCGTCGCCGAGACCGCCCGGATGTGGGCCGGGTGTGTCAGCGGCGCAGGGCCGGAGGGCGAGGTGCTGGCGCTGGTCGGGCTCGGGCGGCGGGCCGGGGTGCGGGTCAAGCAGCTCTCCGGGGGCGAGCGGCGGCGCCTGGACCTGGCGCTCGCGCTGATCGGGGACCCCGAGGTGCTGTTCCTCGACGAGCCGACCACCGGACTCGACGCCGAGGGCCGCCGGGACACCTGGGAACTGGTGCGCACCCTGCGCGAGCGGGGCACGACCGTGCTGCTCACCACGCACTACCTGGAGGAGGCGGAGGGCCTCGCCGACCGGCTGGCGATCCTGCACGAGGGGCGCATCGCGGCGGCCGGAACCCCGGCAGAGGTGACCGCGAGCCGGCCCGCCCGGATCTCCTTCGAGCTGCCCGACAACTGGTTCCTTGGCGACCTGCCGCCCCTGGACGAGCTGGGCGTGACCGGGCACGAGGTGGACGGCCGGGTCGTACGGCTGCGCACCCACCAGCTCCAGCGGGCCGCCACCGGGCTGCTGACCTGGGCCGACCGGGCCGGGGTGGAGCTGCGGCGGCTGGATGTGCGGTCGGCGTCACTGGAGGAGGCGTTCCTGGGCATCGCCCGGGAGGCGTCCGAGGCGAAGGAGTACGCGGCATGAGCGAGCCGATGGTGATATCGACCCCGGCACGGCGGGTGGCGGCGCTGGCGCGGGCGGAGCTGACCCTGTTCGGGCGCAGCAAGGGCATGATCGTGGCGGCCGTGTTCGTGCCACTGGTGCTGCCGTTCACCGTGCGGGCGGCGGTGGAGGACATGGATCTCGCCGAGCACGGGCTCGACGTGGGGCAGGTGCTGCTGCCGGGGGCGATCGGCTTCTCGCTGCTGTTCGCGGTGTACTCGGCGCTCATCGGCGTCTTCGTCGGCCGGCGCGAGGAACTCGTCCTGAAGCGGCTGCGCACCGGCGAGCTGCGCGACCACGAGATCCTCACCGGGGCCGCGCTGCCGCTCCTGGCCGTCGGCCTGGTGCAGGCCCTGGTCCTGGTGGCCGGCTGCACGGCCCTGCTGGACGTGACCGCCCCCAAGGCGCTGCACCTCGCCGTCGCCGGCCTGCTGCTCGGCCTGGTGATGTGTGCGGCGCTGGCCGCCCTGACGGCCGCCTTCACCCGGACCGTGGAGAGCGCGCAGGTCACCTCGCTGCCGCTGGTGATGGTCTCCATGGTGGCCTCCGGGATCGCCGTCCCGCTGGAGCTGCTGCCCGACTCGATGGCCTCGGTGTGCGCCCTGCTGCCGCTCAGCCCCGTGATCACCCTGGTGCGCGGCGGCTGGACCGGCTCCCTGTCGGCGTACGAGGCGCTGGGCGCCCTGCTCACCGCGCTGGCCTGGACCGCGCTCGCGGTGTTTGCTGTAGGGCGGTGGTTCCGCTGGGAGCCGCGGCGCTGACGTACGGGAAGAGCGGGGAGTGGCGCGTGTCGGGGGGATGGTGGCGGGGCAAGAGCACGCCCGCGAAGGTCGAGACGTACACGCGCTGGTCGTTCCACTTCTTCGGGCTGGCGGAGATCTTCTCCGTCGGTCTCGCCGCCTTCGGCCAGGCAGGTCCGGCGGTCGGCGGCTGGCTGCTGCTCGTGGTGTGCGGACACGCGGCGCTCACCATGCTGACCGCCTCGCGGGCCCTGGACTGGACGCGCGGGCGGCGGGACCAGCCGGTGCGGCTGATGTGGGCGCTCGCCGCCGCCACCGCGGTGATCGCCGTGGGCGCGCTCGCGCTCGTCCAGCACGGGCCCGAAGGCAAGGACGTCGATGCCGCGGCGGGTGCCGTCTTCGCCGGCGTCACCGCCTTCGGGGCGGGCTCCATCGCGCTCGGCGTCCGGGAGCGCCGCCGGGTGCTCGCCGTGGTCGGCGGCTTCGCTGCGGGGGCCTGGGCCGTCAGCTGGCCGCTGGGGCTGCCCACCGCGGAAAGCCTGGTCACCGCGCTGGTGGTGCTGCTCGGCGGCGGGTTCGTCGCCTTCACCTCCGCCTTCTCCGTCTGGCTGCTGGATGCCGTCTACGAACTCGACGAGGCCCGCGAGACCCGCGCCCGGCTGGCCGTCGCCGAAGAACGCCTGCGGTTCGGACGGGACCTGCACGACGTCATGGGCCGCAATCTGGCCGTCATCGCCCTCAAGAGCGAGCTGGCCGTCCAGCTCGCCCGGCGCGAACGCCCGGAGGCCGTGGACCAGATGATCGAGGTGCAGCGCATCGCGCGGGAGTCGCAGCGCGAGGTGCGCGATGTCGTACGGGGCTATCGCGAGGCCGACCTCGGGGCCGAACTCGCCGGGGCGCACGGGGTGTTGACGGCGGCCGGGATCTCCTGCGAGGTGAGCGGGCCGGTGGCGGGGCTGCCGGCCGAGGTGCAGTCGGCGCTCGGGTGGGTGGTCCGGGAGGCCACCACGAATGTGCTGCGGCACGGTAACGCGGAGCGCTGCGGGGTGTCCGTGCGGGTGCGCGAGGGATGTGTGGTGCTGACGGTGGAGAACGACGGGGTCGCCGGACCCGCCTCGCAGGGCGGCGGCTCGGGGCTGGCCGGGCTGCGCGAGCGGCTCGCCGCCGTGGCGGGGACCTTGGAGGCGGGAGCCGAGGGAGGCGTGTTCCGGGTGGTGGCCGAGGTGCCGTTGAAGGAGGTGGCGGCGTGAGCGAGAAGGTACGGGTGCTGCTCGCCGACGACGAGCATCTGATCCGGGGCGCGCTGGCCGCGCTGCTCTCGCTGGAGGACGACCTGGTGGTCGTCGCCGAGGCGGCGTCCGGTCCCGAGGCGCTCGCGATGGCCCGCGCCCACGCGCCCGACGTGGCCGTGCTCGACCTGCAGATGCCCGGCGCCGACGGTGTGAAGGTCGCCACATCCCTGCGGGCGGAACTGCCGTCCTGCCAGGTCATGATCGTGACCAGTCATGGCCGCCCCGGGCACCTCAAGCGGGCACTTGCGGCGGGTGTGCGCGGGTTCGTCCCCAAGACCGTCAGCGCCCAGCGGCTCGCCGAGATCATCCGCACGGTCCGTGCCGGAAACCGCTATGTGGACCCCGAGTTGGCCGCCGACGCGATCTCCGCCGGGGACTCACCACTGACCGCGCGGGAGGCCGAGGTGCTGGAACTGGCCGCCGACGGCGCGCCCGTGGCGGAGATCGCGGAGCGGGCCGCGCTGTCCCAGGGGACCGTGCGGAACTATCTGTCCTCGGCCGTCTCCAAGCTCGGGGCGGAGAACCGTCATACGGCGGTGCGTCTCGCCCGCGAGCGGGGTTGGGTATAGTTGCTCTCGCGCCACGGCGCACTGCGGACGTAGCTCAGTTGGTAGAGCGCAACCTTGCCAAGGTTGAGGTCGCGAGTTCGAGCCTCGTCGTCCGCTCTCTTCGAATCACTTCGAATCAGTTTGTATCTCTTTGTATCTCTTCGGAAGAAGCCCCCCGGTCCACCGGGGGGCTTCTTCGTTTGCCTCGCCTACGTCCAGCTCGTGCCGGTCAGACGCTCGTACGCCTCCACGTACTTGGCGCGGGTGGCGTCCACCACCTGCTGCGGCAGCGCCGGCGGCGGCTGCTCGCTCCCGCGGTCCCAGCCGGACTCCGCGGAGGTAAGCCAGTCACGGACGTACTGCTTGTCGTACGACGGCTGCGCGCGGCCCGGCTCCCACCGGTCCGCCGGCCAGAAGCGGGAGGAGTCCGGGGTGAGGACCTCGTCGGCGATGACCAGGGTGTCCCCGTCGAAGCCGAACTCGAACTTGGTGTCCGCGAGGATGATGCCGCGCTCGCGGGCGATGTCCCGGCCGCGGGAGTAGACGGCGAGGGTCGCCTGGCGCAGCCGGGCCGCGGTGTCGGCGCCGACCTGGCGGGCCACCTCCTCGTACGAGACGTTCTCGTCGTGCTCGCCGACCTCGGCCTTGGTGGCCGGGGTGAAGATCGGGGCGGGCAGCTCACTGCCGTCGACCAGGCCCTCGGGGAGGGCGAGGCCGCAGACCGTGCGGGTGTCGTTGTACTCGGTCAGGCCGGAGCCGGTGAGGTAGCCGCGGGCCACGCACTCCACGGGGACCATCGTCAGCGACTTGCAGACCAGGGTGCGGCCCGCCCAGTCGGCGGGGGCGCCCGGCGGGAGCTCGGTGCTCAGCACGTGGTTGGGCACCAGGTCGGCGAGCTGGTCGAACCACCACAGGGAGAGCTGGGTGAGGACGCGGCCCTTGTCGGGGATCTCGGTCGGAAGCACCCAGTCGTACGCCGACAAGCGGTCGCTGGCGACCATCACGAGGTCGCCCGCCTCGTTCCGGTACAGGTCGCGCACCTTGCCGGTGTGCAGATGCACCAAGCCCGGAACCTCGATCGGTTCGGGCTTTTCTACGAATCCGGACACGGTTCCTCCCCGTGGTCGAAAACAAAGGGGCGCCCGCAGGGCTCGAACAGGGTGGCGGTGGGAGACGGGCGGGCCAAGGGTTCGATTGTCCCGTATGAGGGGTCTGACCTTGGACCGGGGGTCGGCGAGGGCCTGCGGGCCGGGTCAGTCGTGCTTGCAGATGCGGTCCAGGAGGTTGGCCGTGGCGCGCTGGACGCGCGGGTCCACATGGCCCGGGCGGTCCAGGGCGGGCGACCAGGCGAAGGTGCCGGAGGCGAACACCAGGGCGCCGGAGGGGGCGCGGTAGAGGGACGTCTCCTGGTGGCGGAGGGCTCCCTCGCCGTCGGTGTACGGGGAGTGCGCCAGCAGGATGCGCTCCTCGTGCTCGGGCAGCGCGGTGCGCGGGAAGTAGCGGTCCGCCTCGCCCGCGACCAGGCCGGCGAGCGCGTCGCCCTCGTGGGCGCCGGTGGCGTCCCACAGCCAGTGGTCGGCGTTCCGGACGATCAGGGGGTGGGGCTCGGGGACCCGGCCCGCGTACTGGATGCCGATCAGCTGCTGCTCGGGGCGGTCGATCTCGCGCCACAGGACCGGCTTGCCGGGGCCTTTGCGCTTGCGGCAGGTCAGCAGGCGGTCGGGGACGCCGGACGGGGACGGGCCCAGCTCCACCTGCCAGTACATGGTGTTGGCGGAGAGGAACACCAGCGAGGTGCCGTGGTCGCGGGCCCGCTCGACCGTGCGGCGCATGGGCGTCGACCAGTACTCGTCGTGGCCCGGGAAGACCAGGCCGCGGTAGCGGGTGGGGTCGATGTGTCCGGCGTGCAGATCGCGGGCGTCGGCGTAGGCGAGGTCGT
Organism: Streptomyces sp. NPDC002784; assembly: GCF_053592135.1. Classification (NCBI taxonomy): domain Bacteria; kingdom Bacillati; phylum Actinomycetota; class Actinomycetes; order Kitasatosporales; family Streptomycetaceae; genus Streptomyces; species Streptomyces sp. NPDC002784. The sequence goes on along the minus strand of NZ_JBSFVD010000023.1, from coordinate 48,907 downwards.
AGCCGTAGCGCTCGGCGAAGCGGATGAAGTCGTAGGCGTGGCCCACGTGCAGGGGGAGGCCGGCGCCGGCGTAGGGGCGGTCGAAGGAGACGGTCGTCGCGGCGTCCGACTCGCCGAGCAGCCGGCCGTGCTCGTCCCAGGCGTGGTAGAGGCTGGCGCCGGTGCGGCCGTCCTCCGGGTAGAGGTTGTACGCCTGCCAGGTGACGTCCGGCAGCAGCAGGAGCAGATCGGCCGGGTGGTTGTCCCGGACGGTGAACGGGATGTGGGAGCGGTAGCCGTCGGCGGTGGTGAGCACCGCGACATAGGCGCCGATGCTCCAGTACGACGGGATCTGCAGCCGCCAGGACAGCCACCAGTGGTGGCAGGAGACCGTGCGGTCGGCGGCCAGCGGCGGGGGCTGGACGATGCCGGACAGCCGGGGGCTGGTGGTGATCTTGGCGGCGCCGTCTCCGCCGTAGTGGCCGATGCGGTAGACGTCGACGCTGAACTGCTGGGGCGGGTCGACGGTGATGTGGAAGTCGACGGCCTCGCCCGGGGCGACCGCGCCGGTGGAGGTGAAGCCCTTGATCTGGCGGTGGACGTCGTCCGCCGAGCGGGGGCCCTCGGTGGGGCGGGGCGAGCGGGTGCCGGAGGTGGTACGGGGGGTGGGGACGCGGGGGGCGCCCGGGGGGGCCGGGGTGCCCGGGATGCCCGGGGCGGCCTGGGGCGCGTCCACGTACCAGGGGACCACCTGGCCCGTGTCGTCGAAGTACGTCTCCGTGCCACGGAGCCAGGGGACGGGGCCCTGGCCGAAGGGGTCCGTGACGGCGTGCGCGAGTGCTCCCGACTCCCAGCGGCGGATCTGCTCCGACCCCATGGTCGCTCCCCTCCCTCTTGCCCCCGTGGTCTGAGTGGTTTGTGTGGGTTGTGTGATGTGCGTGGTCTGTGGCGTCTTCGTGACGGTCGTATGTCGCAAGCCCTTGCCATGGGCGCGATCGGTCCCAGCACATCACATTGCGCACGCACGCTGTCACTATTCGTCGCGAATTGGCCGAAAGTGGAATGCGAGGTTCCGTTTGCGGGGTGCGCTGTGTGCGGGGCGCGCTGTGTGCGGGGCGCGCTGTGTGCGGGGCGCGCTGTGGCTCGGGGGCTGGAGGGCTCGGGGGCCGTCAGACGAGGCGTACCGGCTTTTCCGGGCGTATGCCGGATTCGATCAGCCATTCCTGCAAGGGGGCCGGGTCGCCCTCCTCGATGAGGCTGAGGACGCGGGGGGTGAGGTCGGCGGCGCGTTCTCCGTTGACCAGGAGGGTGGGGCCGTCGAGCCAGTCCAGGCCGGGGGTGGCGCCCGCGGTGTCCATGGCGGCGCAGCAGACCATCGCGGTGACGTGGTCCGCGAGCAACTCGCGCGGGGAGCGCGGGGGCTGGAGCGGGAAGAGGGGCAGGGTGCCGTCGTCCCAGAGTGCGGTGTCGGGGGCGGGGGCGGCCGGGCTCGGCGGGACCGCGGATTCCTCGCGGGCGAGTTCGGCGGTGAGGCCTGCGGCGAGGGCGGCGGAGCGCTCGGTGTCGGTGGGGTCTTCCGGGTCGGTGGGGTCTTCCGGGTCGGCCTCGGGCTCGTCCTCGGGTGCGGGGGGCGTCTGCGGGGCGGGGGCCGGGTCCGGCTGCGCGGGGTCCGGCTGCGCGGGGTCCGGCTGCGGGGCGGGCGCGGGGGCAGACACAGGTGTCGGCTCCTCCGGCGCGGTTCGCTCATCCGGCGCGGGCGCAAGGTCCTTCGGCGTGGTCCGCTCATCCGTCGCTGGAGAACGGTCCATCCGCATGGTTCGCTCATCCGCCGGGCCGGCGGGGTCCTCCGGCGTCGACAAGTGGTCGAGTACGCGGGACAGGGTCGGGCCGTCCGTCCGGGGGTTGGGGCGGCGGACGCCGAGGGCGTCGAGGACTCGGTGGAGGCGGGCCGCGTCCGTACGCCATTTGCGGTCGACCACCTCTTCCGGGTACTCCTGCCAGCCGACCGGGGACCAGTCCGGGCCCGATTCCGCCGGGCCGCCGTGGAAGAGCCGCGCGGCCAGCAACGATGCCGCCTCGTCCACCGCGCCCGGTTCCTCCAGGAGGTCGCATGCGGGGCGTTCGCCCAGGCGGGAGGCGAAGCCCTCGGCCAGCCGGTCCCGGCGGGAGAGTTCGGTGAGGGCGGCCACCACTCCCGCGTCCAGGCGGGACGGCCAGCGGCCCATCCGCCAGGCCGGGAGGGCCACCCGGGTCAGCAGTCGGTCCCAGCCCGCGTAGGCCAGGCCCACCTGTTCCTGGGCGACGATGCGCAGTCCGTAATCCACAGCCTGTGCACGCTCCGCCGCCGCCGCGGCCACCCCTCGCTCCATCTCCGCCGCGTGCACCCGGCAACTGCTGAGCAGCAGGCGGGCCACCTTGCCGACGCCGGCCAGCACAGCGCGCGAGAGCGGGCCGCGGTTCGGGGCCGACGCCACTGCCACCGCCGCGTCCAGCCCCCGTACGAAACGGCGGGCCGCGGCTATGTCGGGGTGCGCCGAGGGGCCCGTACCGGCCACCACCGGGGCGAGGACGGCTCGCAGCTCGCCCACCCGCATCCACCACAGGAACGGCGATCCGATGACCAGCACCGGGGCCGCCGAGGTTCGGCGGTGCGGGCCGCGCAGGCCGCTGGTGAGCTCGTCGCGGTGCTCGCGCGGGGGCGGGCCGTGGGCCGGGTGGGTGCGGTCCTCCAGCCAGCTGTCGCAGTCCGGGGTCAGCGCTATCGCGGAGGGCGCGGGCACGTCCAGGCGGTCGGCCAGGTCGCGCACCATCCGGTACAGATCGGGGGCCGACTCCTCCGCGATCGCGACCGTCGGACTGACGGCCGGCCGGGAGCGGGCCACGACCAGCGCTATCCCGCCGGCCGCCAGCAGCACGAGCACGGCGACCCAGGTCACGGCCCAGCGGGCGGTATCCCAGCCGGAGCCCACGAGGTGGCCGGTGGAGCCACCGGCCAGCAGCACCACGGCGGCCGCCGCGGGCAGCAGCGCGACCGCCACTGCCCGGCTACGGATCCGCAGCACGGCCAGCGCCCGGGAACGCGCGGCCTGTGCGCCTGCCTCCACACCCATACCGGTCACGACCGGACCTCACCCCCTCCCCCATGCGCGGGCCGTCAAGGCTGCGCTGCCTGTCCCACCTGTCCTGGCTTTGGTCATTCCCCCACTGTGGCACCCGTCACTGACATCGCAATGCCGGTGGGCCAAGTGCCGGAACGCTTGCGCCGCACCATAGTTGGGGGTCCGGCCTCCGTCAGCCGGATGGGGCATCGGTCACTCGATGGAATGGCTCTGGGGAAAGCTGGATGACGGACAGCAAGGATCAGGCCCCGGTTCCTGAGACGGATCCGGGGCCTGCGGGGTTCATCGGGAGGGCCTGTTACTCGGCGGCCGCCTTCGCCGCGATGTCCGTGCGGTGCTGGGAGCCGTCCAGGCCGATGCGGGCGACCGCCCGGTACGCGCGCTCCCGGGCCGCGGCCAGGTCCTCCCCGGTCGCCGTGACCGACAGGACGCGACCGCCCGCGCTGACCACGGCGTCGCCGTCGGTACGGGTACCGGCGTGCAGGACGTAGGCGTGCGGGGCGTCCTGCGCCGCGACCTCGTCGAGGCCGGTGATCGGGTCGCCGGTGCGCGGGGTGCCGGGGTAGTTGTGCGAGGCGATGACCACCGTGACCGCGGCATCGGCGCTCCAGCGCAGCGACGGCAGGTCGGCGAGTTCGCCCTTGGCGGCGGCCAGCAGGACCCCGGCGAGCGGTGTCTTGAGACGGGCCAGCACGACCTGGGTCTCCGGGTCGCCGAAGCGGGCGTTGAACTCGATCACCCGCACTCCGCGCGAGGTGATCGCGAGACCGGCGTACAGCAGCCCCGAGAACGGCGTGCCGCGGCGCTGCATCTCGTCGACGGTGGGCTGGAGAACGGTCTCCAGGACCTCCTCGACCAGCTTCGGGTCGGCCCACGGCAGCGGGGAGTACGCCCCCATGCCGCCGGTGTTCGGCCCCTCGTCACCGTCGAGGGCCCGCTTGAAGTCCTGGGCGGGCTGGAGGGGGAGGACCGTCTGGCCGTCGGTGATGGCGAAGAGGGAGACCTCGGGGCCGTCGAGGAACTCCTCGATGACCACGCGCTCGCAGGAGTTGGCGTGCGCCCGCGCGGCCTCCAGGTCGGCGGTCACGACGACGCCCTTGCCGGCGGCGAGACCGTCGTCCTTGACGACATAAGGGGCGCCGAAGGCGTCGAGGGCCTCGTCGACCTCCTCGGGCGTCGTGCAGACGTAGGAGCGGGCCGTCGGGACGCCGGCCGCCGCCATCACGTCCTTGGCGAAGGCCTTGGAACCCTCGATCTGGGCGGCCTCCCCGGAGGGGCCGAAGACCGGGATGCCCGCCTCGCGCACGGCGTCGGCGACACCGGCGACCAGGGGTGCCTCCGGGCCGACCACGACCAGGTCGGCACCGAGCCGGGTGGCCAGCGCCGTGACGGCGGCGCCGTCCAGGGCATCGACCCGGTGCAGCTCGGCGACCTCGGCGATGCCGGCGTTGCCGGGGGCGCAGTGCAGCGCGGTGACGTCGGGGTCGAGGGACAGGGAGCGGCACAGGGCGTGTTCGCGGGCGCCGCTGCCGATGACGAGGACCTTCACGGGGTCAGCCTAGCCGCAGCCGGGGTGGCCGGATTGTGCGGGCTGCTGAAGGAGGGCGGGAGCGGGGGTTGTGGGTTCCTACGAATTCCTACGGATCCCTACGGATCCTACGGATTCCACCTACCGGATTCCTACGAAGAGGAGCGGCTCGTGAGTGCTCGGCCTACTCGTTCGTGAACTCCTCGACCACCGTCGCGCCCAGCTCGCGGACGAGCAGGTCGTAGCCGGAGAGGGCCGATTCGTTGAGGTCCGGGTCGTCGTCCTCGGGGATGTCGTCCTCGATGGACACGGGGGGCCGGGGTGGGGGCTCCGGGGCGGAGGGCTGCGGTACGGGAGCGGGGGCGGGGGTCGCTCTCGACGGGGCCGGCTGTGCCGAGTGCGAGGCCGAGGAGGCGGGCGCGGGGGTGGGCTGGGGAGGTGCCGGGCGGCTGGGGGACGCCGTGGCGCCACCGCCGCCGTAGCCGCCCCCGCCGTAGCCCGAGGAACCGCCCTGCGGAGGGGCGGAGCCGCCGCCTCCGGACGGGTCGACGATGGCCTCGATCTTCCACTGGACGCCGAACTGCTCCATGAGCGCCTGGCGCAGGACGTCCTCGCTGCCGCTGGTCGTGAAGTTGTCGCGGGCGCCGGCGTTGACGAAGCCGAGCTGGAGGGTGGTGCCGTCGAAGCCGGTCACCTGGGCGTTCTGGCTGAGCAGGATCCAGGTGAAGCGGCGGCGGTTCTTGACGGCCTCCAGGATGTTCGGCCAGAGCGTGCGGGGGTCGAGGCCGCCACCGCCGGTGCTGGGAGCGGCGGGGGTGTGCTGCGGAGCAGGGGCCTGTGCGGGGGTGCTCGGAGCGGAGGGCGCGGGAGGGGGCGATGGGGCCGCGGTGGGCGTGGTGGCCGGGGTTGCGGTGGGCGTGGTGGTGGGCCAGCCGCCCGGGCGGCGGCCGCTGCCGAGGGTGGTGGCGGTGGGCCAGGCGCCGGGGGTGGGGGCGGGTGCCGTGGCAGCGGGGGTCGGGGTGGTCTCGGCGGCCGTGGGAGGCTGGTGGGCCGGAGCGGCCTCGGTGGACGGCTCGGGCGGGGCGGACGGGGCCTGCGGGGCGGACGGAGCCTGTGGGGCCGGGGCTCCCCCTCCCCGTACCGCCGCGCGGGCCGCTGCCGGGCCGCCGGTGGGCGGAACCGCCGCCGAGTGACCGGGCCCCTGGGCCTGCGCGGGGGCCTGGGCCTGCACCGGCGCGGGGGGCTGCTGGGCGTGGGCCTCGGGTCCGGGGACGTACCCCATCGCGGGAGCGGCGGCGCCCGCGGAGAAGTGCACGCCGCGCTCGAGCCGGTCCAGCCGGGCCATGACCGAACGCTCGTCCCCGTACGCGGCGGGGAGCATCACGCGGGCGCAGATCAGTTCGAGCTGGAGTCGCGGCGAGGTGGCGCCGCGCATCTCGGTGAGGCCGTCGTTGACGAGGTCGGCGGCGCGGCTGAGCTCGGCGGCGCCGAAGGTGCCGGCCTGGGCCTGCATGCGCTCCAGCACATCCGCGGGGGCGTCGATGAGCCCCTTGTCCACGGCGTCCGGGACGGCGGCGAGGATCACGAGGTCCCGCAGCCGCTCCAGCAGGTCGGCGACGAAGCGCCGGGGGTCGTTGCCGCCCTCGATGACGCGGTCGACGACCTCGAAGGCGGCGGCGCCGTCGCCGGTGGCGAAGGCCTCGACGACGGAGTCGAGGAGCGAGCCGTCGGTGTAGCCGAGGAGGGAGGTGGCCATGGCATACGTCACACCCTCCTCCCGCGCCCCGGCGAGCAGCTGGTCCATGACGGACATGGAGTCACGCACGGATCCGCCGCCGGCGCGCACGACCAGCGGGAGGACGCCCTCCTCGATGGGGATGTTCTCCCGCCCGCAGACCTCGGCCAGGTACTCCCTCAGCGTCCCCGGCGGCACGAGGCGGAAGGGGTAGTGGTGGGTCCGCGACCGGATCGTCCCGATGACCTTCTCGGGCTCGGTGGTGGCGAAGATGAACTTCAGATGCTCCGGGGGCTCCTCGACGACCTTGAGCAGGGCGTTGAAGCCGGCCGACGTGACCATGTGGGCCTCGTCGATGATGTAGATCTTGTACCGGCTGGAGGCGGGGCCGAAGAAGGCCTTTTCCCGCAGCTCACGGGCGTCGTCCACACCACCGTGCGAGGCGGCGTCGATCTCGATGACGTCGATGGAGCCCGGGCCGTTCCTCGCCAGGTCCTGGCAGGACTGGCACTCCCCGCACGGGGTGGGGGTGGGACCCTGCGCGCAGTTCAGACAGCGGGCGAGGATCCGGGCGCTGGTCGTCTTTCCGCATCCGCGCGGGCCGCTGAACAGGTACGCGTGATTGACCCGGTTGTTCCGCAGCGCCTGCTGCAACGGGTCGGTGACATGCTCCTGCCCGATGACCTCGGCGAACGACTCCGGGCGATAGCGGCGGTACAGCGCGAGAGACGACACGCATACGAGGTTATAGGCGCCCACTGACAACCCGGCCCACGGGAACGCAAGCGCCCCCCACGCACCCGCCAGAGCCGACCTACCCTTGCTGCCTTCCGGCCCTGGGGGAGTTCAGTCAGATAGCGCCGCGTGAGGGGCTGCGCACAGAGTACCCGACGTCAGCAGCTCGGATCGAGTTCGCGAGCACCCTTCTCGGTCATGTAATGTTCCTGGCGGAGGATTCGCCTAGAGGCCTAGGGCGCACGCTTGGAAAGCGTGTTGGGGGCAACCCCTCACGAGTTCGAATCTCGTATCCTCCGCCAGTGCCTCACCGGGCACGATGTCGAAGGGCCCCACCGTTCGCGGTGGGGCCCTTCGACGGTTCCGGTGGCGGACCGGGAGCTGGGGGTGCTTCGGAACGCCTTCCAGGAGGTTCGAGATGCCGTCGGATCAGCGAAACCGGGGCAGTGCATCCTCATGCGCGGGCGGCGACGGGTCGGCAAGTCCAGCCTCGTCGAGGAGTTCCTCCGGCGCACCGGGGCCCCGCACCTCTTCTTCCCCGCCGCGGGCGGCACCGCGGAGGATGAACTGACGGAACTGGAATGCGGCGTTCAGGCTGCTTGCTGAGGTCCTGCCTGATGAACTCCGCGTTCGACAGCCACGACCTGGCCGTCTTGCAGAAGCACCGGGCGGCGATCACCGACGAGCCCGTGCCGCTCGTGGCAGTCTCGCAACGGAGTCAGTTGCTCAGGGCTCCAGGCGGCGTACGGCCCCGAGGGGCTGCTCAGCGCCTGGCGCGGAGCGTAGGCAGTGGCTGGGCTGCTGTGGTTGCAGTTCTGGCCGCACGGTCTCGAGCCGACCGTCACCTTTTCAGGGAATGGGGCGTCGTCATGGATCACAGCACTCATCAGCACGCGGGGCACACCGGCCATGACGGCCATGACGGCCATGACGGGCACGGTGGTCGCGGTGGGGTCTCCTGGGGTGTGGCGATCAAGGCCACCCTCCACTGCCTCACCGGGTGTGCCATCGGAGAGATCCTCGGCATGGTGATCGGGACCGCGCTGGGCTGGGCGAACGTGCCGACCATGGTGCTGGCGATCACCTTGGCGTTCCTGTTCGGGTACTCGTTCACGCTGTTCGCAGTCGTGCGGGCCGGGCTGGGCCTCAAGGCGGCCATCAAGGTCGCGCTCGCCGCCGACACCGTCTCCATCGCCGTGATGGAGTTCGTGGACAACGCGATCATCGCGCTCACCCCGGGCGCCATGGACGCCCATCTCGACGACGCCCTGTTCTGGTCGGCCCTGTTGGGCGGGTTCGTGGTGGCGTTCGTGATCACCACCCCGGTCAACAAGTGGATGATCGGGCGGGGCAAGGGCCACGCCGTGGTGCACGCCTACCACTGACGCCGTCCGCCTCAGCGGACGTCGATCCGCCGCTCCACGCTCACCTGGTCGAACTCCGAGACCCGCACGGTGACCTTCATGGTCCAGGTCCCGGCGAGGGGCAGGTTGACGAAGCTGTTGGCCCAGTAGCCGCCCTGGTCGGTCAGGTCGGCGTCGAGGGGGCCGATGTCCTGGGCGGGGAGGGTGAAGGAGACCCGCAGTTCGGGCACGGCCGACAGGCCGCCGTCCGGGCCGAGGACCACGGCCTGGAGGGCGTTGTCGCCGACCCGGCCGGGGTCGAGGGTGAGCTCGACCTTGCCGGCGCCGCCCGGGACGCCGACGTCGAAGGGGACCGTGACGGCGACGGTGCCGCCGGTGGGCGGCGCGGCCTCGGCCGCCTCGGCCACGGCCCGGCCCGGCAGGGTGGCGGTGAGCACGGTCGTGATCACCAGCACGACCACTCCGACGGTGACCTCGGCCAGTACCGAGCGGCACAGGGCGCGGCGCTGGGCATCGGAGGGCGGGGACGGTGGGGGTGGGGACGGTGGGTCGGGGAGGCGAGGGCCGCCCGCGGGCTCCGGGACCCTTTCCCGTACGGCCGTCTCCGCCCCGGTCGTCGCCAGGCGTGCCGTCCACCGGCGGGACACGGCCGCCGTCGCGAGGAGCAGGGCGACCGCGATGAGCTTGAGGGTCAGGAGCCTGCCGTACGTCGTGCCGGTGAGCGCGTCCCAGGAGCCCAGGCCGCGCCAGGACTGGTAGACGCCGGTGACGACCAGGACGGTCACCGAGGCGAGGGCGAGGCGGGAGAAGCGGGTGACCGTGTCGGGGGTGAGGTGGGCGCGGCGCAGGGTGAGGAGCAGGGCCGTCAGGCCGCCGAGCCAGACCGCGGTGGCCAGGAGGTGCAGTACGGCGGAGGTCATCGCCACCGGTACCTGGATTCCGGCCGAGGCGTGGTCCGACGCCGCCCAGGTCAGGGCGAGTCCTACGGCGAGGACGGCCCCGGTGACACCACTGGGCTCGCCCCGCCCCGACCGCCGTACGAGATACGCGGCGGTCAGGAGGAGCAGGGCCAGCCTGGTCAGCAGGGTCAGGCCCGGGCGGCCGGTGAGGGTGTCGGTGAGGGCGTCGGGGTCCAGGGCCGCTGCCGGGGACTCGCCGGTTTCGTACGGGGCCCGGAGCAGCAGCAGGGCAACGGTCGTGGCCACCAGGGTCCACCAGCCGAGCAGCAGCGGCGTGCGGAGGACCTGGGGGTCCGCCGGCCGGCATACGGCGACGAAGGTGGCGGTGCCGATGAGCAGGGCCGCCGCCAGGTAGGCGAGATACCGGGCGATCTTGTGGAGGGCGGCGGTGGCCGGGTGCTCGGTCGGGCCCGTGTCCACGGCCACCGGGACGGGCGACGGCTTGCCGACCGAGAACGTGAACGCGCCCGACACGGGGTGGCTGTCCGCCGACACCACGCGCCAGGCCACGGTGTAGGTGCCCTGGTCCAGGCCCCGGGGCAGCGTGACGCGGGCCGTGCCGTCGCCCTTGGCGTGCTCGGCCTCCCCCACGCGCAGGCGCCTGCCGTCCGGGCCCAGGACGCGTACCGAGTCGTCGAGGAGCCCTACGGACTCGGTGAAGGTCAGGGTGAGCTGACGGGGGGCCTTGGCGAGGACGGTTCCGTCATCGGGGTCGGTGCCGCTGAGGGCGGCGTGCGCCGAAGCCGGTGCCGTGCCGCCGAGGAGGAGCAGGACCAGCACGGCTCCCAGCAGCACCAGACCTTGAACTCCGCGCCGTCGGACCACGTCGTCTCTCCGTCTTCCCCGGTCTCCGCCACGAGGACAAGTACGCACCGCGGGCGCTCCGCGCTCACCCGGTCGGACGGAACGAGTACGCGCGGCCCGCCACAGACCCACCACGGCGACCGCACCGACGCCCCGACGTCCCCGTCCCACCGGCGGCATCCCCCTCCCCCGCCTCCCGCCTCACCACGTCGGCCGGGCCGACACCCCTCCGTCCACGACCAGGTCGTGGCCGGTGATCCAGGACGCGAGCGGGGAGGAGAGGAACACGCAGGCGTCGCCCACGTCCTCCGGGCGGCCGAGACGGCCCACCGCCGTGGCCTCGCTCCAGCGTCGTACGCCCTCCGGCCAGGCCCGGGCCAGTCCGTCCCGTTCGATCAGGCCCGGGGAGACCGTGTTCACGCGGATGCCGTCGCGGCCGTACTCCAGCGCCGCGGAGCGGGCGTGCATCACCACTGCCGCCTTCGCGGCCGCGTAGTGCGCGTGCCCCTGCGCCGGCATCCGGGCCTCCACCGAGGCGATGTGGGTCACCGAGCCGCCGCCCCGCCCCCGCATGACCTCGGCGGCGGCCTGCGTACAGGCGAAGACGCTGGTCAGGTTGGTGTCCAGCACCGCCCGCCACTCGGCCGCGGTCATCCCGGGCAGGTCCCGGACCGGCTGCACGCCCGCGTTGTTGACCAGCGCCGTCAGCCGGCCGCCACCCCACTCGGCGGCCTCGCGCACCACGCGGTGGCACTCCTCCTCGACGGTCAGGTCCCCGCGCAGCACGACGGAGTCCCCCAGCTCGGCGGCCAGTTCGTGCGCCGCGTCCACCGCCGTACGGCAGTGCAGGGCCACCGCCGCGCCCTGCTCGGCGAAGCGCAGGGCGATGCCGCGGCCGATGCCGCCGCCGGCTCCCGTGATCAGGGCGACCTGGCCCTGGAGCAGCTTCATGGGCGGCACAGTTCCATGATCCGGGCGGCCTCGTGGGGATAGCGGGCGAGGAGGTGCTGCGCGTCGCCGTGCTCGTAGTCCTCGTAGGTGAAGCCGGGGGCCATGGTGCAGCCGAAGAAGGTCCAGGTGCCGCCCGCCACGACCCGGGCGCCCATCCAGGTGCCCGCGGGGACGGTCAGCTGCGGTTGCTGGCCGTGCAGGATGTCCGGGCCCAGGACGGCCGTGCGGGAGCTGCCGTCGGGGTCGAGCAGCAGCATCTCCAGGGGGTCGCCGAGGTAGAAGTGCCAGACCTCGTCGCCGGTCAGCCGGTGCAGCGCGGAGTAGTCGCCCGGCTCGGCGGTGAGCAGGGCGACTATGGCGGTGCCCGCGGGCCTGCCGTCCGGTAGCGCGGGCCCTTCCCAGGTACGGCGGAACAGTCCGCCCTCGCGGGGGATCGGCTCCAGGCCGTAGTGGGCGACGAGGTCTTCCGGGGTCACCCGGGGAAGGCTACCTCCCGGCGCAGGAAGGCGAGTTGGGCCTTCTTCTCCGGCAGGTAGACGTCCGGGAGGTCGATCTCGGGGAGGGTGACGAGCGGTCCCGCCTCGAAGCCCTGGCGCAGGAAGCGGGCGACGGCCTTCTCGTTCGCCACGTCGGGGTCGACGACGACCCGCCGCCGGTCCAGGCCGATGAGGACGTAGGAGGTGATGGCCCCGAGCAGCGCGGCCGTCCAGCCGCGGCGGCCGCCCTCCGCCGCGGCGGGCGCGAGCAGCAGGTGGAGGCCGATGTCGCCGGGTTCCACGTCGTAGCACTCGCTGACCCGGTCGGCCTCGGGCTCGTAGGTCTGCAGCAGCGCGGCCGGGACGCCGTCGCGCCGGACGAGGTAGGCGTGGTGGGTGTCGAGGGTGTCCAGGTGGGCGTAGACCTCGGCGACCTGGTCGCGGGTGAGGCCGTTCATGCCCCAGAAGGAGGCGCGTTCCTCGCTCACCCAGGAGTGCACGGCCTCGGCGTCGGCCTGCGGGTCGAGGCGCTGGAAGCGCACGGTGCCGAAGCCGTCGACCCGCTCCTCGTACACCGTCTCGCGGGGGTCAGACATCGGTCTCCTTCTCCAATCGGTCGAAGTCCGTGACGACGGGGACGAGCTCTCCCCGTGTCCACAGGGGCAGTTGGTCGCGGTGGTGGGGGGTGCCGGGCACCCCGGAGGCGCCGAACGGCACCACCCACAGGCTGTGTTCGCGGCGGTCCAGGTCCCAGACGTACCGGGCGGCGGGGCCGCGGGCCGCGAGGTCGGTGATGCCGGGCACGGCGGAGGTGCACAGCACGCAGTCGTGGTCGCCGGAGAGGGCGGGCTCGTCGTACTCGGCGGGCAGTGCCCGCCAGGGGGCGAGGCGGTGGGTGTCGCCCCAGGCTCCCTCGGGCGGCCGGGCGGCCACCTCCTCCACGGCCGCGCGCACGGCTTCCGGCCGGTCGATGCCGTACAACTCCTCGGCGCGCAGCAGGTGTTCGAGGGCGAAGCCGATGCGCGGGACGAGGGCGAGCCAGGGGAGCAGGACCTCGGGGTAGGCGGGCGGGGTGGTCAGGGCGGCGAAGGCGGGGTGCGCGGCGATCCGGCGTACGACCGCACTGCGCAGCGCCGCGTAGAGGGCCGCGGGCCGGCTGTCCGCGTCCATGCGGCGGTCCCAGGCCAGCAGCGTCTCGCGGAGGCGGGCCGCCTCGGGGGAGAGGCCGTCGAGGGCGGCCAGGCGGTCCAGCAGGGCGGCGGCGGAGGCGAGATGGGTGTCGGTGTGGATGGCGGGCATGTCGCCGGGCGCCCACCGCTTCCGCTCGCTCAGCAGGGCGGCGATGCGGTCGGCGCGGTGCGGCGGGGCGAACTCCACGCCGAGGGGCGCGGCCGGGCCGCGCTGGTTGGCCATCACCGCGACTCCGTCGGCGAGTTCGCCGTACGGCGTCTCGTGCCAGCCCTGCCAGGCGTGGCCGGGCTCCCAGGCGGGGACCAGCCGGGTGCGGTTGGCGGGGGCGCGCAGCGGGACCTTTCCGGCGACGCGGTGGAGCAGGCCGCCCTCGGTGTCGGCGGCCTGGACGACGTTGACCGGCTCGGTCCACCGGTCGAAGGCCCGGTCGACGTCGGCGACCCGGCGGGCCCGCAGCAGGGGGAGGAGGGCGCCGAAGCCGAGGTCGCCGGTGACGCGGGGCGGGTAGCGGAGGCTGACGGCGCGGTCGGTGCCGTCGTCGAGGCCCTCGGGGCCGCCGATGACGACCGGGCCGCGGTCGGTCTCGATGACCTCGACCTCGACCGGGTCCTCGCCCGCCACCTCGATGGTCTCGGTGTGCCGCGCGGCGCGGGCCCAGGTGCCGTCCGGACCGAGGGCCTCGATGCCCGCGCCCGTCCGCCGCAGCCGTTCCCGGTACAGGTCCTGGTAGTCGGCCATGGCGTTGGTGATGGCCCAGGCGACCGTGCCGGTGTGCCCGAAGTGGGCGATGCCGGGGACGCCGGGGACGGCGAGGCCGACGACGTCGAACTCGGGGCAGGACAGGTGGATCTGCTGGTAGACGCCGGCTTCCTCGATGAACCGGTGCGGGTCGCCCGCGATGATGGGCTGCCCGGAGACCGTGCGCTCGCCGCTGACCAGCCAGCCGTTGCTGCCGGAGGTGCCGGGCCCGTCGATGGCGAACAGGCCGACGGCCTCCTCGCCGAGGTGCCGGACGGCCTCTTCGCGCCAGAGCTTGGCGGGGAAGCCCGCGAAGAGGATGTGGATGCCGAGCCAGACGCCGAGCGGGGTCCAGGGCTCCCAGCGGCCGGGGGCGCCGACCGGGAGGGCGGCCCCGGCGAGACCTTCGTTGACGCCGTCGACGTACGCCTGGATCCAGTCGGCGGTCTCCGGGTCGCCGTCGGCCAGTGCGGCCCAGCAGCGGCGGGCGGTGTCGTCCAGCCTCGCCCGCCGCACGAAGCGGTCCCAGGGCAGGGAGTCCGGGCCGAGCAGGGCGGCGGAGGTGCCCTCTGCGCGACGGCGCTCCACCTCCAGCTGCCAGGCCCGGTCGAGGGCGGTGACGCGGCCCTGGGCGCGGGCGAGTTCGCGCGCGCCGTCCGCCCGCAGATGCGGGATGCCCCAGGCGTCGCGGTAGATCTCGGCGGTCACCTGTCACCCTCCTGTGTCCATGGCGTGCTTTAGGTAAGCCTTGCCTAAGTTGTTCGTGGCGGAATAGTACGCGAAGGGTGAAGGCGCTTCTCCCCCGACTACCGGCGGCTGCGCCTCACCGACGGCGGCATGCTCGCGGCGACCGGCATCCACCCGACGATGTGGGTCCGGCTCTGGTTCACCGACGGGGGCAAGCCGCACCAGCGGGCGTACACGCTGGTCGACCCCGGCCTGTCCGCGTACGTCCGCAAGGAGCTGGGCGTCGCCAAGGACCGGATGCACGCGCTGGGGTACTGGCGCGCGACCTGAGCGCGACCTGAGTCCGGGCAGGCGCCCGGCTACCGGCGCGCGACCTGGGTCCGTCCGCGGGATCATCGAGCCATGGACGTCACCCTTCACCTCGCCCAGGATCCCGACGCCGACGAACTGCTCGGCCGCAGTCCGCTCGCCGCGCTGGTCGGGATGCTGCTCGATCAGCAGGTCCCGATGGAGTGGGCGTTCAAGGGGCCCCGGACGATCGCGGACCGGCTCGGCGCGGACGATCTGGAGGCGCACGACATCGCCGCCCAGGACCCGGAGTCCTTCGCGGCGCTGCTGTCGGAGAAGCCGGCCGTGCACCGCTACCCGGGGTCCATGGCCAAGCGCGTCCAGCAGCTGTGCCAGTACCTGGTCGAGCACTACGACGGCAACGCCGAGCTGGTCTGGAAGGGCGTCACGGACGGCACGGAACTGCTGCGCCGCCTGGAGGAACTGCCCGGCTTCGGCAAGCAGAAGGCGCAGATCTTCCTCGCGCTGCTGGGCAAGCAGCTCGGCGTGGCCCCCAAAGGCTGGCGGGAGGCGGCCGGGCCGTACGGCGAGGCCAGGTCGTTCCGGTCCGTCGCGGACATCACGGGGCCGGAGTCACTGGCGAAGGTGCGCGCGCACAAGCAGGAGATGAAGGCGGCGGCCAAGGCGGCCAAGGCGGCCAAGAAGTAAGCCGTTCGGCTCACCCTTGGTGGCGGCCCGGGCCGGTCCGTTCTCAGCTTGAACCATGACCGAGGCACCGTCCGGCCCCGCGTGGGGCCCGGAGTACGACGACCGCAAAGTCCACGCGCAGCGCGCCACCAGGGGCGGGCACGAACCCGAACCGCCCCTCGAAGGGCCCCTGCACGCCCTGTCCCAGGCCGCCTGGCAGATCGTCCTGCTCACCGGCGTCGCCTCACTGATCCTGGGCGTGCTGGTGCTGATCTGGCCGGGCTCCACGCTCCGCGCCACCGGCGTCCTGTTCGGCCTCTACCTCCTGATCAGCGGCGTCTTCCAGCTCGTCGCCGCGTTCGGCACGCACAAGACGACCTCGCTGCGCGTGCTGGGCTTCATCAGCGGCGCCCTGTCGATCCTGCTGGGCCTGTTCTGCTTCCGCGGCCCCATGCAGTCGCTGCTGCTGCTCGCCCTGTGGATCGGCATCGGCTGGCTGATCCGCGGCATCACCCAGACCGTGGCCGCCGTCTCCGACCCGGGCATGCCCGCCCGCGGCCGGCAGATCTTCCTCGGCGTGGTCACCTTCGCCGCGGGGGTCGTGCTGATCGTCTCGCCCTTCGAGTCGGTCGCCGTCCTCGTCGTGGTCGGCGGGATCTGGCTGGTCGTCGTCGGCGTCGTCGAGATCGTCACGGCGCTGGGCATCCGTCACCGCGCCCGTCAGGTCCCCCACGAGCTGTGAACGGGTACGCCGAGCGGGCGGTTCTCGGGCGCGCCGCGCAGAACGGCGCGGCCGCGCCGGGGAGATGACCTTCCGTGAGCACCGTACGAAGCCTCCGACCGGGCCGGACCTGGCTGCGGACCTTCGTCCTGCTGCTCGCCCTGTGCGTCCCCGCGGCACCCGCCGGACTGCCCCTGGCCCCCGTCGCGGCGGCCACCGAGATCATCGAGTACGACCTCGTGGACCCCGCCCCCCGGCCGGGAACCGCCCGCCGCGCGCACCGCGCCGCCGCCCTCCCCCCGCGTCCCGCCCCGCGGCCCCGCCCGGCGCCCCTCCTGTCCCCGCCGCACCCGTACACCCCGCCCGCCCGCCGCTCGGTGGTCCTGCGCTGCTGACAGAACCGGCGCCCCCGGTTCATCCGTCAGTACGACGCAAGGAGCACCCCATGCCCATGGACCCGTACGCCGTCATGCGCGCCCTGCTGCGGGCGGAAGCCGCGCGCAGCGCGCCGAAGCCGCAGGTGAAACGGGAGGAACGGTCCCCGAAGGACAAGAACCGCTGAGCAGCCGGCGGAGGCGGGGCCGTGGCGGCTACCGCCTCCGCCGGGCCGTACCGAAGAGCTACCGCCTCCGCCGGGCCGTACGAAGAGCTACCGCCTCCGCCGGGCCGTACGAAGAGCTACCGCCTCCGCCGGGCCGTACCGAAGACCGAACGGGTGATCTCGCGCCCGATCTGGGTGCCGATGGACCGCGCCAGCGACTTGAACATCCCGCTGCCGACGACCTGCTCGACCACCGACGGCTGCCCCTCGGTCCGCGGGGCGGCCTGGGGGGCACGTGCCCGCATCTCGTCCGGCCCCTTGCCCGCGGGCGGCCGCCGCAGCCGCTCGTACGCCGACTCACGGTCGACGGCCTGCGCGTACCGCCCGTACAGCGGTGACGACGTCACCGCCTCGTTCAGGGCCGCGGACTCGACCGGCCCCATCAGGGACTCCGGCGCCCGCAACCGGGTCGCGGCGACCGGCGTCGGGGCGCCCTTCTCGCTGAGCACGGTGACCACCGCCTCGCCGGTACCGAGCCCGGTGAGCAGCTCCTCCAGGTCGTACGCCGAGTTCGGGAAGGTCTTCACCGTGGCCCGCAGCGCCTTCTCGTCGTCCGGGGTGAAGGCGCGCAGGGCGTGCTGGATCCGGTTGCCGAGCTGGCCGAGGACGTCCGCGGGTACGTCCTTCGGGGTCTGCGTGACGAAGAAGACGCCGACCCCTTTCGAGCGAATGAGCCGCACGGTCCGCGTGAGGGAGTCCAGGAAGGCCGGGGAGGCGTCGTGGAACAGCAGATGCGCCTCGTCGAAGAAGAAGACCAGCTTCGGCTTGTCGGTGTCACCGACCTCGGGCAGATCGTGGAAGAGATCGGCGAGCAGCCACATCAGGAACGTGGAGAACAGCTCCGGCTTGTCCTGTACGGCGGGCAGTTCCAGGACGGAGACCGTGCCGCGCCCGTCCTCGGCCGTGCGCAGGAACTCGGCCGTGTCGAACTCCGGCTCTCCGAAGAAGCCGGCCATGCCCTGCGCCTCGAAGGCGGTCAGCGCCCGGAGGATCACTCCCGCCGTGGCGCTGGACAGACCGCCGATGTCCCTCAGCTCCGGCCTGCCCTCGTCCGAGGTCAGGAAGGCGACGACGGCCCTGAGGTCCTTGAGGTCGACCAGCTCCAGGCCCTTGGTGTCGGCGTAGTGGAAGATCAGGCCGAGGGACTGCTCCTGGGTCCGGTTCAGCCGCAGGACCTTCGAGAGCAGGAGGGGGCCGAAGCTGGTGATCGTGGCCCGCACCGGAACGCCGTGGCCCAGACCGCCGAGCGCGTAGAACTGCGCGGGGAAGCCGGTCGCCGTCCACGTCTGGTGGACGTCCGCCGCCCGCGCGGTGACCTGGTCGCCGGGCCGCCCCGGCGCCGAGATGCCCGACAGATCGCCCTTGATGTCGGCGAGGAACACCGGCACGCCCTGCGCCGAGAGCTGTTCGGCGATCAGCTGGAGCGTCTTGGTCTTGCCGGTGCCGGTCGCGCCGGCGACCAGACCGTGCCGGTTGAGCATCGGCAGCGGGATCCGGATCTGCGCGTCGGCCAGGCACCTCCTCTCCCACAGCAGGGCGCCCAGGTCGAGGGCGGGGCCGGTGAAGGCGTACCCGGCGGCGATCTCCAGGGCCTCCTTCGGCAGGGCGGGGGCGCTCCCGGACTTCTCGGGGGCGGTGGCCGACGGCATGGTTTCGCGGTCACTCATCTCAGGCACCTATCCGAAAATTGAGGTTCACCCCGATTTACAGCGGCTTTTCCAGCGTCGCACTCGGTCGCCATGGCTGCGCCCGGAACGTCTGGACCGGTAGGCTTTCCGTGTGATCTTCAAGCGCATCGGAAACGGCCGGCCGTACCCCGACCACGGCCGGGAGAGCACCCGGCAGTGGGCGGACGTCGCACCGCGCCCGGTCCGCCTCGATCAGCTCGTGACGACCAAGGGCCAGCTCGACCTGGAAACCCTGCTCGCCGAGGACTCCACCTTCTACGGCGACCTGTTCGCGCACGTGGTGAAGTGGCAGGGCGATCTGTACCTGGAGGACGGTCTGCACCGGGCCGTGCGCGCCGCGCTGCAGCAGCGCCAGGTGCTGCACGCGCGCGTGCTGGAGCTGGACTGACGGAGCCGGTCCGACGCCGGATCGGGTGACGGTCCGGTAAAGGGTTGACCCTTTTGGGTTCTCTGCCCGGCATCCAATGATCATTTAGTAGGAATCGCCGCTCCGGCGCACTACGCTGCGCCCATGAGCATGCTGACTCCCCCTGGCATGGGCGGCCAGTACCGGATCACGGGGGACAAGTACCCGCGGATGCGCCGACCGCGGCGACGCGGCAGGCTCGTTCTCCTGGCCGTCGCGTCCGTCACCGCCCTCGGTGTGCTCGGCTGGGGCACCTTCCAGCTCATCGACGTCTTCACCGGTGGCGGCAAGGAAGCCTCCGCGGCCGGCACCCGGTCGGAGTGCGACACCCGGGCGGCCTCCTCGACGAAGGCCGCCGCCCTGCCCGAGCCGGGCCGGATCACCGTCAACGTGCTCAACGCCACGCCGGTCAGCGGCCTCGCCAAGAAGACCGCGGACGAGCTGAAGAAGCGCGGCTTCCGGATCGGCGAGGTGGGCAACGCGACGAAGCAGTACGACAAGAAGATCAAGGGCACCGGGCTGCTGCTCGGCCCCTCCGCCGCCCTCGACACGTCATTGCCGGTCCTCGCCACCCAGCTCCCCGGCGCGGAGCGCCGCACGGACGCGGCCCGCAAGGGCACGGCGGTGGACCTGATCCTGGGCACGGGCTTCAAGAAGCTGACGGCAAAGGCTGACGCCGACAAGGCCCTGACCACCCTGACCAACCCGAAGCCGAAGCCGGCCACGGCGAACAAGACCTGCTGACACCACGCGGCCGGCGACAACTCCCCGGGCGGGGCGGGGAACTGCGCCTGGGGGTCGGGGAACGCGCCTAGGGCGGGGCGGGGAACGCGCCTAGGGGCGCGGGGAACTGCGCGACCAGCCACGACGGCGCCGCAGCCGCCCCGCGACCCGCACCCCTACGGCGATAGGCGCCCGGCGCCATGATCCGGCCGCCCGCGTCGCAACGCGTCAGCGACAACTCCCCAGGGGCGCGGGGAACTGCGCGACAAGCTACGACGGCGCCGCAGCCGCCCTAAAAAACCCGCACCCCTACGGCGAAAAGGCGCCCCGCGTCCTACTCCGCCGCGCCGTACATCCGGTCACCCGCGTCGCCGAGCCCCGGCACGATGTACCCGTGCTCGTTGAGCCGCTCGTCGACGGAGGCCGTCACCACCGTCACCGGCGCCCCCGCCAGCTCGCGTTCCATGACCTCGACGCCCTCGGGCGCGGCGAGCAGCACCACCGCGGTCACATCGTCGGCACCGCGCTTGATCAGCTCATGGATCGCCGCGACCAGGGTGCCGCCGGTGGCCAGCATCGGGTCGAGGACGTACACCTGACGCCCGGAGAGGTCCTCCGGCATCCGAGTGGCGTACGTGGACGCCTGGAGCGTCTCCTCGTTGCGGATCATGCCCATGAAGCCCACCTCGGCGGTCGGCAGCAGCCGCACCATGCCTTCCAGCATGCCGAGGCCGGCCCGCAGGATCGGCACCACCAGGGGGCGGGGATGGGACAGCTTGACGCCCGTGGTCCGCTCGACCGGCGTCCGGATGTCGACCTGTTCGGTGCGCACGTCCCGGGTGGCCTCGTAGGCGAGCAGGGTGACCAGCTCGTCGGCGAGGCGGCGGAAGGTCGCGGAGTCGGTGCGCTGGTCGCGCAGCGTGGTGAGCTTGTGGGCGACCAGGGGGTGGTCGACGACGTGGAGACGCATGTCCCTAACAGTAACCGGGCCACCGCGCCCCTCGCGCTGGCATCAAACCGCCCGCCGGCGGGAACGCGGAAGGGACGTACGGAGGGGTGTGCACATGTCTGACAGGAAGTCCCGGGAGGACTGCGACCAGCAGGAGACCGACGCGCAGCGCCGCCGGCGCCGGGCCCAGTTCCTGCGCGACCTGGCGGAGGCCCGCGAGCTGCGCGACCGGGTCCAGCCGCGGCGCGCCAAGGCCGCCCGGCTGCGCCACCACATGCGCATGCGCACCTTCCGCTGGTGACCTCGGCCCGCTGACGGCCCGTCTGATGCGTGCGCCACGCCGGGCGCCGCGTACGATCCCGCTCGTGGACGATCAAAACGGGCGGACACAGGGAGCCGAAGACGTCCCCTGAACGCTCCGTTTCTGCCACGATTCCGAGTGGGCGGGGCTCGGCGCACCGCACTCCCCGCCCACAGCCTCCGCCGGGGGGACCCCCAACCGGCACGCCTATGACCAGTGGGAGAGTCACGGTGTACTTCGCCGCACTGCTCGCGCGCACCGAAGACGGGTGGGAAGCGAGCGACACAGAGCTGGACGATGTGGAGACCTTGTCGGACCTGGCCGACCTGGCCCGTGAGTCCTCGCCGGAGGACGACACGGTGCTCGTGCTCATCGAGCAGGAGGACGCCTGGTTCGGCGTCGTCCGGATCGACGGCGAGGACGACCCTCGTATCTACGTCTCGGACGCCGCCGCCGCTGCCCGCAGCAGCTACGGCGAGATCCTGCTCACCGACGAACTGCTCGGAAAGGAGCCCGGCGAGGGCGACCCCGATCTGGACACCCTCGACCTCGACGGCACGGAGGAGCCGGACGGCGACTCCGACGACGAGCCGGCCGCCCCGTCCGCCGACGCGGTCCCGCACAGCCCGGTGGGCGACAGCGAGATCCTCGACGACCTGGGTGTCAGCGAGAAGGAGCTGAAGACCCTGGCCGTCGACGCGCTGAGCGCCATCGCCGAGGCTCTGGGCGCCGCGGAGGTTCTGGAGACCGTCCGCTGACCCCCACCCTCCCCACGGGTCCCCCGGACCCGGTACGCGACCGCTGGCGGGGTCCGATGCGACTCGCCCTGGACCAGGCCGAACTGGCCGTCCGGGGCGGGGACGTTCCCGTCGGCGCCGTCGTGCTGTCCGCGGACGGCACGACCGTGCTCGGTGCCGGGCACAACGAACGCGAGGCCGTCGGCGACCCCACCGCGCACGCGGAGGTGCTGGCGATCCGCAGGGCCGCCGCACAGATCGGCGAGTGGCGGCTGACCGGCTGCACGCTCGTCGTCACGCTGGAGCCGTGCACCATGTGCGCCGGCGCGCTGGTGCAGTCGCGGGTGGACCGGGTCGTCTACGGCGCCCGGGACGAGAAGGCCGGCGCGGCGGGTTCCCTCTGGGACGTCGTGCGCGACCGGCGGCTCAACCACCGCCCCGAGGTCGTCGAGGGCGTGCTCGCCGAGGAGTGCGCCCGGCTGCTCACGGACTTCTTCCGGCACCGGTGACGGTCCCCGATTATCGATTTCTGAGCACGGCCCGCCGTGCTGTAAGGTCTCCCTCGGTAGCGTGTCCGAGCGGCCGAAGGAGCTCGCCTCGAAAGCGAGTGTGGCGCAAGTCACCGAGGGTTCAAATCCCTCCGCTACCGCTCCGGGAAGGGCCTCGTCGCAAGACGGGGCCCTTCATCTGTTCGGTTACACTCACCGCCGGCAACAGCGGGCCCGACGGGGGCGACAGGCGCAGGGGGAGGCCGCAGTGGCGGTGAATTCGAAGAAGATCGCCGTCTATGTGCTCGTGGTCTTCGTGCTCTACCTGATCATCACGGACCCGGAGAAGGCCGCCGACTACGTGCAGATAGGGTTCGAGGGCATATCGGACGCCGCCAAGGCCATCGGCGACTTCATGACGTGGATCGCCAACGGAGGAGAAGAATGATCCGCCACCTGGTCCTCTTCAAGCTCAACGAGGGTGTCCGGCGCGACGACCCGCGGGTCGTCGAGGGCGAGAAGGCCTTCCGGTCGCTGGAGGGCACGATCCCCGAGATCCGCTTCTGGGAACTCGGCTGGAACCTCAGCGACCGCCCCATCGCCTACGACTTCGCGATCAACTCCGCCTTCGACGACGCCGACGCCCTGCGCCGGTACGTGGAGCACCCCGAGCACCAGGCGGGCGTGGCCCTCTGGAAGGAGTTCGCCACCTGGGTGATCGCGGACTACGCGTACTAGACCCCGCGCGCCGCACTGCCCCTCGCCGTACCGGTGAGGGGCATTTCTGCGTCTTATGGGCTCTTTATTCCTCAACACGGTGTTATGCGGTGCTTGCACACAGTGCACATGTCTTGTGATGCTATGACCGCTTTTGACGGATGAGTTGATGGATCACGAGGTGGAGTTGACCGTGCCGGCCAGTACTGCGCCTCCCCGAGAAGCGGCCCCCGAAGAACCGGCGGCGGCCGCCCCGCGCAGCCGCGGTGCCGACACCCGCGCGCTCACCCAGGTGCTCTTCGCCCAGCTCAAGGAGCTCCAGCCGGGCACGCCGGAGCACAACCGGGTGCGCGGGGCGCTGATCGAGGCCAACCTCCCGCTCGTGCGCTACGCGGCCGCCCGCTTCCGCTCCCGCAACGAGCCGATGGAGGACGTGATCCAGGTCGGCACCATCGGGCTGATCAACGCCATCGACCGCTTCGACCCGGACCGGGGCGTGCAGTTCCCGACCTTCGCGATGCCGACGGTGGTCGGCGAGATCAAGCGGTACTTCCGCGACAACGTCCGCACGGTCCACGTCCCGCGCCGGCTGCACGAGCTGTGGGTGCAGGTCAACAGCGCCACCGAGGACCTGACGACCGCCTTCGGACGCTCCCCGACCACCGCCGAGATCGCCGAACGGCTGCGCATCAGCGAGGAGGAGGTGCTGTCCTGCATCGAGGCGGGACGCTCGTACCACGCCACCTCGCTGGAGGCCGCCCAGGAGGGCGACGGGATGCCCGGGCTGCTGGACCGGCTCGGCTACGAGGACCCCGCGCTGGACGGCGTGGAGCACCGCGACCTGGTCCGGCACCTGCTGGTCCAGCTCCCCGAGCGGGAACAGCGCATTCTGCTGCTGCGCTACTACAGCAACCTCACCCAGTCGCAGATCAGCGCGGAACTCGGGGTCTCCCAGATGCATGTGTCGCGGCTGCTCGCGCGGAGCTTCCAGCGGCTGCGGTCGGCGAACCGGATCGACGCCTGACCGAAAGCGCGAGCGAACCATCACCGGGACGAGCGAATCGCTCACCAGGGCCCTTCCCGGCGGTTTCGCGCCGATAGACCGTCAGACCCCTTGTTTCCAGGGCGGATTCACGTCTGACATGTCGACATGTCACTACAGCGTGTTGCCGACATGTGACATTCTGCGGGAAGCGCGTTTGCCGCGGCTTCGGCTCCGGTATTCAGGTGAAGGCTGCGTTCCTCAGTGGGAGCGTCCGCCCCGACCGTCCCGCGACCCAAAGGGGGTGGCATGTCCGCAGATCAGGGCAGCTCGAAGGTGCTCACGCTCACGAAGAGCGAGGGTGCGCCCGCGCTCGACGACGTAACGGCCCTTGTCGAGGCCGCGCCGGCCCCGGCCCTCCCGACGTCGGGAGCCATCGACACCCGCACCCTGTCCCGCTCCCTGTTCCTGCGGCTCGCCGCGCTGGACGAGAACAGCCCCGAGCGTGCGTACGTCCGCGACACGCTGATCGAGCTCAATCTCCCGCTCGTCCGGTACGCGGCGGCACGCTTCCGCTCCCGCAACGAGCCGATGGAGGACATCGTCCAGGTCGGCACCATCGGCCTGATCAAGGCGATCGACCGGTTCGACTGCGAACGGGGCGTGGAATTCCCGACGTTCGCGATGCCGACGGTGGTCGGGGAGATCAAACGGTTCTTCCGGGACACCTCGTGGTCGGTCCGGGTGCCGCGCCGGCTGCAGGAGCTGCGGCTGGCCCTGACGAAGGCCAGCGACGAGCTCTCCCAGAAGCTGGACCGCTCCCCCACGGTCACCGAACTCGCCGCGGTGCTGGGCGTGTCCGAGGAGGACGTGGTCGACGGCCTGGCGGTCGGCAACGCCTACACGGCGTCCTCGCTGGACTCACCGGCCCCCGAGGACGACGGCGGCGAGGGCTCCCTCGCGGACCGCCTCGGCTACGAGGACAGCGCGCTGGAGGGCGTCGAGTACCGCGAGTCGCTGAAGCCGCTGCTGGCCAAGCTGCCGCCCCGGGAGCGCCGCATCATCATGCTCCGCTTCTTCGCCAACATGACCCAGTCCCAGATCGGCGAGGAGGTCGGCATCTCCCAGATGCACGTCTCCCGCCTGCTGACCCGCACGCTGGCGCAGCTGCGGGACGGGCTGATCTCGGACTGACGCCCGGCCCGATGCGTCGGGCGACGACATGGACGCATGGCCGCGGAGGCGCCCTGACCGGCGCCTCGGCGGCCGTCGTGCGTCCGGGGGCGGGGGTACGGCGGAGGTGAGCCGCCCGGGTTACATCAGCGCGAGCCAGGCCACCGCCGCGACGACCGCGACGGCGACGACGACACCGACGATCAGGCCGATGCGGGGGCCGGAAGAAGCGGCCGCCGGCTGACGCCCCTGGGGGGCCTCGTCGACGAACGCGCGGAACATCTGGGTGCTGCCGGCGGGGTCGTAGTTGCCCTGGGGGCCCTCGGTGTTAGCCATGGGCCGAAACCCTAGCGAATGCGGGGGTCCGGCCCAAGTGCGGGGCCCGCAGGGGCCCCTGGGCTCCGGCGTCCGGCCGGAGGGACCGTGGGCCGGCAGCTTCCCGCACATTTACGATCGCAATACTTGCCTTTGCCAACTTTTGGGTCGCACTCCCGTCATTTCGTTTGCCTGTAGCAACCAACAGCTTCTATGGTTGCCCTAAGCAACAAATACTCCCGGGAGGCGTGCGATGGCCGAGCAGGCGGTGTACGAGGAGCTCGTCCGTCAGTTCAGTGCCTTCGGTGCCGTGAAGCGGGAGCTGGGGCGGGCGCTGCCGTCCGACTGCCCGAGCGGTTCCGCCGCCGTGCTGACGCTGCTGGAGCGCCACGGCGACATGCGCATGAGCAAGCTCGCGGACCTGCTCGCCGTGGACATGTCGGTCACCAGCCGCCACGTGGCCCATGTCGCCGAGCGCGGCTGGATCGACCGCTCCCCCGACCCGGCCGACAAGCGCGGCCGCATCCTGCGCCTCACGCCCGCGGGCCGGGCCCGGGTCGAGGAGCTGGCCCGGTGCACCACCCGGCTGCTCGCCGAACGCCTGAGCGACTGGAGCGACGACGAGGTCACCCAGCTCACGCTGCTCATGGCACGGCTGCGGCGCTGCTTCGACGAGCAGTCCCCCCGTACACCCGCGATCACCACGTAAGAGAAGGAAGTCCATGGCAACGACCACACCAGCCGGTGTGCGGGCTCATGCCAAGCACTCAGGAGGCTCCGGCGAGGCCCCCATGACGCACCGGCAGATCATGGAGGCGCTCTCCGGGCTGCTGCTCGGCATGTTCGCCGCGATCCTGTCCTCCACCATCGTCTCCAACGCGCTGCCCGAGATCATCCAGGACCTCGGCGGCGGACAGAGCGCGTACACCTGGGTCGTGACCGCCGCGCTGCTGGCGATGACGGCGTCCACGCCCCTGTGGGGCAAGCTCGCCGACCTGGTCAGCAAGAAGACCCTGGTCCAGATAGCCCTGGTCGTCTACATCATCGGATCGGTCGTCGCCGGTCTGTCCCAGAACGCCGGGATGCTGATCGGCGCCCGGGTGATCCAGGGGCTCGGCGCCGGTGGTCTGACCGCGCTCGCCCAGATCATCATGGCCGCGATGATCTCCCCCCGGGAGCGCGGCCGTTACTCCGGCTACCTCGGCGCGACCTTCGCCGTCGCGACCGTCGGCGGTCCGCTGGTGGGCGGTGTCATCACCGACACCGACTGGCTGGGCTGGCGCTGGTGCCTGTACGTCGGGATCCCGTTCGCGCTGATCGCCCTGTTCGTGCTGCAGAAGACGCTGCACCTGCCGGTGACCCGGCGCAAGGTCAAGGTCGACTGGGCCGGTGCCTTCTTCATCACCGCGGCCGTCAGTCTGCTGCTGGTCTGGGTCACCTTCGCGGACGACAAGTACGCCTGGCTGTCCTGGCAGACGTACGCGATGGTCGGCGGCGCGCTCGCGCTCACGCTGGTCTTCCTGTTCGTGGAGACCAGGGCCGCCGAGCCGATCATCCCGCTGCACCTGTTCCGGAACCGCACGATCACGCTGGCCTCGCTCGCCTCCCTGCTGGTCGGTGTCGCGATGTTCGCGGGCACGGTCTTCTTCAGCCAGTACTTCCAGCTGGCGCGGGACAAGTCCCCGACCATGTCGGGCGTCATGACCATCCCGATGATCGCCGGCCTGTTCGTCTCCTCCACCGTCTCCGGCGCGATCATCACCCGGACCGGCAAGTGGAAGGCGTGGCTGGTCATCGGCGGTGTGCTGCTGGCGGCGGGCCTCGGGCTGCTGGGCACCATGCGCTACGACACCCCGTACTGGCACATCGCCGTCTACATGGCGGTCATGGGCCTCGGCATCGGCATGATGATGCAGAACCTGGTGCTGTCCACGCAGAACCAGGTCGCCCCGCACGAGCTGGGCGCCGCCAGTTCGGTGGTCACCTTCTTCCGGTCCCTCGGCGGCGCGATGGGCGTCTCGGCGCTCGGCTCGGTGATGTCGACCCGGATCAGCCACTACGCCACCGACACCATCGGCTCGCTCAGCCCGCAGGAGCAGTCCGCCGCGGCCGGCGCCGTGGGCTCCGGCGAGCTGCCCGACATGGACGCCCTCCCCGCGCACATCCGCACCTGGCTGGAGAGCGCCTACGGACACGGCATCGCCGACATCTTCCTGTACGTCGCCCCGATCGCCTTCCTCGCCTTCGTGGTGACGCTGTTCATCAAGGAGGTCCCGCTGCGGACGTCCGGCGCGCTGGCGCAGGCTGCGGCGGAGACCACGAGGCCGGAAGCGGCTCCCGCGGCCCCTGCCGTGGAGGAGGACGTGGTGGAGGAGGAGACCGTGCAGGTCACCGGTGGGTCCGTCCCCGTGCGCGGATTCGTCCGCGGCGCCGAGAGCGCGCCCGTGCCGCGGGCCGCGGTCACGCTGATCTCGCTCTCGGGACGGCAGCTCGGCCGCTCGGTGGCCCAGGCGGACGGTGCCTACGGCGTCGACGCGCCGGGCGCCGGCTCGTACGTCCTGATCGCCTCCGCCGACGGTTTCCAGCCGCAGGCGTCCACCGTCGTCGTCGGCGAGGAGCCGTTGGCGTACGACATCCTGCTCAGCGGCACCAGTGGGCTGAGCGGTGTGGTGCGGGCGGCCGACGGGGCGCTGCCGGTCCCGGACGCGATGGTGATCGTCACCGATGTGCGCGGGGACCTGCTGGCCACCGCCGCCACCGGGGAGCAGGGCGAGTTCGCCCTCGGCGAGCTGGTGCCGGGCACGGTGACCGTCGCGGTGAACGCCGCCGGGTTCCGGCCGCGTGCCCTGCCCGTCGAGATCGGCGGCACCGGGGTCACCCGGGTCGAGGTCGACCTCGACTCCGGCGCCCAGGTCCAGGGCGTCGTACGGGCGCCGCACGGTCCACTGGCCGACGCGCGGGTCACCCTCGTGGACGCGGCGGGCAACGTCGTCGGCACGGCGACGACCGGGGCGGACGGGGCGTACGCCTTCACCGACCTGGACGGCGGCGACTACACCGTCATCGCGACGGGATACCCGCCGGTGGCGTCCGCGCTGACCGTGCACGGTCCCGGCGTCGACGACCACGACATCGAACTCGCCCACCCCGGCGAGTAGGACAGGCCCCGGCCCGTGGAGCGCGCTCTGAGCGGAGGTGCGTTCCACGGGCCGGTTTCATGCGAGGAGTTGAGATGGGACTGACCGCGAGGATCCGTACCCGGGACGGTTGGGCCGTGTCGCACGCGGTCGTCACGGTGACGGACGGGAACGGCAGCCAGGTGCTGCGCGCCGAGGCGGACGCGGAGGGCGCGGTACGGGACCCGAACCCCCTGGCCCCCGGGGCGTACACGGTCATCGTCACCGCCGTCGGGTACGCGCCCGCCGCGGCGAGCGCGCTCGTCACGGCGAGCGGCCGGGCCGAGGTGGGCACGGTGACGCTGGCCCGGCAGGGCGGGGCGGAACTGCCGCCGCCGGGGGTGTGGACGGTGGACCCGGCGCACTCGTCGGTGGGCGCGGTCGCCCAGCACCTGGGCATCTCCAGCGTGCACGGACGGTTCACCGACTTCTCCGCGACCGTCGAGATCGCCCCGGGCGACGTCACCGGGTCGCGGGTGGAGGCGGTGATCCGGGCGTCGTCCATCGACACGGGCAACGCCCTGCGGGACGGGCACCTGCGGTCGCCGGACTTCCTGGACGTGGAGCGGTTCCCGGAGATCACCTACCGCTCGACGGGCCTGACCGCGGCCGGTACGGACCGCTGGACGGTCCACGGGGTGCTGGAACTGCACGGTGTCGTACGGCCGGTGGACCTGGACCTGGCGTATCTGGGGACCGGGTCGGATCCGTGGGGCGGGACCAGGGCCGCGTTCCGGGCCACCGCCGAGCTGCGGCGCGAGGACTTCGCCATGCACTACAACCAGGTCGTCCAGGCGGGGATCGCCGCCATCGGCACGACGCTGCGGGTGGAACTCGACGTGCAGGCGGTCCAGGGGGACACGCTGCCGCAGGCCTAGGCTGGGCGCATGGCACCGAACATCGCGACCAACACCGCCGTTTCGCGCACCGAGTTGCTGGACTTCGTACGGCCGCGTCATCGCGCGATCCTGCTGACGCGGCGGGCCGACGGGAGCCCGCAGGGGTCGCCGCTGACCTGCGGGGTGGACGACTCCGGGCGGATCGTCGTCTCCACCTACCCGGAGCGGGCCAAGACCCGCAACGCCCGGCGGGATCCGCGGGTCAGCCTGATCGTGCTGAGCGACGACTGGGACGGGCCGTGGGTGCAGATCGACGGCACGGCGGAGGTCGTCGACTGCCCCGACTCCGTCGAGCCGCTGGTGGAGTACTACCGGAACATCGCCGGGGAGCATCCGGACTGGGACGAGTACCGGGCGGCGATGGTGAAGCAGGGCAAGTCGATCATCCGGGTGACGCCGCAGAGGTGGGGGCCGGTGGCGACGGGGGGCTTTCCGGCGCGGCTCACCGACAATTCCTAGCCCGCTCCCGCCACCATCGCCTCGATGCCCGCCACCAGCAGGTCCAGGGCGAAGACGAAGTCCCGTTCCAGCATCTCCTCGACCGTGTCGCCGCCCCGGGCCGCCATGATGTCCTTGGCCTCGTGGACGACCTCCGCGGTCGACGGGGTCTCGCTCACCGTCGTCATGGCGTGCTGGAAATAGGCGTCGGGGGTCATGCCCGCGTCCTGGACCCGGGCGAAGAAGTGGCCCTCGATCGTGCCGTAGCCGTACACGAACTGGAAGACGGCAGAGATCGCGCCCGTCACGCCCTCGGCCGGCAGCCCCGTCCGGCGGATGACGCGCTGCACGACCCGGGAGAAGGCCAGGGAGTTCGGCCCGATGTTGAGGTAGGTCCCGGCCAGCGGCGAGATCCAGGGGTGGCGCACCAGCAGGGCCCGGTACTCGCGGGCCAGCGTGCGCAGTTGGTCGCGCCAGTCCTCGTCGGCCTCCGGGTCGGGGAGCCGGAGTTCGCCGTAGACCGTGTCGAGGGCGAGTTCGAGGAGGTCGTCCTTGGTGTCGACGTACCAGTAGACGGACATGGCCGTGACGTTCAGCTCGGCGGCCAGCCGGCGCATGGAGAACTTGGTGAGCCCCTCCGCGTCGAGCAGCCGTACGGAAACCTCGGTGATCCGGTCCCGGTCGAGCCCGGAGGGCTGCCCCCCGCCGCGGCCACCGCGGCGCCCCTTGCCCTCCAGCCAGACGCTGGCCCGCTCGGCTGCCTTCACCATGGCGCACCTTCCTGGACGTGCTGCGTGCGGGTCGTGTTCCCCGAGTCTGCCCGCTCCGCCCTGCGCAGCAACGCCGCCGCGACCAACCCGCCGAGCAGCACGGCCACCGCTCCCACCAACTGGCTGCTCTCCAGGCCGGAGGCGAACGCGTCCCTGATCTCACCCCGACGGGCCTCGCCGTCCGCCGCCGCCATCGCCGCGGGGAAGGAGGACGCGGCCACCGGGACCAGTGCCGCGAACCGGGAGGTGAGCACCGCCCCGAGCACGGCCACGCCCAGGCCCTGCCCGAACTCCGCCACGGTCCCGTTGATCCCCGCCCCGATGCCCGCCTTCTCCGGCGGGATCGAGCTCATGATCGCGTGCGCCATCGCCGGGTTGGCGACCGCCGCACCGGCCCCTATGAGGAGCAGGCCCAGCAGGGTGCCGGCGTACCCACTGGAGGCGAGCAGGGCGATCGACGCCAGGCCGCACGCCATCAGGGCCATGCCGACCCCTATGGCGGCCGGGTTGCCGAGCCGGGCCGCCCACTTCGCCGCCACACCGGTGAAGTTCAGCGCCACGATCGCGAGCGCGAGCGGTGCCGTGCGCAGCCCGGCCTCCAGCGGGCCGTAGCCGAGGACGAACTGCATGTGCTGGGTGAGCAGGAAGAGCGAGCCGCCCATTCCGAAGGTGATCAGCACCGCGCCCGCGATGGCGCCGGTGAACCGCTGGTTCTTGAAGAAGTGCAGGTCGAGCATGGGGTACGGGATGCGGCTCTCCCAGGAGGCGAAGGCCGCCAGCACGGCGACGGCAACGGCCGCCGACCCCAGGACCCGGGCCGACGTCCAGCCGTGCTCGGGCCCGGAGATGATCGCGAAGACCAGGGAGGCCATGCCGATCGTCGACAGCAGGGCGCCGAGCAGGTCGGGCCGGTCGCCCCGGGGGTTCTTCGACTCGGGGACCAGGGTGACGGCCGCGACCAGGCCCAGCACCACGACCGGCAGGTTGATCAGGAAGATCGCGCCCCACCAGAAGTGGTCCAGCATGAAGCCGCCGAGCAGCGGGCCGCAGGCGAAGCCGAGCGCGTTGACCGCGGCCCAGATGCCGATCGCCTTCGCGTGCTCCTCGGGGGCGAAGATCTGCATCACGACGGCGAGCGTGGTGGTCAGCAGCAGCGCCCCGCCCACGCCCATCCCGGCCCGCGCGGCGATCAACTGGCCGGTGGTGTCGGCGAGTCCGGCCGTCAGCGAGCCCGCGCCGAACAGGGCCAGCCCGGTGATCAGCATCTTCTTGCGGCCGTAGCGGTCGGCGGCGCTGCCCGCGGTGAGCAGCAGTCCGGACTGCACCAGCGAGTACGCGTTGATCATCCACTGGATGTCCGAGGTGGCCGCGCCCAGCTCGCTGGTCAGCGAGGGGATGGCGACGTTCAGGACGGTGTTGTCGAGGACGACGGTGAGCTGGGCCAGGCAGATGACGCCGAGGATGAGCCAGCGCCGGGGGTGGCCCTGGGAGACGGTGACGGGTGCAGGAACGGACATGCTGTACACCGTAGAACAGCTCTCATACGGTGTACAGCACGTTCTTCCGCCAGCTGTGGCGCTCAGCCGCTCGCCTTCCGCGTCAGGTCGTAGAAGGTGGCCGAACCGGCCGTGACCTGCTTGAAGTTGGCCTCCACCCACTCCGTGATCTGTGCGGACGTACCGCTGTCGGAGCCGCCCATGCCGCCGCCGGAGCCGCTGGAGATGAAGTAGTGGATCCTGCCGTCCGCCACGTACTCCTTGAACTGGGCCAGGGTCGGGGACGGGTCGGTGCCGTTGAAGCCGCCGATCGCCATCACGGGTTCGCCGGTGGAGAGCTGGTAGCTCGCGGCGTTCTGGGCGCCGATGGCCGCGGCGGCCCAGGTGTAGTCCCCGGCGTTCTCGGTCAGGAGTTCCTGGGCCTCGTCGTCGACCGTGGCGCCGTTGAGCAGACCGCCCATGCCGCCGTCGCCGCCGGCCATACCGCCGTCGCCGTTCTGCTGGTTCTGCTGACCGGGCATGCCGCCGGTTCCCCCGGTGGGGGGTTGGCCCATGCCGCCGCCCTGCTGGTTCTGCTGCCCCGGCATGCCCCCGCCGCCCGGGAAGCCACCGCCGCCGCCCGGGCCGCCGCCTCGGCTGCCCTGCACCGACGGGCCCGCGGTCACGATCGAACCGGTGTGACCCTCGCTCACCGTGGTGAGGGTGTACGCCGTGGGCCCGGCCAGCGCCGCCACCAGCCCGAGTCCGGCCACCGCCAGGGCCGCCCGGCGGCCCAGCCTGCTCAGGAAGATCAGCCCGAGCGCGGCCACCAGGCCGCCCACCAGCACCAGCCACTTCAGCCAGGGCAGATAGTCGGCGGACCGGTTGAGCAGGACGTACCCCCAGGCCGCGGTGGCCGCCATGGCCGCCGCCAGGGTTCCCGACGCCCACGCCCGCTCCCGCTTCTCCCACAGCAGCGCCGAGCCCATGCCGACCAGGGGAGCGAGGTAGGGCGCGAGCGCCACCGTGTAGTACTCGTGGAAGATGCCCTGCATATAGCTGAAGACCACCATGGTGATCAGCAGCGCGCCGCCCCAGACGAGGAACGAACCACGGGTCACCGAGGTGCGCTCGGCCTTGCGCGTGGCCACCAGGCCCGCGATGAGCAGGATCAGCGCGGCCGGGATCAGCCAGGAGATCTGGCCGCCGATACCGGCGCCGAACAGCCGGTCCCAGCCGGTCTCGCCCCACTGCCCGGTGCCGCCTCCGCCGCCACCGCCACCGCCACCGCCACCGACGCTGCCGGTCTCCTCGCCGTTCAGCCGGCCGAGACCGTTGTAGCCGAAGGTCAGTTCGAGGAAGGAGTTGTTCTGGGAGCCGCCGATGTAGGGGCGGGAGGACGCCGGCCACAGCTCGACGACCGCCACCCACCAGCCGCCCGAGACGACGATCGCGGCCAGGCCCGCCGCCAGCTGTCCGATCCGCTTCCTCACCGGTACCGGGGCGCAGACGCCGTAGACGAAGGCGAGTGCGGGCAGGATCAGGAAGGCCTGGAGGGTCTTGGCGAGGAACGCGAAGCCGATCGCGGCCCCGGCCCACAGCAGCCACCTCGTACGGCCGTCCTCCAGGCCGCGGATGACGAAGTAGCAGGCCAGCGCCATCAGCAGGGCCAGCATCGCGTCCGGGTTGTTGAACCGGAACATCAGCGCCGCGACCGGGGTGAGCGCGAGCACCGCGCCCGCGATCAGACCGGCGGCCGGGCTGAACCGGCGGCGGACGGCCGCGTACACCACGGCGACCGTGCCGACGCCCATCAGCACCTCGGGGACGAGGATCGTCCACGAGCTCAGGCCGAAGATCCGGACCGACAGGGCCATCGGCCACAGCGCGGCCGGCGGCTTGTCGACGGTGATCGCGTTGGCCGCGTCCAGCGAGCCGAAGAAGAACGCCTTCCAGGACTGGCTGCCGGCCTGGACGGCCGCGGAGTAGAAGGAGTTGGCGTAGCCGGAGGCGCTGAGGTTGCAGAGGTAGAGGACCGCGGTGGCGAGCAGCAGGCTGAGGAAGGCCGGGCGCGCCCAGCGCGGGTCCTCGGGCCGGCCGCGCCACAGTCCGCGCGGGAACGGCCGGCCGGGCTCGGGGGCCGTAGGAGCCGGCGGCTCCTGCACGGCCGTACGGTAAGTGCTGGTCATCGGGGCTCCCCCGGTTCGTGGTCGGAGGACCGCACGGGCTGCAGCCGCATGGTGTCGTCCCTCCAGCTGGGGTCCGCGGCGGCACCGGCGCGGACGGGAGGCAGCGGGCGCTGCGGGAGCGGCGGCTGCGACAGGGCGTACGTCGGGATGTGCTGGGCGGCCACCGGGCCGCCCTCCGCGTCCTCGCGCACGGCCGGCGGCTCCTCGTGGCGGTCCGGGAAGACCCACACCCGGAAGAGCAGGAACCGCAGCACGGTCGCCGCGAGGTTGGCGGCGATCAGGACCGCCAGTTCGGTGGAGTGCGCGGGGTTCCCGGTCGCCGCGTTCAGGGCGGCCAGCGAGCCGCTGGTCAGGGTGAGGCCGATGGCGAAGACCACCAGGCCCTGCGCCTGGTGCCGCACCGCCCCGCCGGGGCCGCGCACCCCGAAGGTGAGGCGCCGGTTGGCGGCCGTGTTGGCGACCGCCGAGACCAGCAGGGCCAGCGCGTTGGCCACCTGCGCACCGGTGAACTGGCGGAAGCCGCTGTAGAGCAGCAGATAGAACAGCGTGGACAGCGCGCCGACCACGCAGAATCCGACCAGCTGGCGGGCCAGCCCCTTCGGTACGTCCTGGATCTCGCGGTCGCGCGGATCGTCGCCGAAGGGACGGGCGAGGCGGTCCAGCGGCAGTGATCCGGTGGCCAGGGCCTTGCCGACCCGCCACACGCCCTTCAGGTCGTCGGTGGCCGTCCGGACGAGGTGGACGGTCGAGTCCGGGTCGTCGACCCAGTCGACGGGCACCTCGTGGATACGCAGGCCCGCGCGCTCGGCGAGCACCAGCAGCTCGGTGTCGAAGAACCAGCCGGTGTCCTCCACCAGCGGCAGCAGCGCCTGGGCCACCTCACGCCGGATCGCCTTGAACCCGCACTGCGCGTCCGAGAAGCGGGCCTGGAGCGAACCGCGCAGGATGAGGTTGTACGAGCGGCTGATGAACTCCCGCTTCGGGCCGCGCACGACCCGGGAGGAGCGGGCCAGACGGGAGCCGATCGCCAGGTCCGAGTGGCCCGAGATCAGCGGGGCCACCAGCGGCAGCAGGGCGTTGAGGTCGGTGGACAGATCCACGTCCATGTAGGCGAGGACCGGGGCGTCCGAGGCGGACCACACGGTACGCAGGGCACGGCCGCGGCCCTTCTGCTCCAGGCGGACGGCCCGGACCTCCGGGATCTGCGCCGCCAGCCGCCGGGACACCTGGGCAGTGGTGTCCGTGGACGCGTTGTCCGCGATCGTGACGCGGAACGCGTACGGGAAGGTGCGCCGCAGGTGCTCGTGCAGTCTCAGCACACACGGCTGGAGGTCCTTCTCCTCGTTGTAGACGGGGATCACTACGTCCAGGACAGGCGTACCGGCGTCTCCGGCCGGGAGGTGCTCCCGCGCCGGCAGGGTGCCGGGAGAAGAGTCGGTTCGCATGGAACCGACTCTTCTCAACCGCCCTGTCGCGCCCGTGTGGTGGCGCTGTGCTGTGCCTGTGAGTGCGGTTGCCCCCACGTCCCGGTCGTCGGCCGCGCGGTGAGCGGGGGCAGATGGACCGTGAAGACGGTCCGGCCGGGCACGCTGTCGACGGTGACGGCACCGCCGTGCGCGGTGGCGACGGCCTGCACGATGGCGAGGCCGAGACCGGTCGAGCCGGAGGCGCGGGAGCGCGAGGTGTCGCCGCGCGCGAACCGTTCGAAGACGTGCGGCAGCAACTCGGGCGGGATGCCCTGGCCGTCGTCCTCGACGTCCACGCACATCCAGGGACCGCGCCGCTGCACGCGCGCGGTGACCGTCGTGCCGGGTGGGGTGTGGGTGCGGGCGTTGGCCAGCAGGTTGACCAGGACCTGCTGCAGCCGGGCCGCGTCGGCGCTGATCAGCGCGGGTTCGTCGGGCAGGTCGAGGCGCCAGTTGTGGTCGCGGCCGGCCGCCCGGGCGTCGCTGATGGTGTCGACGACGAGGGGGACGAGGTCGGTCTGCTCGAACTGGAGCGGCCGGCCGGCGTCCAGCCGGGCCAGCAGCAGCAGATCCTCCACCAGCAGGGTCATCCGGCCCGCCTCGGACTCGATACGGCCGAGGGCGTGCCGGGTGTCGGGGCCGACGTCCTCTCTGCCGCGCCGGGTCAGCTCGGCGTACCCGCGGATGGAGGCGAGCGGGGTTCTCAGCTCATGGCTGGCGTCCGCGACGAACTGCCGTACCCGGGTCTCGCTCTGCTGGCGGGAGTGCAGGGCGCCGTGGACGTGGTCCAGCATGCGGTTCAGGGCGGCGCCGACCCGGCCGACCTCGGTGTGCGGGTCGCACTCGGACTCCGGGACCCGTTCTTCGAGGTTCACCTCGCCGGTGTGCAGGGGGAGTTCGGAGACGCGGGTGGCGGTGGCGGCGACCTTGCGCAGGGGGCGGGTGGCGACGCCGACGATGACCGTTCCGGCGAGGGATGCGGCGATCAGGCCCGCCGCGGTGACGCTGATCTCGATGAGGATCAGGGTGTTGAGGGTGTTGTCGGCTTCCTCGGTGGGGACGGCGACGTAGTAGCTGCCGTTGTCGCCGGACGCGTACTCGACCCGGTAGTCACCGAGGTCGCCGAGGTCCACGGTGTGCTTGCGGCTGTCCCGGGGCACGGAGTCGAGCGCCCGGATCTGGCTCTCGGTGAGGTTCTCGGACTCCAGCCCGCTGAAGTCGGTGCTGTTCTCGTCCTTCACGCCGACCTTGGCGGCGGTGATGGAGCCGTTCGTGACGTCGGCGACGACCGTGCCCTGGGGCTGGGGGCCGTGGGTGACGATCTCGTCGAGGCTGAGGGATGGTGAGGGCTCGACCGCGTTGTCGTTGGCGCTGTCGTCGGCGTTTCCGTTGCCGTTGTCGTTGCCGTTCGCGTTGGTGTTGGCGTTGTCGGGGTTGCCGTCGCCGGGGGGTCCGCCGAAGCCTGCGACGCGGCCGGCGACCTCGGTCAGCCGTCCGTCGAGCTGGTCGTACAGGTGGGAGCGCAGCGCCAGCGTGGTCACCGTGCCGATCACCGCGCAGACCACGGCGATCAGCACCACGGAGGCGACGACGAGCCGCGTCCGCAGGGTGCGCGGCTGTCCCGCTCGCGTCTTCTGCGGACGCGTCCGTCGTCGCCCGCTCACGAGGCGGCGGGCTTGATCAGGTATCCGGCTCCGCGCCGGGTGTGGATCATCGGCTCGCGGCCCGCGTCGATCTTCCGCCGCAGGTAGGAGATGTAGAGCTCGACGACGTTGGCCTGGCCGCCGAAGTCGTAGGACCAGACCCGGTCGAGTATCTGCGCCTTGCTCAGCACGCGCCGGGGGTTGCGCATCAGGAAGCGGAGCAGTTCGAACTCGGTGGCGGTGAGGTGGATGGAGTCTCCGCCCCGGCTGACCTCGTGGCTGTCCTCGTCGAGGGTGAGGTCGCCGACGACCAGCACGGATTCGGAGCGGCGGTCGGCGGCGCCGGAGCGGCGGATCAGTCCGCGCAGCCGGGCGACGACCTCTTCGAGGCTGAACGGCTTGGTGACGTAGTCGTCGCCGCCGGCGGTGAGCCCGGCGATCCGGTCCTCGACGGCGTCCTTCGCGGTGAGGAAGAGGACGGGCACGTCGGGCGACTCGCGCCGCAGGCGCCCCAGGACCGTGAGGCCGTCCATGTCGGGCAGCATCATGTCGAGGACGACGGCGTCGGGCCGGAACTCGCGCGCGGTCTGGACGGCACCGGTGCCGTCTCCCGCGGTGCGGATCTGCCAGCCTTCGTAGCGCAGCGCCATGGACAGCAGCTCGGTGATCGACAACTCGTCGTCCACCACCAGCACGCGAACGGGGCTCCCGTCCGGCCTCAGCAGTTCGGTGCGCCCCTGGGGCGAGGTCGTGGTCATGCTCGCCACACTGTCGGTCCCCTCTGAGAACGGGCTTGCGGCAACCTGTGATTTTCCTGAGAAGCGCACAGGGGGTTCTTGGGGAGGGGGCGGGTGGGGTCACGGTCCGCGATCCGCGGGGTGGGTGGGGTCACGGTCCGCGATCCGCGGGGCGGGTGGGGTCACGGTCCGCGATCCGCGGGGCGGGGTGGCTGTACGGCTTGGCGGTCACCGTGGCCGGCCGGACCCTTTCGGGCTCGGGTCAGAACAGGCCCTCCTGGGGCGGGATGGTGGGCTTCGGTTCTCGCAGGGGGAGCGGTGGGGCGTTGTTCGTCGCGGGGATCAGGGGCCAGCCGCGGAGCAGGCGGGTGTCGAGGATGACGACTCCGGCGGGCGTGTCCAGATGGAGGTCGGGGCCCGCCGCGGCGAGGAGTCGGCCGTGGAGGGCCGCACCGGCGACCAGTTCGGTGACTTCACCGGCGGCCGGCGGGAGGCCCGTGAGGCCGAAGGCGGCCACGTGATCGACGGGATCGCAGGGCGCCGGGGTGAGGGAGTCCGGCCAGGCGGGGAGGGCGAGGGCCCGCGCATGCAGTCGCTCCAGCTCCGCGGCCCGCTCGCCCTCGGTGCCGGGGAGGGTGGAGCGTACGGCCCGCTTGTCGCCGTAGGGAATCCGGTCCGGCACTCCCAGCGCGGCCCGCAGCAGTTCCTCGGTCCGCCGGGCGGCCATCAGCGGGCCGGTGCCGAGCCAGCTGAAACAGACGGCACCCTGCTCAAGAAGGCGCGCGGAGCCCCGCTCTTCGGCGGTGATCCCGACCTTGACCATGCTGGTCCCGAACCAGGCCAGATAGACCCGGTACGGCCGGGGATCGTCGGCGAGCGTGTCCGCGGCCACGGAGTGCGCACGGTCCAGCCGGGCACACTCCTCGCACCGCGCGCCGGTACTGCGCCCCGGCACGGCGGCCCGCACGGGACACGCATACCCCCTGGCACCGATACACGTCCGCACACCCCCTTCCGCCACCCCCGCCACCCCGAAGGCGACGCGCTTCCCCCGGACCAGCGCACTGCGCCGCCCACCGTCCCACTCCAGCACGGGCCCCTGCGCGGACGACCAACGCAGCCCCGAGCACCTCCACGACGCCTGTTCCATCGCCATCGAGAGTAGGCGGGGGGACTGACAACGGCCCGGGAGGGCGGTACAGGGCAGGCTAGTTCACTCGGCGGACGCCAAGAGTGCCGGCTCACTCCCGGCCACCGTCACCACCTCGGGCACCACCTCCCGGCGCCCCCGCCCGGCCAGTCGGCACCCCAGGCACCCGGCATGCCCCTGACGCGCCTGCGAGTCGCGCGCCCGCATCGGCCACTCCTCCCGCGGTCGCCGCTCCGACGGCTTCCCCCAACCCGCGAGATGCAGCGCCCAGGTGACCGGCAGGGCCACGGTCACGATCCCGAGGCCGAGGGCCGGCCAGGCGCCGGACACCGTGCAGACGCCGAAGCCCAGTACCGCCGCTCCGACGCCGGCTACGCCGAAACCGGTCCAGCCCGCGACCGTATGTCCGTGGTCATACTGATGTGCGCCACGCCGCGCCCCACCGCCACCCCCGCCCAGGCGCTGGAGGCGATGGACTCCCTCATCGCGGCCCACCTGCTCGGCCAGCAGGAGATGGCCCAGCGGCTGGGCCTGAACATCACCGACCTGCTCTGTTTCGGCTGCGTCCTGAAGGCGGGCGAGAACCTGCTCACCGCGGGCGACCTCGCCGAGCACGCCCACGTCACCACCGGCGCGATGACCGGCATCCTCAACCGACTCGAGCGCGCCGGCTACATCACCCGCGTCCCCGATCGGCCGACCGGCGCCGGGTCCGGGTGGCCGCGGTACCGGACGCCGTCACACGCGTGGAGTCGCTGTACGGGCCCTACTACGGCCGCCTCAACGCCCTGTTCGCCGACTACTCACCCGACGAGATCACCGTACTGACCGACTGGTTCACCCGGACCACGGGACTCGCCCAGCAGTACATCGACGAACTCCGGCAGGGCGACGGCTGAGACGTGCACAGGACGCCGGACCTGGAGCGGGCCCAACTGCCTTGGTAGGGCTGGCCACACCCCCAACTGGGGAGCTCACCTCCTCGTCCGGGAAGCGGGATCACGGGATCGTTGGACACGGCAGAACAAGACAGCCGTACGACAGCCGCTCCGGCTCAACGACCCTTTCCCGGAAGGACGTTCCATGACGTCGCCGTCACCGCTCGCGTCCTTCGCCCGGTTCGTGGTGTGCGGGGGCGGCGTCGGCCTGGTCTCCGGGGCCACGGTGCCGCTGCTGGCGCACTCGATGCCCTGGGCGCTGGCCAACGCGCTGATCACCGTGGCCTCCACGCTGCTCTGCACCGAGCTGCACGCCCTGTTCACCTTCGGCACGGGCAGCCGGCCGGGCCTGCGCCGGCATCTGCAGTCGGCCGGGTCCGCGGCGGTGGCGTACGCGGTGACGTCCGCGGCGATCCTGGTCCTGCACCTGGTGGAACCGTCTCCCACGCTGCTGTGGGAGCAGACGGTCTACCTCACCGCCGCCGCACTCGCCGGAATCGGCCGCTTCCTGGTCCTGCGCCTCTTCGTCTTCGCGAGCCCCACGCCCCGCCCTTCGGACCTACCGCGCGGCCACGGCGAGCGAGTAGTCCACTTCGACGGCCTCACCGTCCCGTACTCGGCACCGATCAGCTTCCAAGCCGTCCCGTAACGCAAGAAGCCCCGGATCTCTCCGGGGCTGCTTGTCTGCGTGCACTCGGCAGGATTCGAACCTGCAACCTTCTGATCCGTAGGATCGGGCAGGCCGCAGTGCAGAGGCTTCGCCTTCCTCCTGGCTGATCGCTGATAGTCGTGACCAACGGCCTCAGTGTGCCGTCGTTGCCGTCACGGTTGCCGTCAGCCCGCTCCCGTTGGCTGTCGACCTCCCGCAGCACCAGGAGCGCACGTCTCGTCCTCACCACCTCCGCTGGCCCCTGCATTGCGTCATGCTGGGATTGACGCCGTCGGCTGCAGCCCTGCGAGTCTCGTCCCGCTCGCATCCTTCGGCTCCTCTCCGCCGTTCAAGCAAGAGAGTCATCAGACAAGCACAGGGGTAGTGATACAGACGACAGAAGGGGGCTCCTTGGAGACCTTCGACCTAAGCAGGCTGACGGACTTCGATTTCGAAGCGGTCTGTAAGGACCTATTTGAAGAGGAGTTGGGTGTCTCTCTAGAGATATTCTCAGCAGGGCCAGATGGAGGAGTGGACCTTCGACACTTCGGCAGCAGTGAAAATGAAGTGGTCATCCAGTGCAAACACTGGCATAGGTCCCCTAGAGCCAAGCTCATTGATTACGTACGGAAGTCAGAAGCGCAGAAGGTGCAGCGCCTGCAGCCGCGCCGATACATATTGGCTACCTCGGTCGATCTGACTAGGGACGCGAAGGACAAGCTCTTTCAGGCTCTGAAACCGCACGCCAGAACACCTGGAGACATCTACGGTAGACAGGAACTAGACGCTCTGCTACGCAAGCACGAACATGTCGTTCGCAGACATTTGAGGCTATGGCTAACCAGCGCAACCGTCCTTAGCGCTCTCCTGTCCAAACGTCTCCTTACTCGATCCCAAGCATTGGCGCGAGAAATTGACGATACTCTGCTCAAGTACTCAGTCAACCCTAGCTACTCGCGCGCCTTAACTATTCTGGAACAGCGCAGAGTGTGCATTATTGCCGGAATTCCAGGGATCGGAAAGACTACTCTCAGTCACGTCCTTTGTGCACACTATCTAGCTCGCGACTACGAGTTGATTGAAATCTCAGAGGACGTCGATGAAGCGAATGAGCTGTGGGATGACGCCAAGCGCCAAGTCTTCTACTACGACGACTTCCTGGGACTAACCTCGCTGGACGAGAAGCTAGGGAAAAACGAAGATGGTCGCCTACTCTCTCTAATGCGGCGGACAGCAAATTCCCCCAATAAGCGGTTTATTCTCACCACGCGAGAGTACATCCTAGTCCGAGCAAGGCAGCGATACGAGCGGCTCGACCAACACCCGTTCAGTCTGCAGACTTGCGTCGTAGACCTCGGTGACTATTCTTGGAAATCGCGAGCAGAGATTCTTTACAACCACGTTTATGCATCGCAGCTGCCCGAGAGCGTGAAAGCAACTTTCGCCAGCCCTGCCACGTATCGCCAGATTCTGAGGCACAGGAATTTCAATCCACGCATCATTGCCTCTACGCTGACAGAAGCACACTACTTGTCAGACGAGCCAGGGGCAGCTGCAAGCGAAATTCTGGCGAACTTGGAAAACCCCAGCAGGTTGTGGGGCCACATCGTCGACAACCAGCTAAACGATCTCGACATGCTGACCCTAAAGGTCGTATTTCTGCACCTGGGGAGTACCCCACTCAACATTCTTGAAGCATTGTGGCGCGATTACGGCCACCGGGTACGCGATCTACGTAAATCTCTCGCCGTCCTCGACGGCACGATGCTGCGCAGCTTTGAAAAGATGGATACTTTGTTCGACAGGGAAGGGAATGTACACGTAGAGTTTCACAATCCATCCGTCCGAGACTATCTGATGGATTATTTTTCATCCAATGCTGATGAGCTAGAATCTCTCTTTGGGCTCGTGCGCTATTTCGAGCAACTAGAGACGCTTTGGATTGGCATTCCGGTGCGCGCCGGAGGGGCCCTGCTTTCCAGATATCGTGAGCACTTGAGTCAGCTAGAGAAGGCCGCCACAATAGCCACCCAGGCTGTACCAATGGCGCTAGATGAGAGCGTTAGTAGAGTAAGTGGCCCAGCTCGACGGGCCTTCTTTCTCTTGGAGATGGCCGAACTTCTCGATTCCAAAATCATGCGCAACCTTGCGTTTGGCGAGATCGAAAAACATCTTACTGGAACCATATCGCCCCACCGAGATGACCTCTCGATCCTGCTGCAATTTTTGAGCGATGACGAGACGCCGGAAGCCCAACGAGCCCTCGCCAAAGTCGTCGGCTTCGAGCTAGAGCGTCTATTCGATGAACTGCACAACTGGATCGATATTGAGTACGCTGGCGAGCTGATAGAACTGCTGGAAGCCGTATACCCTGGCTTTGAGACTCAGGATGCCCAAGGACGACTTTCATCGACACGACGTGAATACGCTGAAGATGCACTCGAAGACTGGGGAGAAAACGGACAAGAATCAATCTACCCCGAATCCGAGATTAGAGATATAGTCGCCTTCTATTCGTCCAGCAACACGCCGCCTAACGAATACGAAAAGGCACTTGCCCGCCTCGATGAGTATGATCGGGAGCAACCTCCTGAACCAGCGCCTTCCTTGTTTGAAGATTATCCAGAGCACGCACGGCGGGCCGAATGGAAGGTCGCCGATGAGGTGGCAACTATGATGCAGACACTTAGCATTGGGACGGATGTCAGAAAACAGCACCCCACTGGTGACACCTGAGAGATGGCACCGTGGCCACGCCACGTTCCATCGGTCGCTGGCCGCCAGTAGTGAGGCTGCTTGCCTCTCCAACGGCAGCGGCAAACGTCATCACAGAGCTTTCTGATCACGCTGTACCTGCGAGTGCTTGCGGTTCTTGGACGCAGCAGAGCACGGATTTGTGCTCAGCTGTCAGTAAAAGGTGATGACTGAAGGCAGAGTGAACCGGCAACCTACACCTATGTCAGATGACTGGCCCCCGCCTGGGCATACCTATCACTACCGCCTGGATGCCCACTTCGATGGTGTTCCTGCTTTCAGCATGGACGTCGCACTACCGAGTGCTCGATCAGAAGTGGACATCTCGACGTTCCGGTTGGATCGCCAC
Source organism: Streptomyces sp. NPDC002784 (assembly GCF_053592135.1). Lineage (NCBI taxonomy): Bacteria > Bacillati > Actinomycetota > Actinomycetes > Kitasatosporales > Streptomycetaceae > Streptomyces > Streptomyces sp. NPDC002784. The sequence continues at coordinate 5,232 of NZ_JBSFVD010000023.1, read as the reverse complement.
GGAGGTCCAGATGAGGCAGACATCGCCTTCCGGGAGCGTCTCTACCGCCTGATCGGAGCGATCGTGGTCGCCGGTGGCCATGTAGAGGCCAGCATGAAGCGTCTCATCCTTCTACTCAAAGGCGATCAAGGCGGCTTCTCGGTCGTCGACAAGACCTGGACAGACCTACACAAGATGCTGTTGACGCAGTCACGACGGAGCATCCCGCAAGCCTCTGCTCTGGCAACGGTCCTTGCGTGGGGCGAAGAACACGAGCTCAAGCGGCGCCGGGACGATGTTGTTCATGCATCCTGGTGGCACTGGGATGGTGTGGGCGTGATCAGGTCCCGGTTCTTCCGGAAGCAGGACGGCACCAACATCGCCTGTACCTTCGAAGACCTTGAGGATGATGCACAGCTGCTGTTCGAGTACGCCCACAGGCTCGACTCGCTCCTCGGTGCAGACTGGCCACAAGCGAGGCTCCCGCGCAATGAAGCCTGACCGGGATGCATTTCGTCACCTTGACGCGAATCTTGTCCTTAGCCGCATCATGGTCTGCGATGCTGGGTGTACCGCGTGAGAGGGGCCGCAGGTATGGAGTGGAAGACCCACGGTGAGCGTCAGGTCTACACCAACCCTTGGGTGAATCTGTGTCTGGTCGACGTCCAACAACCTGACGGACGTAGGTGGGAGTACCACGTCGTCCGCCTTCGGCACTTGGCCGTTGCCGCCGTAGTCAATGACCGCCAAGAGGTTCTGATGATGTGGCGGCACCGCTTCATCACGGACTCATGGGCCTGGGAACTGCCCATGGGCCTGGTCGAGGACGGCGAGACCCCGGAAGAGGCGGCGGCCCGCGAAGTCCTGGAAGAGACCGGCTGGAGCCCTGGCCCCATCAAACCCCTGATCTACGCCGAGCCGGCCAACGGGATCACCGACTCGCAGCACCACGTCTTCCGCATCGACGGCGCCACCTACGCTGGTCCGCCCACGGAGAAGAACGAGTCCGACCGTATCGAGTGGATTCCTCTCTCAGAGGTGCGCGGGATGATAGACCGCCGCGAGGTCGTGAGTAGTGGATCGCTCGTCGGCCTGCTCTACCTGCTCATGGATGAAGCGATCCGCTGACCGGCGGGAGGAGCTCCCGTAGCCGTGCCTCGAAGGCAAGGGCTACGGGCTCCTGCCTGTGTGGGGCCAACTGGTCGTAGAACTCCCTGAGATGCCCTGACACGCGCTCCGAGGCTACCGCCGACGCTGGCTCAAGGGCTTGCGTGGCGGTGTGGCACGCCTGGTCAAGCTTGCCCTGGTCAAGCTGCGTACGAGCCAGCCAGAACGAGTGAAACGCGCGGCCTCGCTGGTTCGTGTGGTGCTCACGCCGCAGGGCATCGGCGATCAAGGGTTCGGCAGTCGCCGCTTCGCCCAGTCGGCCATGGGCGATGCCCGTGTCCACAATGAGCTTCGGCTCATCGAAGTAGGTCACCCACGAGGGGTCCGGATCGCTCGCCCCGATCTGCTCGAATTGGCTGTGTGCTTCCCCGATCGCTCGGTGCGTGTCATCACGGTTGCCGAGCGTGGCGTGAGCGAAGGCTTCCCGCATGGCCAGCATCGACATAACGCGCGGCGTGCTGCCGAATGCTGACCGAGCCTGGTCCTGGGCGGCGGTCACGAGCGCCAATGAGTCCGCGGGCTTGTCCTGGTAGGTCGCCTGCAAGCTCATGCAGGCGAGGACGTTGGCCATGAACTGCCGGTCGTCGATCTCCTTCGCCAGTTGCAGGGCCTCGGTGAAGTACGCGCGGGCCTGGTTGTACTGGCGGGCGTCGAAGTAGGTCCAACCTGTCAGGCGTGCCAGCTCGGCCGCGATGCCGTACAGGCCGTTCTGGATCGACGGCGGTCGGCTCTCCTTCAAGAGTCCGACGACATAGCGGAGCTGGCCGACGATGGCGGGCCGCAGTGCTTCACCACCGTGCTGGTCGTCTCGTCGCCAGTAGTCCTCGATGGAGGAGCGGAAGGCTTCAAGCGTCGCCGCGTTCAAGCTCGTCCGAGTGGCCAGTGCCAAGATGCTGTCCACATCGGGACCTGGCAGAGACGCGGGGGCACGCTGCTCGGCTTCCGGTATCTGGGGCGCCTCACGCTCGTCGGCCACCAGGGCCTGGGGCGTCTCCCATGCTCGGCGGGCCAAGCCGAGCATGTCCCCTGGGATGCGCAAACCGTCTGAGATTCGCTCGATGACATCCATGTGCAGCAAGTGCCTGCGGCCTGCGATGACTTCGCCCACCCGGCTGGGCGTCAGGTCACAACGCCGGGCGATCATCGACGGGTAGATCCCCGCCCTGACCTTCACCAACCGGAAGACTCTGGCGAAGTCCCGGACCCGACATGCATCGATCATCTCGGGATCGGTGAGCAGTCTGGCCGGCAGTTCCTGCGGCCGGTCCGGGTCGGGCATCGGCAAGCTCCCACACTGCGAGGGCTACGCAACGTCGCTGGTTCTCTACTTCCCGCGATATTACCCAAGTTGGGTAATCAGCCTGACCTTTTAGCGACGGCCCTCCTATCGCGATGCTCCCTTGCATGGCGAGCAACCAGCAGACCAGACCAGGCATCGGTGAACTGGCGAAGGACACCGCCAAGGGACGTATCGGCATCGTCATGGGTGAGCTCGGCGGCCGTGTGCAGATACGGCCCATCGGCGGCGGCCGGGAGTGGGATGCCATGCCGGACAAGGTGGTGCAGCCGAGCGCTCGGGAGGAATTGAGCGCTCGCCTGGCCGTCAAGAACGGCAACAGCAGGGAGGGTCTGTGATGCGCGCCATCGGCCGATACGCGGGAGTCCTCTTCATCATCATGATCAGCGGGTCATGCGGCCTGGCGATCGGCATGGCTCTCGCTGTCGGCCAGTAGACCGGCCGCCCCGGGCGGGTGCTCATCCCCTGATTCCCCCACGCCCGTTCGGGGCGGCCCTCCAACCCTGCAAGTGCCACGCTCCACTACCCAAAAGGGAGTACTCGCATGACGGCAACGGCGAACGACCAGAGGACCGGCCGCGCGGTGGCGGGCGAGGAGCTGTTCCAGAGCCTCGCCCACTTCGTGGTCGTCCACAACGGGCAGTCACCCGAGCGTGCCGAGCGGATCGCGGACCAGGCGGTCGCCTTCGTGGTCACCGCAGCCACCGCCATCGTCCCCATGGTCCCCTCGGACGACGTGGACCTGGGCCTGCATGCGCTCATCCTGCACACGAAGGAGTACGCCGAGCTGTGCGAGCGGCACGCGGGCCGCTTCCTGCACCACAACCCGAAGCCCGGTGGTGGTGCCCGTGACCCAAAGCAGGTCGCCGCTTCGGCACGCGCCATGAAGACCGCCGGGTTCATGGTCTTCGACGACCTGTGGACCGTGGACGGCACGAACCTGGCCCAGTGCGACTCCGACTGCGGCCGCCCGTACGGCCAGGCGTAGCACAAGACAGCAGCGGCGCGGCCGGCCTCGCCTCGTGGTCGGCCGCGTTCGCCCGGAAGGAGAACAGACGTTGTCCGGCTCACCCTCTGAACTGCCGATCGTGGTGCTCGACGCCCTCATGCCCACGTCTCAGCGCCTGGTCCTGAACCGCCGGGGCTCCATGGTCTGGGAGGTGCAGAGCCATCGAGGTCACTACGCCGTCAAACTGGGCTATCCGATCGAGGCTACGGCCGACTGGCCCGCCCAGCCCTGGACCGCCCTCGCGCCCGCACGCGAGGGTGTCGTACTGCATCGCCTCGGCTTCGACGACTTCGCGTACGGAGAGTGGGAGGGCGGAACGTGGAACTTCCAGCCGTGGCATGAAGGGCCGGACTTGTACCGAGTGTGGGAGCCCTGCCGCAGCAAAGGCTCGTTCGTCGCACCGCACACCAGCGTGGCGCTGGGTTGTGTCGAGGCCCTGGCCGAAGTGCACGCCAAGGGCTGGTCCCACGGCGACGTACAGCCCGCCCACTTCATCATCGGGCCGGAGCAAACGCATCTGATCGACCTGGCACTAGCCCGAGGCGGACACGTCCCCGAGAGGTACGACTTCCCTTTCCGCGGCTGCCTCGTCCACTACGAAGCACCAGAGATCGCGCGCAGCGTGCTCGCCACGGGTGAAGCCGAGCCCACGCCGGAAGCCGACATCTACGCCCTCGGCGCCTCCCTGCTCATCTCGGCCACCGGTTGGCGTGCCGTCGAGTACCCGGACGACGCTCCGCGTCCCGTCCAGAGAGAGGCCGTGGCCAACGGCAGACGCCGCCCCGTCAAGGCGCCCGGTGAGCTGGGCGAGTTGATCGAGGCCATGCTCAGCCATGCTCCCGAAGACCGGCCGACCATCTACGAGGTGGGTAAGGCCCTGAGCTGCCTCTAGAGCCTGATTCGCCGGGCGGCGCTCGCATAGCCAGACAAACAACAAGAGACCGGACCACCCCTCAGCCTGGACAGCACTCCGGGTGGTCCGGTCACGGAATCCCTGATCAGGACCCCGGTGCCGATGGTAGCCGGGGCAGTTGGCGTGCTCGGATGCGGGTGCGGGCCCTCGGCTTCCTGTTGTCCAACGAGGAAGGGCCTTGACCTGAGCCACCGAAAGTCAGCCATGACGGCGGGCGAGCCGAACGAGCACCTGCCACGTGTGTCTCCAGCAACCACTCGCCGGCCTCAACCACGCTTCTTCCAAACGTCACGGCCTGGCCCTCGATCTTGCACGAGCGTTGCCGACATGCCCTGCGACTCCACCGGCCGCACGGATGTGAGCTGGGGGCGGTCTGGTGGCGCGGTCGAGCTTGACGCGTCCCGGCCTGGTCCTGGTGCTCGGAGTGGGCGGGGTTGCTTCCTGGTCTGGTTGTCCGCCCTGGCGGTTGTGCGCGCTGAGCGGCCGGGGGCCGCCGGAGCGGTGGCGGAGACAAGGAGCGGCGGCGGCCACGGGCCGCCAGCGCGCGCGGCCCGCCGTAGGCGGGCCGCCTTGATCCAGTAAAGAAACTCTGAACAGCTCCGCAGGGCAGGGCGATGGCAGGTCAGCGAAACAGCCGCTCAACGCCGTGGGGACGCTCAGCGGCTGGGAGGAAGCGCGGAAGCGTGAAACGCATCGACAGCACAGGTGGCAAGCGGGAGACATGGCCAAGCACATAACGGACGACGAGATGGGGTCGACCAGCATTCACGTCTGACGGCGGCCATGACAAGCTCCCCATAGGCGGCCATTTACCGCCCCACTGATGGCCAAGGGTTTCCCCACGTACGGCCAGATATCTCCCCGCTC